>JAGYLP010000022.1 GCA_018401015.1 Bacteroidales bacterium
AGAAAAACTTGATTGAAAAATTCGGAACTGGACCAGGAACTAATTATTCGATAAAATAGAAAAACGCCCTACAATAAATAGGACTCTGAGCGCTCTGCAAGACCGAGCGAGGAGTACAGGTTGGACTACATCCGACCTGGAATGAAGTATTCCTATGTACTTATCGACGGTTTTGGTGATTTTGGCGCAATGAAATTAACTACGTTCTTTGAAATTTTGCAGGCTTATGTACCGGATCGTTCTCATGCTGAGTTTTCTTTTCCTATTTTTATGATGCATTTGGTAGGTTTGTTAGTGAACAGCGCATAGCTCTCCCATGCTACCTAGCAGTAGATTTTTATGAAATGATAGTCGAAAACAGGATAGCTGGCGATATGGCCGGCGAACGAATGCGGGGCAGCTCGCTTATTCGGAGCATCCGGCCGGTTTTACAAACAGGAATGATTATCAAAACATGCAATAATGGCATGTTTTGATAATTTATTTTGTGTTTTTGGAACAAAGTACTATTTGGTTGATGCAGGTTTATTGAATATACTAGTTGGTAAAGAACGGTTAACAGACAGGGGACACATTCTGTAAAATATTGTTTACCTGGAACTTATTCGTCGTGGAAACAAAGTATGGACCGGTACAACCCGAAATACGGAAGTCGATTTTGTGTGTAAAACCCAAACAGGCGAAATCGAATACTATCAGGTTGCATGGCAGATGACGAACGAAAATGCAATTGACCGTGAGTTTGGTACATTGGAAAAAATAAAAGACAATTATCCAAAAATTTTACTCACGACAGAATCGTTCACACAAGACCGTTCTGGAATAAAACACCTAAATGTTTTTGATTGGCGACTTAAAACAGAGAAAACAAATGAATAACCACTGGTCCTAATCAAGTAAACTTCCCCACCAGTAAACACTGATGGGCAGAGCCTCTCACAATTTATCCCGAACCATCGGAATCACTCTATCCCGAAAACTTTTGGAGGACTAGTATTCAGTCCCGAACCTTCTGGATTAAAATGTGGCTCAATGTAAACTTGGTATTCGAGGAAGGCTTCATATCCTCTTTTCTTTAAGCGTTCCAAGGTAATGGTAGATTTTAGTATGAAACCATTTGGCCTCCCGCGCCAGTGATTTTGTTTTCGAGGGGCAGTATATTGGCGAGCCTTACAGTTCGAGCAGTGCACAGTAGGTGATGAATCGGGCCTTACCGGCAGCAGGAATTAGCAAGCATGCTGCCGTTCACTCCCTGAAGCACAGTTTTGCCACCCATTTGTTAGAGAGTGGCACCGATATTCGCTACATTCAAGCTTTATTAGGCCACAGCAGCATCAAGACCACTGCTATTTACACCCATTTACGTTCCGACAAGCTAACCCGAATAGTTAGTCCGTTGGATCGTTTGAAGTTGGATGAATAAGCTTCTTAAAGGGTTGATTTTGAAAAGGCGACTTTCGTATGTAAAACTACACTAAGAGAAAAGGAATGGGATTTTCCAATCTGAATTTGGGTTTTATCCTTTTCAATAACTTGCATTCAAAGAACTCTCCTAAACGGCTCGTCTTTTACCCAATACGGCTCTTCTGTATCCAAAAAACTGCTATTTTAGAAGCAGTAAAAAATTCGAGTATGAAGCCTTCTCATTCATCTGCAAGCATAAGTCCATCAGCTGGCGCTTATTCGTCCCTTCTCCAAAGCGTTTTCGATTTTGTGAAAAGTGATACAAAGTTGGGGATATACTAGTTAACAGCCATTTAAAGCGACAGAAACAAACGGTTTGACCTAAATATTTTGTAAATTTGGAAAGGATTTAAGACTGAAAAATATGTTCAACACGATAGAAATAGACAGAAATAATTTGACAATAATGGGAGTTAAGTTTTCGGACTTGAAAACCCTGGAAAGCACCGCAAGCGCACTGGGGAGTAATATGTTCGAAGGATTTAACCCTACTCCAAAAGGTGTTGAAATTATAAGGGACTATGTGACGGGAAAAATATCACTAACTGAACTTGTGGCATTTGCTAAACAAAAAGCTTATGTCTAATTCCTACAAATACATAGACCCTGACTTCACCTACACTGACCCCAAGACAGGACTTCTAAGAAATTTGCAGGACATAACTGACCCCGATGTATTGCTTTTTGTTGAGAGCGGTGCGGTAACAAAACGTCTTCAAGAACTTTACGAGAATCCCTATAAAATCAGGGGTGTTGACAGCCTTTTTGAAATTCATAGACATTTGTTTCAGGACCTTTACGTTTGGGCAGGAAAGAAGCGGATAGTTGAAATAAGCAAAGACGGCAAACAATTCTTCCCTACTTCGCACTTTGACACCGCCTTCGGGTACATTGACCAATTACTTGGTGAGTTCAATAAAATCCCAAAAGGCAACAAAAGACTGCTTGCCGAGAAATTGGCGGAAATTTTAGATAATGTCAACTATTTACACCCATTCAGAGAAGGAAATGGACGAACACAAAGAGAATTTTTGCGACTGTTGGCATTAAAAAAAGGCTTGACACTCAATCTCAACCCTCCAGACAACAAAAGTGTTTACGAACGATATATGAAAGGCACAATTAAAAGTGACGTAAAGACTTTGACTGAACTGATTTTTGAATTAATTCACACGTATGACAAATAGAAAAACGCTTTATAATCAAGTAAACTTTCCCACCAGTAAACACTGATGGGCAGAGCCTCTCACAATTTATCCCGATCTTTCGGGACCACTGTATCCCGATGGCTTTTGGAAGGTCTAGTATTCAGTCCCGAACCTTCGGGATGAAGATATGGCTCAATGGAAACATGGTATTCGAGGAAGGCTTCATATCCTCTTTTCTTTAAGCGTTCCATGGTAATGGTAGTTTTTAGTATTGGACTTTACCCACTCCTGAATAGAATTTTATTCCATTGGGAGGTAGTCAAATTGAAGGGTCAGGATACCGAATGGACCATCGAAAAACCTTCTTGGATAAAAATGAAAATTTAAATGAGATAGAACTAAAAGGATGAAAAGTTATGTAGTGAATTTTACGAAAAGTTCTGCACTGAAATTTGCCATTTTTTCTGCAGTGCAAATTTGCTAATCACAGTTATCTTACTTCAAAGTCAAAAGTATCGAGATTTTTAATTTAAAGAACTGTTTGTCATGGTTTTAGGACTGATGTGTTCGGTTGAAAATTAGACATTAGATGAAAACACATTTACTTGCTTTTAAATTGTTTGCGATTTTTGGTTATTAAAAAGATAATAATGCCAACAACCCAATAATAACAATGCCAACCATTATAATAATGGCTATTTTGTCACCCGAATGCTTGTTGTTTGATGGAGGCCTTTTTATGTTTGTTGCAGCCTTTTTCATGTTTTCGGAAATTAATACAGCCTCATCTGAGATCTGTGAATCAATTTCTTCAACAATGGAAATTCTCTTAACTATATTTGTTTGGCCACAGGAGGGGCATTTGAATGTTCTTCCCAAATGCTCCTCTTCGAATTTTATAATTCTTCCACATGCAACGCATATCGATTCAAGCATAATTATTATGGTTTATCAGTTTGGTTCTATTAATCTAAAAAAATGATATCATTTGAATTAGGGCTTTCGGGTTCATGCAATGAATTATCTTTTTTTTCTGATTCCAGTTTATGAACCTCTAAAAAAATGTCCAAATACACATTCAAATTATTCAAATATCTATTCAATCCGGATAAATTCATGTAGAAGATTGCGTTTTCTATGCCTCTATTTAACAGGAGATTAATGTTATTGTAAGTGCCAATGCCCGATTTGTTGATAAGTAAAAGCTTTTCACTCAATCTATCTTTTAGGTAAAAAGATTCGTAAAGGTCCTTGGATAAACGATATTTATCTAAATTTATGATATCGTCATGCAGGTCATACACAAATACCTGTTGCTTTTCATCTAGAATTATTAGTTTAAAATAAGTTAAGGTGACGACTTCATTGTTATCTAAAATGCATTGATTCAGTATTTTATCCCCATTCTTTAACTCGATTGGTTGTTGTATAGATTCATAATATGGGTCAAAGTCAGGAGTCTTTTCTTTGAGAATTTCTTGTAATCTATTTAAAATGAGATCTTCAACGGTTATTAATTTCGTTTCCAAGAAAGAAAGAACTTTAAAATTCTCAACTGAAATATTTTTTAATCGTTCTTTAGATATTTCAATTTTTTTTAGATAGTCTGGAACTAACTGATATAAGGGTAGATATTTTTCAGCTACACTCTTCGGTGTATATCTTAAAAAGGAATTAGGAAGATTTACACTGTCCAGTAAACTAAGGATTTTTTCAAGATTTGATAAAGAAAAATATAAATTCTGGGCACTTTTAAGGGATATTGCATATTTACTAAGATTTATTCTACCAATGACCTTTTCGCGATTTTCAACGTCTAACTTTTCTGATAGCACAAGTAAAACCATTAAAATCCGATCGGGTTTTTGTCCATCGTAACTTTCTATAGCCAAATCTACCCAATCCAAAAGGTCTGAAGTTATCTTCTTAGTATAAATAGATATAATTATTTTTGAAAGAATAAGAGGTGTATGAGATAGATTACTTTGCAATAGGGCTTCGAGCTGGTTGATGACTTCCTGCGCGTCATCATATTTGGATTCACTTATTAAGCGCCCAACAATATCAAGACCTATATATTGTCTAAATGAAGGATCCTCACTTGAATAATGGAAAGCTTGTTGCAAAAAAAGATCTTGATTGTAATTATCATCTAAAAGGAAGTAGCATTTTGAGAGCAAATAATAGACCTGGTAATCATATCTATTAATTTCTATACTTTTTTTGAAATCTTGTATAGCATCATCAACCCAACCATTCCGAAGAGCGTTGATGCCAAATTCTTTCAATTCCTCTGCCTCTGCTTTCCGTTTATTCTTCAGAACTGAGAGTGCTTCCTTGAAAATACTAGACTGAATCGCTAACTCAAAAGATAGCATTGCAAAACCTTTGTTTAGTGTTTCATTCAGCTGGCTCATTTCGGAATTAAATTCAGACGTGAAGGATTGAATACTTTGATTGATCTCGTCCAAATTTACATTTGAGTTATAGGTATTATAAGCAATTGAAGCATTTATAGCATTTTTAATAAAACTTGTCCATTTCATTTTTAAGATTGTTTGATAAATAAATTCGATTGCTAATCAGAAATACTATTTCAATAGGTTTTTATTAAAAAAGTCTTATTACATTAATCCTATAATCTCGTCAGCGTAATTATAGCAGAGCCGATCCATCTCCCAGCCAGTAAGACCTATCTGATTAGCTACTCGCAGAAGAAGTTGCTCTTTTTTAGCAGGAGAGAGTGATTGCTCAGGGAAATTGTCAAAGTATTTATTAATTTTTGAGTCAATCTTGATTGAATTCTCAAAGGCTGGTATCTGTTCGTCCATACATAAGTTTTTTGCATATTGGATTCCAACTCCTTCAAACTTCATCCAGAACTGTAAATATTCACTATAGGAATTACATGTATCATATTCTTTAATCATCTCACCTATTCCTGCCATGTTCATATTTGAACAAAATCGTTTTGCAGAAATAGATGCAAATCGATAGTTTCCTTGACGATTTAGCCATTCTTTAAAATTTAACTGATTTATTGCGCTGCATTGTCCCGGCAATGTGTTAATTTCCTGCCATGCTCTTTGAAAATCATTGTATGTAACAGGAAACTTAATCCGGCAGTTTTTGCTTCCATAACTTAAATAAACTGAACAGGCTAGCCGTAATGGTATGAAATTATTTGGAGATTCTATTCTTAGTCTATTCAGCGTCTTTGCGATTTCATTTTGTTCTGTTTTTGTGTTTTCCCATCTGGTCAGATTCACTGAATTTGTCAGAAATTTGCTAACAGCTACGTAAAGTCGCTTTTCCATGCTTTCTCTATGATTCATTGTTACTTTATTAATGTTCCCCTTGCAGTGCAGATTCTTGTCTAGTTTCTGTTTCTATTTTTTCTCTCTCAATTTTTTTAGCTTTTAATCAAAATTATTCACGAAAATAAGTGCGGTCCGTGTCAAAATCTGACAACTTGATCGAGTTGGACGGTGAAAAATCATATTTTATTAATAAACAGAGCAATACAAAATGATTGTTAGAAAGTTACAGAAACTATAGAACTATTTGTCATCTAAGTTGGCTTAACTTGATGAAAATCAATATTTAATGAAGGGTTTTCCGGGAATCAGCCCTCTCTTTAAACACATAGTCGGTAGCATCCTCAATCAAAAACTAGCTTAGTAATCTTTTTTGTTTACGAAGAATGTAGGTTTTAATATCTGAATAGGCGTAAACCACTCTTTTCCCAGAGATGAATACGAATATAAGACTCTGGCCACTAGCGTATTACTCCATTTATTGCATCCATTCCCCATACTACCTACTTTTATAAAGGGATGCGATGCTTTCTTGCGGGTAAAATATGTAAAAAGCAAAAAAATAGCTTGAGTTGATTCGGATGCAAGGTTAGTCGGGGCGTAGTGTTAATCAACTCCACTTGGAGCCTAATTTGGCTAAAGGGTGAAAAGCATTCGGTAATAGCACGCTCTTTTCTGGAGTATTTGAATCTGCATAAAGCAGAAGTGGTAAGGAACCGGTTCAATCGGATTGAGCAATTTTAGTTTTATCGTGGAAAAGGCGACTTAAACAATCGCTTGGTCTTCTTGTTTTAATGGCTACTTTTGCGCCGATTTTAACTATATGACACTAAAGAAAATTTTTCAGACCCAAGCTTTGTTGGTCCTGTTCCTGGCCTATTTTGCCAGCATTTCTTTCTTTACGCACAGTCATGTGGTCGATGGCTTAACCGTGGTGCATTCGCATCCTTTCTCCTCGGACTCTTCCGATCACTCCGAAGAGGATTTGGTCTTAATTGCTGCATTATCTGACTATTTAAGTCCTGAGCTCGCACTCGCACCTCAGCTGCCGGACGTAATTGTATCTGCCTATCGGGTATGGCAAGTTTCCTTACCGGAACCTGTCTCTGCTTTCCCGGTGCAGGTGCCTTCCCTGCGCGCTCCTCCAGCCCGCTAAATCGTTTCTTCCCCTCTCTTTTTTAAAATTGTATCATCCATTTTCAAAGAAAAGTAGCTGTCAGCCATTGTTTAACAGTTGCTTATGAGCATAAGTAGAGCCTTTAAGTTCTAAGGCGAAACGGGTGGTTTTGCTCGTACTAATCCTTGATTTTGGAATGGTCGAAAATGATTACGTCTTTCCAATTGAAAACCTATATGAAAAAATATAAACGTTCGTTCTTTCCCTTCATCGGCTTGATGCTCATGATGGTTTTATCCCCTTTTGCCCAAAAACCAACCGATACCAATTTATTTGGTCATGTTATATTGAAAAGTACTGGCGAGCATTTGCCTTACATCAATATCAGCCTAAAGGGAACGGCCATTGGTACTGCTACCGATGCCAGTGGCCATTATTTTTTAAAAAACTTGCCCGTTGGGACGTTTACGGTGGTGGCTTCGGGAATGGGCTATACTTCGGAAGAAAAAGTAGTTAGTCTTGAAGCCGGCAAGAGCCTCGAACTCGATTTTATCCTCCTCGAAGATGCGATTCAATTGTCGAATGTGGTGGTTTCGGCTAACCGTAGCGAAGGAAATCGAAAAGAAGCTGCCGTAGTGGTTAATGTGATTAGTCCTAAAACCTTTGAATCGACCAACTCGGTTTGTGTGGCTCAGGGATTAAATTTTCAGCCTGGATTGCGGGTTGAAACCAATTGCCAGAATTGCGGCTATCAGCAAGTTCGGATCAACGGGCTAGATGGTCCTTATTCTCAGATACTAATCGATAGTCGTCCTATATTCAGTTCCTTAGCAGGGGTTTATGGCTTAGAGCAAATCCCGGCGAGCATGGTGGAGCGGATCGAGGTGATGCGTGGAGGAGGGTCGGCGCTTTTTGGATCAAACGCTATTGCCGGAACGGTCAACATCATTACCCGTGAACCCGATGTGAATGCAGTAACACTTTCAAACACAACCAATGCTATTGGTGGCGAGGCGCTCGATGTGAATCACTCCTTTAATGCATCGGTCGTAAGCGATAATAACAAAGCCGGAATCTTATTTTTTGGTTCTACCCGTAATCGGGGTGTATGGGATGCGAATGGCGACGGATTTTCTGAAGTAACCTCCATTCGTAGTAAAAACCTGGGATTTCGTTCCTATTATCGGACCACCAATTACAGCAAACTGACGTTGGAGTACCATCATTTATCGGAGTTTCGTCGCGGTGGAAGTCAGGTAGATCGGCAACCGCACGAAGCAGATATTGCCGAGCAAGTGGAACATCTCATTCATACCGGAGGAATTCGATGGGATCTTTTCGATAAGGACAATCGATTCAAGGTCAGTATGTTTTCGTCGGCTCAGGCGATCGACCGAAACAGTTATTATGGAGCTCAACAAGATTTAAATGCCTACGGTTACACCACCGATTTAAGTTGGTTAACCGGCGGACAACTGGTTTATTCTTTTTCCAAGTTGTTGTGGATGCCGGCCGACTTGACTTTAGGTGCTGAGTATAATTTGAATAATTTGGAAGATCAGATTCCCGGCTATTTTAGACATATTCAACAGGAAGTACGGATTGCCAGTGTATATGCTCAAAACGAATGGAAGAATGCGCAATGGAGTATTTTAACCGGATTGCGCATGGATAAGCACAATCTATTGAATAATCCGGTTTTCAGTCCACGGGTGAATATTCGATACAGCCCGGTTGAGTCGCTCAGTTTCCGGGCCAGTTTATCTACCGGCTTTCGCGCTCCCCAAGCATTCGATGAGGATTTACACATTAACATAGCCGGCGGCGAAGCTATGCTAATTGTGATTGATCCCAATTTGCAAGAAGAGCGTTCTCTCAGCTACAGTGCTTCGGTCGATATGAATCGACAATGGGGATCGGTACAAATGAATTTCCTGGCGGAAGCGTTTTACACTGAATTGAATCAGGTTTTTGTACTTGAAGAAATTGGCTACAATGCCGATGGGATTATCAATTTTCTCCGCAGGAATGGATCCGGAGCAGTGGTGCAGGGCTTGAATCTGGAGGGAATTTTGGTTCCCCATACCGACTTTTCTTTTCAGTTTGGGTTAACCTTGCAGCAAAGCCTTTACCGAGAACCGGAGCGATGGAGCGAACAAGTGGAACCTCAAAAAGAAATGTTCCGAACTCCGAATCAATACGCCTACTTCACTTCGAATTGGAAGTTTTTAAAAGCGTCGGAATTATCCTTTTCAGGAACCTACACCGGCAGCATGTATGTGAAGCACTATGCCGGAAATATACCCGAAGATCGCGTAGTTGAAACCCCCTCTTTTGTGGATGTCACGATTAAATACGCCCATGATTTCAAAATTAATGGTGAAATTCGTGGACAATGGAATGCCGGAGTTCAAAATATTTTGAATTCCTATCAGAAGGATTTCGATACCGGTCCAACGCGCGACAGCGGATATATTTATGGCCCGGCGCTACCCAGAACCTTCTTTGTAGGTTTTAAAATCGAACTTTAGATTCCAACCTCAGGGGCATTTGAAACGTGTTAAAGTTTTATAGCTTTAGCTGCAAAATTTTAGCAAGATGCAAAAGCTTCATAACCTCTTGGTTGTATTCATATTATTGGTTTTGTCGCCCATTAGTTGGGGGCAAAATGTGAAACTGAGCACACAAGACTCCATTCGATTGGTTCAATTGCCTGAATTGCAGCCATCGGGTCATTATTGGCAACATAAATCGACTTTACCTTTGGTCGTCGATAATACCAACCTCCCCTTTTGGCGAGGGTTGTTTTGGCAATCGGGTTGTTCCTGCGGACAAGCATCCTCGGAAGGCTATGTTTTCACCTATGAGATGGCTCGCGAACGCAATGTCGATGCAAGCCTCGACGCCAATCGGTTTCCATATAGCTTTACCTACAATTTTTTGAATGAAGGCAATACCGTTTGCGGAGCCAGTTGGCTCGAAAGCATGGATATTATCCGCGAAGCCGGAAATCCAGCGCTTCCGGATAATAATGGACTACTAACCGATGGCGGAATGAAATTGTGGCTCAACGGTTACGATCATTATTATTCCGCCATGAAAAATCGGATAAATCAGGTGTATGCCATTCATGTGGGAACTCCGGAAGGGCTTGAGCGATTGAAGCATTATTTGCACAATCATTTGGAAGGAGCTTCCACTGGCGGAATGGCATTTTTTTATGCTAACCATGTCGATTATCCCGAAGTGTTACCTGCCGGTACTCCCGAAGCCGGTAAGCATCTTATAACCGAATTCAGCAATACCTCGCATAGTATGACCATTGTGGGGTACAACGATCAGGTTCGCTACGATTTTAATAACGATGGGGTTTATACCAACCACATCGATATCAACAACGATGGGGTGGTCGATATGCGCGACTGGGAGATTGGAGCGTTGAAGATTGCGAACACTTACAGCGGTGGAGTAGGAGGAGGGCCTGTTAATTGGGCCGACCAGGGTTTTGCCTATGTACCTTATCGAATTTTAGCTTATCATAACGGTCCGGGAATTTGGGATAAAGCCGCTTATGTAGTCGATGTAAAAGAAGATTACGAACCCTTACTAACCGCCAAAATTAGTCTAACCCATGATTCCCGTTTTCGAATCAAGGTTTCAGTAGGTGTTGCATCGTCGGCTTTTGCCAGTTGGCCGGATAAAATCGAAGATTTTCCTCATTTCCGATTCCAGGGAAGCGATTTATACCTGCAGGGCGGAACTCTTGAAGCAGATAAAACCCTGGAGTTTGGATTGGATATTTCCGAGCTGCTACAATATGTTGAGCCGGGAGCCAATCGCAAGTTCTTCCTCTTGGTCGAGGAAGATGATCCCGATGGATTTGCAACCGGGCGAGTGAATAGTTTCAGCATCATCGATTATTCGCAGGGCGGAATTGAAATTCAATCGTCCCAAACGAATGTGAACCTTGTGCAAAATGGAACAACCTTACTTTGGTTAACCCATCAGCCCAATTTTATGCGGCCCGAGATTACCACCGACAGCATTCCGCCGGTTGTGCTTAATGCTCCTTATCAGGCTGAATTGGAGGCTCAACAGGGCTCGGAGCCTTTCCAATGGTATCCATTTTTTAATTATCGGATTACCGAGCTAAATCAAACTTTTAATCCAATTAGCGGCTCGGTCCTGCCGAATACGTATTTGAACGCTAGTTTCGATTTTGAATTTCCTTTTTACGGTGAAAAATATACGCAAGCTACTGTTTCCCGCCTCGGTGCGCTGATGTTCGACTCCGAAGCCTCTTTCATCCCATACGCCCGCGATTATAGCGTCTTGATGCGGTACTTTAAAAGCATTGCACCCATGTATGGTTATCATTCCGGTGCAACAATCCGGTATGAGGGAAATGCGAATTATGCCAGTTTTTACTGGACAGCTGTATTTGCCGGAATCAACCTGGAATATATGATTACTTTATTTCCCGATGGCACCATTTATATCGATTATGGAAATAATTCGAATCCGCCCAACCGAGAGTGGCAGGCAGGGATAACTAAGGGAGATCAGACTAATTATCAGGAATTTAGCTGGTCGAGTGTGACCGTTCCGTCGAATAAGCGCATTATCCTGGAGCCCAGGCCTTTCCCTGATGGTCTTAGCGTAAGTAGCGACGGTATTATTAGCGGATTACTTGCTCAAGATTACGCGCAGGATTCGATTTTTGTGAAGGTGTTCGATAATAATTGGCTCAGCACCGTAAAAGGATTTCCCTTCGAGAAAAGTGGCATGCAATTTTCCGATTATGTGATTAATACCTCCGGCTCGGTAAATCCGGAGTATGGTTCGTTCTCTTACCTGAGTCTCGATGTAACCAATGTGGGAGAAACGGATATTCAAAACATTCATCTCGATTTATATCCCATGGACACTACGATCATGATGGTGGATGATTCGGAGAATTTCGCTTTGTTGGGAACCGGCCAGACCCTCAATCTGAATAATGCTTTCAGCTTTGTGGTCTCGGAATATATCGAAGATGAAACGCCCATTTCTTTTGTGCTGGAGGTTCAATCGTCCACAGTTCAATCGTTCGATACCCTGGTCTTTGTGGCGCGTGCTCCGAAACTTGTTCTTACCGATGCCCATTATACCGATGGGAATGATAGTATTTTTGAGCCGGGCGAATCGGGTTATCTGGAGTTAATTTTCCGCAACGAAGGAGGAGCTAAGGCTTACAATGTAGTGGCCGAGTTTGGCACTTTCGCTGATTACTTGCAATTGATGGGAGTTTCAGGAAATCAAGTTTCCGTTATATCGCCTGGCGAGGATTGGTCGGTAATACTTTCGCTGCAATCCGATTTAACGACTCCTAATCCCCACATTGAGTGGCTTCCGGTGAGTATTCAAGGTGATTTATCGTATGGAATGGAAATGGAAGTTCCGGTTGGATTGGGAACAGCTAGTGAAACCTGGGAAGGAGGAAATCCAATTCCGCTGCCTTGGGCATTTTCCGGTAATCAGGGTTGGTTTAAGGATACCAGCATTGTTTTCGAAGGGAATCTAGCTTTGCGAAGTGGTCTAATTACGCATAACGAATGGAGTTCTTTTAGCATAGCATGCGAAGTAGCCAGTTCGGGTAATATTTCCTTCTATCGTAAGGTGTCGTCGGAAACAAATTATGATTTTTTGCGCTTTTTCATCGATAATACAGAAGTCGATACGTGGAGTGGCGACCAAGACTGGTCGCAGGAGGTTTATCCAATCAGTGCAGGGCATCATGTTTTTGAGTGGCGCTACACCAAAGATTATTCGGTGAATACAGGCGAAGATGCTGCATTTGTCGATTGGATTCAATTGCCTGCCTCCGATTTCCTATTGCCGGAATTGTGGCTTTCAAATTTATCCGTAGAAAAAACCTTGCCTCCCGACCGAGTAGAAACCGATACGCTTTTCATTCGAAATGTGGGTGGAAGTATTTTGAGCTTTGAAGCAAATTTGGATTCGAGTGCGGTGCTTGCTTCGAATCAACAGCCCCCTTATCAGCTTAAAAGTATCGATGGTTCTTACTTGAATTATAGTCCGGGAGCCCTCAATACCGGTATGCCGATTGTTTTGCGTCTGGAGGTGTATAATAACAGCAGCGATAGCGAGTGGCTTCAGTCGGTGCGCGTAAGTTTTCCATTGGGTATTCACCTCGATTCAGCAACTCATTTTACGGGAGGATCGGCAGGAGTTATGGAGTGGGATGGAAGCAATGGAAATGGAACCGATGTAATATGGTATGGTGAGGATCCTGATGGATGGGGAGTTGTAAAAGGAGGTGAAACAGCTTCGGCCGAATTGCATTTATGGATCGATCCGGCTATTCAGAATACGATGGTTCTTTTTTACGAGGTGAGTGGCGATTCATACGGTTCTGCACCCCATTCCTTTTCCGATATTATCGTGTTGAATAATTTGGGAGCAAACGATACTTGGTTGACCTTGGAGAATGGTTTTGGAACGGTTCTAACGGAGGTCGATTTTCCCTTGTTGCTCCGATTCAATACCTATGGAATACCACTGGGCGACTACGAAGGGTCAATTAACCTACAAACCAATGTGGATACAACCCAAATTCCTGTTTTATTGCATGTGATTGATCCTTTGCGAGTGGACGATTACCGTCAACAAATACAAATTTACCCCAACCCAGCCAGTCATTGGGTGAAGTTTCGGGTTCCCGGCGATGGTCCAATGAAGGTTGAATTATTCACTTCCTCCGGCGAATGTGTGTTGAGCCGGGAAACGGTCCATTCCGAAGAATTGATTGCACTCGACCAGCTAACGTCAGGTATCTATTGGATGGTTGTTTCCTCGAGCCAGGCTCGATGGGTCGAGAAAATAATCGTGATACCCCAATAGTCTGTTAAAAGGTGCAAGAAAGCGATGGTAGGCTGTGGTGAATACAAAAGCCTTTCAGTACCTTTGGATAAATTTTTTTGTATGGTAGAAAAACGTGAATTAACAATACGCTACAATGCTTACCCCGATTGGAATCGCTTATCGGTTCCGGATCAGGATTTAATTGAAAAGGCTCGTCAAGCAGCTGAAAACTCCTATAGTCCTTATTCCAAATTTGCGGTTGGTGCTGCTGTTTTATTGGCCAATGGCGAAATCATTACCGGAGCCAATCAGGAGAATGCGGCTTATCCATCCGGTTTATGTGCCGAGCGAGTGGCTTTATTTTATGCCAATGCCCAGTATCCCGAAGTGTCGGTGAAAGCTATTGCGGTGGCAGCCTACAATCAGAATGGCATGCTCATCGACCCGGTACCTCCCTGCGGAGCTTGCCGTCAGGTAATGAGCGAAACGGAGAATCGTTACAATCAACCTATTCGTGTGCTCCTTCCTGGCGAGCATGAAGTATTGGAGTTCGATTCCGTAGCGGATTTATTGCCTTTTGGATTTAAACCTTCCTACCTAACAGCCTAGGAACATCCTAAATCTATCCTGAATTTTGAGGTAGTTTCACGTTTTATACTTTTTGTAAAACTCACATCGATGAAACTCCTATTAGTTGAGGATAATCTGCGGCTATAGCAGTCGATCGAGGAATTCCTCGAAAAGAATCGCTTTTTGGGTGAAACGGCATCGGACTATATGACCTAATTGTATCAATTCAAAGATGAAACAGGTTCTGTCAATGTGGAGATTAAAATGAAGTATATGTCAGAGGTTGCCTCGACGAAAAATGACATCGATTCATCGAAGTCGATTCGATTTATTGGAGGATAGAAATTGAAGTTGAAGAATAGTCTTGATCGGTGATTAGCAAAAAAGTCCGGTTCTTAATGAAGAGCCGGACTTTTTGATATCGTATTCTTTTTATTCGAATTGAGCTAAAGTCGTTTAATAATGCCTCGATACGCTTCCATGAGTTGTTCTTCGTTAATTACCAGGGCGGAGCAAAGACGAGATATGTGTCCATGGGTGGGTTTTGCGATAAGTCCGTTTTCTTTTAAAGCTAAACAAACATCCCAGGCTGTTTTTCCATTTTTCGGACGAATAATCACCGCGATTGAGTAATCCTTTTCCGCGCACTAATTCAACCATGTCGGATTTAACCGCTTTGTAGTTCTTTCGGAAAATTTTACCACTAATTTTCAGCATTAGCAGCCAGATTCTTTCTTTTACTACCTCAAGTGCCGCAATGGCTACTTTAGCTAAAGGGTTGCCACCAAAAGGTCGGAACCATGTTCCCGGGTTTAATAACTAGCATAAGATCATCGTCGGCTAAAACACAAGAAACCGGGAATACTCCCCCTGAAACAGCTTTACCTAAAATCAAAATATCCGGACGAACCCCTTCGTGGTCGCAGGCCAACATTTGACCCGTGCGAGCGATACCTGTTTGCACCTCGTCGGCAATGAACAGCACGTTTTTCGCTTTACAGCGATCGTATGCAGCTTTCAAATACCCTTCCGAAGGTACATCTACACCTGCTTCTCCTTGAATAGGCTCAACCAGAAAACCGGCAACATTCGGATCTTCCAATGCTTTTTCCAAAGCGGGGATATCGTTGTAAGGTATAATAATGAAACCGGGAGTGTAAGGACCAAATCCATTGCGCGAATCAGGGTCGGTGGACATACTAATAATGGTGGTAGTACGACCATGGAAGTTGCTCTCGCAGACAATTATTTTTGCTTCGTTAGTAGGAATTCCTTTCTTATCGTAACCCCAACGGCGGCATAATTTGATTGCTGTCTCGTCGGCTTCGGCTCCCGTATTCATTGGGAGAACTTTGTCGTAACCAAAAAACTTGGTAATAAACTCTTCAAATTCACCCAAGACAGAGTTGTAGAAAGCTCTGGAGGTAAGGGTGATTTTATCGGCTTGCTTCTTTAGCGCATCGATAATTTTTGGATGACAATGGCCTTGGTTAACAGCCGAATAGGCCGATAAAAAGTCGTAGTAACGCTTTCCTTCAACGTCCCAAACATACACTCCTTCGCCGCGGTCTAATACGACTGGAAGCGGATGGTAGTTGTGTGCACCGTACTTGTCCTCTCTATTAATGTAATCTTGTGTGGTCATGTTTTCCTTTATTAATTAGTTTTATGTTAAGTATTTAGAGCTTCGCAACTTGCTTGCAATGCTAATAAAGAAGCCCAAATTTTCAAAGCAGAATCGACTGCTTCGAATATGTTTAAAAATAGCCTGATTCCTACGCAATCTCACTTTTCGTCGTTGAATGTCGGAGAATGGGTTGATGAGCTGCTAATTTGTTGAAATTCAGGCCTGTAATTGATGGTATAATTCGTTGTCGAATCAAAGAATAGGGAGCTTTTTACAAAACAACAGTTTCTTTGTAGTTCCTACCGGATCCCTCTTCCACGACCTTTAGAAGGAGGGCACCTCCTTACTTAGAGCCTGTACAGTGGACCTTTAAAAGCAGTACACATGAGAAACGAATTTGTCCAATCGTTCTCGCTATTCTGATACTTCTGTAAGTGCTATCCGTGCCTTGGAATTTGGAGCAGGATTGCTATGTTTTTCTTTCGCAATAGACAAACATGTGCCGAGGTGTAAAATAGCGCAGTATCGGTCGAATACCCAAGGCAAATTCGGGGTTGGTGTATTGTTTCTCTTTCAGGATGGTCCACCCGGCTTTATTGAGCAGCATCCGTAGTTGTTTGGGTTCAAATTCGTGATAATGACAATCGTAGGGATCGTTTGGATTCCAGTAGGCCTCGGCGAACCAAAGATTTAAGGGCACCGAAAGGATTAGTTTGGGTGCCCGAATCGCTTTGAGCAATGGGAAAGGGGAGACCAGATGCTCCAAAATTTCGAAGGCCGTAACCACCTCGTAACCATCTTTTTCGACTTGATGAAAATCCAAATCCAGGTCTTGCTGGTTAGCGGTATTTTCGACTCGATGACCCTGTTGGCGTATAAGCTCCGACAAAGGATTATTCGGACCCAAATCCAGAATGCTTAATTGCTTTGGCAGACATTCATGGATAAATTCAATGGTTCTTTGAAAGCGTCGCTGGTGTTTACCGTGATAGTCGCTATTTACTTCGATACTTTTCATGCGCTAAAACTACGAATCTTGTGGGGTAGATCGAAGGTGCTTTACACTTATTTTTTGGAAAAGTCTCCTTTAACTCTTTTGTCGATGTACCGGGAGTTGATCGTTCGCAGGGTTCCCATGTAATCCATGCGTAGTTCCAACAGATCGCCTACCTTGTAATCGGCTTTATTTTCACCCAGGTCAATAACAAACATGTCGGAACTGGCCCCCACGATGCTTATGTCGGGATCAACCGGTTTGATATGTTCTCCTTCAACATCCAGTAATCCGATATCGATAATCGCTCTACAGGAGGTTTGTCCAATTTGGTTTTCGTCGAATTGAACAGTGTGCCCCTCGAGGTTGGTACCCATGTCGCCCATAGGAACCTGTGGCTTTTCAATTAACTCGATTATTTCAGAATGGAGGGTAAATACATCGTTCTCCATGTCTTCGAAGGGTCGGTCGTTATACACGTCGGTTCCCAGGTAGAGTGTTTCGCCCACCCGGAAGTGATTAATTCCGGCCGGAAGGAGACCCTGATAAATAAGTGGAATAGTAACCGAGGAACCTCCTGAAACATAGTCGATTTTACGATTAAATTTTGCTTCGATTAATTGCTCGTACAAGGATAGTTGGATGAGTTTATCGTGGTTGGGCAGCACACCATAGAGGCAGGATAGGTTCGTGCCTATACCAGCCACTTCGATGTGATCCATATTGAAAACCTGATCGTAGAATTCGATTAAGTCGTCGCGCATAACCCCTTCGCGCAATTCGCCCAGCTCAATCATGATAATCACTTTGTGGACTTTGCCTTGTTTTTTAGCTTCTTCCGACAGCATTCGAATGGTTTCCATCTCGGTATTCATGCTGATATCAGCATATTGAACAACGCCCTTAATGGCTCGTTTGGCCGGAGGTTTAATATAAATTGTTTCGATGGAAGGTTTTATCTGTTTGATCGTTTTGAGGTTGGATACACGAGAATCGCATACCTGTTCAATGTCGAACTGTAGTAATTCCTCCAGAAAAAGTTTATTTCCACACAAAAGTTTCGTTACAATAGACCATTGTATGTCACGTTTTTTAAACAGGTAATCAAGGTGTTCAAAATTAGCACGAAGTTTATCGCGATCGAGGGTTACAAAAGCCATCTTAGTCTTTTTTAAGGTATCTCATTTCAAGGTATTTGCTGGTAAATCCAATTTTTTCGTAGAGGTGTCGTGCCGGGTTGTCGGGTTCAACGTGCAAAGCAACGTTTCCTTCGGCTACTTTCATAGCTTCCTGCATCATGTGTTTGCCGATTCCTTTTCCTCGCAAGGCACGGTCGGTAGCAATATACACGAGAATGTTCTCGGGAATATATCCTTCCATTCCGGTTCGATTTACCACTACTACGCAAGCGGTCGATCCTTCCCAAAAACCTTGTAATACGAATCCTCCAAATGAAGGATACTCTTTGAGTGAATAGTTAACGGCCTTTTCAATGTCGTTCCATGCATCGCCAAATTGCTCCAAATGTTGATGCAAAAAGTTAATTAGTTCTTCTTTTTCTTCTTTACTCGGTTTTTGATTTTCGTTAAATAATTTCGTTTTAATCATAAATTTTTTACGAAATGCCCCAGGCACTCGAAGCGCTGCGGGACATGCTCGCCGCGCTTTCTTCTGAGAAAAGAGAGTTTCTCAGTCACTTTACCAGGCTGATATGTGATATTTTTGAATCGATGTCACAAAGTAATAAAAAATGCAACCCGATTCCAAGATAATTAGCTTTTATTTCATGTTTGACTCCATATTGAATCCTTTATTTTTCTGAAAACTAACTTAGAATAGCTTTGGATCGATCAAGGAATTATTCTTGAAGCCGGTTTTATGCTTGAAAAACTAGTTTTATGTTTTTTTTGTTAGGAGCCGATTTTGCTTTTTTGATCAACTTAATTGTCCTATTTTGGAGTGGTTTTGCTGTTAGCACGGCAGCTCCAGCCAAATTACCGAACCCTGAATGGGACAATGATTCGACAAAAGGCTCTGTCAGGAACGGTTAAAGTGTTTTTGAATGAAATGTTTTAACGACGGAGTATAACATGAAAAAAGTAAGTGTTATTGTTACCACCTTTAATGCCGAAAAGACGATTATTCCTACCCTTAAGTCGATTTTAGATCAAGAAGGCATCGGGGAGCTTTTCGAAGTAGAGCTAATTGTTGTCGATGATTGCTCCACCGACCATACCCTGAAGGTACTCCAGGGCATCCCGGCACGAGTAATGACAACGCCGGAAAATACCGGAGGTCCGAACATTGGGCGGAATATGGGTATAAAGGCTGCAACCGGCGACTACCTTGCCATTACCGACCACGATGATATCTGGATGCCTCATCGACTCAAAACTATGTTGCCTTACCTGGAGAATTACCCAATTGTGACATCGGGTTATACGATTATCGACGTGGTGAACCAAAAAGAATTTTCCCGTAATTGTAATAGTCAGTATGGCTTCGTTAAATATGAGCAAAATGAAACCTTTCTTGCTCGGCTTAAAAAACTAAACAGCGGGCAAATAACCTATCTCGGAGCCATTATTTATCGTCGTGAGTTAAAGGATATTCTCTTCGAAGACTATTTTGGAATGGTCGATTTCGATTGGATCCTTCGGCTTTTTCACCAACAAAGCAGCTTAGAAATTTGCAAACCGCTCTACAAACGCTATGTACATGGTAGTAATTTGTATATGAGGGATGTATATCGTAAGTTCGATTTTTATTACTCCCTCATGAGTATCGAAGATTATCAGGAGTTGTATCCAAGAGAGGTTCGAAAAGCGACTCGACGAATTAATGGCAGTAGAGCCCGATATTACTATCTGGTCGGAAACATGCGAAAAGCACGCTACCATTTTCGCAAAGGAGAATTCAACTGGATTACGCTGTTGTATTATTTTACTACCTATGTTGGCCATCGCTACGTGAAAAAGAAGTTTAATATTTTTGGTTAGGAAGCAATGAAAAAGCTAAAGAGAAAATTGAATGAAATGCGACAAGAGGTTATTTTTTCCTTTCGTTCCTGGAAAATGGCCCTCCTCCAAAATCCTCAATGGGTGGCTCATCTCCATTCCAATATTAAGCTGCCACGTCGGTGGTATGGAAGCACTTACGGTGGTTTTTTTGTGTGCCCCGATTACCTCCGGGCGCAGTCCATTGTTTATTCGGTTGGTATTGGTAAGGATATTAGTTTCGACCGAAAAATTATTCAGAATCACGGGTGTAAGGTGTTTGCTTTCGATCCTACCCCAAAATCCATTCAGTACCTCGCTGAACTAAACCTACCCTCAGAGTTCATCTTTCATCCTTGGGGTTTAGCAGTTCAAAGCGGACCACAAACTTTTTATTTGCCGAAAGATGATCGTGGCGTATCCGGAAGTCGTGAAATGAATCATGCCGTAGATGCCCAAAAAAGCATTGAAGTGGATATGAAATCGCTACCCGATCTCATGAACTTGATGGGCCATTCGCATATCGACCTACTAAAGATTGATATTGAGGGCTCTGAATATGAGGTGATTAAGGATGTTTTGAATCGGTCGATCACGATAAACCAGCTGTTAATCGAATTTCACGATCGGTTTTTCAATACCGATGAACCGCGATCCCTCGCTACAATCCAACAGTTACAAGAAGCTGGTTACCGCATCTTCGCCACATCTCGAAACAAAGAAGAAATTTCGCTCATCCATGAAAGAATGTTGACCTCTTAAAAATTAGTTTGACAATGAGGAATTCAAGATTCAAAATTTAAGGACAGGGATTAAGGGGTGATATGCTACAAAAGTGTCAATAATTGAGCTCAACAAAAGATTAGCCGGCAGATTTAGGTTCATTGATGTGCTTTGTCGTACGGTTAGCTTTGGCTCTTGAATTAATTTGTTAAATAGAAGTGAAAGCATTGGTGCATGCGCTCTCTTTTTCTTTCATTTGTGAATCAAATTTAATTCAACGCTATGAAAGCTTATCATGCTTTGCTAGGCTTGCTCTTTGCAGGCTTACTGTATTCCTGCCAGCCACATTCTCATTCGAACGACGATCACCATCAAAACGAGGATCATTCGCACGAAGTTGTTCCCCTAATGTTAACGAGCTATTCCCAAAACTTCGAGCTCTTTGCCGAAGCTGAACCGCTCGTCGTGAATCAATCATCCGAAGTCTTGGCTCATTTTACCCATTTAGCCAACTTCAAACCCTTCGATGGCGAATTAACTGCTATCAATCTGACTCAAGACGATCATACTACAGCTGCTCAAGAAATCAATAAAATTAAACCCGGAATTTTTCGGTTTCAGCTTACTCCGAAGCAAGCCGGCAAGCAGGAAGTAGAATTTATAATGAAAGATCAAGCTGGAGATTACTCCTTCCGGTTAGACTTGATCGTTTCAGCCACGAAACCAGAAGCGGATGAAATTGCTGAATCCTCTCAAGTAAACGTTTCCGATGCGCAGTTTTTTTCGAAAGAACAGTCCTGGAAAATCGATTTTGCAACGGATTATCCACAGCTAAGCCAACAAGGTCCTCAAATAATAGCGACTGCCAAACTATCTCCCTTGCCCTCCATGGTAGCTACCATTCATGCAGGTATTTCAGGTATAATAAGCGATCCTGACAACAAGCTCTTTCCTGGTCGTAAGGTGGAAAAAGGAGAGGCTTTAGCCTGGTTAAAAGGAAATCTATTGGCCGATGAATCCATTCAGCTTCGAATGGCCCAGGCACGTAAACAATGGGAAAAAGCGGAACAAGATTTTTTACGGGTAACGTCCTTGCGTGAGGAAAAAATCGTTTCGGAACGCGAATTTCTCGATGCACAGCTCGCTTATCATTTAGCCGAAAATGAATGGCTCAATTTGGAACGAAGTTATCAACCCGAAGGGCAGAGACTAATAGCAACGGAGTCGGGTCGATTGCATCGTGTATATGTCGAATCGGGAGAGTATGCCGAGGCTGGTCAGGCTCTCTTTGCGATCGACCCGGGAAGCCACTTGCTGCTTGAAGCTGAAATGGCACCACGTTACCGAAAAAGCCTGGATCGAATAGCATCGATTGAACTGAAAACCACTGATGGAGCGTATTTTTTATCCGAAAGTTTGGATTGGAACGTGCTAAGTATAGGATCTTCCACCCAATCCGACAATTTCCTGCTACCGGTTAGCATCGCTGTTCGATCTCATCCCGACCTACTCCCCGGAACCTTTGTTGAGTTAATGATTCGCACGGAAGGTGAAGTCGAGCATTTAATCGTTCCCCAATCGGCTTTAGTCGAGCAACAGGGAAATTATTTTGTGTATGTTCAGCATCATCCTGAATCGTTCGAGAAAAGGTTGGTTCAGGTTTCAAGCTTGTATGGACAGGATGCTATCATAAATGCAGGCTTGCAGCCCAACGAGCGCCTGGTAACCCGTGGTGCCATCATGCTAAAGTTAGCCGAAGCAAGTGGCGGATTAGATGCTCATGCAGGTCACGTACATTAGGAGGGAAGGAATATGTTAGATCGAATCATTCATTTTTCGCTCCACAACAAATACCTCGTGTTAATTATTGGGGTCATTTTAATGGCAGTAGGATTGCGCACTTCCGTTAACATGGATGTGGATGTTTTTCCCGATTTAACCGCTCCTACGGTGGTGGTTATGACCGACGCACATGGAATGGCTTCGGAAGAGGTAGAGCGCCTGGTTACATTTCCCATTGAAACGGTGGTAAATGGTTCTACGGGTGTACGGCGTGTTCGCTCGGCTTCGGCTCAAGGCTTTTCTTTCGTATGGGTCGAATTCGATTGGGGCACAGATATTTACAAAGCTCGTCAGGTGGTAAGCGAAAAGCTCATCCAAATAAGTGCACAAATGCCTTTGGGAGTGAGCCAACCCATGCTAGCCCCTCAATCGAGTATTATGGGGGAAATTTTCTTTGTCGGTTTACAAGCTGACTCTACCTCGCTCATGGAATTGCGCACCTTAGCTGAATGGAGCATCAAACCCTTGATTTTGTCAACGGGTGGTGTTTCCCAGGTGAGCATCATTGGTGGCGAATACAAGGAATATCAGGTTTTACTCGACCCGGAAAAAATGGCCTTCTATGGAGTTGGTTTAAACGAGGTTGCGGAAGTATGCCGAGGTATTGGAAGGAATGCACCTGGGGGCGTAGTACGCCAGTTTGGGAATGAGTTTACCGTGAGGGGAATTGCCCGGACAGCTGACCTCGATGAGTTGGCATCCACTTTTATCAAAATGCGCGGAAATAAATCGATTGTACTGGGAGATGTGGCGGTGGTGCAAATAGGTGCGGCCCCCAAAATGGGAACTGCAGCCGGCAACGGAGAGCCGGCGGTTATCATGGCTATTTCCAAACAACCCGGCACCAATACTTTACAATTAACCGAAGCCATTGAAACAAATCTGGAAGCGCTCAAAACGTCATTACCTCCCGATGTTCAGTTGAATACCCATATTTTCCGGCAGGCCGATTTCATCGAAGCATCGGTAAACAATGTTCAAAAAGCTTTAATCGAAGGAAGTATTTTTGTCGTAATCATCTTATTCCTGTTTCTCCAAAGTTTCAGAACCACCATTATTTCCCTTATAGCCATTCCTATTTCATTGCTCGGAGCAGTACTCGTTTTGAACGCTTTGGGAATGTCGATTAACACTATGAGTCTGGGAGGAATGGCCATTGCGATTGGTTCCCTGGTGGACGATGCCATTATTGATGTGGAGAACGTTTATAAACGATTGCGTCAAAACCGGCAGCTTCCTGATTATTTGCGTAAAAGTGCTCTCATGGTTGTGTACGACGCTTCGCGAGAGATTCGATCGTCTATTTTTAATGCTACCCTTATTATCATGGTTGCTTTTGTGCCACTCTTTTTCCTCTCAGGAATGGAAGGACGAATGCTCCAACCCTTGGGGATTTCTTTTCTGGTAGCCCTTTTTGTATCCCTTTTAGTAGCCATGACGCTTACTCCGATTTTGGCTCAATGGCTTTTGTCGGATGAGGCTTATTTGCGTAAAAATGAAAAGGATAATCGATTTGTGCAAACCTTGATGCGCGCTTACACGCAGTCGCTCACCCGTGTTTTGAACCATCGGTTTCTCGTTTTAGGAAGCATTATCGTTTTATTTATTGCCTCCCTATGGGTATTTTCAGGATTAGGACGTAGTTTCCTTCCTGAGTTTAACGAAGGGTCCTTAACCATATCGCTCATCACTCAGCCGGGTACCTCGCTCGACGAAAGCGATCGCATAGGGAGCATTGTAGAGCGTGAGCTACTGAGCATTCCGGAAGTTCAGAGTACGGCCCGCAGAACGGGTCGAGGCGAACTCGACGAACACTCACAGGCTACGAATAGTGCCGAACTCGATGTTAATTTCGATTTGGCCGAACGTTCGCATGCCGAATTCATGGAATCGGTTCGACAAACGCTGGGTCAAATTCCGGGTATTGCCTTTACGGTCGGACAGCCCTTAGGTCATCGCATCGATCACATGCTAAGCGGTACCCGAGCGAACATCGCTATCAAGATTTTCGGAGAAGATTTGCCCTTGCTTTATCAAGTGGGGAAAGAGATTGAATCGAAAATTCAGGGTGTTGAAGGACTGGTAGATATATCGGTCGATCAGCAAATTGAAGTGCCCCAATTGCTTATTCGTCCCGATCGGGAACGACTTGCTCGTGCCGGCATTTCGATGCAAAGTTTTACCGATTTTGTTGAAATCGCCTATGGTGGAGAAAAAATGGCCGATATCTACGAGAATCAACGTCGATTCGACTTAGTGGTTCGTTTCGAGGAAGATTATACTTCGCATATCGACGGAATAAAGAATGGTTTAATCGACACCTACGATGGGCGAAAAATACCCCTATCTGAAGTCGCAGAAGTACGATCGCTCATGGGGCCAAGTACGATAACCCGCGAGAATGTTCACCGGAAATTAGTGGTATCCGCCAATGTTGCCGGTCGCGATTTACGCAGCGTGGTTCAGGATATTCAACAGGAAATAATGAATCATGTAGCTCTTCCCGAAGGGTATCGGATTGAGTACGGAGGACAATTCGAAAGCGAAGAAAAAGCTTCCAGAACCTTACTGCTCACCTCTATATTGGCTATTCTGGTTATTTTCTTCCTGCTATATCAGGAATTTCGAAGCTTTCGTTTAGCAGGATTAATTCTATTAAATCTTCCCTTAGCCCTGATTGGTGGAATTTTGTCGGTTTGGATTACTTCCGGAAGCTTGAGCATTCCGGCTATTATCGGGTTCATTACCTTGTTTGGGATAGCTACTCGAAATGGAATCTTGCTCGTTTCCAATTATCAGCGACTGCAAGCTTCCGGAACTCCCTTAACCGAAACCTTAATCCAAGGGTCGGCCGATAGGCTAAATGCCATTCTAATGACTGCCCTTACGGCCGCGTTGGCCCTTATCCCACTGGCCTTGCAAGGTGATTTATCGGGGAATGAAATTCAAAGCCCAATGGCTAAAGTAATTTTGGGTGGATTGCTCAGTTCTACTCTTTTGAATATCTATATTTTACCGGTCGTGTATAGTTTCTTTAACCCGAAGGTACAACCTTCTCAAACTGTCGAATCATGAACATGAATCATTCTATGAAACGACCCATCGTTATTCAATTTTTTCGCATAAGCCTGGTGCTGTCGAGCTTGTTCTTGATTAATAGTGCTTGGGGCCAGACTCCTCAAGCCTTAAAAAACCTGATTGATGAACTGCAGGGTAATAGTTTGAGCCTGAAGTCCATTCATACTGCCGAAGAGGCCAATCGGTTGGAATATCAAACGAATCTCTTCTTGCCCAATCCGGAGCTGGGGTTCAATTATTTGTGGAGCAGTCCGGTAGCCATGGGTAATCGTCGTGACGTATCCTTGGTGCAACGATTCGATTTTCCAACAGCTTATATTTATCGTTCCGATTTATCGGATTTGCAGATTAAACAATCCATACTAGCGGAGGATTTAGCAGCTCTCGAAATGCGCTACGAGATTAGTCTTTTGTATTATGAACTGGTGTATCGAGGGCAGATGGAACAGGAATGGTCCGTACTCGAAGAACATGCCGAGCAGCTCACTCAAGCCTACCAACAGCGTTTGGATGCTGGCGATATCGGATTAATGGAGTTGCATAAAGTGGAATTAAACGGCTTAAAGGTTGCGAACCAGCGGAATAGTCTTCAAACAGAGATCGATCAACTCTTACTGGATTTGAAAGTCAGAAACGGAGGAAAATTAGTAGAGCTAAATGCTTCTGAGTGGGATTTGGTGAGTTTGCCCGCTTCGTTCGATGATTATTACCTTGAATTGCGAGCAAAGAATCCCCTTTTAATGCAATTAGAAAATGGGATTTCGATGGCTCAGAAACAAGTTCAACTGCAGAAGGCTTTGCGTCTGCCGCGATGGTCGGCCGGATACATGGATGAATACACCGTTTTTCAAAATGTGCAAGGAATCAGTGTGGGGATGACACTGCCTTTATGGGAGCAAAAAAATAAGGTTAAATGGGCAAAGGCCAATCAGTTAGCTGCTGAATCGGCTCTGGAGGAATATGAATTATATTTTCGGGTAGAGGCTGAAAAAGCCTATCGGACTGCTTTGAAACTGGATGCTCAAATCCGTTTATTTGAGGAAAAAATGGCTCAACTAAACCAACTCGATCGGCTGGGAAAAGCACTTGATAGTGGACAAATATCCTTGATGGAATACTTGTTCGAAATCAATTTTTACACCGAGAATACCATGAGCTTATTGAAGTTGAAGCGCGATTTGCGCATTGCCTGGGTTAATCTGCATCGGTTTTCAGCATTGGATTAAAAGCCACGTTGACGCATGGCCTCGTAGAGAAGAATGGCGCCTGAGCTGGCTACATTGAGCGAGTCGGCTTTTCCTCGCATCGGAATGATGATGTTTTTATCGGAAGCTTCGACCCAAGTGGGAGATATTCCATCGGCTTCGGTTCCCAGCACAATGGCACAGGCTTGGGTGTAATCGACCTGATGGTAAGGATGGCTAGCTTCGAGCCAGGTTGTGAAGATTTGTATGTTATGCTGTTTCAGCCAATTCAAACTTTCTGCATTGCCCGCTATGTAGGCTGGCACAGTAAAAATGCATCCAAGCGAAGCACGAATTGCGTTCGGATTGTATAAATCGGTTCGCTCATCGGCTAAAATAATTCCGTTTATGCCGGCTGCGTCGGCTGTGCGGAATATTGCACCAATATTTCCCGGTTTTTCAATGCCTTCAATAACCAGGTAAATGGGATGTTTTTCCCGAGGGGCGGGCGGTAAGAGGTGATCCCTTCCCGACGCAATGCACAGGATGCCACCCGATTGGCCCCGGTAGGCAATTTTTTCGTAAACATCGCCGCTTACCGAATAGAAATTATCGGGCAATGCTTGGCCATAAAACGATTTAACCGCTTGTTCCGAAAGGATTTCCGGACAATAAAAAACACTCTCAGGCTGATATCCGGAAGCCAACAGTTTTTCCTGTTCTTTCATTCCTTCGCAGGTGAAAAGCCCGGTTTTTCTTCGTTCCGTATGCTTTTGAAGATTAAGAACTTGCTTTATTTTCGGATTTTGCTTGCTGCTAATATGAAGAGGCATTGTTTAAAAAGCTAATAATCAGATTATTTTGTAGTTTTCGTCGGCATTGGGCGAGGGTTTGAAAAAACGTGCAGAGGGTTGGTAATGCAATTCGATAATCTTTTGATTGACCGGATGTTCGAGTTTAAGTTTATAAGCTGCCAGGCGTATTTGCCGACGAAAAAAAGGCTCCGCTCCGTATTTTCGATCTCCTACAATCGGACAACCTAGTTCACTTAAATGAACGCGAATTTGATGTTTACGTCCGGTGTGCAAAGTAACCTCCAGAACCGAGTAGGGTAGCGCATCTTTTATCCAACGATACGAGGTTTTGGCATACCGCGATCCGGCAACCTCAGTAGGATAAGCCTTCACTTTCTGATGTTCTTCGTCGCGTAAGTAGGATTCCAGTACTCCTTCTTCCTTCTCAGGTTTACCCTCGGTTAAGGCCAGGTATTGTTTCGTTACTGTCGACCAGTTTTCTTTGAATTGTTCGGCAATTTCTTCCGACTTAGCCATGATCAGAAATCCCTCTACCTCCCGGTCGAGTCGATGAACAATCCAAAGTCGCGTATTTCGCAGGTCGCGTTTAGATAGATAGGCTTCCAATATCTTTTGAAAGCTTTTTGCTCCCGGCTGATTGCTGTCGGGGTGGGTGAGTATCCCGGCCGGCTTAATCGCGATGAGAAAAAAACGATCCTCGTAATGAATCGCAACAGGTTTACGTCTATCGGGCTTGAGATGAATTTTCGGGACTTCGTGCTTGTCGGCTTTTTCAATCCACAGATTCGCTTCTACATCCAGGGCCGGATGCGAAGGAATTGCTTTCCCATTCAATTTAAATCGACTGTGTTTTATGATTTGCTTTGCTTTTTGTCGGGAAATGCCTTGATACATCTCCATGACGATTTCTAGTAAGCTTCCTTTTTTTTTCGTTTGATATTTCATCGTTCTGCGCTAATGGTTAAGCAATCGAATGGCACTTTTCAGCAAAATTGATATCGATTCCTTTTCGCCTCAAAGGTAAGGGAAAACCTGTATGCTGCGTACTTACAAAATAGAATGAAATGGGATATAAAAATTTCCGGCATTGCTGGCAGTAATTACCTGCAATACCGGAAAAAAAAACGATGAGGATAACAAGATGCTGAGCTAGGTCAGCTATTCTTTATGATTACTAATAAGGGTATTACGATGGTTGATTAGGATTGCTTAAATCGATAATAAAGCCTTCCATCCCAACAATGGAATCGCCATCGATAATGGGATTGGCTGTAAGAACATGTTCTCCTTTGCTTCCATCGAAGCATAAGCGGGTAACTTTAAGGCCACTGACTGAATTTCCCTTGAAAACTTGATTTATAATATTTTGAAGTTGAGCTTGTTCGGTGGGGCATCGGGTAATACTCACGGGTTTACCGAGGTAATGTTCTGCTTGATCGGTTCGATACATTTTTAACCAGGCATCGTTAACGTCTTCGATGATGCCGTCGATGTTGAGTCGATAATAACCTGCTGAACTGTCTTTAACTGCCTGTGCCGAATGTTCTTTTTGGAATTGCTCCGGATCCACGTCCACACTTTCCCATCCGGTAATCATGGCTTTAATGCTGGTAAGAGGTGCTTCGCCGGTAGTGGTCAAATAGATGTGAGCAATCACAAAGGCGATGAATAAAAAGGCGACAAAGGTGTGAATAATGGCAATGGTGCCATGCGATTCAACCTGGATGATATCGGAAGGATATAAAAAACTCAGATAGATAAGTCCGGTGATGATTTGAGCCGGGAAAATGACCGTTTTCAGTCCTAGATAGATTAATCGTTGCAAGGGATTAAATTTCGTGTAAACGGTTTTATGGGTGGGGTGGGGAGCACCTTTGAATATACCGGTGAGGTAATAGGCTGCCTGAGCTTTTATAAATCGGGTGGTTGGAATGTACTGCCGCCATTCGCCGGTTACAAAATGCCAAAAGATGGCAAAAATGATGAGTACAATGAGGGCAATCGATGCCAAGTTGTGCCATAGCACAGCAGCCTCAAATCCGAGTAATTGGTAATTTCCGTGCATTTCGAAACCGGTTAACATCAGAAATAATATGAGAGCAGCCTGACTCCAGTGCCAGAAGCGCTCAAAAGCTTGGTAGATATAGGTATTTCTTTTCATAAGTAGTCGATTATACTGATGGCTCTGCGTTTATTAGGATGATAAATCTGTCGAGAGCGCTTATACGATTTTGCGATTGGTTGCTAATAATTTATTTCGTTTGCGATCGATTCGATTTGCTTAAGATTCGAATGATAGAGTGAATAGTAACTCCAATTAATGAAAGAAGAATGATGCCGATGCCAATTCGATCGAGCATGGCATGTCGATCTCTCCCAATGAGGTAAAAATCGTTCAGTTCACTTAATCGTCCGTTTGAATCGTGACATTCGATGCAAGTTAGGGATTGTTCACGAGGTGCCACCATATGGTTGATGGGCCAGGTCATTTCGCTTGCAATGAATCCATATTCGCCACTGTAGGCTAAACCCGTTGCTTCGGCTCCAGCCTTTGCCGCTTTATGCCAATCGAAATGGGTCCAAAAAGCCGTGGAATCTTTTCCAAATAAATGAGGATTAATCAAATACTCGTTTTGAACATCGTAAATGATGTTGGCTCGATGAACTTTAACCGGGATAATTTTAGACCGTTTATCGGCATAAGACCCCTGCAAAGGGTTCATATTCAAGGTTTCGTTAGGATTAACCGGGTCGCCCAATACGTAATGGTCGGCGATCCCGTTAAACCAGCGGTATTCAGGCTCCACGTTTTTAGCCCAGGTGAAATCTCCCTTCATGGAGTGATAAATGATGTTACCCATCGAATCTTTTTTGACAACCATGGAGCCATCGGGGTTTAATTTGCCTGCGGTAGACCAGTCCCAGCTCATTTTAGTAGCACTCACTTTTGCATATTCCGGGATATGACAGGTTTGACAATCGACCCTGGCCGAATGCAGGTTTAGAATTTCATTTGCGTGAGGATTAGCCGAATGACATCCGGAACAACCTATCCGGTTTGTGTCTTGCGAAGCAATTGAATAAAGACTTCCGGAAATTGCATGCTCTTCGGTACGATGGCAATCGACACAACTCATTCCGGCTCCATCGCTAGCCATGTGGACATCCACTTCGCGTGTAACCTCCTTTAATTCAGTGGCAATGTCGCCATGCTTCACATTATTACCCCCTCCGCCAACAAAATGACAGGCTCCACAATTTTCAATGCGCGGACTCCCAATGTTCTGAGCAATGTGTCGGTAATCGGGTGGCATAAATTCTTCGCCGGCACTTGTTTTTTTCTCCGTAACCGGATAGCCGGCACCCGATGGAAATTTCTTATACGTATCGGTTTGGTCGTGACAAACCAAGCAGTCGATTTTTCGTTCTTCGGAAAAATCGAAGCCATCGTCTTTCCAACCATAACCGATATGGCAACTGGTGCACCGGGGTTCATTTGATTGAATGCCAATACAGAAATTATTGAGGATATTTTTCTTACCCAATTGAATGGTATCGCCATTTTCGGTAACGTACTCACGCGACCAGGTCCAATGCGAGGTTTGCATTACTTCTTGGGCGGTTGTATTGTGGCAATACAAGCATGCTTCCGTTACTTGCTCCGGTGTTTCGAATTCTTGCTGGAGCAGACTGTATTGCGAATGATCCGGTCCTTGTTTTTTCTGACTGGGCTCACGAATAAGGGTTACCTCCTTCGCTTTGTTATTTAGTCTAATATTCTGAATGTAATAATAGCCCAAAATCCAGGGAAGTAGAAGGGCCGCAAACAGACCTAGAACGCTCCAGAAACGAGCAGTAGATTGATTTTTAAACAGATTCATCCTTATTTTTTTAAAAGTTCTTCCCGAATCATTTTATGTCCGCAATTCGGACAATGGAGGGTGGTGCATTTTACTCCCTGTATGTGCTCGACCCGCGTGCCACACGCATGACAAGCACAAAAACCTCCTGGTCCTTTTGAGCCTCCGCCATTTTTTCCTTTACCTTCATGTGCCCCTTTTTCGCCATGTTCATGTGAATGATGATTTCCGTCCATAATACAGAGTTTTAAGTGGTGAAAATTCCCAACCTTTTGATAATAATGGTGTATGACAAATTTAAGGAAGTCTTAGGTAATTATTCTACTATTTGTATATGTTGTTCGATATAAGTTAGTGCTGTAGTTGCATGTTCTTTAATAGATTATTGTAAATCAGTATATTAATATCCGAAATTATGGTGGTTGACTTAAAGGTGTATCGGATGTTTTTCTCCTAAATTATTTAAATAGCGATTTAAGTGTTATTAGGTAGAAGGTTGATGGGTTTGTGATATAACGGTGAATTATTTTTTGGTCATTTTAATTCAAAAGGGATTGAAGGAATTAATAATTGGTTCATCCTCCTCAATAAGGTGTCGCCCCTCTGGGGCTTTAGGGGATTTTCCTGACAATTAGCTACAAAGGTTTCGCTCCTACG
>JAGYLP010000023.1 GCA_018401015.1 Bacteroidales bacterium
GGACGAACGAAAAGCCCTCGAGAAATTGCAAGATTCCGAGAACTTCCAGGTGAGCAAAGAAGCTGGAGAAAAAGGCTTTTTCAATAAAGTAAAAGACCTGTTTAATACTTAAGCCAGCAACAACGAACTGCCGCGCGACTCCTGGCGCGTGGCTTTCATTCCAGTTCAAGCGAAAAACTTTGCGCTCTTTGCGGATCCTTTGCGCGAACCTTCGCGGCCTCAAAAACCTTCGCGCCCTATTCTTTAAATACTACTCATCACCCTCACTTTGCAAAAATATCGACCAATGCTGAACGGGGGGTTCACGCAAAGGGCGCAAAGGTCTCGCAGAGGACGCAAAGAGAACAGTGATTAGGCTAGGATTCAGCCTTGAATCAAATCCGTGTAAATCCGTCCAATCCGTGTCATCTGTGTTCCAAGCAAACGAAGGGGCGACTTCAGCGAATGGGCAACTTGGCGAAAGCCAGCAACAACGAACTGCCGCGCGACTCCCGGCGCGTGGCTTTCATGCTCGTTTAAAGAAAAGCATGCAAAAGCCAACCGCCAACAGCTAAGAGCCAACAGCCAACCACCAACCGCCATGAATATCCAAAAAATGGATTAAATTTATCCAATCATCCAGGCGATGTTCATAAGAGAAGGTAATCGATACGGCTATGAAATTTGATTTTCTAAACTTGTTCCATGTAGAAGGTGTATGGGCGGTCGTACTCTACGTCTTTATCTTTGTAATTGTTTCATTCCCCCTGGTAATTATTCTTTTAGAAAATCGGAATCCGGTTAAAACGCTTTCCTGGATCCTCGTCCTGGTCTTAATCCCCTTCCTCGGAATTTTACTCTACCTCTATTTCGGGAAAAACCTCCGAAAAGAAAAAATCTTTACGCGGAAAGAGTTTCAAGATGCCGAAGAAGCCCGAACCATGCTGGTGGAAGACCTCAAACTCGAAGAAATACGACTAAACAATAACCCGAAGCTCTGCGACAAATATCACCTAATGAAGCTGCTGTACAATAACAGTAAAGCTATTCTGACTCAAAAAAATCAGGTCAAAGTGTTGAACAATGGAGAGGAAACCTTCAGTCATATCTTGCAGGCAATCGCACAGGCAGAACAGCATATCCACCTGGAATATTATATTATCGAAGATGACGAAATTGGCAACAAAGTAAAGAACTTGCTCATTGATAAACGAAAGCAAGGGGTCGAAGTACGACTCATCTACGACGATGTTGGGTGCTGGGGCCTGAGCGATAATTACCTAAACGATTTGAAACAAGCCGGGGTTGAGTTGTATCCATTTATGCCGGTAAGTACCTACCGTTTTGCCAATAAAATCAACTATCGGAATCATCGGAAAATTATCGTTATCGATGGGAAATTCGGATTTGTGGGTGGGTTAAACATCGCCGACCGATACCTTAAAGGAAATGCCGATCAGGGGTTTTGGCGCGATACACACCTCATGCTCGAAGGAGATGCGGTCTTAAGTCTGCAGATGATTTTTTCGATGGATTGGTTCTTCATGAGCGGAAAATCGTTAAAAGAAGTAAAGTATTTTCCGCAACCCACAATCGAGGAGCGAACCTTTGTGCAAATTGCAGCCAGTGGTCCTGACTCCGATTGGGCCAGCATTATGCAAACCTATTTCTCGGCTATTGCCACCGCCAAGGAATACGTATATATAAGCACTCCCTACTTTCTTCCAAACGATCCCATTATGGTCGCCTTAAGAACCGCTGCCCTCAGCGGAATTACCATCCGGATTTTGCTTCCCGAACGAAACGACTCTTTCCTTACAAATTGGGGATCCCGCTCTTTCTTCTCCGACTTATTAGAGGCCGGCGTGGAAATCTACTTGTACACGAAAGGGTTTACCCATAGTAAATTACTGATGGTCGACGATATCTTCGCTACCGTAGGAACTTCCAATATGGATATTCGGAGCTTCGATCAAAATTTTGAGGTCAATGCGCTTATCTACGACGAAACAATCACCAAGTCGCTTAAACTAGCCTTCGAAGAGGACTTGCTCTATTCTTCTCGTGTGATTCTGGAGGAATTTCGCTTCCGGCCTTTGCATCATAAATTCATGGAATCCTTCGCCCGTTTGTTTACTCCTGTGTTATAACACCACAATCTTTTCGATAAAATCCTCGTCGTTGATGCTCAGGCGGAAGAAATAAATACCCGGCAACAAATGCTGCAAACTGATCCTATTGCTGAATTGAGTTAACTCGTAGGCTTGAATGAACTGGCCCAATTGATTAAACAATTCGCATCGATCCTGATTAGGCTTAAAAATCTCGATTAGCACTTGATCCTGTGTTAAGTTCTGATAGAAATGATAGGTGAACTCCTCCACCGGAGGATCGACCTCCTCTGCCAAAATGAGCACATTGTCTTCGTTGGAACAAGCACCTATACTTACCGTAACACCATAATTGCCATAGTTTGGTGTGGCAATTACCTGACTGCTTTCACCGGTAGACCAACTAAACGTGGCTCCGGGATTCCCCGCATCGAGTAAGATTGTGTCGGGAGCATTTGTGCGAATATCCGGCCCTAAATCTACAGGTGGAATAGGGACCTCAATGGCGGTGAGGGAATCGGTCCAGAAACAACCGGCAAAATCCTCAACCGTTACCGTGTAAGTGCCAGGAAAAGTAACGTATAAACTAGGCTTTTGAAGCCCATTGCTCCAACGAAAAGATCGAAATCGTTCCTGAATTTTTACGTTCGCATACCCTTCTTCGCAGTATTGGATTGTGTCGCGCAAAACAATTTCAGGCTTGTTGTAATTCGATAAATACACGGAATCGGTCCCCGGACATTCTCCCTCATTTAATACCGTTAATACATACCAACCCGGATTGCTTGCTTCGACATAATAAGTGTCTTCTCCGGTATTCCAACTGTAATAATCCCACACTTCGTTCAGGAAAATAATGGTGGTATCGCCGGCGCAAATCGTCGTATCCGATCCCAGATCGATTACCGGTTCGGCAAAATGGGTTATGGTCTTTTTATTATAGTCGTTGGTGGTGTTTACATCGCCATCGAGCTCTGCCCAGGCATGAAAGAAGTAATCGCCTGGTTCACTCATATTAATTAAGGTGTCGAAGGTGAAGGTAAAGAACCCTCCAGCCGGAATGGTATCGTCGAAAAAAGTGGTGTAAATTGCTCCATTATTCACACTCAAATTCAGATCGAACTGGCTTATCGGAAGGGTGTCGTGATTTTGTAAAACAATGCTTACCACTTCCATTGCACCTAAAAAGCAACCCGATTCAGGTGCCGTTTGTGCATTGATGCTCACATTTTTACCGGGAATGCTAAAAGCGGTTAACGATCCTAATGCCGATATACCATTGGTTACGTAAACGCCTGAATCGGTTATTTGCGGAATGCTCAGGTCGTAAGTGGCAACGGCATCGAACACACTACCGTCCGAGGACCGCCAAACCTTCCATCGAAAGGCTTCACCTTGTTGGAATCCATTGAAAACATTGGGTTCGGCTCCCCAAATAGTGGCTGCGTAATTCTGCCCGGTTATGGGCATCCCACCTTGATCGCCAGTATCGCCTGTACCTGTTCCACAAAACTCCAAGGTGCCAACCTGGTAAAACGCTGCAATGTAATCGCCCACTGCAAGCTGCTGACCATCAATGGTCATTGGGGTGCTTGGTAAAACCAACACAATGTGGGTATTTTCAACACCGGTATTAATGAAGAACCATGGCGGCGCCTGAGCCTTCGCTCCTAACGAGAGAATCAGTAGTATGGTAAAGGAGAAAAGGAGTTTCATAAAGTAAGCTTTTATCTCATTTGGGACACAAACCTTCAAAAGTAAAAAACAAATCGAAAGTTTGTAAGGTGCAGCTGTTAAATGAAACTCTTCTCCTTAAAACGCTATCCATTAAAAAGTAAATACATTAGGAAAATGCCTAATTCCATAATGAATACCATGCCTAGCAAAGTAAACAGTAAGATTTTATTGCTGGTTTTCATTGTTATTTTCTTGTTTCGATTGTTTGGTTAACCATGATTCATAATAAGGAGTCAAATCGGAAAGTTTCAGTCCAAGTAAGGTCATGGATTGAAAGACCGATTTCAATTCTTCCTGAATAAATTTGTTGCGTAAATCTTCCTGAAGCCTGGATTTTGCCTGCGGATCGACAAAATAGCCAATGCCGCGCTTGTTGTAAATTACGCCACTGTCTTGTAAATGGGTATATGCTCTCATCACCGTATTCGGATTTACTTCGAGCTCTACCGCTAATTGCCTCACCGATGGCACTTTCTCGTCGGCAAGCCAGCTTTCGTCTAAAATACGGGCAGCGAAGTAATCGGCAATTTGCAGGTAAATAGCTTGTTTATCACGAAATTCCATCTTATACCTCCCTTTCTTTTAATTTAAAGTAGGCCGAGGTGTAAAACACCAGTGGAAGAAACACGGTGAAAAAGACTTTTACCCAATGCTCCAGCAAACGGGCCGTATCTTCATTGATATAAACACGTATCTTTTCATCGATGTCGCTATCGAAAAACTCTTCGAGGTTATTCCCTACTAAAATTAATCCGGTAATGGCCGCAATCGAGGTGAATAGAATATTGACCACAAAGCCGGATAAAATAGTTTTGCCCAAAGGATAAGTGCGAAAGGCTAATCCACCCAGAAAAAAGGCTGAATGAACCAGAAAATAAGCTTGAATCAAATCCCACCAGTCCGACTCGCGCGTCAAGGATAAAACATCAAAAAATCCAAAAGGTAATCCGAAAATTAATCCCCATAAACTGTTTAGAAGACTCGCGTATAAAGTGTATAAGATGCTGATGGCCAGTATCCAAAAGACCGATGAAAAAATCCAGGGAACCAGAAACTTCTCGAGGCGAGAGGCGGGAATCATAAGCTGATTCGTCGCTTTCTCCGTTGTATTCATGTCCTGATAAGCATGCCCGGCGATCCAAATGGCTCCGCTGAAAAATAAGAGCACAAAAGCAACCTGATGAAAGTTATTCATGGCTGTGTAGTTGTACTCATTCATGTAAGCGGCCATGAAAAAGGTAATGATAAACACTAAAGCAAATGCTCCCCCGACGCTAATCATTAGGAGCTTCCGGTTTAAATGGAACTTCAATAAACTGTAGTTCCAGGTCCGTTGTAGGTTGAATAAATCGTTCATGACTTATGCGTTTAATCGGTTAATAATAGCTGCCGATTCGTGTAAAACAGCGTTGAATAGTAACTCGAAATCGATGGGATTATCCGTTCCATCGGGATTCTCGGTAAGCAAATACTCGCCTCCAAAAATCTTTTCCCGATAGAGAACCTCTCCTCGCGGATGCTCTCCCTTAGCGGTATTGATGCAGCTGAATAATCGGGATAATTTCTCTAAGCCTGCGTTTACTAAAATCCGACCATCGTCGATAATGAGCAGTGGGTCAATTAAACTCTCCAAATCCCTTACCTGATGAGTGGAAATTAAAAAGGTTCGCTCTTCATCAATGGCCGACGCGATGATTCGCCTAAACTTGCTCTTCGAAGGAATATCCAAACCATTTGTCGGCTCATCCATCACAACCAAACTAACGCGCGTGGCCAAAGCAAAGGCTATCATGAACTTCTTTCGTTGACCAAACGACATCTTGTTCAAGGCTTGATGATAATCCACTTCCATCTCTTTCAGTAATTCTTCCAAATAACTGGCGTCGAAACGAGGATAAAATACTGAATAACGACGAATGTACTCCTCAGGCTTGAAGTCGGGAAGGGTAAATTCTTCCGGAATCAGATAAATGTCGGATAAAAAAGCGGGCTCCCGATTGGCAACTGCCAACTCATTCATGTGAATACTGCCCGACTGAGGATAGAGCAGGCCGCATGCAAGCTTAAGCAAAGAAGTTTTGCCAGCTCCGTTGCGACCCAAAAGACCATAAATATTCCCTTTCTCCAAGGTTAAATTCAGATCCTTGAACAATGCTTTCCCCTTCGGATAAGCAAATGCTAAGTTCTCAATGTGTAGCATGATTAGTGTTTTAGTGTATTACTTAAATAGAACACTGCAAATGTAATGCATTTTTCATTGCTCCAAACAATTTTTCGATTTTTTTATTACCCCAATTGCACGCTCAGGTACCTCGCATCCAAATGATTCCAATCTACTCCATGGATTTTGCAGCAAGATTCGTTCTTTAATTTTTCAGGATGATACTTAAATGGCAGAAGCAGCGGACATCTGCAACGAACAGACTAACCGGATAAATGTGGCGGGAGAAGCTTTTTCCAGCTTTGCTGGCTAACTAAAATTGTATTTATAAGCATTGGAAAAGCACTCAAAAGTGGAGGGAGCTTTCGCTAACAAGGGCACAGAAGCTTCAATAAACGTTTCCGGAGCCTTAGATCAGATCGAATGCGATGAATTAATTGCGGGAAGACGGATCATTAAGGGTTGATTTTGAGCAGGGCTTTCATGTTCGATCCATTCAAAGTGCTCAATTCCAGGTAATACAATCCGCTAGGGTAGGGACTTAGATCGATATTCACCGAAAGCATTTCAGAAGAAGGGTGCAGATCCGAAATGGATTCAGGTTTCCCGGATAGTGTTTGCTGATGGAGTAGCTTTCCTTCTGAATTGCGAAGTGAAAGGATGAGTTCCCCTTTCCAGGCTTTATGGATAGAAAGATGAACGATATCGGCCGTCGGATTCGGATAAAGGAGCCATTCCGTTGATGAAAGAGTGCTTTCTTCCAGCTGGAGGGAAGGGCTCAGCAAGGCTTGAATACTGTAATCGACCGAATCGAGTAAATAGGCCGAAGTGAATCCTTCGATGTTTGCCATACGGAATAAGTCTTTTTCCGGGACAAATTGCATGAATTGCAGGTTATGCGCAAGGTGGGAATGGTCTCGCATGAGTACCCACTGAGCTTGATCGTCGAGTTGGGTGCCGTTGCCAAGTGCCGACACAACCTGATTGTACCGATTACAAAAGTGATAAGCGCTGTCGCGGGCTATTTGGTAGTTAGCGGTGTAAAGGTTGTCGCCGGGAATACTATCGGCATAACTATTATTTCGGAAGGTAAGGAAGGGTTCCGTCGGAGCTAGCTCGGCAATTAGGGCTACGCGTTCATTTTGTCCGCTCGTATTAGCTGCCAGGGCCGAGATAAGGTATCCTTCGGCATAACCTTGCTGATTTTCAGCTAAGGCACTTTGTACATCGAGTACGTCGTGGTGTCCGTCCAGGTTATAATCAAAATGTTCAATGGCTTTTCGTAAGGAAAACCAAATGGGCTCATAAGCCTGTCCGCTTGGCGATGTCCCGTTGAAGTCGTCCATCATGTGTTGAAAAACGCCTACATGCTGATTAAAGCCGGATAGCACCGAAAACATTCCGGCAAATCCAATCCCAGCCCAATTTTGCAAATTCTCCTCCGAAGGGAGATGAACCAATAAAACCTGATTATTGATTAGAATAGGATTTTTAGTCCAGTCGAGGTGTCGCGATATGCTGGCCATTCCGTCGAGCGAGGTTCCGTTAGTGGCATTCCCCCAGGAAAGGAGGCTCGAACAGCCCATGCCCATTTTTTGCCCCATCAGTTTCGCAATGTCCAGAAAGGAATTACAAACCAGTAAGTCGATGTAATCCATGTGGGTCACATTGGTTCCTGCCGAGTCCATCCCGGCGGCAATGGCTTTGGCTTCGTATTGATAGATGGTGTCGATGTGTAAATCCTGACCCTGAGCAATCATGTCGCGGGCAATACTGTAGTAAGCTCCGAATTGCGGTTTTAGGTAAGAATTAAAAACCTGATTGATTTCACTTCCTAATAAATACCCGTAAGCAAATCCGCGTTCGTAGTGGTTTCCCCACACTTTAACGATTTGAAGATTGTTGGTGTCGGACTCGATGGTACCGTTTACTTGAATCTGTGCAATCGATGGAAACGTAAGGTGCAGAGAGAAGAGAACCAGGATGGTGGTTTTCCAAACGGAAGGTCGCAAACGTGTCATGAGCTGGATGGTTTAAATGTTGGTTTAAAGTAAGTATTTTTCTTTATGATTTAAACCTCTATTCATCAGCCTATTTAAAAAAAAACGCCTCTGAAATTTCAGAGGCGCCCTGGATTTTTTGTAGGATTTTTATCTCCTTAAGCGACGAAATTAGTACCTCAAATCGAGTTCTTCGATCAGGTTTTTGGCGTTAGCGTATTTATCCATCACGAATAAGACATACCGAATATCGCAAACGATGGTGCGTTGCAAATTATGGTCGAATTGAATATCGCTACTCATAGCGTCGTTGTTGCCATCGAAAGCGGTTCCGATTAACTCACCATCTGCATTAATAACCGGACTTCCGGAGTTACCACCGGTTATGTCGTGGTTCGTAATGAAGCAAACGGGTAGTTTGCCGTTCTTGTCGGCATAACGTCCAAAATCTTTTACCTCGTAGAGTTTTTTCAAACGCTCGGGAACAATGAACTCTTCGTTGGAGGGATCTTCTTTTTCCATTACGCCCTCCAAATAAGTTATGTAATCGTAACTAACTGCATTACGCGGTTCGTAGCCGTTTACGATGCCATAGGTCATTCGCATGGTTGAGTTGGCATCGGGATAGTAGAATTTATCGGCATTCATTTTACGAATTCCATCGATGAATAATCGTTTCGACTCGGCCAGACGACTGTCGAGGTCGGCTTGTAGCATGCTTAAATTACGGAATGCTCCAAAAATGCTATTCATGGCAAGTAAGGCAGGATCTTTTTCCAGTTTTTTAGCTTTGGGTTTTTCCAGGAATTTCATGAATGCCTCTTCGCTAGCAAAAACAGATTTTTTGAATACCCATTCGGCATAGCGGTCGAAATCGCCTTTGAATTTCTTCTCGATGGTTTGGAATAAATCGGGGTGCAGTTCGGTAGGTGTTTCTTCGTAAAAATAGCGCAGCATGGTAGCTAAAATTTCCTGGTCGATTCCCGGGTGAAAGTCCTTGTAGAAATCTTTAGCAGCTGCCTTTGTTTCTTCTAAAACGGCAGGCAAATTCTCACTTTCCTGCTCCAACATAGCTCCCAATTGCTGATTTTGGAAAGCAAAGGTGAGGATTTCCGATCCTTGGAAGAAAGTTGTTTCGATGATGTACCACCAGGTTTTCGAATATTCTTTTTCGGTTTTTTCCCGATATACTTCTTCGAAGGTTGGGATTACAGATCCATAGGTTTCTTTGCGCTCTTCATCGGCGTTCACCCAGCTTAAAAAAGCTTGTTCCAACGCTTGCTTTTGCTCGGGAACTTTCAAGCGTCGCAATGCCTTGCTCTCTTCTCCGTCTTTTTTCCAGAAATTACCGAGATAGGCAATTTTGTCGGCATACTGAATCTTAACCTTGGGGTCTTGATCCATCGCAGCTTTCATGATTTTCATTTTGGCATCGCGTAATTTAACCGTAGCCGGATTCAATTGATCCATTTTTTGAATAACACCATAGGAGCTCAGGTAGCGGTCGGTCGAGCCCGGATAACCCCAAATCATGGTAAAATCGTTCTTTTCAATCCCTTTCATCGAAATGGGAAGATAATGCTTGGGCTCGTAAGGAACATTCTCAGCTGAGTAGTCGGCGGGTTTGCCATCGGGACCCATGTAAACACGGAACAAGGTAAAGTCGCCGGTATGACGCGGCCAAACCCAGTTGTCGGTATCGCCACCAAATTTACCGATCGACGAAGGAGGAGCTCCAACTAAACGTACATCGCGGAAGGTTTCGTAAACGAACAGATAAAACTCATTACCGGCAAACATGCTTTTTACTTCAGCATTGTAATGCGTGTTTTCGGTTGCTTCCTTTTCAATCTTCTGACTAATAGACCGAATCGCTCCGTTGCGTCCGGCGCTGGTATTGTTTGCGATTTCCTCTAGCACTTGTTCGGTCACATCTTCGATGCGAACCAAAAAGGAGGCGGTTTTACCTGGATTGACTAGTTCTTCGCCCTCGTTTTGAGCCCAGAAACCATCGGTTAAATAATCGTGTTCCAAGGTGCTATGCGATTGAATCTCGCCATAGCCACAGTGATGGTTCGTAAGTAATAAGCCTTTCGGCGAAATCATTTCTCCGGTACAGCCACCACCGTCGAGAGCCACAATGGCATCCTTCAAACTGGCGTTATTGATGTCGTATAATTGTTCCGGAGTGAGCTTCAGCCCCATGGCTTTCATTTCTTCGTATTTCTTTCCTAAAAAGAATGGAAGCCACATCCCTTCGTCGGCTCGGGCTGCAGGTTGGATGAGCAAACTGAGTCCCATCAAGACGAGTAATACTTTTGTTTTCATCATAATTCTATTTGGTTAAAATTCAGTTCATAATTCTTGGTTGCAAGTCGTGCTGGCAGGTTATATTCTACCGCGCCGGCGGATACGTTCCGTGATAATCAGGCTTAATTCGCGACCGGTTTGTCCGGCTACGGAGGTGTTCTCTTCCGCTCTGCGGAAAAGGTACGGCATTACGTGTTTAACCGGACCGTAGGGGAGATATTTGGCCACGTTATAGCCTTGGTTTGCGAGATTAAAACTGATATGATCGCTCATACCGAACAGTTGGGCGAACCAAATCCGTGGGTCGTTCTTTTCAACCCCCTTTTGCTCCATTAGTTCTGCCAAATAGGCACTGGAGTATTCATTATGGGTTCCGTTGAAAACTCGAATGCGGTCGAGGTGTTCCATGCAAAAGGCTAATCCCGCATTATAATCACGATCGGTACTTTCTTTATCGGGTTGAATCGGATCCGGATAAGCTTTTTCTGCGGCGCGCTCCCGTTCTTTCTCCATGTAGGCGCCGCGAACGAATTTGATACCGAGGTAATAATTGCCCTTGACCGCTTTCTCGTAACTCTGCTTTAAAAAGTCGAGTCGATCGTGGCGATACATTTGGAGGGTATTGTACACGATGGCTTCGGCATGATTATACTTTTCCATCATTTCCTCGACAACCTGATCGATGAATGCCTGAAACCAGCTGTCCTCTGCATCGATTAAAATGGGAACATTGGCTTCGAATGCAGCCTTGCACAGGGTGTTGACGCGCTCACGGAATTTATCGGCTTCGGCAGCCATTTCTTTACTAATCGTGGCTCCGGGCATGCTCATCGTTTCCAAAACGGTGTGCGAGGTGAAGGCGGTTGGTTTGAATACGGCAAAAGGAATGTTCGGATCTTGTCCGGCATTTTTAATCGATTGTAAGGTCTCTTCCAGGGCGTGTTGTATATCGGCCTCCGACGATTTCCCTTCAACGCTATAATCCAAAATGGCCCGAACCCGATATTTCTCAAGGGTTCGTACAGCAGGATCGCATTCCCGGATACTTTCGCCCCCAACAAAATGAGCATAAACAGTCGGTTTAACGGCCCATTTAATAGGGAAATTAATGTTTAGTGCGAAAGCCAGCAAGCGATTGGTTAACCTTACCAAACCAGCTTTGGAGATAAGCTTAAACAGCAGATAGGAACGAAACAGTTGGTAGTTCGATTTGCTTTGAAAAGCAATCTCGGTATTATTAAAACTGAGCATACTTTTTTCGGCAAATATAATCGCTTAAGCCTGAAATAAGCGTGCAGCAGGATAGGTTAAAAAGCAGGTTTTTACGGGGGGAAAAGACTGGATGAAAGGAGGTTAATCTTCAATTACGATAAAGATGTCTTCATTTTCTTTTTTCATGAAATACTCTTCACGGGCAAACTTCTCGAGAAAATCAGGATCCTGTATTTGCTGAAGCAGGCGTTTGTCTTCTTCAATCTTCTGTTTGTACTCCTCAATCTCTTGATAAAGCCCATCCAGCTCTCGCTGATTCCGTCCTCGTTCAACCCAATTATCCTGATCGAAAAAGCTGATCCACAATAAAAAAAGAAATACGGTAAGCAGGTATTTATTCCCGATTACCGTATTCAATTTATTTTGCAAGGCTTTTTTCATCATTATGAAGGAATTACTCTACAAAAGTAATTCACAAATCCATAAATCGACCAAGAGCCTCCGTTAAAAATCGCCCTAACCTTATTCTTTATCCATAAAGGGATAACGATAGTCGGTAGGTGGAAGGAAGGTTTCTTTAATGGTTCGAGGAGAAACCCAACGCAAGAGGTTTAAATCGGAACCAGCCTTGTCGTTGGTGCCTGAAGCGCGCGATCCACCAAAAGGTTGTTGAGCAACTACGGCTCCGGTTGGTTTATCGTTAATGTAGAAGTTTCCGGCAGCATTGCTTAACTTTTGAGTTGCATAGGCAACCGCATCGCGATCTTGTGAGAAAATAGATCCGGTTAAACCATAAATAGAGGTCTTATCTACTAAATCAACGGTTTCGACAAATTCATTATCCGGATAGATGTAAACGGTTAATACCGGACCGAATAATTCTTCCTCCATGGTTTCGTAATGCGGGTTGGTGGTGAGTAAAACGGTTGGTTGAATGAAATAACCTTCCGATTTATCGTACGTTCCTCCGGCAATAATTTCTACTTCGGGACTTGCTTTGGCTCGGTCGATGTATCCGGCTAGTTTATCGAAGCTAGCTTCGTCGATTACCGCTGCAAAGAAGTTGCTGAGGTCGTCGGGTTTGCCAATGGCGAAGGTATTGAGCTCTTTAATTGTTTCGGCTTTGATGTAATCCCACATCGATTGGGGAACATACATTCGGCTTGCTGCGGAGCATTTCTGACCTTGATACTCGAAAGCACCACGAATGATAGCGGTTACTACCTGGTCGGGATTAGCGCTTGGATGTACCAACACAAAATTCTTTCCTCCAGTTTCGCCAACAATGCGTGGATACGTTTTGTAACGACCAATGTTTTCGCCAATCGTTTTCCAAATATGATTGAAAACTCCGGTTGAACCGGTAAAGTGAATACCCGCAAAATCGGGATGAGTGAAGATTTCGTTTCCTGCAACCGGACCGGATACAAACATCAGGTTGATGACCCCGGCTGGCAGACCAGCTTCTATGAATAAATCCATCAGCACTTTTGCGGAATAAACTTGCTGATTCGATACTTTCCAAACGATGGTATTACCCATCATGGCGGGAGCGGTTGGTAAGTTCCCTGCAATCGAGGTGAAGTTGAAGGGTGTAAGAGCAAAAATAAATCCTTCCAACGGACGCTGTTCCATGCGGTTCCAGGTGTCGTCGGGCGAATAAGGCTGACGCTCATAAATCTCCGTCATGTACTGAACATTGAAACGCAGGAAGTCGATCATTTCGCAAGCGGAATCAATTTCGGCTTGGTGAATTGTTTTCGACTGACCTAACATGGTGGCAGCGTTAATTTTAGCGCGGTATGGACCAGCTAATAAACTGGCAGCTTTCAAGAAAATAGCAGCCCGATCGTACCATGGTGTATTGGCCCATGCGTCTTTTGCATTTAAGGCAGCCTGAATAGCCATTTGAACATGTTCCGCTCCTCCCTGATTGTAATAACCCAGGGTGTGTTTAATGTCGTGAGGTGGAGCAATGCGCACTTTCTTGTCGGTACGAACTTCTTTCCCGTCGATAATCATGGGAATATCTAATTCGGTCGATTTAAGATGATTCAGGGTTTCGACCAAAATTTTGCGTTCGGGAGTTCCGGGAGCATACGATTTAACGGGCTCATTTTTAGGAACCGGCACTTTAAAATAACTATTCATTACTACAAAGATTTAAGGTGAAAAATTATCCAAATGTTGAGCTGCAAATTTAAACTTTAAAAAATTATGGGAGTCCAAAAAACAACCACTACAAAGGTGTTATACAGCGAGTTTTAGTGGCTATTCGCCCTTAGCGTTTCACTAGCGTCTTTCGCCTCTTCGTCAATTCGCCAAGTCGCCTCAAGTTATTGGAGGTTAAATAGGCCGCAAAGGTTCGCGCAAAGAGCGCAAAGTTTTTCTCTTGAACTGGAATGAAAGCCACGCGCCAGGAGTCGCGCGGCAGTTCGTTGTTGCTGCTTTCGCCTCTTCGGGAGTGTCCCCCTTTCGCCTCTTCGCCGAGTAACCAAGTCGCCCTCTCGTTCTTATAGAACACGGATGACACGGATTTGACGGATTTACACAGATTTGATTCAAGACGATATAATTGGGTTCAAGTTCAAGGCTGAAAATGAGTCTTTTAACTTTTCACTTCCGTCGTTCACCCTTCACCCTTCACTTCTTCCCTGTCAGATTGTCGCAATGTTTAACTTGGTGTAAAAATTGTTAAATTCGTGACTCTAAAATGGAAGATTGAAGACAATAATTTGGAAGAAATGCCATTATTACCACCTGAAAGAGCATGATTCTGATACCATAATCTTCGTGTGATTAGGCAAATTTAAATCGTAAACCAATGAAAAATAAAGTAAGCACCAGAGTCCTCTTAGTGGAAGACGATGAAAACTTAGGCGGCTTATTAAGAGAGTATTTGCAAGTAAAAGGATTCGATACGGTCTTAGCCTCCGATGGAAATAAAGGCTACAAAGCCTTTATGCAGGACAAGTTCGATGTGTGTATTCTCGACATTATGATGCCGCACAAGGACGGAATCTCACTTGCAAAAGATATTCGCTCCATCAATTCCGAAATACCCATCATTTTTCTCACAGCTCGTTCCATGCAGGACGATATCATCGAAGGGTTTAAAGCAGGTGCCGACGACTATCTGAAGAAGCCCTTTAATATGGAAGAGCTCATTTATCGCATAGAAGCGATTATGAAGCGTTCTCAGAAGAAATCGGATATGGTGAACCAGGAATTTACCTTTGGTAAATATGTTTTCAATCCGAATAACCGAATGCTTACTTTCGATGGTGAACCACAAAAACTAACTACCAAAGAATCCGAATTGCTCAAATTACTGTTCATGTATCAAAATGAAGTGCTGGAACGAAATTATGCATTGCAGCAAATTTGGGGCGACGACACCTATTTTAATGCACGCAGCATGGATGTTTATATTACCAAACTGCGGAAATTATTGAGCAAAGAGCCTCAAATTGAAATTATTAATATTCATGGCAAAGGATTTAAACTGATTCTGCCGGAATAGGAGTGGCTCGCTTCTGTAAAAAAAAAATATTCATCCCTGTTTAATTAAAAAAGCCGGTTAAGCATTTTTCCATGCTTAACCGGCTTTTTCATATTCAGTAAGGTCGCTTCTAAGAGGCAGCCTTCAGTCGTTGTAAGTTCAGTTTTAGTAATTTTTCCTCGGCATAAGCCTTATCTACTTTAAAGGCTTTTACATTTTCCATAGGTAACTTAAACATGGCGTCGATCATTACCGCTTCGCAAATGGAACGTAATCCGCGTGCTCCCAGTTTAAATTCAAGCGCCTTATCTACAATATAATCCAAAACCTCTTCGGTAAACTCCAACCGAATACCGTCCATTTCAAAGAGCTTGATATACTGATTAACGATCGAATTTTTAGGTTCAGTTAAGATGGCACGCAATGCTTCCCGATCCAAAGGATTCAAATAGGTGAGCACCGGCAAACGACCAATTATTTCCGGAATAAGTCCGTAAGTTCTTAAATCCTGAGGGGAGATATATTGCATTAAGTTTTTGGCATCAATCTTCTCTTTGTCCTTGCTGGCCGTGTAGCCTACTACCTGAGTGTTTAAGCGGCGACCAATCATTTTGTTGATTCCTTCGAATGCGCCTCCACAGATGAAGAGAATATTCCGTGTATCGACTGCAATCATTTTCTGATCGGGATGCTTCCGCCCACCTTGAGGTGGAACATTCACGACTGATCCTTCGAGCAGTTTCAGCAAGCCTTGTTGCACTCCTTCGCCCGACACATCGCGGGTAATGGAGGGGTTATCTCCTTTACGGGCAATTTTATCAATTTCGTCGATGAAAACGATTCCTTTTTCAGCTGCCGATACATCGTAATCGGCGGCCTGAAGCAGGCGGGTAAGCAGGCTTTCAATATCCTCCCCAACGTATCCGGCCTCGGTTAGTACGGTGGCATCCACAATGGTGAAGGGAACATGCAGCATTTTGGCAATGGTTTTAGCCAATAGGGTCTTGCCGGTTCCGGTTTCTCCTACCAGAATGATGTTCGATTTTTCAATCTCAACCTCATCGCTTACTTGCTTCTGCTGAAGTCGTTTGTAATGGTTGTAAACAGCCACCGACAAGTATTTCTTTGCATCATCTTGTCCAATGACATACGTGTCGAGGAAGGATTTTATTTCGATGGGTTTAAGCAGTTTAATTCCTTTTACATCGAAGGATTTTTTTGAACGCAATTCCTCATTCACAATCTGCATAGCTTGTTCCACACAAGCATCGCAAATATGCCCGGTCATACCGGCTATGAGCAAACGCGTATCTTTTTTTGCTCTACCACAAAATGAACATTTCGACATCAAATTAAATCTCCTTTGGTTTGCGGAATAATACTTCGTCGATCATTCCGTATTCTTTGGCTTCTTCCGAGGTCATCCAATAATCGCGGTCGCTGTCTTGCTCCACTTTCTCGAATGGATTACCGGTATGATAGGCCAGTATTTCGTATAATTCTTTCTTCAGTTTTTGGATTTCCCTAACAGTTATCTCCATGTCTTTTGCCTGCCCTTGAGCACCACCCATGGGTTGATGAATCATGATTCGGGAATGCTTCAAGGCTGTTCGTTTTCCTTTTGATCCGGCGGCAAGCAAAACAGCTCCCATACTGGCGGCCATCCCCGTGCAGATAGTTGTAATCTCAGAGGTGATGTACTGCATGGTGTCGTAAATTCCTAATCCGGCATGAACCGAACCTCCTGGGGTGTTGAAATAAATCTGAATTCCTTTCGACGATTCGGTAGAATCGAGGTACAATAACTGAGCTTGAATAACATTTGCCACGTAGTCGTCGATTGGTAAGCCCAAAAAGATGATGCGATCCATCATCAATCGTGAGAATACATCCATCGCAGCAACATTCAATTGCCTTTCTTCGATGATGTTAGGGGTGATGTAGGAGTTGGTTACTTGAACGTATTGGTCGAATACGTTGCTATTGATCCCGATATGTCGGGTAGCGTATTTTCTGAAATCGTCGTTGGTATGCATGGTGTGAGAGTTTTTGATGTATAAACGCTGCAAAATTACAAAAGTTTAGGCTCAAGCTGGCTTGCCTCGGTCGATTATTTCCATCGGAGCAGATTCGACCCGGGCCAGCTCTCGAATTATCCCTAATTCTTGTTCTTGTTCCAGTGCCATCAGCCGAATAGGACGACCTTTCGAATTCAGTAAGAAAACAGTGTAATTATAAATCTGATCCTGCTTCCCGGTGAAAAATGAGGTGAATTTTTTAAAAGCATTGCTCTCTTTGTAAATCAAGACTTTCGTAACAACAGCCGGAAGCTTTTTTTCTTCTTTGAAGAGGGGAAGCCCAAGCAAGCCCATTTGAATTACCATGCGACGGTCGGATTGGTGGATCGTAATTTTTGCCTTTCCGAGGCCTACGAATAAGGCTAAAAGTCCAAAAACGAGTAGGGTCAATGTGACAATGGTCTGGTTGGAGCTTTCCAAACTTTTTTCTCCTCCGGAAAAATTGATTATCGCACCCAAAACAATGAGCAGGAAAACACCAAAGATTCGGGTGCCCGTCGAGAAAATCCATTTTTCTTTAACAATCATGATAGCTTATTTCTGTTTAATCGTGGCTAATATACTGAAAATTAATATCCAACAAAGTTAAGTACAGTTTAAGTGATGAGGAGGCTGTTGGCTGTTGGCTGTTGGCTATTGGCTGTTGGCTTTTGGCTTTTAGCTATTGGCTTTTGGTTATTGGCTGGTTCGTTGTTGTTAATTTTCCCTCGAGCTAGAAAGAGGCCACTCCCCGGGAGTCCCTGAATTCTAGACTCAAAACGGTCAACCATATTTAGGGATTGACAACCATTCACTGTTCACCATTCACTGTTCACCATTCACCGATTTTCACTTTCCAAAACGCAGCTTAAGTCAGTTTAGTCAACAGCACTTCTTAAAAAAATCCTAAAAGTTTCAATCCTAGCTCCTCTTTAACATTCCACGTTTTCAGGATACGAAATAATCCTTATTTTTGTGTTCGAATAGGGGTAAACCGATTTAGAACAGGATTAATCTTCTGGTTGATTTGTCTAAATCACAACGAAGATTCTACATATTAACCGGTTAAAAAATTTAAAGATGAAAAAATATTTACTGCTACTTAGTCTGATTGCTAGTGTAAACCTCCTCGTTTATGCTCAATCGACCAATTTTATCATGGAAGATAGTTTAGGAACTAACATCGGGAATACGGTCGTTCAAGTCGAATCGTTCGATGCGATTAACGAACACGTAAACAGTGTTAATCTGGTAAACCAAACCGGATCCGAACTTACCATTATCGTTAAGAAGTATGAGCTTTCGCTTAGCGGTGATTCACGAGTCTATTTCTGTGTAGGTGAAACCTGCTATCCGAGTTTTACGCTTACCTCACAACCTTTTACCGTTCCGGCCAATGGTTCGCTCAATTATCCCGAAGGATTTGCAGCTCATTTTGAGCCACGTGGAAGCTTCGGCGATTCGGAGGTAATGTTCAGCTTCATTAATAGCGACAACACTTCCGACTCCATGACAGTTACTTACCAATACAGTATCGACTTCGTTTCGGTGTATGAGTTTGCCAAAGTTACCAACGCAACGGTTTATCCGAATCCGGCTTCGAATCAGGTTCGTGTCGATTACACTTTTCAACGCGCCGGAAATCAGAACTACTTCGTTCTGCACAATATGCTCGGTAGCGAGATGAAACGTGTAGCCTTAAGTAATTCCGAAGGACAAGTATCGGTTGATTTATCCGACCTAAAACCGGGAGTTTATTTTTACTCCATCGTTGAAAAAGGTGTAAGTCAAAAAACTAGTCGTTTAGTCATTAACCGATAGGCCGCGACAAAATTAACATTGGCGATTCTTGGCCAAGAACCCGCAAGACGTTTTGGATAAATGCCAGACGCTTGCGGGTTCTTTTTTTATACGGATGGAGACTCAACTAAGACTTCTGCAAAGAAGTGTAAGTCTACGAAACCCGAAGTCTATTTTTCTTTAGCAAATGGGTAGTTCACAAAGCTTGATTTCTACCCATGCACTTAATCTCTACAGTATGGTATCCCTTTCTATCAAAACTTGATTTTGTGCTTTGGACAAAAGTTATTGGATTGGAATAAATCGAATGGCTTCTTGATAGGGGAATGAATAGGGTACTTATTTTTTCTCAACTTTATTTCGATGCACTTCTGCCAATAAGCTGATGCCCAATTGTTGAATTCTAATGCGCAAACGATTTTTGCCGAGTTGTTCAATGATCCCGGTGTGCCCAGCCAGAGCGCCTTCGGTAATCATTACCTCGTCGTTCTTTTGGAAGGAAATGGAGTAATCGGTAGTTTCTTCCAGGAAGCGTTTAATTGTATCGATTTCTTCCTGAGTAATAACAGCCGGTTTTCCCAGGTAATAAACAAAGCGAGTAACACCGGGTGTTTCAAGGACAGGTAGAAACTCTTGCGGATTTACTTTCACAAATACATAAGAGCGAAATAATACTTCTTCCACTTTCTTTTTGCGGTCGCTCCATTGGCGCATTACCATGCGGGTAGGGCAATAGGCTTCGATTCCTTTGTCTAAAAGTTGGGTATATACTTTTTTCTCGTGACGGCCGCGTGTGTAAACAGCGTGCCAAATTGCGAGCTTTGGGATTGAGGGTAGTTGATTCATAAGAGTGGGACAAGCATTAGGCTACAAAAATAATCAGCAAGCTTGTAGTTTTATTTTATTGGAAGATAAAAAAAGCGACCCTGGTAGAGTCGCTTTCCTATATTTTTCCAACTGGCTTATCAAGCGTTTTTACCTGCCAGTTTAATCTTGCGTACCAACAATAATACGTATAGAATTCCGAGCATTACTCCACCGGCAATTCCCAGATACATTCCCAACATCCAGTAAGGAACATGCGTATTGCCTCGCCAAAGTGCGCGGGTATTGTCCCATTGTTTGGTAAAGCTATCTTCGGGTAAAAGCGTTCCCCATGGTAAAACAGCACTGGCTTGAACGTTTTCGAAGGCAAAGTCTTCTAATTGAGCTAAAACCGTTAGGTTCTCTTCGTTATCGCCAGGAATATCGGTTGGAAAAGGAAGGGAAATTTTACCTTCTTCGTCGGTGAAAAGGGATTCTTTCGACAGAGGGAGGTTCCCAAAATAACGCTTTACGTAGAGACCTGCTTTAGCATTGGCAACCGGGGATTCTTTCCCATTCTCCTGAAGCTCAAAAAATTGAGCAACAAGCATTTTTTGGTCACCTTCCACTTTGGTGGATAAAAGCACGGAGGCTTTTTTCTTTACTACTTCTTCCAGATCTTCCCCGAGCGAGCGAAGGTAAAGGACTAGTTTCCACAAGCTTTCATCGCCAAGAGCCTTAAATGAAGGCATAGTACCGCGGCCTACAACCAGTTTGTGAAAAATAGAGCCATCGGATTGTTCACGAAAAGCATCTGTTGAGAGATTCGCGGCGGGGATTGCTCCCATACCATCTGCGTTAACACCATGACAGGCGACGCATTGTGTGTTGTAAAGAGCTGCTCCTTCGGAAATATATTTCATTTCCATAGGAAGTGGATTCTCTTTTGCGGCCTCGGCTTCGGGGACATCCCATGGAGGAAAATCGATTGCCAGGACAGAAAAGCCCATTAATATGGAGACGATTGTGAGGATATAAAATTTAGTTTGCTTCATGATTGACATAAATCCTTGAGTTGATGACTTGAGTTCTTGATGAATAGGGAATTATTCTGTTGATTCCGGTTTTTTCGCTTCTTCTTCTACTTGGTGATACCCTTCTTCGTGAGCAATCTCCCAAATAGGAATGATTGGGAAGAGTCGCACAAACCAGGTCATAATGAGCAATACACCGGCAATAAGAGCGAGGGTAATGCTAATTTCTGCAAGGGTAGGGTGATAGACCATAAAGTTCTCCGGCACATTCTGAATGGGGAAGGTGGGGTGGAACTGTGTGGGCACTACAATGAGAAAGCGTTTGAGCCAACCGCCAACCAACACAAAGAGTGCGATGATCATCATGGGTAAAGGTTTGCGGAAGGGCTTGAAAATAAGCAGTATAATTGGTATTATCATACCCAGGATTTGAACGCCCCAGAATAAAGGAGCTTCGTGTCCAACAAATAAAGCTCGAATATGCTCGGCATCGAGTTTTTTCATTTTATAACCGGGAACCAGGAATTCATTGATGTTGAAGTAGAGGTAAACCAAACTGACCAATACAAGGAGCTTTCCCATCATATCCCAATGTTTACCGGTGATGTATGCATCGAGCTTGTAGGCTCGCTGATAAACATACATGGCGATAATTACGGCAGCTGTTCCGGCTACGAATGCACCCGAAACGAAGTAAGGTCCAAAAATAGTTGAATCCCAACCGGTTCGGCTGTTTACTGCAAAGAGCCATGAGGTAACTGTATGGATACCCAAAGCGACCGGCATGATGAGAATCATCATGATCCGGTTGGCGCGGTTTAGTAATTTGTATTGCTCATCGGTTCCTTTCCAGTCCAGGGCTAACAGGGTATAGAGCTTTTTTTTCCAACCTGGAGCATCGGTGTAGCGGTCGCGAAGAATTGCAAGGTCTGGAATCATGGGTAGATAAAGCATAATTACACTCATGATGAGGTAAATGTTTACAACCGTGATATCCCAAACAATGGGCGAAGAGAAACGACCGTGGAGTGGAATGTGGTGTATTCTGTCGGGGCGACCCATATCGACGATGATGGATAATCCGGCAAACATAACCGCTGCAACCGCCACTAATTCAGCAATCCGGGAAATAGGGGTAGCCCATTTAATTCCGGTTAGCTTAAGGATGGCCGTTAAGAGAAATCCGACCAAACTAACGGCTACCAAGAATACGAAATTAGAAATATAAACTCCCCAGGTGGAATAATCGCGCATGGCGGTAATTCCTAATCCAGATTGGAGCTGGTGGATGTATGCAAAAGTCCCCCAGATGATGATTAAAATAAGAAAGCGGTCCCACACTTTCGAGGAGAATGAGACCGTTTTGATGGGATTAATTAAATCTTTGAAGATTTGCGACAATGGTTTACGCTCAGTGAGCGAAGGAGAATTAACTTCGGCCATATCAAATAGTTAGTTAGATTTTTAGTTCTGAGTGGACATTCGGTTTGCTTCATCGTACGGAACGCGCCGGTCCTTAGCAGGTAAGTAGAATACCTGTGGCTTGGTTCCGAACTCCTCGTGCATGGTGTAACCGGCATTGTCGCGAACCAAATCGCTAAAACGGACCGTTTCACCAGTTGTGCCATTTGTGACTGCATCTTCGTTCTTATCCCCAAACCAGTAAACTCCATTAGGACAAGCAGAAACGCAATAAGGTAATTTGCCGATACGCAAACGGTCGGCACTAAACAGACACTTAGAGATAGTTCCTTTACGTTGTGGAACGTTCAGCTCAACATCGTAGGTTCTGAGTTTTTCTTCCTCGGTCATATCGGGTTCGCTCCATTGGAAGATCCGAGCGGAGTAAGGACAACCGGCCACGCAGAATCGACATCCGATGCAGCGGAGGTTATCGATTAACACTATCCCATCCTGACGTTTAAAAGTAGCATCGACCGGACACACTTTAACGCAGGGAGGATTATCGCAATGGAAGCATGGTTTCGGCATGAAGTAAGGAGCGGTGTCGGGAGTGTCTTGCATCCGTAATACATTGATATGATGTTGTTCAGGGCGCAATTCGTGTGCTCCTTGGCACGCTTCCATACATTTCCGGGCGTTCTGGCACTTTGCCAAATCGATCACCATCACCCATTTCTTCCCTGGGATCCCTTCGCGTCCTCGACGTTGGTACTCGCGCAATAATTCTGAATCGCTGACAATTTCTTCTGCCATTTGCAATTTAGCAGGATCAACTTCAACCAGGTCGCCATCGGGACCAATTAAGGAAAGGGTTGATTTGGAGGAGTTAAGATTCGTGGCTCCGAGCGTAGCGGACGTGAATGTTGTTACGGCCCCTGCTGCTCCAATCGTGAGCCCCAACATTTTAAGAAAGTCCCTGCGGTCTTTCTTTTCCGTTGTTTCCGATTTTGTGAATTCTAGCATGGTATAATTTATTTCTTTATGTCGTTAATAAATGGATTAAACGCTTTGTTACTGAGGTCAATCGGCCAAAGATAAAAATTCTAAAAAGTCAATTAGGTTTTTACTTAGTTAAATACTCAATTTGGAATTAGTCTTAAAATCTTCCTTCCTTTAACACTCCTTAACAAGCGATGGTTTAAGGGGTGTCCCACTTTTTTGTGTTAAAATTGGACCTTATTTGAATGCAATTCCTTAATTGAAAAGTGGATAATTTTCGGGTTTCGGATCGATAATCAAACTTTCTGTTAAGAATCGGTTTGCATAAGGAGCGTGAAGTAATTTTTATCGTATTTTTAAAATCTTACCTAAAGAATAAATGACGTATGCAACCGACCAGGTCTGTTTACTTTAAACTTCAAACCAGTATTAGTCCGCAGGAGGAACGGCTCGCTGTTGGGCGAAAACCTCATAAACTCATCATTGGTTTACCCAAAGAACAAGATCCGAACGAGAATCGAATTGCGCTAACTCCTTTGGCGGTCGATACTTTGGTGGCCATGGGGCACGAAGTTCGAATTGAGTCAGGAGCGGGTATTCATGCAAATTTCACGGATACTGATTTTAGCGAAATGGGTGCCTTTATTTGCGAAACCCGCGAAGAGATTTTTCAGTCGGATATAGTCTTGAAGGTTTCACCTTGCTCTCCCGAAGAAGTTCAATTGCTTCGAGGCAATCAGTTGCTAATATCGGCTCTCAATATTGGAATTCTATCGAAAAGCTATCTATTAACCTTGATGAAGAAGAAGGTAACAGCTATTGCCTATGAACTGATTCGCGATGAAGAAGGGCATTTCCCTGTGGTCAGTTCGATGAGTGAAATTATTGGCAGCACTGCCATCCTTAAAGCGGCAGAGTATCTGAGCAATGCCAGTACCGGGAAAGGGAAAATTGTCGGAGGGATTTCCGGTGTTAATCCGTCGGAAGTAGTCATTTTGGGAGCTGGTACTACAGCTGAATTTGCAGCGCGAATTGCACTTGGATTGGGGGCGGTAGTGAAGATTTTTGACCACTCGGTTTCGAAACTGAATCAATTGCAACGCAATATTAATCAGCGGGTTTTCACCTCTATTATTCAGCCGCAAATCCTGCGTAATGCGCTGGCTACCGCCGATATTTTTATTGGAGCCATCGATGCGATGGGTGAAAATTCCCGGTTTTATATTACCGAAGATATGGTTAAGCTGATGAAGAAAGGGTCGGTCATTATCGATACCAGTATCGATCAGGGCGGTTGTGTCGAAACATCGGAATTAACCTCGCACGAACATCCCATTTTTATCAAACATGGAATCGTTCATTATTGTGTTCCCAATATTCCATCGACGGTTGCACGGACAGCCAGTTACGCACTAAGCAATATTTTTGCGCCCTTACTTATTCGTTTGGGCGATGCCTCTTCGATGTCGAACCTGATTCAGCACGACTACGAAATTCGCCATGGGATTTACGTTTATAAAGGGATGCTTACCAATTATCAGATTGGGAAATATTTCGACTTGCCGGTAAAGGATATCGATATCTTGAGCGCTTTGCTTTAACTTCCCGAAAGCTTCCGGGAGGCAATTCAAAATTTAGCATTCAATAGTCAACTCCGATGAATCGGGGCTTTCGCTGCGCACCAATTTTCGCTACGAACATTACTCCCCTATGGGCTGTGGAATTGGATAATTGGAGCTATGTTCCTTATCAATTAATCACCTCAGGATTGCAAAAAGAATACTTTTCACTTTTCACTTTTCACGTCCTTCGTTCACTTGGAACACAGCTTGCCCCGATAAATCGGGGGATGACACGGATTTGACGGATTTACACAGATTTCATTCAAGTCGATATAATCGGATCTAAGTTCAATGCTGAACATGAGCCATAGCACTAATCTCTTTGCGCCCTCTGCGAGACCTTTGCGCCCTTTGCGAGAGCCCCCCGCTCAGCAATGGTCGAGAACAGGGCAAAGAGCAGGTTGCAAACTTTTCCTCGAACCAGAAAGGAGCCGCGCGCCGGGAGCTCCTGAATGCTAAACCAAAAACGGTCAACCATATTTAGGGATTCACAACTTTTCACTCCCGATACACTCCATTATCGGGAGCTCCTCTGCGCTCAGATTTTCACTTTCACTTTAATAAAGTTCGCAAAGGTTCGCGCAAAGAGCGCTTAGGATGCGCAAAGGGCGCAAAGTTTTTCGCTTGAACTAGATTGAATGCCACGCGCCGGGAGCCGCGCGGCAGTTGTGCTACGCGCCGGGAGCCGCGCGGTAGTTCGTTGTTGCTACGTTCGCCCTCTCGCCATATCGCCCATTTGCCTATTCGCGCAGACGCCCCCTCGCCGAGTCGGTCACCCTGTGATAAGCACTTGCATACCGTCCATCTCAACTACATCTCCAACACGGAGTTTAGCTCTTTTGCGAAATTCGACCTCGCCATTTAATCGGACTAATCCTTCTTCTACCAACCACTTAGCTTGTCCGCCGGTTTCGGCCCATTGAATGGCTTTGAGTAATTGGATTAATTGAATGTAGTCGGTATGGATTTTAAACTTCATGGCTCAAAAAACTGAGGATAATTGCTAACTTTAAATTTCGCCAAAAGTGATAATAAATAACTGATAATCAAACTGAAATTTAATGCTCGATCGTTCGACAATCGATAAAGTTTTCGATGCTGCCAATATTGTAGAAGTGATTCGGGATTTTGTGCAACTCAAAAAATTCGGAGTAAACTACAAGGGTTTGTGTCCTTTCCATCAGGAGAAAACACCTTCATTCATGGTATCGCCGGCTAAGGGTATTTATAAGTGTTTTGGTTGCAGTAAGGCCGGGAATGCCGTTAATTTTATCATGGAGCACGAAGGCATGAGTTTCGTCGATTCCATAAAATACCTGGCCAAGAAGTATCATATCGAAATCATTGAAAAGGAACAAAGCCCGGAAGAAAAGGAACAAAAGAACCTGCGCGAGAGCCTCATGATTGTAAATGCCTATGCGCAAGAGTTTTTTTCTAACTACCTGCATAGTGAAGAAAAAGGTCAAAGTATCGGCTTATCTTACTTCAAGGAACGGGGTATTCAGCCCCCTATGATTGAAAAGTTTCAGCTTGGTTATTGCCCCGACGAAACACGCCTATTCACCGATGCTGCCTTAAAAAAGGGTTATCAGCAAGACTATTTGATTCAAACAGGTTTGACGATTCAACGCGATAACTGGTTGGGCGATCGTTTTCGTGGGCGGATTATTTTCCCTATTCATAACCTGAGCGGCAGGGTGGTTGGCTTTGGTGGTCGCACGTTGATAAACGACAAAAAAACAGCGAAGTATCTCAACTCGCCCGAATCGGAAGTGTACCATAAAAGCCAGGTTTTATATGGCTTGTTTCAGGCTAAACGTGCTATTGTTCAGCACGATAAATGCTATTTGGTGGAAGGTTATACCGATGTCATTTCCATGCATCAAAATGGAATCGAAAACGTGGTGGCCTCGTCGGGAACAGCTCTCACCGTCGAGCAGATTCGACTGATTAAGCGATTCACAGAAAATATTACTGTTCTCTACGATGGCGACGAAGCCGGTCTCAAAGCGAGTTTGCGCGGTATTGATTTGATTTTGGAAGAAGGCTTGAATGTGCGCGTTGTGATGTTCCCCGATGGCGAAGATCCCGATTCATACAGTCAGTCGCATACCAGTTCCGAAACCTTGGATTATCTGCACGAGAATGAGAAAGATTTCATTCTATTTAAAACTCATCTCTTACAAAAAGATGCTCAAAACGATCCGATTGCTCGTGGAAATTTGATTCGGGATATTTTACAGTCGGTTTCGTTAATTCCAGATAAGATTAAACGCTCGGTTTTTATTCGAGAATGTTCCCGCCAGCTCGATATGAGCGAAGAAATGCTATACAGCGAGGTAACGAAAATATTGCGGAATCGCTCCTATCAGGCTAGCGGTCAGCAACAAGCTAAGCCTTCGCAGGGATCATCTAATTCTTACTTGGCTAATCCAAAAGTAGAAAAGGACCTCACCCCACATTTTGAGCAAGAGGTAATTCGACTATTGCTCAAGTACGGAGATGTTCCTATTCAGATAACGGAAGAGGATGTAACCTACGATTATACGGTTGCCGGCTTCTTGTGCGAACAAATTGAAGCCGAGGAAAGCCTTAAACTGCGCACTCCTCATTTGAAAACCATTTTCGATGCGGTGTCGGCCAGTCAGTTGGAGGGAAAAGCTTTTAATCATCAGGATCTTATTCTACATACCAATCCGGAGGTAAGCCGAACCGTTGCCGATATTCTGAGTAAGGAGTATTTGTTGAGCAATTTATGGCGAAAAAAAGAGTCGTATGTCGAAGATGAGTCGGAGAAGTTGAACGAATTGGTCCCTGAAACAGTTTATGCGCTCAAACAGCATCGAGTTCAGGTTTTACTCAAAGAATGGAACGATAAACTCAATCATATTGAAGATGATGAGGAACTGATGCAGGCGCTTGCCATGATCAAACAGCTGAGTGCCATTAATCAGCTTTTATCCAAGAAATTAGGCGACCGGGCAATCATTTAATTACCTTAAAATAAAACGTTTATGAAAGCGAGACGAGACGATTCACTTCCCTTTGTGGAGTCCATTATTCGGGCTTGCGAGTCATGTAACCTGGCTATGGTGGATGAATCAGGGCTACCTTATGTCGTACCCATGAATTTTGGCTACAGCGAGGGAATCCTCTATTTTCATGGCGATCCGAAAGGACGGAAGAATGAGCTATTGAAAAAGAATCCGAAAGTTGCCATATCTTTTTCCACCGATCATCAGCTTTATCATCAAAACGAAGAGGTTGCGTGCAGTTATAGTATGGCCTACCGTTCGGTATTAGCCTATGGGGAGGTCGAATTTATCGACGATTACGAACAAAAAGTTGAAGCGTTGAATGTCATCATGAATCAATATGCCGAAGGATCGTTTCGATACAGTAAACCGGCCGTGCTTAATGTCAAGGTTTTTAAGGTAGCTGTTTCCACCTTTCATGGGAAAGAGTTTGGGAAACTACGAAAGACTTAATTCGTAGGTGAATTCTATCTTCGTTTATGTTGCTTCTCGGTTCCAGCTGAACGTTTGCTGAATCCATTTTTAAGGCATTCAGATTCAAACGAAGCGCTAAGTTGCTGACCGTTTTCGAAAGGAGGAGGAAACTCAGTTCCACAAAAATAAAATGCTGGTATTTGAAGAATGGGCATCGGGGTTGAAGCGATTCGAAGCTTAAGTCCGGGAACAGAGTCGATTCCTATTGCTTCAAATAGTAGTATAAGCCAAAGCTAACCAGGTTGTTAAAAGCGAATCGCTGGTAGCGGTAAACTGTGTTTACCTGACTGCTAAGCGTTCTTCGAACTGGGGTGATGGAATATTGCATCCGGAAGTTGATTCGCAGATCGTCGGTCACTTCGTAAAAAAAGCCAATGATGCCGCTCAGTTCAAGCTTACGGAAGTCTTCGTAACTACCCAAACTAAGCTCTCCAAAAGCATCTTCTTCTTTACTAAATAGTAGCACCCCAAGCGCAGGACCGGCTTCGAATTGGAATCGGTTTTTTTTCAGGCTGAAGGTTAAGGGCATCTCTACATAGTTCAGTCCGGAACGGTAATAATAGCCATCGGTTTCGAGACGATTCTCCAGCGCTCCTTTGGTAATGTAACGCATTTCGAGTTGACCGGCCAGGTCCTCGAACAGTAAATAGCGAACAAAGACTCCAGCATGAAATCCGGCTTTGTTGTAACCGGATGCCATATCGCCATCGACTTGCGAACTAAGAGGTCCCGCCATAATTCCTGCTTGGAAATTCTGGCTGAGCAAGTTACCGGCTCCGAGCAGGATGATGCCGATTGAAACAAGGAGTTTGTTATATGCCATCGATATGAAATACTTCTGCTTGGATAACTTCTTTTGTATCGCTGTTGTAAACGTAAACCAATAATTCCATGTTGTCGAGGTTCCAGGTAACACCAGAAGGAACAGCATAGCTAAAATTCCGGCTGAAAGGAAGGTTGGCAGGTGTTCCCCAAACGGGATCCTCCATCACACCGGCGCGCAACATGTGGTTGTGCTCGTAGTCGGAAACGGTTTGCGAACCATCCTTTTGTTTCGAGATAACCTTATTTTCCAGTAAGCTGGCGACTACATGCATATTCACATTCAGAATACTGATGTCGTTGATTTCGATGCTATATTCCAGCAGGCTATCGGCAGTGAAGTTAGCGCTTGCCAGAATTTCCACATCGGCATAAAGGCTAGCCGTAACTTGCTCAACGAGTTTGATGGCCCAATCTTCGTAATCGAGGTTGTAATTGCCATTCTCTGCTCGACGATTCACCATGCCAATGGGTAAGGCTTGAGTAACCTCGAAGTATTCGCCAATAGCTGCTCCTTCTGGTGTGCGATAATCAGGGTCCTCCGTTCCAAAGGCAGGCTCAGCAAAAAATCCGTAGTGAATGGCAACCGGAATCACATGGCAGGGATAGCGTTCTACAATCGATTTTAGCTCTTCTGTGGCACGAGGACAATTCACACACTGATAGCCGGTAAAATCTTCGATGAGCACTTTACGTACGGGAGCATCATCGTCATAGTTGCAATTAAGACTGTTTGGTTCTATATAGGGAGCCTCAACAGTGTCGCAGGATCCGATGATGATCAGGGCAAGCAAAAAACTTAGTATTCGGCGCATGATGGTGTTCTTTTAAGTCTTTAAAGTTACTTTTCAAGCTTGGATTGAGGTTGTGCCTCTGTTTAAAAGAATCTTTTCTGGAGTTCGATTTTAAGATTTTCTATTCCGGGAACGATTCCTTTCAGGCTGATAATAGTAGCCTGATGATTTTTTCCTACCCATTTTAAAAGGTACTGGTGAGCGAAATATTGAATCCATGCGATGCCGGTACTCTTCGGCAAATTCCTCCGGTACAAACTACTCCTTCGCGTTGTTTTCCGTAGCCCACCTGAATACGGTTCCCTCCGTGAGCATACGCAATGGCAAAGGTGTAGTAATGAACGCGCTCTTCAACATTTGGATTGCCATAATTGTATAAATCGCCCACAATGAAGAACCAACCCGGCAAGGTGTACTCAAAGAGCAAGCTTCCCCAGTTTCCTTTATCGCCTTCGGTTACCATGTGTTGCACTTCGGTCCGTAAGGTTTTGGTATTGGTAAAACGATAGTAAACGTCGCCAATCACATTGAAAGCTTCGATTACTCCGTTGTATTCCCCCGCTCCGTGTAAAATATTGTTGTCGTAGGTTAGGTGCTGAACCATGAGTAAGGTTTTCACTTTTCGGTTAAATTTTCGTTCCATCGCCAGGGAGATGTCCTGATAGAACAGGTCATTCCCGAATCCAATCAAACTTGCATCGTAACCTTCGGTACCGGAGTTGGCTGTGAGGGGGATGGAATCGAGTGGATTTTTCATCAGGCTAAACATGCGCGAATATTCGAAGCGTAAGTCGGTTCCGTACCTGCCTCCCCAGAACGTTTTTTTGGGGATATTGTACTGTATGGCAGCCTGATAGCCTGCCTCGCCATTCAGCTGTGTGGCATAGGGGTACATGGCCGCAATGAGGTAAGTGTAGTTACGAGTAAAATCGGGAATAAAGTTGATGAGCAAGTCGTTGATTTTGGCGTTCCGGTCGGAGCGAAAATTCATGTTATCGATCGATTTGGCTGCCACATAAACTCCAAGACCGCGGGTAGAATAGGAGGCACTGGCAACGAATCCTTGTCCCGGACGATAAATGAAGTTTTGCCCCACGTTTCCATTCGAATTATCGAGCCCGGCAGCCGACGGATCCGGAGCCCTGTAGGTGTACTCGGCCATGAAACTGTATTTTCCGGTGGTCACATCGATGCGTCCTCCTCCGGCTGCTACGTTTGCGGGTAGCTTGTACACCGGATTGTTGTCCGGTTCGTATTTGCTCACAAAGCTGGCTCCCAGGGTGATGTAGGTAGAGCTGTTATGAAGAGCCCGAATGGCTTCGTTGAGGTTCAGTTCGGCATCGATTCCACGAACAATTCCTTTTCCCAGTACCAGGCTAGCCCTATCGTTCACGTAAAGTTGTGCGAGTCG
>JAGYLP010000024.1 GCA_018401015.1 Bacteroidales bacterium
TCGACTATTACATCAATACTAGCCGTATTCCCAAGACCAATCCATTGGTAAGTAGTTCCGCCAGAAGCGGTAAGAGTAGTTTGTTCGCCTTGGCAAACGAATTGGTCCTCACCAGCACTAGCTTCAGGCAATGGATTAACAACTACCGTAGTTGTCGAAGTAGCCTGACATCCATTTGCTGCGGTAACAGTAACGGTATAATCACTTGTTGTAGCAGGGAAGAAGGGTACATTATTGAATACACCACCGGACCATTCAGGAGTTCCGCCAGTGGCAGTTAATGTAACCGATCCGCCTTCGCAAATAGCGATATTGGTTGTAGTTCCAATGACCGGTCCAGGAATAATATTCAACGTACCTTGATAGGTATTATTCACTAAGTTGAGATCATTTGGAGAACTGACAACCAACTCAAATGGATAGTTGCTAACGACTTCGATGTTCTCTACAGTAGTGAAGATATAATCGACACTAGCACCCGAAGCTAAATCAGCAGCTAGTACATGGCTTTCTGTTACACTGCTCGTGCCAAACTGATAACTTAACTCCACATTAGTTCCAGAAGGAATCATCGAACTCCCGGCATTAACGAGGCTCACTTCAACCTGGAAGTCAGAATTACTACATATTTCGATAGGGGCAATTGACACAACCCCAAAATCCTGGGAATCAATAACCTCAAAGCTATTTAAGTTAACACCGGCAAATGAACCGCTAAAGTCTGAAGCCAAGTGGAAGCGGAACTTAACGCTGGATAATCCTCCAAGGTTTGATGCGATACTAGCATCGATAGCTCCGTTCGAGGAACCAGTCCATCCATTAGCAGAGTTATACCAATTATTGCCTTGACCTTGAGCACCCAAAGTTGTCCAATTGATTCCATCCACACTATATTCAACCGACAAATAATCAACATTATTCTCAGTCAAATAATTTAGGTTCAGAATAACTATCGGATTATCCAATGAGCTAAAATCAAAACAAGGAGATTGTAAATAACTATTCTCTTCATTATTGTATTCCGCTATTCCTGTTTGCCAGTTGCCTGAATAAACCCAAGAACTGTTGTCGCCATAAGATGACCAGAAGTCAGCAAAGTTGCCAGCTGTTTCTGCAAATGGGAAGACATCGTATACAGGTACACTTTGCGCAGTTACTTCAAGAGTATTGTCGCTTAGATCCGACTCATTGACCAAAGTGGCAATAGCAGAAATTGCATAATCTCCAGGAACAGATAAATCTACTCCAACAAAGTCAAAGCTCGCAGTTGCACCTGCAGCAAGAGAAGAACTGATGGTCTGCGTTCCGAATAGAACGTTATTTACATATAAGCTAAGTTCAAACTCACTGATGGTTAAGGAACCAGTATTGGTATAGACCACTTCGATTGTCTCATTATCGCTATAAGAACAAGTTGGTTCCGATAAGTTAATTGCTGTTAGAGCGATATTCGCCGTTTTCTCACGCAAAATCAAATTATCAAGGAATACCTGATCATTTACACTTCTATTGGAAGCTTCAAAATTTAGCGAGAAGGAAGATCCAGCATAAGCGTCAAGATCAACAACTTGTGTAGCATAAGCACCATTAGTCTGAGATGCATTAAAAGGCCCAGCAACCACTGTTCCATTTACTAACACTCTAAACCAACTATCATTAGCTGAACTGGTGGCAACTTGCTTAAGGTCGAACAATAGTTCAAGAGTAGCAGCTGCGCTGGCATTAATGCTACAAACAGTACTAAAGCTTGATATATGGCTAACATTATCATTAAACGCATTTAAGTCGGTAGCATTGGATCCACCTGTCCATCCCGATAAAGGATTACCCCCTGCAAATACTAATTCACCAGAGCTAATTGCAACAGAAGCTTCTGAGCCAGCTTCTCCTGTAAACTCAGGAACTAAAGCGGTAAAATCTTGCTCATAAGGAATGGATTCAATCGCTTGTAAACTATTGATAACGATATCCGATTGATTATTGGCAAGATTTAAATCAGCTGCATAATTAATCGTGAAGTCTATGGTGTAAGTACCCGTTACGGAAAGATCAGCCGTTTGAGCGAAAGTAAACGATAGTGTTTCCCCAGCTAAAATGCTTGGTAAATTCTCAGTAACAACCGAACCTCCATTAATTGAATAGCTAATACTTGCTCCGGAAGCCTCCAGTAAACCAACATTAACCACTTCAACGGTCATGTCTTCATTACCTGAGAAACCACAGGATTCAGTAATCGGACTTAAAATAGAGCCGATTGCTAAATCGTAATCATATTGCTCAACTCCGCTAATTTGGAAATTGTCAATTGCAAAACCGGTTGCCCACTCGCCACCGTCGTTATACAAGAATCCAATTTGTACTCCACACATACCTGCATAGGCATCCAGGTTTACGATGATACCATCTTGCCATTGGCTAAAAGCCGTCATTGTATGAATCACGGTCTGATTGGTTCCTTGGTATAAAACGACACTAGCTTCATCCATAAATCCATTGAAATAGGCATCGAATTGAAGATTCACGGAAGTGTATCCTTCAAGATTAAACACAGGAGTCAACAATAAATCTTCCGAAGCGTCATTAAGGGATCCAGAGAAATCATCATTCTTGTCATCATTCGAGGCAGCATAACCAGAGTGACTTGGAATAACAAAGAATGGAAAAAGCGTACTGTTAATATCAGTACCGAATTCCCAGCCAACTGAATTAACAGCTTGTTGTTTTGACCAAGCCAAAGGTAATTCTAACCCTTCAAAATCTTGGGAATATGGGAGCTCAAAAGGACCGTTCACAAAAACGGAAGCTTCGGCCTCGCAAAGATTTACATCCATTACCGTAACATCATAAGTACCTGTACCAATTCCAGTTAAATCTGAAGTGGTCTCTTGGTTGCTCCAAGTGTAAGTATAAGGAGCAACTCCGCCTGTAACAGTTAATGCAATCGAGCCCGAGTTCAAATCGCTACAATCAGGATTTACTACACTTGCAGCAACATCCAAAACCGCAGGTTCAGTTACTGTAATTGCATCACTGGTGTAAACACAGCCAGTAACATTATCGGTGATACTAACAAAATAGTCCCCGGCAACTAAGTCACCTAAGGTCATTCCTGTGGAGGCGTTATCCCAAACAAAACTATAATCGGCAGTAGTATTGAAAGAAATGTTTCCGTTGTTTTCTCCGTTACAAATTACATTGCTTATATCAGGAGTAAGGACAGGGAGAGCAAAAATTTCAATATCCTCTGTCGTTCCATCATTTGCGGCATCTCCGTCGCCAGATACATTCGTATAAGCGACCATACTGTAGGTCCCAGCTACGGGTGCATCAAATGTAGTTGAGAAGGTGTACTGAACGGTTCCTCCTGGAAGTAAATCAGCAGCAAGAACTAATTGTTCCTGAACTGCAGCACCTCCGTTAAATTCATAAGCTAAATCAATAGTAGCCCCAACAGGATGGGTATAATCTTGCGAAAAGTTAGTGATGGTTACTACCACGTCGTTATCAAGCGACTCGGCACAAGCAGATGCTGTTCCAATCGCACTGACTCCAAAGTCATAAGGAACATCATTAAAGATACGTACATTATCAAATGCGAAACCTTCATATCCGGTAGTGTTTCCTTGGTCAGCTTTGAAAACAAAGCGGAAACGTACACTTGTTTCTCCTTGTAAATCGGTTAATTGATAAGAGACAGAAGTCCAGCTACCGGATAAACCAGCCCACCCGGGATTATTTCCCAATCGCTGTACCTGTGGATAAGTGTACCAAGAGGCATCGGCAATGTATGCACCAACAGGACTCCAGTTTCCTCCTCCATCAAGGGTGTACTCTAAACGAGCTCCGTCCCATGCATAACTAGCAGAATTAACCTCAGTATGAACGAAGTAATCAAACGAAATCGCAGGGACTAAAATTCCTGACAGATCAAAACATTGGCTCTCAACGTAAGACTCTTCAGACACTGCATGATCACCATCTAAATTCGTAACCCAGGCATTTTGCCCAGTTGCAGCAGTATTAATATATGTATTTCCGGCATCGGGTGTTCCTACCTCAAAGGTGTTATTAACACCACCTGAAATCCAGCCTTCAGAACCTGTTTCAAAACCAGCTGTATAAGGGTAGGTATCAATCAGATCATACCCGATAAACTGTCCATTCCATGAATTATTAACAGTATTTACATCCGTAGCATTATCAATGACGACAGACGCTGAAACAACATAATTGCCAGGAAGACTCAAATCAGCTGTGGTGGTAAAAGTATATACAAAGGTAGATCCAGGAGCAACACTTACACCACTAACTTGTTCAGTTGCAGTTTGTACAGAACCATTTAAATCGATGGTATAGGAGACGGTAAAATCAGTTTCAGTAAATAAACCATTATTCTTAATGGAGACTACAACTTCTTCAGCATTTCCAAGACCACAATTATCCATTTGGGAATCCCACGACAATAGTTCTAAGTCTCTAGGTGCATTTTCGAAAACTTCAAAGTCATCAAAAGCGAAACCTTCGTCATTGGTAACAACATCAGAGTTAAATACAACCCTGAAAATAACACTTGATTCGCCACTTAGGTTGCTTAAATCCTGAATAGCCTGAACCCAAGATTTTTGTCCAGTCCAACCAAATTGATTGTTTGCAGCGATGACGGTATTATCGTACCAATTCAGAATATTAGGTGGTGTACCAATTGTTCCTACGATAGCGAAGCTACTACCTCCATCGGTTGATACATATAAACTGGCGCCGTCAACATCAGTTTCAGTCTTATAGCTGATTCTAAGCTTAACAGCTGGTTGTATCAATGAACTAAAGTCAAACTCGGGACTCTGAACATAACTATCTTCAGAATTAAAGTATCCGCCATTATTTAAATTAGTTACCCAGACATTATCAGTAGCAGGGTTGGTAAGAGGATCACCAGTGATAGCAGTTCCATTGGGAACAGTTAATTGCCAGCTACTATTCACACCTCCGCTCATCCAAAAATGGTTAACTCCTTCAAAGCTTTCGATGTAGGGATAATTGGTAACGACTAAAATGTTTAGCAAAGTAGTTTCAATCGTATTATTAGTTGGGTTACCATCATTGGCAGCTGCGACGCTTGCCGATAAAGTGTAACTGCCAATTGCGGAAACATCCGCTGTTTGAGTAAAATTAATTACTGCGGTTTCACCGGGAAGTATCGTTTGAGTAAAAGTCTCTGTAACAGGAGCCCCTCCATTGATAGAGTAACTCACGGAAAATTCATTTACCTCAAGAATACCCAAATTCTGTACTTCTACGCTTACTAGCTCAGTTGCTGTTAAGTTAACATCACTAATTGGAGTAACAAATCCGTTCAGTTTTAAATCGATATCCGCTTGAGCTTCTCCAATAAACAAGTTGTCAATTGCAACGCCTTCATAGTCCACTTCAGTTACCCCGACAGTGTTATCAGCATCTGAAGCAAATACAAAGCGAAACTTAACGCTACTCTCACCTGCAAGTGCACTTAAATCATGACGAGCAGTTAACCAAGCTCCAGATTCTTCTGTCCAACCACCAAGGTTACTAAACTGGGCTACTTCAAGTGGATACCAGTTATCTGGATTACCTGTTGATGGATCAGGAATAGTTCCTAAAGGCAACCAGGTTGTTCCGTTGTCTAATGTATATTGTAGCATTGCACCATCCATTCCAGGATCGGTTTCATACCAAATCGAAAATTCAATGAATGGATTCACCAGCAAACTAAAATCAAAACAAGGACTAACACCAAACGAATATTCGTTGTTGTTATAATTTCCGTTTGCATTTGTTATCAGAGCTTTTGAGTTAGCTTGAGTTGCTTGTATTGTATTTCCAGCAGGTACACCAACTTCCCAACTGGAATTCACGCCTTCCGAAGCCCAAATAATATCACCTTCAAAATCTTCTTCATAGGGGAAAACAGTGATTAATGGCTGACTAACGATTGAAACAGTAACTCCATCATTCCCCGGGAAAAGGATGTCGCCCTCTAACTCTGTATATACGTAAAGTTCATAGACTCCTTGATTTTCGAATCCGGAGAAACTTTGATTAGAAAAGGTAACGGTTCCTGTTTGTCCGCCTGCAGGAATCGATGGTCCATAAGTACCGGCCAAAACAGGACTTCCTCCATTGATTGTAAAATATACAGGGACATTAGAGATGCTCTCTAATCCGTAGTTTTTAATAACTACAGCAAGATCACCGATATTGGCTAAACCACAATCGGAAGTAGGGCTGACAATAGAGATAATTCCAGCATCCCTTTCATTACGATTACGAATGACCAAATTATCGATAAATACTTTATCGCCGCTTCGATAGGTAGAAGCATATAATTCGACAGTAAAAGCAGTATTCTTATATGCTGAAAGATTATACGTTTTGGTTGAGTATGCATCGCCGGTGGTACTTGCCGGGTTAAAGGAAAGGTTACCATCGACATCGGCGACTTGACTTCCATTTACAAAAACGGCAAACCAACTATTCGTGGAAACATTGAACCCTTCCTGACGCAAATCAAATGACAATTCAAGACCGCTGTTTACAGCAGGAACTTGGTTGTTGTTACAGGTCAAGATCAACGATGATTGATAATCGAGGTTATCATTCCAAGCGTTGCTCGAGCTAGTAACACCACCGGTAGTTACCCATCCACTTGCTCCTGTTCCTTGCATTAGAACTTGACCATTATCAAAACTAGAGTTGGCTTTGGATTCAGAATTAAGACTCCAGGTAAAAGACAAGTTATTATCAAAATCGTCTACTTCATTAATTACAACCGTCTCTGAAACCATTATGTACTCAGTAAGTGAGTTATTGGTAAGATCCATATCGTTAGTATAGTCGATACTCACGGTAATCTCATGAGTGGAACCGGCACTTAAACTAACTTGGTTAGCGAAAGTATACACATAAGTTCCATTAAAAGGGATTGAGACACCTGAAACTGGCATTGTTATAGGAGCTCCATTACTAACTTGATAGCTGATGGTGAAATCCGTAATCGTTGTTGAACCATTATTTTTAAGTTCGACTTGAACGTCGGCATTAGCCTGCGAACAAGAACTTACTGGACTCAGAATATTCTCAACCGCCAAATCATTTGCAAATGGAACGGTAACTAAAACATCATCGATAGCCCAACCGCTCAAACTATTTGGTGAATTATCATCTGAGTGCACAAAAGCGATACGATGCTCTCCTGAGACAAAGTTATCTAAGCTAATGGAAACGTTTGTCCAGCTAGCATTGATAGTCACCTCTTGAACGAGCGTAAAGGTATTATCTACGGTATTAAAAATGTAGACAAAGCCCTTTGAATCCGGGAGGTTAAGTGCAGCATAAGGACTCGGTAAATAGCTAGAGAAACTTAGAGTGATATTGTCTAAACCAGTAAAATCAATGCTTGGAGTATAAAGAGTATCTCCAGGAATATCACAATTACAGGCGTCATCGTTTGAAACGGCATAATTCCCGTCATTCTCGGGAATGACAAAATTTTGGGAACTTAAATTATCCCCGACTTCCCATACTGATTGATAGCCTGTTGGCACACCAGTACTCCAACCTGTAGGAAGATTATTGGAGCTATTGAAATCTTCGTCGAGCAATACTTGCTGCGAAAAAGCCAAATAGCTAGTCAAAAATAAAAGTGACAAAAAGATGTAGTACTTTTTCATATGGCTAATATTTATTGATTAAAATAATCGGATGGTCCTAGGACCATCCGATTAAAATCAGATTTACTTATTCGGAGATAATTAATTGTTTGGTTACACTACCAAACTCATTGGTAATTATCCGGAGATAGTAGATTCCTTTTGAAGCAGGAAGTTCAATCGTATGAATTCCCCCTTGGGTTGTAGTAAGCATTTCGCTTTGTACAAGTTTACCCAGTGCATCGTATATCTCGATATTGGCTCTGTCTAATTCGCTGGTATTGAACATTAGATTAAATAATCCATCCTTACTTGGGTTCGGATAAACTTTAGCTAATAATCCATTATCCGTCAAATTAGTCTGAAGCATTTGATTATCAACATTCATATCCGGTCCGTCAACCATGATTGGACTAACTGCCTGAATCAGGATGCTTTCTTGAGCAGAGCACGAGTTAGCATCGGTAACAGTTACCGTGTAGGTATCTCCTGCAGCAAGGAAAGCACTAAGGGCACTGTTAATACCATTTGACCAAGCATAACTATAAGGAGACGAACCACCAGTAGCAGAGGCTAATGCATTTGAATTGGTAGCATCAAATACCGTTTGGCTAATGCTAACAACCAGAGGAGCAGGCTCATCAATAGTTGCGGTTACTTCCACTTCACAACCTTTGTTGTCGATCACTTTCAGGAAGTAGTCATCTGCTACACCATTAACAAAGTCGTTGGTGCTAATAACTGGGTTGTAATTAGTGTTAGTTGACCAAGTGAAACTATATGGGAAGTTACCACCAGTGACTGTAGGAATAATTGTTCCATTATCACCGTTGCAAAGAGCATCAGTTACATCAAGATTTGCTACTGCCAGAACCGCAGGTTCTAATACGGTAGCATCATTAGTTGCTGTACAGTTATTCTGGTCAGTTATAGTAACCTCATATAAACCAGCAGCTAGAGCGGTTAATTCATTCGAATTAATTGCAAGACCATCCCATGCATAAGTATAGGTTCCTGTTCCTCCAGTAACGGAGAGTAATACACTACCATCATTATCGCCAAAGCAAGTAATGTCGGTTGCTACGATAGTACTGCTAATTGGATCAGGCTGGGTCAAGATAACAATCTGAACATCACTACAACCTGCCGAATTAGCGTCGGTAACAGTCAATTTATATATACCAGCATTTATATTATCAATGCTACCATCCAAAACATTATGAGTCACGTAATTTGCACCTTTTGACCATAAATAAGTGAAGTCGCCACTACCACCTGTAATATCGAGGGTAATAGATCCGTCATCGAACTTATAACAAGAGGGTAAATTCAAATTTGGAGTAACCACAATAGGATCGGGTTGACTAACAACGAAGGTTCTTTCTTCGAAACATCCGGTAAATGGCTCTGAGCGAATTTCAAGTACATAAGTACCTGCACCCAAATTGTTTAGAGTGGAAACATAAACATTTTCATCGGTTCTTAATACATCGTCATCCAAATTTTTCCAAACGAAGGTATAGTGTTCACCGTTTGGAGTAGTTGTTTGATAGTTAACTGTGATGCTACCGTCGGTACCTTCGAAACAAGTTACATCCTCTACTGAGGCGTTATCGAAATAGAAACCAAAATCAAATTCAACATCAATGCTTTCAGCAGCGGAACATTGGTTCGCATCATAAACAGTAACTGTATAGGTTCCATCAGCAAGTCCAGTTAAAGAAGCGGTCTGTGGGCCGGTGGACCAATCATAGAAATACTGTGTGTCATTTCCACCAGAAGGTGTTACAGTAACAGCTCCATCGGATGAGTTATCGCAACCAGCATTCGTAACAGCGAAATCAAGTGTGATTTGAGTAGCTGCATCAACGGTATAGGAAACAGTTAAATCACAACCATTTGCATCTTCGACCAATACATCATAGGTACCTGGTGTAATTTCGATGAGTTCAACGTCTGAAACGTAACTTAAACCATCCCAACTATATGTATAAGGGCTTGTGCCACCGTTCGCTGTAATTTCAGCTATACCATTATTAAGACCGAAACAAGTTTCGTCTGTTACATCTACAGTAGCGGTAAGGGCAGCAGCAGGCTGCTCAACTTCTACGTCATCGATAATAGCTTGACAACCATAATTGTCAGTTACAACAACATCATAGGTCCCAGCTAAAAGATTTGCCTCATTGTCACTTCCAGCCAAACCGTTATAGGTAAACGTGAATGGTGCATTACCTGTTTGGATATCTACCTCGATAATACCAGTGGCCTCACCAAAACAAGCTACGTCGGTAACGATTGTATTTGCAACCAAATTATTAACCGAGCTTACGGTGTAGGTCATATTCGCTACACAAAGATTAGCATCGGTTACAGTAACAGTGTAATCATCGGCGAGTAAACCTTCAGCTAAAGCATCAGTACCACCATTAGACCATGCATAAGTGTAAGCACCTGTGCCACCTACAGCACTAATCTCCAACGAACCGTCGGGAGCGGTACAATTAGCAGGTGTGTTATCTTCTAAAGAAATAGTAATCACATCAGGATTAATAATTTCAAAAGAGGCACTAGCTGTGCAACCGTTTCCATCTTCTACGACCAAAGTATACTGGCCTTCGGATAATCCGATCTGGTTCATGTCCGTAGAAGTAAATGAGGCATCGCTATGTTCAGTCCAGGAAAAAGTGTATGTACCACTTCCTCCGGTTACATTAGAGATCGTAATAGCACCGTCGTCTGCATTATTACAAGAAATGTCAGTAGCAGTTCCGGTAATTTCAATTTGAGCAGGCTCTGTAATTGAATACTGAGCTGTATAGCTACAACTATTAACATCAGTAAATTCAACAGTATACGTTCCAGCTTCAACATTGGTTAAGTTCATCGAAGTACCAACAGTATTTGTCCCATCTGACCAAACAAAGTTTGAGTAAGGAGCAGTTCCACCGTCGATTGTTAATTCAATTTGTCCATCAGCACCATCGAAACAAGTTACATGGGTAATAGTCTCAGTGATATCGATTGCGTCGGGTTCTGTTATAGTAACACTACCCGTAATTTCGCAATTGTTAACGTCAGTAACAGTATACGTGTAGGTACCAGCAACAACATTCGTAATAGATTGACTGGTTTCACCATTAGACCACTCGCCTACATAAGGAGTGGTTCCGCCAGTGATAGAAACCGTCGCTGCTCCATCAGCACCACCATTACACGAAACGTCAGTGATAGAAGCCGTTGCATCTAAGACAGCTGGTTCATCAACCATAAAGGTGAAGCTTACAGTACATGCTAAGCCATCGGTAACCTCTAATTCATAAGATCCAGCTTCTAAGCCGTTAACACTAGCCGTAGTATTATTTAAACCAACCCAATTATAGGTATAGGTACCATCGCCACCTGAAACAACTACAGCTATTTCACCGTCAGCTGCTCCGTTGCAACTTGCATCTTCAATAGTAGAAGAAGCAGTAATCTCGGTTTGTTGGTCAATTGTTACTAAACTACCATATTCAACCACACAACCATAAGTATCTCGTATATATAAGGTATAGTCACCTGCGGTTAAACCAGTAACTGCATTCGAACTGTAGTTCGTTCCATCAACAGAGAACTCAAACGTACCAGAACCACCTTCAACATCGGCAGTAATTTCACCGGTTGCAGCACCATAACAATCAATATCGGTTGGTGTAACTGAGTTGATAACAATTGGGGCAACATTAGGAATGGTGAACTCATGGATAACTGAACAACCATTATCATCGGAAACGATTCCAATATATGTGCTTTCAGCATCCAATCCAGTTAAAACAAAACCAGTTTGAGCAGGATACGTAGTATAAACCCATTGTACATCGTAAGGAGGAATACCACCAGAAATTCCAGTTAGGTCGATAGATCCGTCAGAACCATCGGCACAGCTAGGAGCAAATACATGAGGATCGGGCAAGGTAATTTCGGTGGGAGAGGTCAAAGTGAACTCATCCGAAATTGTTGCACAACCGTTATTATCAACAAGAATTGCATAGTATGTTCCAGCACTAAAACCATCAACAGTAGTATTATTAGCGTTTATAGCAATGGCTGCATTTACATTCCAATCGGAGAAATAGATATCAAAAGGTCCAACACCATTGTCCCAGTCAAATTCAATCTGTCCATTCTCACCATTGAAACAGCTTACCTCAAAACCATTAAAGTCGGATAAAACATCAGCTGTAAAGTTTACTGGACCAGGGCCAGTAAGCGTAACTGTACCAACACCGGTACAAGAATTTTCATCGGTTACGGTAACATTATAAACACCTGATGGAACATCGCTAATAGCATCCAAGGTTGTTCCGCCTGTCCAAGCATAGGTTAGATTTGTTCCAATTTCGTTAGTGATGTCCGTGATTTCAGCACCACCATCGAATCCATTACATGTCGTGTTGTAGGGGATTCCACCAGTTAAATAAGAAGTAGTTGCGTCTACAGTAACAGTAATCTGTCCTGGCTGAGTGAGCGTAAATGATTCAATTACTTCACAACCATTCCCGTCAGTAATCGTAACTGTATAAGGACCAGCATCCAGATTATTGATATCTTCAGTAGTTTCAGCATTAGACCATAAGTAGGTATAATTTCCTGCACCTCCTGTAACGTCAAGGGCAATTGCTCCATCAGCCGATTCGAAACAAGTCAAGTTAAATCCACCATCGTAGGTAGATAAGGTTTCAGTAACAACAATTGCAGTAGGTTCAGTTGCTTCAATTGTTTCGACTAAAGTACAACCATTAGAATCTTCAACAGTCACAGTATAATCGCCAGCAGTTAAACCGGTAATTTCATTGGTTGTTCCTCCGTTGCTCCAGGCATAAGATACGACAGGTTGTGTTCCTCCAGTAACTAGAATTGAAATTGCTCCATCAGCATCGCTAATGCAAGTCGTTGGAGTTACAGTTGGATCAATGGTTAACAGCGATGGCTCTTCTACTAAATAGTCTTCGGTAGCTTCACATCCTTCGTCGTCGGTAAGAGTAACAGTATAATTACCCGCAGCAAGAGCAAGAGGATTAGCGGTACCCCAATCTAAGGTATAGTTGGTTGCCGTATATCCTCCGGAAACACTTGTTACTGAAGCAGCACCAGTGGCCTCTCCATTACACAGCGGATCGATAACAGTTACGTCAAAACTAATTGCAGCAGGTTCGGTAAAGGTTGAGTTGGCTTCAACAGTGCAGTTATTTGCGTCGGTTACTGTAACGACATAGGTTCCAGCAATTGCTCCAAGCAAGGTAGCATCTGTTCCTCCACCGGTCCATGAATAGGTATAGGGTGCAGTCCCTCCATTAACATCCACGCCTAAATCGGCTGTTCCACCATTACAAACGATGAGATCGCCAGTAATAGAAGCTGTCAATACTTCGGGTTGTGTAATTGTAACCGTGGTAATGTTAACAAGCGTGATATCGAAGGCAGCATTTAAAGCCTCTAATCCACTATAACCATTACTAGCATATTCATCTTCATCAGTAAACTGAGAATCAGCAGAATAAGTAGCATCTGCTGCATATTCACCTACTGTTGGACGATATACTTTGTAGGTAAATTCTTCATTACTATCAAAACCTTCTTTGATACCCGCAGTATTAGTGTCGTCACCCCAAGCAATGAGTGAAGCATTTGCTCCGGTCCACTGAACGTAACCCGCACATTTTTCGGTTCCATTATCATAAAAGAAGACCCCGATGTAGTCGCCGGCTTCAATCGAACCACCATCAAAGGTTAAGGAAGCTGCACTAGGAATTAAAATCGCGTGGCTGCTACCGGTATTGCTGGTGAAGGTCCACGGTAAGATGCCCAAATCTCCTGCGGCATGAGAACAGTTGTTCTCATCGGTAACCGTAAAGTTATACGTACCAGCAGCAAGATTATCCAGTGTAGTTCCGGTAGTTGTTCCGTTATTCCATTCGAAAGAAAGTGTTCCATACGCATTGTCAATATCATAAGTGACCGCCCCGTCAGTTAGTCCATTACAACTAACATTTTCATCTACACTAAATTGAACGACCATTGGTTCTGGCTCAGTCAAAGTGTAAGTGAATTCGGCTGTGCAAAGAGCAGCATCGGTAATGGTAACATTATAGGTTCCTGCAGCTAAATTGGTACGGCTAGCAGAGGTTGCAGAAACATTATCGCTCCATTCATAAGTGTAAGCTCCTGTTCCACCGGTTGGGACTAATTCAATTTCACCATCGGTTGCACCATTGCAACTAATATTGAATCCACCCACGAAAGTAGAAAGGACTTCATTATCATCGATGGCAGCTGGTTCTGTTACTTCAAAAAGAACTGAAGTAATCTCACAAGCGTTATCATCAGTAATTGTGACCGAATAGTCACCAGCCGTAAGACCGGTTAAGTCTTCGCTTGTTGCATTATTGGACCAAGCATATGTGTAGGGAGTAACACCACCTGTTACGGTAATGTCAATCTCACCATCGGTACCTGCATTACAAGTTACATTAGTAATCGCTTCGCTAATAGCAAGAGCATCAGGCTCAATAATTTCAATCGTAACAACGTTTTCACAATTATTAGCATCAGTAACTGTAACGGTATAGAACCCTCCATTCAATCCACTAATATCCTCAGTAGTTTGAGAATTGCTCCACGCATAAGTATAAGGAACAGTACCCCCAACAACCGAGATATCGATTGCGCCGTTACCATCGCCATTACATAAAATATCGGTTTTGGTATAGGTTGTTTCTAAAAGATCAGGTTCAGTAATAGTAGCAGAAAGACTAGCTATAGGAGCATTTACCGAGAACTCAAGATTTGAAATAATGGATTGTCCATTAGATACAAAGAGTCCTTCATTTAAATTTGTACCAGTTTGATAGGTAACTGAGTACACTTCAGTGAAGAAGTTCATCAAAGGACGATACACTTTAAATACGAAAGGATCTCCAACTTCGAAACCGTCTTTAACAGCTGTTGTTGTGTTATCATCGCCCCAGGCAGCAATAACTGTTTGTGCGTTGGTTCCCACTTCGGCGTAACCAGCAGGTTTTAAAACACCATTGTCATCAAAGAATACTCCAATGTAATCTCCAGGTAAAATGGATTGAGTACCATACGGAGCATTCAAGAGAATACCAGAGTTCTCAATAATAATGGTATGGAAAGTTCCGGTATTAATATAATCCCAACCACTTCCATAGTTTGGAGCAGGAGGGGTATTACTATATACTAATTGGTCCACTCTTGATTGTCCACCCGAGAAAGTAGCACCCGTTGTAAGACCAACGCCAGATTCAAAGCTGACAGAAGTAATATCGGTAAACAGTTGAAGCGTACTTGGACGATAAACGAAATAATATATATCATCACCAGTGGTGAAGCCGTCTTTTTCTGGGGTAGTATTATCATCGGCAAAAGCAGGTATACTTGAGGTAGTTGTGGTAACCTCAACATATCCGGCACAAACATAGTCTCCATTATCTAGATAGAAGGCACCAATATAATCACCTACAGTTAAGTTACTTCCTCCGGTCAATCCTTCGAGATAGACATCTTGATTATCGACAAGAATCGTTTGGAAAGTTCCAGTATTGGAGAAAGCCCAAGAGCTCACTACTTGGTTAAAGAGATTCGAAGGAGTGTTTTCGTCGAAAACTAAGGATTCAATTAAGGATTGTCCTCCAACATAAAGTTCCCCATCGAGTGTGGGGTTGAAATTGAGTTGGGTAACTGTTTTAAATTCATTTACACCTGGACGGAAAACACGGAAGAGGAAAAGATCGCCATTCTCAAAACCGTCTTTACCTGTAACCAAGTTATCATCGGCCCAAGCAGCAATATTGAAATCGGCAGTATTGGAATTAATTAAGGTATAACCGCCACATTCGAGTGCTGCTCCATCATAGTAGAAAACACCAATGTAATCGCCAACTTGAATATTGTTGGAACCATTTACACCATCGAGGAATATATCTTCCGGGTTACCGATAATGGTATGGTATGTACCTGATGTTGAGAAGTTCCAATTGGCAGGTAGGCTAGAGGCTGGAAAGAAAGCAGCTCCACCGGCGGCACAGTTGGAGTTTAAATCAACAACTTGAACGGAATAATCACCAGGCGCTAAATTATTAATAGTGGATGTAGTTTCTCCATTTGACCAAGTAATGGCATAATTAGAGGAAGGAGTTATTGTGAGTTCGAGCGAACCATTATCTAGGCCAAAACAAGAAACATTGGTTTCAGCAATTGACACATTTATTTCTTCAGGCTGGGTAATTACAATACTTTCAGAGACTTCACAACCCTCAGCATCGGTGACTAATAAGTCATAAGTTCCAGCAGACAGGCCGGAAACAGAGTAAGTATCCGAAGCAATCTGGTTGCCTCCTTGACTCCAGGAGATTGAGTAAGGAGTAGTTCCTCCGGAAATTCCTGAAATCATCATGGCTCCATCGGATAAACCGTAGCAGGAAACGTTCGTTTGATAGTTAGGAAGGTCGACCGAAATAGCTGGAGGCTCTACCAGATTGAAGGTAGCGTTGGCCACACAACCATTTGCATCGGCCACTGTAACAGCGTAAAGGCCGGCGTCGGCTGGTGTAATCTCATCGATTGTAACACTAGTACCGGAACCATCAAGCGACCAAGTGTAGTAATATCCGCCTGTTGTGGGAATGTTTGGATCTTGAGTACCACCGGTTACATCTGCGGCAACTGAACCTGTTTCACCAAAACATAAAATATTGTCACCGGTAATGGATACTTCCAGTTCTAAAGGATCAACCAGGGTGTAAGAAGCAGTTGCAGAACAACCATTGAAATCGGTAGCTGTAACATAGTATGTTCCTGCACCTAAGTCATAGAGAAATTTTCCTGTTCCGATGGGATTACTATCTTGGTCTTCCCAATTATAGGTAATCAGCTGATTAGGAACCGATGTAACTAAGTCAGCTCGAAGAGCACCGTCTTCAGCCCCAAAACAACTCACATTGGCACCATAATAACTTGCAACAGTATCAATGCTTGCAGAACATGATGGTTGAGCGTTAATGGTTCGGGGGAGAACCGAAAAAAGCAGAATTGGGAGCATGAGCCCAAGTAATCTTACTTTAGAGAAAACATGTTTACCATTAATCGGTAAAAGACTGAGATTTGTAGAGTTTCTCATAATTTTAAGTTTAGTTTATTAATATATGTTCTATTCAAGTTTTAGCTAGATTTCAATGAACATACCGGACCTGATTGGGCAATACCCAAAGCATCCAGCACACCAGCCCAAGACTGTCGAAATGCATGTATTTTATTCTTATTCAATGAGTTATGTTTCAAGTAAACTACTCAAACTATTTAATCATTTGACTTTTTTAACAAGTAGTAAACATAAACTATTTTTTTAAAAATAGCAATCGGACTTATTTATTTTTTAGGGAGATTTGGTTGATAAATAAAGGGAATCGAGAGGTTTGACAACAAGAAAACGTATTGAACCAGCCATCGATTACCTTCCCCTGCGTCAGGAAATGATGAACCTCAATAGTCTGAAAAGAACCCATGCATACAACTTAGGACAAGAAATTAACGTTGAACTGCTTCGACGCGAGATCTCAATAATCTCTAAATCAAACAGATACACAAGCAAGCAAATAAACTAGGAAGTCGATTTGAAACAAAAGGCTCTGATCTCTACTCAGAAAAGGAATAATATGTATTGCAACGAAGGTTGACATATCAATCGCTATTACCTTAGTTTAAGTGTGTAAAAAACTCATTAAAAATAAGTAAGCTGAACATTATCTGGACATGACAGATTCAATCTCTTCAACGGTTGCGGGCAAGCGTTTTCCGATAAGCTGACATCCATTTGCTGTAATAAGCAAATCATCTTCGATTCTAATACCGCCGAAACCAATCAACTCCTTGGCTTTTCATATTGATAAAATCAGCGTGTCGTTTGTCAGCAGCCCATTGATTTATTAAGGCAGGAATGAAATAGATACCAGGCTCGTTGGTAGCACAAATCCTTCTTTTAATTCCTTGCCTAGGCGTAGATAAGCAGTTCCAAACTGGTCAATCCTCCTAAGATTATCGGTGTAGCCAACGTAATTCTCGCCAAGATCCTCCATATCATGCACATCAAGCCCATCATGTGTCCCAGACCATGGGGGAAAAACATGGCATGAGCTCCTTGATGAACCGCATCCTCGACATTTCCTTTCATAATTCCTAAGCGCTTTAATCCGCTAGCGATTACTTTTGCAGCTTCGAGATGGATGCTCTGATAAGTCACTCCGGGCTTACTTAAGGCTGTTGCATGATTATTCGCAGCCAACACAATATTATAGATATCTTTTTGTAGAGGGGAGAATTTTCCATTTACAGGATAGGTTCGGGTGTAATCGGAGGCATAATGCATATTGGATTCGGCTCCGGAATCACATAGCATTAGCTTCCCATCTTGTAATACATTACCATGATAATGATTGTGAAGGGTCTCTCCATTTTGGGATAAAATAACTGGGAAAGACACACCCTTTCCAAAAGAAAGAGCAATACCTTCTATCAGTCCTGCAATTTCCTGTTCTACTATACCCGGGCGACATGCTTTCATGGCAGCCATGTGCATTTGATAACCAATGTCTGCAGCTTTTTCAAGCTCGGCGATCTCTTCAACTTCCTTAACTTCACGCAACGAAACAACAGCTTTGATTAGCTCGACCGAAGCATATTGTTTCTGAAACGAATGTTTTAATCCCAGCAACTTTTCCAGAAACAACTTGTTTTCTGTCCTGTAAGGAGGAAGGAAATGGATTTTTCGACCGAGGTTTATGGCTGTTTCAATCAATTCAAAAATCTTGACACGTGGCATAGTTTTTTTCACCCCTGCCTTTATCGCCTTATCTTGAATTGTTTCTTGGGGCCCCATCCAAATGATATCATCCAGTTCGGGATCATCGCCTAGCAAAAAAGATTCCCCAGTGTCAGCGTCAATGAGACCAATTAAATTTTGAACATCGAGGCCAAAGAAATACAAGAAGTTACTATCCTGTCTGAATGAATAGGTATTAGCTGGGTAATTCATAGAAACATCGATATTCCCAAGAAACAGGATTAGTCCTGAGTTAACTTTACTTACAAGCTTTTGACGGCGACTTACATAAACTGAAGGATTAAACATGGTGGATTTAATTTATTGATTAATAATTTGCTCGATTAAGGTTGGATCAACCGGAAAATCAGGTACGAGCTCAATTGGCTTATCGGCAACTAAGATATCATTTTCGATTCGAATCCCAATGCCTAATTCCTCGGAATAAAACCCCGGCTCGCAGGTTAAAACCATACCCGGCTGGATGATGGTATCACGTGTACCTACATCGTGAACATCGAGACCAAGGAAATGGGTCAACCCATGCATAAAATACTTTTTAAAGGCAGGGGATTCGTCCGATTGCTGATCCACGTCCTGCTTTCTGATGATTCCATTCGATAAGAAAGCATCTTGCACTTTCTGTGCGAACAAACGGTTAATCTCATTGATGGTTGTACCGGGAACCATCAACTCTAAACCTTGCTTATACAGCTCATAAACCATCTCGTATAGATATTTCTGCTCATGGGAATACTTCCCATTGATTGGAATAGTTCGGCTAAAATCAGCTGCATAATTAAGGTAATCAGCCCCAAAGTCCATTAATAGTAATTCACCTTGATTTAAGGCTGCTCTGTTCTGGTGATAATGCAAGATGAGGGCATTTCTTCCAGAAGCAATAATCGGACGAAATGCATGCCCATAAGTTCCTTTTTTAAGGAAGTAATGCGTGATTTCGGCCTCAATTTCATACTCATAACCATATTTTTTTAAGCGACTTAGCACTTCCAAAAAAGCTTGCTTTGTTATTTCACCGGCATCCTTAATAAGGGATATTTCCTGAGATGATTTAACAAGCCGCAATGGCACTAAATAGGGGGCCAAATCCTTAAGTTCTTCGGATGAATTGATTAGACCCATGGAAACTAGTTTTAGCTCCCTCGACACATCCTGAGTTGTATCATTCGGGCCAACATTTATAAAGATTTCAGGAGCCTCCTGCTTACACGATTCGAGGAAGGCTTGAAGGTCATTCATATAAAAGACCTGGTTCATGCCACTCACTTTCGATGCTTCCTCAATCGATAGATACCTTCCGTCCCATCTTTCAACCTCAGGATTTCTATTTTTGATGTAGAGGTGCCAATCGGCATCTCCATTACGATCTATTCGCAAAACTAAGACAACCTCATCCTGCTCAATTCCAGCCAAATAAAAGAGATTAGGATTTTGTTTAAATGGGAAAAACTGTTCCGATGCTCTCAAAACATGTTTATTAGCAGCTACAATGCTTAGGGAATTTTTGGGTAAGATTTGTTGTAAGCGTGTTCGATTAGATTCATAGAAGGAAGAGTCTAAAACTGGGTATCTCATTTAGATTTAATTTAAATTGCTTTTTAGAAATTTTGTGGTCTTATCGAATAATTCAAAAATATACATTTGTGAATATAATTTTCAATAGTAATAATTAGAACTCACTCACTAACCATTGAGACTATGAGCAATATTTTCAACGCATCTATTGGCAGAAAATTACTTATGAGCATTACAGGATTATTCTTAATTCTGTTTCTGTTAGTCCACCTTACGATCAATCTATTCTTGTTGTTTGGTTCAGACGCATACAATCAAGCAGCTCATTTCATGGCCACTAATCCGATGATTAAAATCATCGAACCCACATTGGCTATAGGCTTTTTGGTGCATATTATTTATGCAACCATTCTGACTTTGCAAAATCAAAAAGCCCGTCCTGAAAAATATACTGCTCGAAGCGCAGGGAACAGTTCAACCTGGTCAAGCAGAAATATGTACTTTTTAGGATTTACTGTACTTATTTTTCTAGTGATTCACTTGCTTGACTTCTATGTCAAAATTAAAATCTTGCATGATGAATCCATCAAAGATGTAGTTGTCAATGGTGAGACGATGCATGACACCTACACCCTTGTTCAGGCAAAATTTGAGATTTGGTGGTTCGATTTGATATATATTCTAGGAGCCATCTTCTTAAGTCTTCACTTAAGTCATGGATTTTGGTCTGCCTTTCAAACAATTGGGATTAACAACAGCCATTGGATGAAACGCTTAAAAACCATTGCCATCATTTATTCTCTCATTATAGGTGTAGGGTTCTCCATCATCCCCCTCTATTTTCTGGTATTTTAAACTGATTATCGATAAAAATATAGCTTATGAGTAAGTTAGAATCAAAAATTCCAAAAGGTGATCTTGCTAAGAAGTGGACCAACTATAAAGCAGAACAGAAGCTAGTCAATCCGGCGAACAAAAGAAAGTTGGATATTATCGTAGTGGGGACCGGACTTGCAGGTGCTTCTGCTGCAGCCAGCTTAGGTGAGCTGGGATTCAATGTCAAGAGCTTTTGTTATCAAGATAGCCCACGGAGAGCGCATAGTATCGCAGCTCAAGGAGGAATCAATGCGGCAAAGAACTATCCCAACGACGGGGACAGTGTTTACCGCCTATTCTACGATACGATCAAAGGAGGTGATTACCGTGCCCGTGAAGCGAATGTTTATCGATTAGCAGAAGTAAGCAGCAACATTATCGATCAATGCGTTGCACAGGGAGTTCCATTTGCACGAGAATATGGAGGATTACTCTCGAATCGATCATTTGGAGGCGCACAAGTATCCAGGACTTTTTATGCTCGCGGTCAGACCGGACAACAACTATTGTTAGGAGCCTATGGTGCTCTAAATCGTCAGATTGCAGCTGGATCGGTAAATATGTACCCTAGAACAGAAATGATTGATTTGGTTCTGGTTGAGGGCAAAGCACGTGGAATCGTTACGCGCAATTTAATTACCGGCGAAATAGACACTCATTTCGGTCATGCCGTTGTTTTAGCAACAGGTGGTTATGGGAATGTTTTCTTTTTATCGACTAACGCTATGGGCTCCAATGCAAGTGCCGCTTGGAGAGCTTACAAGCGAGGAGCTAATTTTGGAAACCCCTGTTTTGTTCAAATCCATCCGACTTGTATTCCAGTTCACGGTGAGTACCAATCAAAGCTGACTTTGATGAGTGAAAGTCTCCGGAATGATGGTCGAATCTGGGTTCCTAAATTGAAAGAAGATGTTGAAAAAATCAGGAAAGGCGAATTAAAACCTGGCGACATCAGCGAAGAAAACCGAGATTATTATCTGGAGCGACGCTATCCAGCTTTTGGAAATCTTGTTCCGCGAGACGTAGCCTCCAGGGCTGCAAAAGAACGTTGTGACGCGGGATATGGAGTTGGCTCAACAGGTCTTGCTGTTTACCTTGACTTCAAATCTGCCATTGAACGACTCGGAGAGGATAAAATTCGAGAACGTTATGGTAATCTTTTCCAGATGTACGAAAAAATTACAGACGAAGATCCGTATAAAACTCCGATGATGATTTATCCGGCCATTCACTATACCATGGGAGGATTGTGGGTTGATTACGAATTACAAACAACGATACCAGGCCTCTTTGCTATAGGTGAGGCAAACTTTTCCGACCATGGGGCCAACCGACTTGGAGCCAGCGCATTGATGCAAGGACTTGCGGATGGATACTTTGTATTACCCTATACCATTCAGAATTATTTGGCTGATGAGATTCATACACCCAGGATGGATATCAATCAAAAGGAATTCGTACAAACCAAGCAAGAAGCCAATGAAAAGCTCGAAAAACTGCTTTCCATTAAAGGAAAACAATCGGTCGACTCTTTCCATAAACGCCTCGGTAAAATCATGTGGGATTATGTAGGGATGTCGAGAAACAAAGAAGGCCTTTTGTTCGCCTTAGAAGAAATTAAAAAAATCAAACAAGAGTTTTGGTCTGATGTTCGAATACCGGGTGATCCTGGTTCTGTCAATGTGGAATTAGAAAAAGCAAATCGAGTAGCTGATTTCATTGAATTAGGGGAACTGATGGCATTGGATGCACTAGAGCGTGAGGAATCGTGCGGGGGACATTTCAGAGAAGAATTCCAAACCCCTGAAGGAGAAGCTCTTCGAAACGACCAGGATTTTAAATTTGTTTCGGCATGGGAATTTAAAGAAGAAGATGTGCATCCTATTCTGAATAAAGAAAGTCTCGATTACGAGTTTATTGAAATCAAACAACGAAATTATAAATAGGCTTAGCCCTTATATAGAACTTAAAGACAAAGACTATGGATTTGACCTTAAAAGTGTGGCGACAAAAAGATGCTTCGTCGAAAGGAAAATTCGAGACCTATAGCATTTCCGATGTATCAAAGGATTCCTCCTTTTTAGAGATGTTAGATGTTCTAAACGAACAATTAATCCGGGAAAACATTGAGCCTATCGCTTTCGACCACGATTGCCGGGAGGGTATTTGCGGATCCTGCGGATTATTCATCAACGGAAGAGCTCACGGTCCTGATTATGAAACAACCACCTGTCAATTACACATGAGGAAGTTCAAGCATGGCGATACGATTGTCATCGAACCATGGAGAGCAAAAGCTTTTCCGGTAATAAAGGACTTAATGGTAGATCGCAGTGCTTTTGATAAAATTTTACAATCCGGTGGGTTTGTATCCGTGAATACAGGAGGTGTTCCTGATGCCAATGCAATCCCGATTCCTAAAGAAGCTGCAGATGAGGCGATGGATGCTGCTACATGCATCGGTTGTGGAGCATGCGTTGCGACTTGTAAGAATGCATCAGCGATGCTATTCGTATCCGCCAAAGTATCCCAACTTGCTTTACTCCCACAAGGAAAGCTGGAAGCTCAACGCAGGGCAAAAAGCATGGTTGCAAAAATGGACGAATTAGGCTTTGGAAATTGTTCAAACACCGGAGCCTGTGAAGTTGAATGTCCAAAAGGCATATCAATTGCACACATTGCACGCTTTAATCGCGAATTTTTAAAAGCGAAAATCAACGATTAGACCTCTCTTTTCTCCGTTAACAAATTATCGTCTGATGCAAAGCCGCCTAATTCCTTCATTAGGTGGCTTTATTATATGATTTCATCTCCGACTTATAGCTAAATCAATGAAAACCTACCAGGAAACCATCGACTTTATATTCGCACAATTACCTTACTATCAGAAAAATGGTGCTGCTGCTTATAAAGCAAATCTCGATAACAGCCTGGTTTTGGATCATCATTTTAAGCATCCTCATGAATCCTATTCAAGTATTCATGTAGCGGGGACCAATGGCAAAGGGTCTATTTCGCACATCATTGCAAGCATTTTCCAGTCGAATGGATACAATACCGGATTATACACCTCCCCCCATTTAAAATCATTCCGAGAACGCATAAAAGTTAATGGTCAGTGTATTGATGAAGGCTATGTGGTAGAATTTGTCGACTCGTGTGAAGAAATACTTTCTAAGCTTAAGCCTTCTTTTTTCGAATTGACGGTTGCTATGGCATTGAAGTATTTTAAAGATACACAAGTCGACATAGCGATAATCGAAGTCGGAATGGGCGGGAGATTAGACTCAACGAACATCATACAGCCCATTCTTTCAATCATTTCAAATATTAGTTACGATCATACGCAATTTCTTGGGAATAGCCTACCCGCAATTGCCTATGAAAAGGCAGGAATAATTAAACCAAATACACCTGTTGTTGTGGGTGAATATCATCCCGAGACCGCCCCCGTTTTTGTTAATAAAGCCATAGAATCAAATTCTTCCATAGTTTTTGCTGATCAAGTTTTTGAAATCCCCTATTTGTTGCAAACGCCGGAAGAACGAATTTCTGGAACCATTTTGAAAAATGGTGAACCTTATCTTGATCATTTTGAATGCGACCTTCAAGGTGGTTATCAAAAGAAAAACATTCAAACAGTAGCCTGTGCGATTGATCATTTAAAAGCATCATACCCTCTTGAAACTGCAAAAATTAAGAATGGATTAGCTAAAACGGCAAGCATTACCGGATTAAATGGTCGATGGCAAACGATTCACCGTAATCCAAGAGTTATTTGTGATACGGCACACAATCCGGCAGGTATTAGGGAAGTATTAAATCAGATTTCACAAATACCTTATAGGCATCTTCACCTTATCCTCGGCTTCGTCAACGACAAAGCTCTATCCTCCATCCTTGTTATGCTACCAACCGATGCTACCTATTATTTTACAGAAGCAATGATTCCACGTGCTATGAAGAAAGAAATTTTGCAATCCCAAGCAAAATCATTAGGTATTAAAGGAGAAGTTTATCAGAATGTCGAAATGGCTTACGCTCACGCTTTGGATCATGCTAGTCCAGAAGATTTAATTTTCATAGGAGGATCAACCTTTATCGTTGCAGAAATTCTATAAATAATCGAATGAAAAAGAGGTTTAGCTATTGTACAAACCGAAATCAGTATTATATTTGCACCGCTTTTCAGGGCGATTAGCTCAGTTGGTTTAGAGCACCTGCCTTACAAGCAGGGGGTCACTAGTTCGAACCTAGTATCGCCCACAAACTGCCGGTTTTTCCGGCAGTTTTTTTTACGTGCTATTCTAGCATTTTCAATCACCCTTCTCCTATACTATTTGCATCCAGCATCATCAACAACGCTAACGATCATCGAGGATGCAGTGTCTAACAGTATTTTTACTCTCATATTACGGATCTCCTTGATTTAGGGATTATCCCCTCCTTTCAACAGGGCGCATTAATCATCCTCGTGCATAGTTGGCGCAACAGAATACCTTTAAAGGTGACAAAATCGTGGATAGGCATAAAAAAAATTAGGGGCCCGGACGAGCGTCCGGAACCCCTATCAGTAAGTCGAGAACTTACTATCCCCCTAATCTTGAATAATGTTTTTGTAATGTTGGTATCGGTCGATAATTTCGGAGACATAGCGATAAGGCTCTTCTCCACGACAGTACCCGTACTTTACAAGTGTGTCTTTATAGTAAACCGGATTGGATTTATTGAGCATAAAAAAGTCAACGTGATTGGTCCAAATATCCGGATTCTTTCCATATTTTTCTGCCAGTCTTCTGGCGTCAAGAACGTGTCCTAAACCTGCGTTGTAGGATGCGAGTACAAATTTAATTTGTTCTTCTTTAATTCCAACTCTTTCTTGCCAAAAATTTTGCAACCAGACCAAATATTTTACACCTGCTTGAATATGCTCCTCAGGAGTCGATAATGAGTCGATGCCGAATCGTTCTGCAGTAGCAGGCATTAATTGCATCAAGCCGTAAGCACCGGCCCAGGATCGCACTGTCGGATTAAAATTAGATTCCTGATAAACCAATGAGGCTAATAGCTTCCAATCCCAATCAAGAATGGTCGATTGCGACTTAAAAATCACATCAAATCCAGATACTTTACCACTCTTGAGTGTGAAAAAATCGCTGGAGAACATTTTGGCAGTCCTACTATTTCGGAAATACTTATTGTAAATGGCATAATACTGAGGTGAGTTTTTAAAACTGGACAGCCAATTATTCACCTCATCGTTCAATTTTGTATCCGATTCACGGGTTGCCCAGGCAATATTCTGAGGAAAACTAATTTCAGTTGCGACATCTATATTTTCGAAATAGGTGGCATTCACTAGGGCAACAGATTCATCGCAAACGGTATAATCCAATTCTCCTTCCGAGATTAACCTAATAATAGATTCAACGTCGTAGTTTGGCAATTCATGAACATAAATAGTATCACCAATCTCATCAGACAAACTTCGAAGTCGATTAGCAAAAACAGTTCCTGCTTGTAAATGAATAGATTTATGTGCTAAATCGAGTTGATTCCGAATCAATGGCACATCGCTTTCCGTTTTAGATTCGGTGCGTTGCACTAATACCTGACGAGTTTGATAGATTGGTTTGGTAAACTTCACCAAACGAGCTCTCTCTTTGGTTACGGTTAAGTTTAAAGCTAACAAATCACATTCACCCTGATTTAGCATATCAATTGCCTCCTGAATATCGTTGGAAACAACAATTTCTAACTCCTCATCCAAGAAATCAGCCAGGGATTGAAGCAATTCAAAATGAAATCCCATGGGAGTGCCTCTATAAATAAAATAGCTAATGGAATTATAATCGGTGACTGCTATTAGTTTTCTTTTTGGTTCAGTTTGTTCAGAAGAGTCAAGAGGGATAGGAACTTTACCTTGGATTGTTTCATTCGAGGGCGCTTGATTATTACAGCCCAAGGAGGTCATAAGGAATAAAACTATAAAAACGAGTTTTGAGTTCATTGAAGGAATTTAGGTTAAACATACGAACATCTTAGAAGGAACACATTTATCTTCAAAGAGTTCTATTTTCAGCTCTTACAAGAGACTGGGAAGTTAATCAAAAAAATAAACTGAAACACCGAGGGTTAATCTTGCTGGTATGAGAGGGTAATTCCCGGCACTTAGTCCATTTTTATTCAACAGGGCATTTAGTAGATTCTCATACTTCACGGTAATTCTGGAATTTTTAATATTAAAACCCATGTAAGCATCTACAAGCGGGAAAAGCACAGAAACTTCTTGAGTTGAGTTATAGAAATAACCTAAGACCGGGGTATAATTATGAAGGTATCCAGGACTAAACGCAAAAGCATTCAATCCAAATTGAACACCTAGTTCATTTTTAAACAAACTGGTATTCCAATGAAAATGGGTAAATGCCATCCAATTAGGCACAGATGTGATATGTTCTTTACTTGACCACTGGCCAGTAAGTGAGAGTTCCCAAGCCACCGATCTATTACTGAGCTTAGTATGAAGACTCGTTTGCGCATAGGACAATAAATCCTCTTCTTGGGTAAATACAGCATTTTCATTGAAATAGCTATAATTGCTAAAAAGCCCCACCTCGGCATTTAACTGAAGTGCCTTTGGGACAGCCTGCCAAAGCGCCAAAATTCGATTTTGATATACTGAATTGAAATCAGGTACCTCTTGTACCTGAGGTAGGCTTCTGAAATTCTGGTACAACCAATCGGGGGTATATCTTGATTGTGCAAATGATAACTTAAAGGGATTAGCGTCTCCGTCTGAATCATTGAAAAGGATCGTTTGCTCAAAACGATAATCTCCTGCTCCATAGCCCCAAATATAAAATCGTCCATCGACAGTTATCCTCATCGTCTGATTATTCCAAGCCACGGATGAGAAGCGAATCGCATTACGAAAGTAATTTCGGTGTAGTCGATAATAGTTTTGCATTGAAGTAACATGCAGCGTAAGGTGTGCTTCCGGCAGAATAGCATGCTTCCTACTCATTTGAATCCCAACTTGTCCTTCAATTTGAGTTACCCTCATGCTATCGTTTTGGAAAGTAGTATCCAATAAGAGATGAGCATAGTAAGCTGAATCGAAGGTTGTCGCGCTGAAATTTCGCTGCAATTGTAGGTACTTGAGATCGCCAAATAAGCGGAAATTAAGGGACTGTTGTGAAGAATCAGCCAATGTATAATTCACGGATAAAGCAAGTTTATTTGATTGAGTAATTGACTGAGCAGTGGTCAATGCCATAGGTACTTCAACTTTAGCTTGTTCTATTTGAGCGTTGAGAAACTCTTCGACATCTTCTAAGCCTCCATTTTCCTGTAGAGAGAACTTTTCCAAATGAATGCGCAAGCCGGCGCGCAGACGTTTAAGGTGGTAATCAGCATTTAGTCCCACTTGATACATTTTACCTTCTTCATGGTCATAATTTCCTTTGGAGGATATTGTTACAGCATCAAAGCCGATAGAAAGAGGTTCTCCCAGTTGTTGCGTATGATTAATTTTCACCAATTGGAATTTATCAAGAACAGGACCAGCGTTTAAGTATTCTAGTTTTGTAAATGGTTTTTTAGAGAATAAAACTCCCTTTTTATCGAGCTGATATGCTTCTTGGAAATGCAGAAATGGGGCTGGCATAGACCAGGAGAAATTCATTAAAGCGGAGCGTGAAGGGAAAGGGTCGTTACCAGCCACCTGGTTAGAGGAAAAAGTGGAACGATCCGAGAATGGAGCCGCTATTCCGAGAAGGTTAGAAGAAAGCACTAATGAGGAATCAGCATGATAGGCATCATTGTAATGAATGAGGTATAGATCGACATTAGGTTGGGCGAATGCTCGGCAACTAAAAAGAAGTGAAATGATGATCAGTGCTATTCCGAGGTGAGACTGATTATATTTATCCATTGGGTTTTCGCGCGTGAATGAATCGACAAATATAGGAATAAGCGCATTATGAAAAACAAAAAAGCCTTAGCACGAATGCTAAGGCTTAAAAAGTCGGCGACGACCTACTCTCCCACGGATGCAGTACCATCGGCGCTATTGGGCTTAACTTCTCTGTTCGGAATGGGAAGAGGTGGAACCCCAATGCTATAGTCACCTGAAGATCTTTATCGAATGGCTATTAACATATAGAGTGTAAATCAAAAGTTAGCATAAATGTACGGTATTAAGCAAGCTTACGGGTAATTAGTATTGCTCGGCTTTGACATTACTGCCTTTACACCTGCAACCTATCAACGTCATAGTCTATAACGACCCTTAAAGGAAATCTAATCTTGAAGGGAGCTTCGCACTTAGATGCTTTCAGTGCTTATCTCTTCCAAACATAGCTACTCTGCGATGCAACTGGCGTCACAACAGATACACCAGAGGTTTGTCCGACTCGGTCCTCTCGTACTAAAGTCAGGTCTTCTCAAATTTCCAGCGCCCACAACAGATAGGGACCGAACTGTCTCACGACGTTCTGAACCCAGCTCGCGTGCCACTTTAATGGGCGAACAGC
>JAGYLP010000025.1 GCA_018401015.1 Bacteroidales bacterium
ATCAAATCTGTGTAAATCCGTCAAATCCGTGTCATCAGTGTTCGAAGGGAACGACGGGTGAAAGTGAAAAGTGAAAAGTGAAGAGTGAAGAGTGAAAAACTTGGCGAACAGGCGAAAGCCTGCAACAACGAACTGCCGCGCGACTCCAGGCGCGTGGCTTCTTTCCAGTTCAAGGGAAAATTTGTAACCTGCTCTTTGCCCTCTTCTCGACCAAGTCTGAACGGGGGTTTCACGCAGAGGGCGCAAAGGTCTCGCAGAGAGCGCAAAGAGATCGGTGATAAGGTTAGTCTTCAGCATTGAACTAGCATCCGATTATATCGACTTGAATCAAATCTGTGTAAATCCGTCAAATCCGTGTCATCAGTGTTCTATGTGAACGACGGGTGAAAGTGAAAAGTGAAGAGTGAAAAACTTGGCGAACAGGCAAAGAGGCGAAAGCAAGCAAGAGCGCGAGCAAGAGCACGAATTAACACGTGGTAATCATTCTAGTTCAAACTTAAAACTTCGCGCCCTTTGCGGGTCCTTAGCGCTCTTTGCGAGAACCTTCGCGACCTCCATTCAAAACTTCGCGGCCTTGAAGCGAGAGGACGACTTCGCGTGGGGCCGACTTGACGAAAGGGCGAAGAGGCGAAAAGGCGAAAGCCTGCAACAACGAACTAGCCAAGAGCCAAAAGCCTCACGAAATCTTTCGGGAAGCCAATAGCCGGCAAAGAACAAAAGCTCCAGAAAAAAGAAAGGCCGGCTGAGACTGCTGAACTCAACCGGCCAGGGAGGGATCACCTCGATAATCCGGGGTTTAGAATGAACTGCCTGGTTCCCAGATTAGAATTGCACACAAATCCAGACAGTCTGCTTCGCTACATGAGAAGTAGTCGAAGTCTCGGGGATTAGTAAGGAACTATATTTTTCAAGCTTATCTTTTTAATCGGTTCTCGGAAGGATCTTTTCATCGTCCTTTCAATAATCTAAACGAGTATCTGTGATAGGTGTACCTGCTCCTCTGATAAAATTTGCTCTTTTTTTGACGATTTTTGAAAATTAGCTTGTTTGTCGCCAGCAAAGATACACCCAACCTGTGTCAGAATCTGACAAGAACCAGGGCAAACAGACTTATTTTGCAAAGAATTCATTCCTGGTATATTGAAACAAAACCTAGCACTTTTATCGTCGAAGGAGGACAATTAATGGTGGACTAACCCAAGGAAAGTAAAGGGGAGAATCAATTTCGAGGATTTAAAAAATTTCCACAAGGCAGTGAAGGATTTCCAATTAATGAAAATTCCTTTCTTTGTGGTCCCCACTTTAAACGAACATCATGAAATTACTGGTTTATCTGCTTATTAGCCTTATCCTATCTGGATTTTCAGCCGATGAAGTTAGAGTGTATAAAGGAAACTCTCGGTTTACAAGCGATGTACTTTTTACCTTGAAAGACAATCGATTGTATCGAAAAACTTCGACCTTTTATTCAGACATCCATTGTACTATTCGCGATCAGAAAATCTATAAAGGAAATGCTACTTTTTCCAGCGATGTGTTGTTTACCATTCGCGAGGGGAAAGTGTATCGCAAAAACTCCAGCTTTTCGTCCGACATCGTTCTTAGCTTTCGCGAGGGTAAAATCTACGACGGCAACTCCCACTTTTCGTCGGATGTGTTGGCCAACTTTCGCAACGGGAAAGTGTATCGTGGCAATTCCACCTTCACCTCCGATATTCTCTATACCATCGATGGTCCGATTACGCAAGAGGCCTTCATCGCCATTTGGATATCGTATTACTATGTTTTCTAAAACCTGCCATTCCCCTGAACAAGACCCCAACTTACCAGTTAGTAGAAACAATAAACCATTTCTCAATCAGATCATGCAACGAACACTTATTCTTTCACTCTTAATCGTCTTTTCAAGTATTAACCTCGCTGCTCAACCGGCAGAACCCGGTGGTTGGCTTTACTATTTCGGAAATCAAAAAATTAACTCTAAGTGGAATTGGCACAACGAAGTGCAGCACCGTAACTACACTCCGACAGGAGCATTAGAACAATTGCTCTTACGTACAGGCTTGGGTTATAGCTTTGGATCGGGACAAAACATCCTCCTGGGATATGGATTTATTTCAGCCAACAATTATCCAATTGATTCTGAAACCCCGGTGAACGTGAATGAACACCGCATTTACCAGCAATACATAAAGCAGGAACAATACGGAAGGCTTTACTTGCAGCATCGCTACCGATTCGAGGAACGCTTTCTGAACGATACTTTCAAGTTTCGGTACCGATACTTCATGCTGGCACAAATTCCTCTTAATCATTCTTCGATTCAGGCGAATACCTTCTACCTCGCTGGCTACAACGAACTATTCATCCATCACGACGAGGGAAATTATTACGACCGTAACCGAACGGCACTGATGCTGGGTTATAGCTTTACGCCTCAATTGCGTGTCGAGGTCGGGGCTATGACCCAGTTTCTGCCCACCAGCAGCCGAACCCAAATCACCATTGGTTTTGTGAACAATCTCAGCTTGAAGCGAGATTCCTAAAATCGCCTTCCAGGTGTTTAAAAAAAGGTCGCTTCGTAGGTATTTTTTTCACCCAAAACATGACTAAAATCATTAGTTTAGGGGGGTCTTTAGAAACTAATCTTTTAATTTAAAAATATACCTATGATTGACTTTTCATTAACCAACGAACAACGCGACATTGTTGAGCGGTACAAAGATTTTGCAAACCGGCATATTCGTCCCAATGCACTCGAATGGGATAAAAAAGCTGAATTTCCCTGGCCCATTGTAAAACAAGCTTACGAGGAAGGCATCATGAATGGTCCCCTTCCGGTTAAATTTGGTGGAAAAGGGTACAGCATTTTCGAAGGAGCTCTGTCATCGGAAGAACTGGGAGCCGGTTGCATTGGAATTGGTATTTGTATCGATGCAAATACGCTGGCATTAACTCCACTGCTGTTGGCTGCTAATGAAGAGCAACAAAAACGATTCTTCGGCCTCATCAACGAACAAAAAGCAGTTGCTGCTTATGCACTCACCGAACCGAATGCCGGTAGCGATGTGCAAGGAATTCGTTCCACCGCCATCTTAAAAGGCGACAAATACATTTTAAACGGTCACAAACGTTTCATTACCAATGGTGAAGTCTCCTCGTTCTTAACCGTATTTGCTCAAACCGACCCGGAAAAAGGCTCTCGTAGCTTAACTGCTTTAGTGGTACCAACCGACTCTCCCGGGGTTGAAATGCGTCCGCGTTTACAAAAAATGGGACAAAAGGCTTCGGTTCAAAATGAAATTATTTTCCACGATGTGGAAGTGCCGAAAGAAAATCGTTTGGGTGAAGAAGGACAAGGATTTTTAATCGCCATGAAAACCTTCGACCGTACCCGGACGGGTGTGGCTGCTCTGAGCATTGGTGCTGCCCGCGAAGCCTATGAACTCTCGCGCGATTGGGCTAAAAACCGAATCCAATTCGGTAAACCCATTGCAGCCAATCAGGCAGTTGGATTTATGTTATCGGATATGGCAACTCAAATCGAAGCAGCCCGTTTGCTTACCTGGAATGCAGCCTGGACCTACGACACCGGCGGCAAAACGGCCGGAAAATTATCGGCCATGTCGAAAATGTATGCTTCCGACGTAGCCATGGAAGTAGCAACCAATGCCGTTCAAGTGATGGGTGGCGACGGCTATACTACCGAGTTTGGAGTAGAAAAGATCATGCGCGACGTAAAACTCTGTCAGATCTACGAAGGAACCAATCAGGTTCAACGGGTAGTTATTTCTAAAGCCATTTTAAAGTAACTCTTATCTCGTTTTTCATAAAAAAGCCGGAATCTCCATTCCGGCTTTTTTTAAACCACGCGCCGGGAAGATCGCAGTAGTTTGAGTTGCTATCGGTGTTGTGCGGCATCGTCACCAACTGCCGCGCGACTCCTGGCGCGTAGCTTCATTCCAAGACCAACTTCCGCGCGACTACCGGCCCGTGGCATGCTTATTAAAACAGCCCTTCAATCATCGACCTGATCGATAACTTTTTGAAACGAATCAGGAATAGGATAATTGAGCTGTCGGGCTTTTTCGCTCATCTCCTTAGCCTTAGACAAATCGCCTAATCGATAGAAACAAACTGCCTGATTGTAATAGGCCGATGCCTGATTCGGCTGGAGCTGCAATACTCGGCTGAAATCCTGGATGGCTTCTTCAAAGCGATTCAAACTGAAAAAAGCGACTCCACGATTCATGTACACATCGGAATTATAAGGTTCCAACCGAATCATTTGATCAAAATCGGGCAAAGCTTCTTCGAATCGTTTCGCATTCACAAGACTTAAGGCTCTATTGAGCAAAACCTTAGCGGGAGGAGCCTGCTTCTCTAAAGCCCTTGCATAATCGACTAAAGCGGAATCGTATTGATTCTGAATCGAATAAACGATCCCTCGACTTAAAAATCCTTTGTAATCGTCGGGAGTCAATTCCACTTGTTTTTGATAAGCATCGAAAGCCTGATCGTATTGCTCACGCATCCGAAAAATGTTCCCCACATTCCCCCAGGTTTGTCCGTCGGCTTCGCCGGGTTGTTGCAACAGGATCTGATAATCTTCCATGGCTTTATCGGGTTGACCATTCTGACCATACCAATTGCCTCTATTTTTGTACGCCACCCATGCACGCGGATGATTCTCGATGGTTTGAGTCCATAAAGTTTCTGAATTTTGCCAAACGGCTACTTGTTCGGTCGTCGTTCGCCCGAGATAAATTGTCCATAGCAATCCGGCTGCAAGCAGTGTGCTCTGAAAAATCCGGGATCGATTCGATTCCACAATCCATCGATTCAAGTAAAAAGACAACAAAAACGACCAACCAATATAAGGAAGATAGGCATATCGGTCGGCCATTACCGCCTTTCCAACCGGCAAAATCTGGATCACCAAAGCAATCGTCAGGATAAAAAAGAGAAAACTGAAGACCCAGATACGATTTTTTCGCATGAACCAGAAGACACCAACCAGCGAAGCGATAGCGAGGGCAAACAAAGCGTAAAGCCACCAAGACAAGGATCCACCCAATTCGGGAACCGGATATGGATAAAACGTGGCCAATTGATGTGGCGCAAAAAATTTCACGAAGTACATCCAATAGCCATAGGAAGCAAAGGTGAGACGGTCGAACAAACTCAGGACACCCTCTTTCGCAATTGCCCCTTCCGATTGGATGTCGATGGCGAGTAAACCGAAATAAACCGAAAGTGCGAGAAAAGGGATTTTCTCAACGATAGCCTTCCACGAGAAATGCCTCTTCTGATACCAGTCGAATACCAAGAGGACAACCGGCAAACTCACGGCTACCGCTTTACTTAGGAGAGAAAGGAGAAAAAGAATGAGGGTGAGAAAATACCAGAGCCAATTTCCTTTGCGGTTAAATTGGAAATAGCTTAATAAAGCAGCGAGGTAAAAAAAGGCATAGAGCACATCCTTCCGTTCCGAGATCCAGGCAACCGATTCTACATGCATCGGGTGAATCCCAAAGAGCAAGGCTGTGAACCAAGCCAGGTAGATTCGTTTTCCACCTACCCAGTAGAACAGCCAAAACACGAGCACTACATTTAGCAAATGCAACAACCAATTCGTTTGATGATAATAACGGGCATCGTAACCCGGGAAAGGGTTCTGAGCGGTGATGGCTTTTCCATCGGCAGCGCGCTGGTAATCGTAGGCAAGGCTCAACATGGTGAGCGGATGATAATTCAGGGAAACCGGATGGTCGGTATCGAAAAAATACGAAATCGTTTCAGCATTCAGCTGTTGAACAGCCGGATTCTCTGTAACGTAAGTTGGATCGTCCCAATTGGTGAAATCGTGTTCCCAGTTTGGCAAATAAAGCCAACCGGTTACGATCAGGGTTAAGGAGAGCAAAAACCAGGGTGCATAGTTCGGTCCAAGGAAACTCAAGGCTTGTTTGTCCTTGGGTGCACTTTTCTTGCCGGTTCGATTCGAGTTAGGATTTCTTTTCGACATAATGGCTTCAATTTCTAAGTCCGATCCAAATTAACCAATAATTGAAAGGATTATGAAAAAGCTTAGGCTGAAAATTGTGCTTGTTCATTTCAATGCTTACTTTTAATTGATAAAAAGAGAGAATGGGGAAATTCAGTCTGTTTTACTTTACACTCAAGCAAATCATGAAGCCGTGGTACCGATCGTACTACAAGAGCATCCTTGTAGAGGGACTCGAGAATCTCCATCCAAACCGCCCTAAAATCCTGGCAGCTAATCATCAAAATGCGTTGATGGATCCACTGCTCATGATTTTTTCAATGCGGGAGCAGCCTTGGTTTTTGGCCCGTGCCGATTTATTTAAAAACCCCATTTTAGCTTTCCTCCTGAATCTGATTCGCATCATCCCGATTTATCGTATTCGTGATGGGAAAGAGACGCTGAATCAGAATCAAGAGCAATTTAAGGCAGTGAGTAAGCTGCTTCGCATGGGCAACACGGTAGGCATTTTTCCGGAAGCTAATCATGCAGAACCCCGCAAGCTGCGTATCCTTAAAAAAGGAATTACCCGAATCGCGTTTCAAGCCGCAATCGATAGTAATTGGGAAATGGCTCCTGAAATTATTCCTGTTGGAATTACCTACAGTAAAATCCAGTCGCACGGTCAACGTGTTTTGGTGCTCTATGGCAAAGCTATCCGTGTGTCTGAGTTCCGAGCATTGCACGAGGAATCGGAAATACTGGCACACAATGCTTTACGCGAAGCGATTGCTACGGCGATTGGAAAACGAATCGTGGATATCCGTAAAGAGGAGGAAATGGATTCGATTGAAACCTTACGATGGCTGGACGATTCACATTTGGATGAACCGCTTTCATTTCCGGAAAACGAAAACGAATTTCGAACCATGCAGGCAAAGATCAAACGGTTGGAAGAGGGGAATAGGCTATCCGCTCCTGCAGTGGCTCAAAACAAGTTTGTAAAACAGCTGCAGACATGCTTCCCGCATCGCGATGCCGGTTACGATTATTCCATTTACCATCGTTGGAATAAACAATCCGACCTTCGAACGATTCTAAAAGGTCCTCTGATGCAATTATTGCTTATTCCCTTTACACTCCTGTGGGGACTCCCTTATTGGGGGATGAATCTCTACGTAAAGTATTATGTGGCTGACCCTTGCTTCAAATCGACCATGCAATTTGGATATGGTTGGGCCGTTGTGTTGCTGTGGTCGGCGGTTTTGAGTGGACTTCTTTCATTCTATGCTACTGAAATACCCTTTTGGGTAACTTATCCCCTCGCCTATTTATCGGCATCCTTGGGGATGCTCATGTTAAATCAGGCTGAAGAGTACCGAATTTATCGCCGGGCCAGGAAGCTTTTCAAGTAAGCATCCTGCTGGCAATGAATTTATCTCCAAATATCTACCTCATCGGATTAGAATTTAGGAAGATATCCTTTCAATGTTGATGGGATTAAAGCATCGTGATTGATAACAAACTTGGCACTTAAGGAAATTAAATGAGCATCGAAGTCGATATTTCGTTGGTAGAAATAATAATTAAAATCGATACTCTTTAGCGAGAGCGCCCAAAATTTCTTTTGAGCAAAAATATCGGTGTAGCTCATCCCTAAGCCGAATTGATTTGCCTGATAATCGGATAAATCGAAATCGGATGTGTAAAAAGAGGAGGCACTACTATGCTGATTATAGGGAGCAAACCATTCCGCTTGAGTCTGGCTGTAATAGCGATAATTAGGGTTAATGGAAAAATGGTTATTCAGTTTGATGGGTAATTGGACTTGCACTGTATGCGAGCGAATATCCCAATCGTCCTGATAATATCGATAGAAAGAGCGAATAACCAAATATTCGCTCAAATAAGCATTCACCCTAACACCTGAAGCGAGCTTGGTTCTTTCGTTTGGCAACAGTTCAATTCCTTCGGCTAAATGGAAGGACTCGAGAAAAGAGTCGTCGATATCGGAAAAGTACACGCGTTGAAAGGGAGTTGATAACAATCCGGCTTGTTGGATTAAATCGACAGTCCACGAAGCCTGAACCCTTCGATGCAAGACTTGCGAAAGGCTAAATCCCGCGCTCATAGAGTAGCGTCCGGCATTACTAATAGGCGTAAAAACAGGAGCATAATTCGGGTTACCAATGAGGGTAACATTGCTCCAATTCAGCAGCTCATCCTCATCATCGTCGCCCAAAGAAGGTGTGCGCAGTTCGATAGGATAAATTAACTTCCATTGATCGATGAATAGATTGGCGCTAAACCCTAATTCCGTATTTTTCCGATTGAATAAACGGGCCCAATGCCCTCCGAGTCCAACTGAGGTGTAATCGTACTCGTTGCTAAACGACATTTTTGCGGACCAAATTTTATTTCGATCGACCGAGTTTGAGGTATATGCGAGCTGAAAACTCGACCAAACATCTTGTTTAGAGGCACCGGTGCTGGCGACAAAGGGATTTGCAGCCTGCCTTCCATCGAAAGGATTAATATTACTTGAACTCGCTGAACTATAAGCTGATACCGATGCATCAATCGTTAAAATATCGTCCTCGTTTAAGGGGATGGAAATAACCGTTGCCCCAGCGGCATCGTACAGTTCTTCCGAACCATTCCCTCCGGTAACAGCCGCATGAGATCCATCTTGTGCATACAAGCTTGTTATGACATCGATCTCGGTAGTTTCCAAAATACGCTTACGATAAACATCTTCCTGAGCGAATGCAACAAAGCTAAGTGCAAAACTCACTCCCATTAGAACTATTCGTTTCATTTCTATTGCTGATTTTGGGTTTTAATTACAGCCACAGCCACCGCCTGTTTTACCACCATTTGCTCCGGAGGCAGCTTCCCGGTAGGCATGAAAAGTACCAATGTAGCGATCGGATTGCTTGTCGCTTAGCACCATATCCGGATCATTTAATTCGACCATTTCGTAGGGTTTTACCACGGTACAAGCACTGAAACTGATGAGAAGGAGGATGAATCCTAATCTCGTTTTGGATAATTTCATTTTATGCAATTAAAAAATTAACAACTAAGTACTGAGTACTCATTCGGAATACAAGAAGCATCCCTTCGCATGATTTCATGGAGTGCTCTGGTCTATTTTTATCTGATTTGAGTGAAAAAGTTCACCCTTGTCGCTTATGAGCACACAATCGACATCGGGCAATTGGTCCACCAGGGATATTCCAGCGTCTTTTCCCATTACAAAAATAGCGGTGGCGAGAGCGTCGGCTAATTCAGCCTTAGGGGCGAAAACACTCACACTGATTAAGCCGGTAGCCGGATAGCCGGTTTTGGGGTTGATGATATGAGCATACCGTTGACCATCCAGTTCAACAAATTTTTCATAATCGCCCGAGGTCACCACCGCACGATTACTTATCGGGAAGGTGCCGAAAGCAACCTGTTTATTCATCGGATTGGTTATGGCTACCTTCCAGGGCGCCCCATCGGGCTGCACTCCCCAGGTATTCATATCGCCCGATGCATTGATGATTCCACCAACAACACCTTCCGATTGAAGAAGTTTTTTGGCTTTATCGGCAGCATATCCTTTGCCGATTGCACCAAATCCGATTTTCATTCCCGGTTTAGGTAGAAACACCGTGGTATCTTCCTTATTCAGAAGAATATTTTCATAACCAACTCTTTCGACTGATCGAGCAACCTCGATTGAATCTGGAATTTGGGTCATGGTGCCATCGAAAAACCAAATTTTATCCATCGAAGCATAGGTAATATCAAATGCACCGGAAGTAAGCTTGCTGATTACCATCGATCGTTCGATCAATTGAAATAGTTCAATATCGACTTTAACCGGACTTTTACCCGCCATTCGATTAACTGCAGCCGTTTGAGAAGCGGAGTCCCAAGAGGAAATTAGTCGCTCAATACGTTTAACCTCACCAATTGCCTGATCGATATAAAGGTCTCCTTCCACCTCCTCGATTGCTACTACGGTGATATCGAATCGGCTACCCATCAGTTTAACGGTGCGGGGATAAACCTGCTGAGCATGCAGCATCGGACCAACCACGAGAAAACAAAGTACTCCAATCCAAACCTTCAACATGCTTCCAATCTATTGTGCGTTCTTTTGATCGGATTGATTCAGCAAATCGATGTAATCCTTAACTGAAACTCCCTTATAACCCAGTGTGGTTAACACCTTTCCATCCCCATCGAGTACGAGGACATAAGGAAAAACACCATTCGGATTAAACTGCTCGGCTAGAAGCTCATTCTTCTCCTTTTGCTCCTTCGTTATCTTTCCTTTCGACCGTTTGGGAAAATCGACCCGAAGCATGATAAAATGTTGGTTCGCATACTCGATAAACTCTTCCTGCATCCAAATCTCGTGATCCAGTTTGATACAGGGAGCGCACCAATCGGAGCCGGAAAAAACCATGATAATTTTTTTGTTGTTTGCTTTAGCCTCGACTTTGGCTTCATTAAAATCGAGGAGCCAGTTTTGAGCATAAGCAAAGAAAGTGTTCAGACTAAGGAACACGACGAGAGAAACAATGCGCATAAATAAGCGTTTTGATCCAGGTTGACTTGGTGGATACGTATCCTGCCAGGTAAAAGTGGAGAGTTTATTGGATTGAGTAAAACAGAAGCTTAGCTTCTTCCGCCTTAGCTGAAGAACTTAATTTTGATTCAATAATTGCCTCGAAAATTACGGAATAATTGAAGCTATTTAAGATTTTAACATTATTTTATCTGATATCTATTTAAAAAAAGCCCGCAGTTGCGGGCTTTTTATAAGTTATTTTGAAAGCGGAATCAGGCTTCTTTTCCAATCAGATTAAGGGCAGAACCTGCTTTGAACCAAGCTATTTGACTTTCGTTGTAAGTGTGGTTAACCTGAATAAGGTCGCTGCTTCCATCGGTGTGGTTGAGTTGAATTTGCAGCGGCTTGCCGGGTGCAAAATCAGCTAGTCCAAGAATGTCGAAGGTATCGTCTTCCTGAATTTTGCTATAATCATCTTTATCGACAAAAGTCAACGCCAACATACCTTGTTTCTTCAAGTTAGTCTCGTGAATCCGAGCGAAGGATTTCACTAAAACCACTCTTGCGCCCAGGAAACGGGGCTCCATAGCAGCATGCTCGCGTGAGGATCCTTCGCCGTAGTTTTCATCACCCACGACAACCGATCCAAGACTCTGTGCTTTGTAGTAACGAGCAGTAGCCGGCACTTCGCCATACTCGCCGGTTAATTGATTCTTCACCTTATTGGTTTCTCCGTTGAAAGCGTTTACGGCTCCAATGAGTAAGTTGTTGGAAATATTATCCAAATGACCGCGGAAGCGTAACCACGGACCAGCCATCGAAATGTGGTCGGTAGTACATTTACCTTGCGCTTTGATTAAAAGACGTAAGCCTTTCAAGTCGCTACCTTCCCAAGCTTTGAAAGGCTCCAACAATTGCAAACGATCCGATTTCGGATCAACTTTTACCTCGACCGAGGAACCATCTTTTACGGGAGCTACATAGCCGGCATCTTCTACTGCAAAACCTTTGGGTGGTAATTCCCAACCGGTTGGTTCTTCGAGTTTCACTTTTTCCCCTTGCTTGTTAACGAGATAATCGGTGAGTGGATTGAAGGTTAAATCGCCGGCAATAGAAAAAGCAGTAACCATTTCAGGAGAGGCTACAAAACCGTGAGTATTTGGATTACCGTCGTTTCTCTTGGCAAAATTCCGGTTAAAGGATGTCATGATGCTGTTGCGTTTACCCTGATCGGCATTATGACGCGCCCATTGACCGATACAGGGTCCACAGGCATTGGCTAAGACAACTCCACCAATCTTTTCGAAAATTTGAAGGAAACCGTCGCGTTCTATCGTATAACGCACTTGCTCGGAGCCGGGCGTTACAGTGTATTCGCTATGCACTTTGAGTCCTTTATCGAGGGCTTGTTGAGCGACCGAAGCGGCACGGGAAATGTCTTCATAGGAAGAGTTGGTGCACGACCCAATGAGACCTACTTCTAACTGAGCCGGCCAGTTATTCTCTTTTACGGCTTTCGCAAATTCCGAAACGGGAGTCGCTAAGTCGGGAGTGAACGGCCCGTTAATATGCGGTTCGAGTTCACTCAAATTAATTTCGATTAGTTGATCGTAATACTGTTCCGGGTTGGCGTACACTTCTTCGTCGGAACGTAAGTGTTGGGCAACCTGATCGGCCAGTTTGGCTATATCGGCACGACCTGTACCAGCGAGGTAATCGCTCATTTTAGAATCGTAGGCAAAGATTGAAGTGGTTGCTCCAATCTCGGCTCCCATGTTACAAATAGTTCCTTTTCCGGTTGCCGATAAGGAATCGGCACCTTCGCCAAAATACTCTACAATAGCTCCGGTTCCTCCTTTAACGGTAAGAATGCCAGCCACTTTCAAGATGACATCCTTGGCCGCAGTCCAACCACTTAATTTACCGGTTAATTTAACACCAATCAGTTTTGGAAATTTCAGTTCCCAGGGCATGCCGGCCATTACATCGACCGCATCGGCACCACCTACTCCAATGGCCACCATTCCCAAACCACCTGCATTCGGTGTATGCGAATCGGTACCAATCATCATTCCTCCGGGGAAAGCATAATTTTCTAACACGACTTGGTGAATGATACCAGCTCCGGGTTTCCAGAATCCGATGCCATATTTATTCGAAACTGAAGCGAGGAAGTCGAATACTTCTTTATTGGTAACTTCGGCTGTTTTTAAATCTTCGCTGGCTCCTAATTTAGCCTGAATAAGGTGATCGCAGTGGACGGTTGAAGGGACAGCTACTTTCGGTTTGCCGGCCGACATGAACTGCAGCAATGCCATTTGCGCCGTTGCATCTTGCATTGCCACCCTGTCCGGACGAAAATCGACATAGGAACCCCCTCTTACAAAGGCTTCTTTTACTTGATTCGGATCGAGGTGAGAGTAAAGGATTTTTTCGGATAAAGTAAGCGGGCGACCCACCAGTTTACGCGCTTCATCAATCTTTTGAGGTAACTCATTGTAAACTTGCTGGATCATTTCAATGTCGAAAGCCATAGTAATTCAGATTTTATTTGTTTGAAATTTTTTACGATGCGCTAAAATAGAAAAAAGGAAAATTTATTCGTTCAAAATAAGCGGTTTACCCGTCATTTCAGCAGGAATTGAAAGGTCCATCAGTTGAAGGATGGTTGGAGCAACATCGGCCAAAACGCCTTTATTCAGTTTCGTATTTCCCGCTCCTACCAGGACGCATGGAACAGGATTTAAAGAGTGTGCTGTATTAGGACTTCCGTCGGTATTCAATGCATGATCGGCGTTACCATGATCGGCAATGATTAAGCACTGATAATCGTTTTCGAGTGCAGCATCGACCACCTCACCAACACATCGATCCACCGTTTCTACCGCCTCGATAATCGCATCCCATACGCCGGTATGCCCTACCATATCGCCGTTGGCAAAATTAAGGCAAACAAAATCGACCTCCTGTTTTTTCAATTCCGGGATGATCGCATCTTTTATTTCGAGTGCACTCATCGATGGTTTTAAATCGTAGGTGGCTACTTTAGGCGAAGGAATTAAAATGCGTTTCTCTCCCGGAAAAACCTCCTCGCGACCACCATTGAAAAAGAAGGTGACGTGGGCATATTTTTCGGTTTCAGCAATTCGAATTTGCTTCTTCCCGGCCTCCGACAAGGTTTGTCCGAGAGTTTGAGTCACATTATCCTTCGGATATACCACTTTAACGTTTCGGAAGGTTTCGTCGTAAGGGGTCATGGTAACATAATGCAAGGGGACACGAGTCATGCCGTGTTGTGGCATATCCTCTTGCGTAAGGACTTGCGTAATTTCTCGCAGGCGATCGGTTCGGAAATTAAAACAAAGGACCACATCGCCTTCTTCCACCTTACCCAATCGGATTCCTTGCGAATCGACCATAACGATTGGTTTGATAAACTCATCGGTAACTCCTTCGTCGTAGGAGTTTTGAATGCTTTCGAGTAGGTTATTGCTCGGATTACCTTTGGCATGAACCAGCAAATCGTAACCAACCTTGATGCGTTCCCAGCGCTTGTCGCGGTCCATCGTATAGTAACGACCAATCAGGCTGGCAATTTTAACGGGAGTATTTTTGATATGATTCTGGAGCTTTTTCATGAATCCGAGTCCACTTCTAGGGTCGGTATCGCGTCCATCGGTTAGGGCATGGATGAGTACTTTTTTCAAACCCGATTCAACGGCCAAATCGCAGAGAGCATGCAAATGTTCCTGAGAGGAATGGACTCCGCCATCGGATACTAATCCCAAGAGGTGGAGGGTTTTGTTGTGCGTTTTGGCGTATTCGAAGGCTTCGAGAAGTATTTCGTTATGAGCTATCGACTTACTCTCGATTTCTTTATTGATTTTTACCAAATCCTGGTAGATAATCCTTCCGGCACCAATATTCAGGTGACCTACTTCGGAGTTTCCCATTTGCCCTTGGGGTAACCCTACATTTTCGCCATCGGTAAGTAGTTCGGTGTGCGGATAGCGCTCCATCAAGGCATCCATGCGCGGTGTTTTGGCATGGTAAATGGCATCGGCTTTATCGTGCTTTCCACTTCCCCATCCATCTAAAATCATTAAGACTACTTTCTTATCCATAGGTATTGAATTTTAACTGCAAATAAAACAAACAAGCCTCAAGGCTTAGCGAGGCCTTGGGGGGTAAATTCATAAAATATATTAAACCAGAAACGGGGGATTAAAAACGAGACAAAAGATCATAGCACACGCTATTCCAATAAAAAGCGGTAGGTAATCGTTCCAAATTGGTCAGGTGCATTGGGTTTGGCGGTGAAACGGGCTTTCAAAGCAGCTTTCTCGGCAAGTTCACGCAAATAAGGACTAGTTGTGGTAGAGCCTTTAGTGGGTGCAGCGGAAATAACATCGCCATTGGCATTCACCCGAATCTCGATTACAACGATACCTTCTTCATTTTTTTCCAGCTTAGGTTTAGGCAATGCGACCTTCCCTCGTCCTTCGAGACTGAAAGAGATTCCTTCGTCGCCGAGTCCTTTCCCATCGCCGTAATTATTGCTGTTGGGGTCGCCAGTTTCCACACCTTGATTTCCGGCTCCTTCGCCTTCTCCTTCGCCGGCGCTATTGGTATCCTGCGGATTTTGACCTTGCCCCAAAGATTGACGAAATCGATCTTTGATTTCTTTTCGTTTCCGCTCCTCTTCCTCGAGCCTTCGTTTTTCTTCCTCCTCCTGTTTTTTCCGTTCTATTTCCTTGAGTCGTTCCTGCTCGATGCGTTCCTTCTCCAAACGCTCTTGCTCCAATTCCTCGGGTGTTTTCTCTTTCGGATTATCCTCCTTTTCTTCTTTCTTTTTTTCTTCGAGCGAGGCGGCCTCTTCTATATCTTGAGTCACCACTTCATCGACACTTTCTACCGGATCGACCGGTGTGGGATCGGGTAATTCAGGATTTGATTCGGGTGTTTGTTCAGGAACCGATTCGGTTGCAGCCGGAGCCGGATCGACGTTACCGGAGCCCACTTCGTCGTAACCAAAATTGACTAAAATACCTTCTTCGGCCGGCAAAGGGAGCGGTGTATGAAATCCAAAAAGAATCAATACGACCAGCAGGGCACCATGAAAGAAGATGGTCCCGATGAGTCCTTTGTAATTCTTTTGAAAAGTTCGTTTCATAACAAAAAAATACTCGTGTTTCCCTTTACGGATTATTCCGGATTGGTGGCTAATATCATCTTATACTTATTGCGGTTGGCGATATTCATTACTTCGACAACGTAACGCGTATCGACGGTTTCATCTACATGCAAAGCGATATATACATCGGGATTATTGCCCAGACGGCTAATTAATTCTTGCTCCAGGTTATTTTTATTGATGCGATTATCTTCGATGTAATATTGCAAATCTTTGGTGATAGAGATTGACGTTCTGGGGCTGGCATCGACCTGATTATTGCTTTTTGGCAGGAGCAATTTGAGGGCGGTTGGATGCACCAGGGTGGAGGTAATCATGAAGAAGATGAGCAATAGAAAAACGATATCGGTCATCGACGACATGCTGAAGCTTGGATTCACTTTGTTGCGCGATCGTAGGGCCATGACTTAATCGTTTACTGGTTCGTTGAGTAAATCCATGAATTCGGTGGTACGAGCTTCCAGGAGATTCACCACTTTATCGACACGTGCTACGAGAAGGTTGTAGGCGAAGTAGGCCACAATACCCACAATCAGGCCGGCAACGGTAGTAACCATAGCCGTGTAAATACCGGAGCTTAGCAGGCTCACATCGATGTTATTACCTGCATTCGACATATTGTAGAAGGCTTCGATCATTCCCATCACGGTACCAAGAAACCCAATCATAGGTGCGCCACCGGCAATAGTTGCCAAAGTGGGTAGTCCTCGTTCGAGCTTCGCAATTTCTTGCTTCCCGCTGTTTTCGATAGCGGTATTAACATCGCTCAGGGAACGACCCAAGCGAGAGATTCCTTTTTCAACCATGGCGGCAACAGGACTTTTATCGGTTTGGCAGAGCTTGATGGCAGCGTCCACTTTACCGGTAGAGATATAATCCTTGATGCTGTTCATGAAATTCTTATCTTCTTTGGCAGCCGCCCGGATGGCAAAATAGCGTTCGATGAAGATGTAAACTGCAATGATGGATAAAATACCGATGGGTATCATAATCCAGCCACCTTTCATGGCGAGTTCAATCAGGCTCAAGCTCATTTGTTCGGCAGCCTCGCCTGCTAATTCATTCTGAATCAGTGTAATCATTGTCTAATTTTTGGTGAAATTTGGAAGTCAATTTAGAAAAAAACGGGATATACCTGGGTAAAGTATATCCCGTTCGGAAGAAAAGTAATTAACAGAATTGTCAACCAAGCATTAGAATCCTAATACCTCAATTTGCAGGTAGTAAACTGCTGCTCCTGCTAAATAACCTACCAAAGCTAAGAGGGAGATTTTTTTCATGTACCAGATGAAATCGATTTTCTCTAATCCCATGGCGGCAACACCCGCAGCAGATCCGATGATTAAAATCGATCCACCTGTTCCGGCACAGTAGGCCAGGAATTCCCAGAACTTACCATCGACAACAAAATCGGCCATGTAACCCACTGCTTCCGGACCGGCAATCGGGTACATTCCCATTGCACCGGCAACTAATGGTACATTATCGACGATAGCAGAAAGCACACCAATAATAAGGTTAATAATGTAGATATTCTGGAAAGCATTATCGAGGGCTCCGGCCAGAATGGCTAAATGACCCATCGATTGTAAGGCAGCAACAGCCGATAAAATTCCGAGGAAGAAGAAGATGGTAGCCATATCGATTTTCTTCAATACACCAATAACAGTAAGTTTTGCACGATCCTCTTTCGATTTATTGCGGTGCATGATTTCAGTGGTTAGCCAAATAACACCCAGTCCAAACATCATCCCCAAATAAGGAGGTAAATGCGTGACAGTTTTGAAGACAGGAACGAATAATAGTGCAGATACACCCATGATGAGGAGTGTTTGACGTTCCGCATGGGTAGTGTATTCGCGTTCGTTAGTAACAACTGCCGGACGTGTAACATTTCCTTTCATCGTAAAAGTGATAATAAGCAAAGGTACAATCATGGTGAAGAGACTGGGTACAATTACATAAGCAATGATGTTGCCGGCAGTAACTTGTCCGCCAATCCATAACATAATGGTAGTTACATCGCCAATAGGCGACCATGCACCACCGGCATTGGCTGCCAGAACAACCATACTGGCAAAGAACCAGCGTGTTTTTTGATCGTCGATAAGTTTACGAAGCAGTGCTACCAATACGATGGTTGTAGTAAGATTATCGAGAGCGGCCGACATAAAGAAAGTAAGGACACTAAGGATCCACAACAACTTAACCTTATTGGTGGTAGTAATTCTATCGGTAATGAGCTTAAAACCTTGATGTTGATCAACGGTTTCTACAATGGTCATTGCACCCAAAAGGAAAAACAAGATTTCAGCTATTTCGATCAAGTGGTGCTCCAAATCGTGTTTCACAAAATGCAAGGGTTCATGTCCGGCTGCCATCATAGCCTCGTAAGGACGCATATTCGACTGGTTAGGAGCAACCCATTCCATCACATCGTGATAGATTTGCTGGGCATAATCCCATGCAGGACTGAAATCGAGGGCCAAAATACCCGTTACATTGAGGGCATACAAGGCCCACAGAATAGTACCCGTTAACAAAGCTGAGGCAGCTTTATCTACTTTGAGAGGATGTTCCAGTGCAATTGCGGCATAGCCCAGCACGAACACAACGACCATTAATACAAACATAATGATTTAGTTTTAAGTTAATTATGAGAAAATTCAATCGCTTTTTTTCGATTGCTCAAAGATAGATATGTTGATTAATAAATTTTAACGAATTATTGAGGTGAAATTAATTTAGAACGAATAAGAACTTGAACAACAGACCACTAGCTCCGAAATCGCAAAACCATGTTTTACAACAAGTTATCGAACAATTCAAACCCATTCTAAAAAGAGCTTGAAGAATTGATTCATGGGGTTAGCCCAAATAGGATCCTAAAGAATTTTAAAACTCCGAGGTAAACAAAAATTCGAGAGCGGGAAAACGCTCGATCGACATGTGGAGAGCGTGGGGCGATTCGGCCAGATACACATCGCGCCCATGCTTATCTTTCGCCATATACTGATACTTCCGTTTCTTAAAATCGTCGAGTTGGGCTTTGTCGGAGCTTTTAATCCAGCAAGCTTTGTATAATTGAACCGGCTCGTAGCGGCAACTGGCGTTGTACTCATGACGAAGTCGATGCTCAATTACTTCATACTGAAGCGCTCCAACCGTGCCTATAATCTTTCGTCCGTTAAACTGATGAATGAGCAATTGAGCCACACCTTCGTCCATGAGCTGATCGACTCCTTTGGCCAATTGCTTCGACTTTAACGGATCGGCATTTTCGATGTAGCGAAAAAGCTCAGGAGCAAAGCTAGGAATCCCGGTAAACTTGAGCTTTTCCCCTTCGCTAAGGGTATCGCCAATAACAAAATTCCCCGTATCGGGAATCCCGACAATATCGCCGGGAAAAGCTTCATCGATAACCGATTTCTTCTCGGCCATGAAGGCAGTAGGATTCGAAAACTTAAACTGTTTGCCCAGTCGAACATGTAAATAGTTCTTCCCTCGTTCAAATTTTCCGGAGCAAATCCTAACAAAAGCGATTCGGTTCCGATGATTCGGATCCATATTGGCATGGATTTTAAAAACGAAGCCGGTGAATGCCGGTTCGGTTGGCTCCACAATGCGGGTTTCGGTGGTATTCTTTCCAGGTGCTGGAGCAATTTTCAGGAAATACTCCAGGAGCTCCTTCACCCCAAAGTTATAGAGTGCTGAACCAAAGAAAACGGGACTGATTTTCGCTTCGCGGTATGCATGGGTATCAAAATCGGGATACACTTCCTGAACCATTTCCAGTTCTTCTAAAAAGCTATCTACTTCTTTTCCTGCATACCGGGCAAATTCATCCCTATCGGCTGTTGTGAGTTGCAAGGGTTCTTCGACAATTTGCTTATCGGCTCCGGTGTATAGGTTAAGTTTTTTATCGTAAATCGAGTACACGCCTTTCAGGTTCCGTCCCATTCCAATTGGCCAGGACAGAGGACTTACTTTGATATCGAGTTTTTGTTCAATTTCGTCGAGCAGTTCAAAAGGATCTTTACCTTCCCTATCGAGCTTATTGATAAAAACCATGATGGGAATATCGCGTAAGCGACAAACGCTGACCAGCTTTTCCGTCTGTGCCTCGACCCCTTTGGCCACATCGATAACCACGATAACGCTGTCGGCTGCGGTTAGAGTTCGAAAGGTATCTTCGGCAAAATCCTGGTGTCCCGGTGTATCGAGGATGTTCACTTTCATTCCCTGATATTCGAATCCCATCACCGAGGTAGCAACAGAAATTCCGCGTTGCCGTTCAATTTCCATAAAATCGGAGGTGGCTCCTTTTTTAATTTTATTGGATTTAACGGCTCCTGCCACGTGAATGGCTCCACCAAAGAGCAAGAGCTTTTCGGTAAGGGTTGTTTTACCGGCATCGGGGTGACTAATGATCGCAAACGTTCTGCGGCGTTGTATTTCTTTGGATAAGCTCATAGTGTCAATTTAAGCCTGCAAAAGTAGCATTATTCATCCTGTAAAAAAGAACCTTCAGGCTCCTTGATCGAAGCTTATAATCCTTCCATCCATTTAACGGGATAGCGTTCCTTTTGGAGACCCAGCTGCAATTGTTTGGCGGCCGTTTCGAGGTGAACCAACAGTTTGCCGGCCTCCAGGATAAGTTTTCCTTCCTGCCGCTTGAGATGCATGGAAGCTAAGGAAGGATCATGAACTAAGCGTAAGCGGGAAGAGGGCAAAAATGAGTGAACTACATGGTTGCGAAATTGATCGTACAAAAGGCCCTTTTGATTGAGGTAAGCATAGCTTGGAGGGAAAAATACCTCCAGCGAACGTTGAAATCGCTCTTTCGATTGCTGCCTGGCTCGTAAAGGTTTTTTATCGAGAAAGGCACCTAAAAATTCGATCGACACCGCTGCATGGACAAAAAAAGCCTGAACATGCCCATCGGCCAAGAGAGCGCGAGCCCGCTCAATGAGGGTGGTTTCAATAAAATCGATCAATCGGTTTACTTCCATTTGAGTCGGATGTTGTATTGGAAAAGATTACGATTGCTTCGTTTGCGTGAGAAATGCAAACCGAGCTGATTAATATCTTCCTTCCTGCTTGAATAAATGTTTAGTTTGCAAAGGTATTTGAAAAAAGAAACAAATGATTGGTAACTGCTTCCTTCCATCGCTTATCCATATAATAAGTATCCTGATGCTTGTTTCGATTGGTTTGATGATCCCTGCCAAAAATCTCAACGCACAGCATAACTGGCAAGTGAAAGGCTACTCGAGCGTGATGCCGGGGAATGTAGAAAAAACCGGTTTGGGCGGAGGACTGCTGGCTTCCTACGAACAGTTCATCCACAACCGGAGCCTTTCCTATCGGATTAGCCCGGGAATTTTTAACCAAAATACCAGCTCTTGGGCAACCTTGAGTGCAAGTCTGCATTACACCATTTATGCAAAATGGAGCAATGCCCTCAACCTGTTCGCAGGGGGTACAGGACTACTTGCTTTGAAAAAAGGAATGGTAGGTTCGTCGTCGTTTTCGCCGCTGGGAGGGATTGAGTTCAATCGAGCCTTGAACCGAAAGTGGGATTTTTCGATTCAATTAGCCTATTTCCCGGAGGAGGCAATGAGTATGGGAATTGGTTTACGCTATTGGCTTAGCAAAGACCTTCGTAAAGGGAAACCTTGCTTAAGCTGTCCGGATTAAAAGCGAACGCTAAATCCGGTATAAACGGAAAAGCTATACGGGATATGCACGACTACAAAATCGGGATTGATGGAATTTAAACCGTATCGGACAATCGGTTGCAGATTAAAAAAGAGGCGACCGGTAATCGGATAACGAAAATCGACTCCTGTAAGAGACTGAAAGGTGGTGGTTCGAACAGCATCGACATCTTGTAAATTAAACACTTCATTTTGATAATTAAGCCAGGTCCGGTCGCTTAATCGGTAAGCTACACTCACTCCTCCCACAACACTTACTTTCAGCTTATGATTATTGAGGCGATAACTGGCCATGAGAGGCATTTCAAGCGTTTCGTAGGTTTGAGTTAGCACACCATCGATAGCTTGAGGATCGGATGCAAGCACCGTATTATCGGTTTGTTCGGCATTATTGAGAGATGATAATTGAACCGGACTTTTACCGCCGGAGAATTGCACATTCCCCATCGAGGTAGAAGCCATGTAAATCACTGCGCTATTATTGATAGTGACCTTGGAAACATTCACCTGATCGATCATTTGCCCTTGTTGAGCATAATAAACGCCGGTGCTCACATTCCAGCGATCTTTTTCGTAACTCATTTGTACTCCACCGGTATAAGCAATCAAAGGGATTTCGTGAGCGAGGTTATCCAATCCGCCGGTCGCTTCGAACAGTTCATTGCCAGCTCCTCCCCGACTATCGCGGAAAGAATACAAAGGAGAAGCTCCACCACTTACAAACCAATGAGACGGTTCGTCGTCGTGGTCGGTGGATGTTTCTGCAAGGCCCGGGAGGTAATAGCTTCTTTCAGGAAGAGCAGCATCACTCGATGAGATTATCGCTCGGTTCTCCGAATCCGTTCCGAGGTTCAGTCCAGCCTGACTGAGGCTAATAGCGTCGGCTTTGTGCAAGCTTATCGAATTTTCGCGTTGATGGTTGGATGCCATCGCAAAATCATCCTCCCTGGAAGCAGGAAGTGTTTGGACGGCTTCTGGTTTAGACAAGACTCGGTTCAGCTGGCTCTCTTTTGAATTGGATGAAGGATATTGTTGCGAATTCTTGCTTTTCAGCTCGGTTGTGGAGGATTGTTTATCGGTATCCGCGTTCATCGGTTTATTGGATGTATTTTTCTCGCCCGAAGAAGTTGATTGAACCGAGTGATTCACTTCGCTTTCGGCAGACATCATAGCATTCGTGTCGGTAGGCAGCGATTCCTTCCTTTGATCCGACACCGATGTTTGCTTGGAATTCTCGGCGAGTTGAGAGGATGAATCAGGAGTCATGAACCACACCGAAAGCAGCACTACAATGAGCAAAGATGCAGCAGCCCACCAGTAAACCGGGCGAAGCGAACGTTTCGGCTCTATGCGCCTGGCAACCTCCGACCAGGCCGATGGAGGAGCTTTAACTGAAAGCTCGTCTAAGGACTTGCGGATGGCATCTTCGAACGAAGGCTGATGTTGGTTCATAATTGTTTTTTTTCTTGCACCCCATAATGAGGCATCCATTCATTCACTCTCTTTTGTAAAATCGTTTTGGCTCTGCTATAATTCGACTTCGATGTTCCTTCGTTGATTCCGAGCATGTCGGCAATTTCCCGGTGGTTGTAACCTTCCAATGCATAGAGGTTAAAAACCATTCGATACTGTGGGCTTAGGCTTTGGATAATTTGCAAGACATTTTCCGCCGACAACTGATCGATAACCGTATCGGGCTGCAGCATTTCTTGTTGTTCGATATCGTTATACATAGTGAATCGAAGCTTTTTGGACCGAAAATTTTCCAGAGCTGTATTCACAAAAATCCGCCGAACCCATCCTTCGAAAGAACCTAAAAATCGAAACTGTTCCAGGTTACGAAACACTTTCACAAAACCCTCCTGCAGCAAATCCTGAGCCTCGTGTGCATCTTTGGAGTACTGCAAACAGACCGCATACATGCTATCGGCCAGCTTATCGTACAGCAGCTGCTGATAGCGGCGATTCCCCCGGATACACTCCTGAATTATGTTCGACCAATCCTGATTCAACTGAGCATTGATGTTAGGCTCGCTCAGCGATACAAGCTTATCACCAATAGGAAGATGAAAAAGACCTTTGCAACGTTGCGAGCTATGATAAAAAAATCAGGGTTAAAACTACAAATCCTTTCTCTTTCGTATGCTAAATGATACAAACTAAAAAAGGGCCACCCCGAAGAGTAGCCCTTTTTCTGTTTTATACACCCGAATTACTCCCGGGTTGAACTTGCTTAGCGATTAATCATCACTTTACGAACTTCTTGGGTATCGCCACTTTGAACCTGAAGCTGATACACACCGGTTGCCAAATGGCTAACGTTCATTTGCAGTAACTGCTCGCCGGCTGGTAATACTTCGCGGTGAGAAACACCAACTTCTTCGCCTAAAGCATTGTACAATTTCACTTGTACTTCACCTTCGGTGGTCGTAGTGAAAGCAATATTCAACTGGTCGCGAACCGGATTCGGATAAGTTTGGAAGCTCCAATCACCCGTTTCACTGAGCATGGATTTAACTACTGCAACCTCGTTGCTTTGATACTGAGCACTTCCGCGTGAGAAGTTTACGGTTTCAATCAGTTCAGTTTCACCAGTCAAGCTGCGGTACACTTCTAACTGATAGCTTTCGCCAGCTTTCATGCCTTCGAGATAATCCGTTGTGGCATCGTCGCCCCAGATCGTTACACTCAAATTCGATCCTTCGTAAACAGCCGAACCTACAACGCGTCCGTTCGATGCTATTACAGCTACTTCGTCGTTGATCGAAGGCTCGATGTTCCATGCCGAAGTGGGAATAATCAAAGTCATGTTGTCGCCCGAATTATCCATTTCCGGGTAGAATACCGGGCTTGCAGGAGCGATTACCTCTTTCGAGAAATTAGCTGGTCCGTTGGCCGGATAAGTTAAGGTAGCCGCTGCCGAAGCATACACGTGGTAACCACGGTCGGGATACATATTACCGATTTCGTTAATGTCAAATACTTCGGAGTAAACATCACCATCGAAGGTTTTTACGAGTAAAATGGAACCGATAATGTCTTCGAAAGCTGTTTCGACCGACATTGGAGTGGTGCGCAAGTATGCAATCAGATTGGATCCCGATGTTAATGCAATTGGATTCAAGGTAGGATCGACCGACTGTCCGGTAATGGTTAAGGTAGCAGCCGCACTCATTTTAACCATGTACCCTTCGCCAATTACGGTCGAAGTTAGTTCGTTAACAACATCAGGCATATACACCTCTCCAGCACCATCTTTCACCATGATCACACTGTTGTCGATATCGGCCATGAGGACATCCATACCGGCGGTAGTATTCATGTAGGTAGAGAAGTAGCTCCAACCGAATGGAAGTTCGATGTCTTGTTTCTGGCTAATGATTACTTCACCATTAGCTAAACAGGTATTTTGACTAACAGTTACCGAGTAAGTTCCATACTCACTAATGGCAATGGTAGAGGTCGTTTCTTGAGTAGACCAGTTGTAAGAGTCGAAGGTTCCAGGATTCAGGATTTCGGTAAATGGAGCTTCAATAATGAATTCAGCAGCACCAAAATCGACTACCGGATTATTCACCTCGATGGTTTTCGATACGCTGGTAACACAACCTTCGGCATTGGTAAGCTCCAGGGTGTAAACTCCTTCTTCGTCCATGGTTACCGGATCGACGGATAAAATCATGTTGCTACCTGCAACAGCATTCGGACCGCTCCATGCGTAAGCAGCATCGAGCGTGCGAGAATCTTTTACTTCGATAAGATAATCTTCGGTTTCACCCACCGGATAATTGCCACAAGGGCTGGTAGCCGAGTTCTTACGACTTACCAAACGCATCATGGTATATCCAAGATCAGCAGTAGCAGGAACAGTAATGGTACCAGTGAGCAATGCATCGCCGGTCGCTGAACCTAAGGCAAGGTATTCATCCACATCGTCGAAATCGCCATCGCGGTTCCAATCGATATAAGCGCCTGCAAAATGCAAGTGGTTGAATGGATTGCTAATCGAAACGGCAACATCGTAGCTGCTTCCGAGGTAGAAATCGGTCAATACGTTGGTAGTATTGTCGGTATAGGTACTAAAATCGGAAGCTTGACTAGCTTGTCCAACTTGTACGTTAGAGATGAATTGATACGATCCAAAGGTCGAATTGCTGGTGCAATAGCCTGTAGGTAAGGTGCTTTCGCCGAGGATTTGATCGACGGCTGTGAAGCTGATTTCGCCACCATTACAAACCGGGTGAGTCAAGAAATCCGGATTAGGAATTTCGTTTACAAGCACTTCTGCCACGTAGTCGGCTAAGGTAGTGGCCGAGGCCTGGCAACCTTTCGCATCGGTAATACCCGATAGATAAATCTCGTAAGTTCCAGCGGGAATACCACTAGGCCAAATGTAAAGATTTTCACCTACTCCTACTACCGACTGATCATAGTCAGTTTGGTTGCTGTATTCAACGTTCACATCAAGAGTAAATGGAGCAGTACCAGACCAATTATGGCTTAAGGTAACGGCCAATTCATCGTTCGAACAATACACAAATTCCGAATTGGTTTCGGCAAGTACACCGTTAAAGCTCAAGCCTACAATGGGCTCAGGATTAACCGTTACGCTTGCTTGGTATAAACCAATATCGTTGGTAGAAACCTCGCAACCTTTTGCATCGGTAATGCTCAACATGCTAATCTGGTAGGTTCCTACTGGTCGGATTGCATCATACAATACGTCGCCAACCAATACATCTTCTAATTCAACAGCGGTTTCAGCACCAACTTGATAGGTTATATCGAAAGGAGCGGTACCTAAAACAGCGCTGGAAAGAGCTACTTCGATGGATTCGTCGTAGCAGAAATCAAAAGCAGTTCCTTGAGAAGCAACTTCGTCGTTGAACGAGAAAAGGAGAGCCGGTTGTGGATTAACGGTGAAAGTAGAATTGAAATTAGCTAACACATAATCATTGCTGGTGAAGCAACCATTGGCATCTTCAATCGAAGTGATAGCCATTACATAGGTATTTGGAGCTAAGGCTTCGTCGATGAAATCGAATCCTATATCAACATTTTCAACCGTTGTCGAAACACCATTTAAGCTATACGTAACAGTGAAAGGAGCATCGCCACTCCATAATTCATATACATAAACATTTACTACATCGCCTTCGCAATACTGACGGCTATAACCGTTTCCAACTTCAATTCCGTTGAATCCTAAGGACATGAAAGGCTCTTCGTTAATTACAACGGTACCGTTATAGTTGGCCAAGTTGGCAGCAGAAGTAACACATCCATTCGCATCGGTAATCGATACAATGGAAACTTCGTAAGTACCGTCGTCTAAAATTTCACTGAATAAAATATCACTTAAGTCGGCGGCAGCAACCGTCGTTTGAACGTTATTCACTTCGTAAACAATTTCGAAAGGAGCTACACCACCCCAAATCTCGCTCACTGCAACAGTGACTGCTTGGTCATAGCAGAATTCTAACTCAAAGTTAGCACCAACCGGCACTTCGTTGAAAGAGAATTCGACGAGTGGTTCTTCAAAAATCGTGATTTCAGCATTGTAAGCTGCTAGGTTTGTAGCGCTAGCTTCGCAACCATTAGCATCCACTAAGCTGGTAAGGCTAACATTGTGAACGCCGGCAGGATACAAACCACTGAAAACCGTGCTGTTCAGACTGAGGTTATTGACCGTTACAGGAGTTTCCTGATCGATTTGGTAAGTAGCTGAAAAAGGAGAGGCACCTGTCCATACTTCGCTTACAGTCACTTCGATAGGCGTATCGTAGCAATACGATTCGGTGAAACCAGGAGTTGCGGTTTCTCCATTGAACGAAACAACTACGAATGGATCCGGATGAATGGTGATGGTAGCAGTGTAGTACGATAAGCTGGTAGCATTTGCTTCGCAACCGTTAGCATCGACCACTGAATTAACGGCCACGGTGTACGTTCCGGCTGGCAGGGTATTCGACCAGATTACATCGTCGATAGCGTTCACGGTAACCTCATCGGTTTCGTAAGTAGTTGCATTCGAACTAATGGTATAATCGATGGTAAAGGGAGCCGTTCCGGTCCATACGTCGTCGAGAGTAACGGTAACTGTTTCGTTGTAGCAATATTCAGCAGCGAAAGCAGGCGTAGCTGTTACATCGTTGAAAGCAAAGACGATAAACGGATCTTCTTTCACTTCAATGTTGGTAGCAGCAGGTAAAGTTCCTACTTCACAACCATAAGCATCGACCACAGCCGTATAAGAGAAAGTGTAGCTACCGACGGGTAAGAGTTCGTCGAAAACGAGTCCATTCAGGGAAACAGTCGCTTGTCCGGTAGTGGTATTCTGACCATCGGTATAAGAATAATCGACGGTGAAAGGAGCAGTTCCTTCGGTGATGGTCGATAAGCTAACTTGAACATTCTCGTCGTTGCAAATTTCGTATTCACTATCGGTAGCATTGAAGGTTCCGTTGTAGCTTAAGGATACTTCCGGCACATCGTGGATAACCACGGTTGAATGCATCATATCGAGAACTTCCTGAGTAGCTTCGCAACCATTGGCATCGGTAATCGAAGTTACTTGAATTTCGTAGGTTCCTACTTCAAGGATACCATTAAATAATTGCGTGTTCACAAGACCACCGGTTACATCGGCACCGTACTTGGTTCCATCGATGATGAATTCAATGGTTTCGTCTTTAATAACATCGTACACAATTGTAAATGGAGCCTGTCCCGATACGATAGAAGCTAATTTTACGCTAAGCGATTCGCCTAAACATAAGTCAACCACATCGTCTTCGTAAACAACTTCTTCGTTGAAACTGAAGAGTAAGGCAGGATTTGGATTCACGGTCACTTTCAAGGTTTCTACTTCGAAAGTATATTCATCCAAATAAGGATAACCGGAAGTTGCATCGTCGAGTAAAGCAATGCTTTCGAATTTCACCCAAACTTCGCCGGCGGTTAAGTTACTAATGCTAGCCGACCAGTTGTTTACTTCAGCCTCGCGGGCCAAAGGAAGAATGTAACCATTCTCATTGGTACTTGGGTCGTTTTGTTGAGCAACAACGGCAGATCCATAAATAACACTGGTTGGAGCTGCTAAAGTACTTGTCCGTGTGAATTGAGCTGGAGTTGTCAGGCTGATGGAAGTTCCTGCCGGAAGAGCAATCGGGTTCATCATACCTGCATCGCTGTAGAAAGTCATTTTCGAATCACTCAGAATGAGGTCTTCATTTAGGTTGATATCGGGATAACTAGCTGTCCAGCTTAATTCGACCGATTCGTTGGCACAAACCGTTTGATCGGTGAAAGAAGACATCTGGATAACCTGGAAAACGACATCAAAACTTTGTTCGTCGAGAACGCAAATACTACCGTTTTGTGCATCGAAATAAGTTACCGACTCAATGGTAACAGGCACTGTAACCGGAGAACTAACACCATCGACATAAACAGTCCATTCGTCGGTTAAATTACTATGGCCAGCCAAAAGAGTAGCATTGCTGCCAAGAACGGTGGAGAGTAATACAGAAGTTTCGCCACCAAGAGAGTAAGGAGTAGTTAAGACCGAAGTTCCGTTATAAAGAATATCGAAAATGCGGGTTCCGGCGGGGAAGGCAGAGGTGCTGCTAATGCGCGCATCTACTAAAGAACCGGAAGCAATGCTTTGTTGCGAAAAATCGGGATACGTAACGGTAAAATCGACTACAACCGGAGCATACGTAACAGCGTAGATATCGTCGATAGCAGCGATGCTTACATCAGTAGCTCCCAAACCCGATACTTTAAAAGTCTCGGTAGCAAAAACATACTCATCAGCAAAAGGATA
>JAGYLP010000026.1 GCA_018401015.1 Bacteroidales bacterium
CTCAGTTGGTAGAGCACTGGTCTCCAAAACCAGGTGTCGGGCGTTCGAGTCGCTCCTCCCGTGCCACATTTAACTGAATAAGATGAAATTAATTACCAGCATCAAGGAAGCTTACAAAGAGCTTGTTCATAAAGTAACTTGGCCCACATGGCCAGAACTTCAAAATAGTGCTGTAGTTGTAATGATTGCGACGCTGATAATTTCCCTTATTGTAGCGATAATGGATTATGGCTTTAAGAATTTGATGGAGCAAATTTATTCGATATTCTATTAAAAGAGTCATAGTTCAATGGGAGAAATTACGAAAAAATGGTATGTGGTTCGCACCACCGGGGGAAAAGAGAAAAAAGTAAAGGAATACATTGAGAGTGAAATCGCTCACATGCAATTGGAGAGCTATTTATCTCAGGTATTGATCCCGACCGAAAAAGTATATCAGATTCGTAAAGGAAAGAAAATCAGTAAGGAAAGGAACTTTTTCCCTGGATACGTTCTGATAGAGGCTGCCTTAGTAGGAGAATTACCACACATTATTAAAAACATACCCAATGTGATTGGTTTTTTGGGTACGGAGAAAGGTGGTGAACCGACGCCGATGCGTATATCTGAAGTGAATCGCATTTTGGGCAAGGTCGATGAATTGGCAGCGAGTGATGAAGAAATCACGGTACCCTATTACGTAGGTGAGGCAGTTAAGGTAATCGACGGTCCGTTTAACAGTTTCTCCGGGATTATCGAAGAAGTTAATGAAGAGAAGAAAAAATTAAAAGTAATGGTAAAGATATTTGGCAGGAAAACGCCTTTAGAACTTAGCTTCATGCAAGTTGAAAAGGAATAGCCGGATACATTTACTGATAACCACATTCAATATTTCGAAAGACTATGGCAAAAGTTGTTGAAGCCTTAATTAAGTTACAAATTAAAGGTGGTGCTGCGAATCCCTCTCCACCAGTTGGTCCGGCATTGGGTTCTAAAGGTGTCAATATCATGGAGTTTTGCAAGCAATTTAACTCCCGGACACAGGAATCGGCTGGCAAGTTATTGCCGGTAATTATTTCGGTTTATTCCGATAAGTCCTTCGACTTTATCGTTAAGAAACCACCAGTTGCTGTTCAGATAATGGAGGCCGCTAAATTGAAGTCTGGTTCAGCTGAGTCAAATCGTAAGAAGGTTGCCAAGTTAAATTGGGACCAAGTTAAAGCGATTGCAGAAGACAAGATGCCTGACTTGAATGCATTCACCTTGCAGTCGGCCATGTCGATGGTCGCCGGAACAGCCCGAAGTATGGGTGTAACCATTACCGGTGAGAATCCCTATCAATAAATCATAAATTTAGAGAGAAAATGGCTAAACTGACCAAAAATCGCAAGATTGCTTTATCGAAACTTGAAGAAGATAAAGCCTACAGTTTATTAGAAGGAGCAGGTCTTTTAAGAGATATTAGTACCACCAAATTTGATGCTTCGGTAGATATTGACATTCGTTTGGGTGTTGATCCTCGAAAAGCGAATCAGATGGTACGTGGTATAACCACTTTACCTCATGGAACCGGTAAAGAAAAGCGAGTGCTAGTTCTTTGTACTCCTGATAAGGAAGATGAAGCTAAAGAGGCCGGAGCCGATTACGTGGGTTTAGATGATTACATTCAGAAGATTAAAGAAGGTTGGACGGATGTAGATGTCATTATCACGATGCCATCGGTTATGGGTAAAGTAGGGCCTGTTGGACGTATTTTAGGTCCACGAGGCTTAATGCCAAATCCAAAGGCAGGCACTGTTACTATGGAAATTGGAAAGGCTGTCAAGGATGTAAAATCCGGTAAGATAGACTTTAAAGTAGATAAATACGGAATAATTCATGCTTCCATTGGCAAGGTTTCGTTCTCCCAAGAGCAAATCGTTGATAATGCCAAAGAATTAATTTCGACCGTACAAAAATTGAAGCCCGCGGCTGCGAAAGGAACTTATGTAAGAAGTATTTTCTTGAGCAGTACTATGAGCCCGGGAATCATGATTGATACGAAATCAGTTGATTAATTTTTTAACCCAGCGTTTCTTCGAGACATTATGAAAAAAGAAGACAAAAAAGCGGTTATTGAAAAGGTAGTAACGTTGTTACAGGAGTATAATCACTTCTATGTAACCGACATTACCGCTCTAGACGCAGCAGAGACCAGTGAATTGCGAAGAAAGTGTTTTGACAACGACATCAAATTGATGATGGTGAAAAACACCTTGTTTGAAAAAGCATTAACCCAATTGGGAGAGCAATACAACGGTATTTTTGAAGTGTTGAAGGGCACAAGTGCAGTGATGTTTACCCATACAGGGAATGTTCCTGCTCGCCTGATTAAAGAAATCCGCAAGACAAAAGAAAAGCCTTTAATTAAAGGTGCCTATGTAGAAGAATCCATTTTTATTGGCGACAATAATCTCGAAAAGCTGGCTACACTCAAGTCGAAAGATGAGTTGGTTGGTGACATTATTGGATTATTACAATCGCCTGCGAAGAATGTTATTTCCGCTTTACAATCGGGAGGTAACACCATTCACGGATTGCTCAAGACATTAGGAGAAAGAGAATAAGTAACAAAAATCAATTTAAAAAGTAAATAAAATGGCAGATTTAAAAGCTTTTGCAGAACAATTAGTTAATCTTACAGTAAAGGAAGTAAATGAGTTAGCTGAAATTTTAAAAACTGAATACGGTATTGAACCCGCTGCTGCTGCTGTAGCTGTTGCAGGTCCTGCTGCTGCTGAGGCAGCTGTTGAGGAACAAACTGAATTCGATGTAATCCTGAAAGATGCAGGTGCTCAAAAACTTCAAATTGTTAAGTTAGTAAAAGAATTAACCGGTCTAGGCTTGAAAGAAGCTAAAGCTGTTGTTGACAGCACACCCGGTCCAGTAAAAGAAGGCGTATCGAAAGCGGAAGCTGAAGATTTAAAAGCTAAATTAGAAGAAGCAGGAGCACAAGTTGAACTTAAATAAAGCAACTCCTACTTTTCCAAAGTACTTTTAGGTTTAGTTCTGTTCAAATCAGGACTAAGCCTTTTTGTTGTTTATACATAGTTTAACCTAATACAGCTTCCGATGTCATCCGAAAGAATTAGCTTCTCATCCAACACGAACCGACTTCCCTATCCTGATTTTCTTGATGTTCAACTGAAATCCTTCACTGATTTTTTTCAGTTAGACACGACACCCGAACAACGAAAGAGCGAAGGGTTATACGCTGCTTTCGCAGAAAATTTCCCCATTACCGATACCCGGAACAATTTTGTCCTTGAATTTTTAGACTACTCTGTAGATCCTCCCCGTTACAGCATTGAAGAATGCATTGAACGAGGATTAACCTATTCGGTTCCTCTCAAGGCAAAGCTTAAATTATATTGTACCGATCCGGAACATGAAGACTTTGACACCGTTATTCAGGATGTTTACTTGGGGACAATCCCCTATATGACTCCAAAAGGATCCTTCGTTGTGAATGGAGCCGAACGGGTTGTTGTTTCCCAGTTACACCGTTCACCCGGTGTGTTTTTCGGACAAAGCATTCATGCGAATGGCACTAAGCTTTACTCTGCCCGAATTATTCCCTTCAAGGGTTCATGGATCGAATTTGCAACCGATATCAATTCGGTGATGTATGCCTACATCGATCGAAAGAAAAAATTACCGGTCACGACGCTTCTCCGAGCTATCGGTTTCGAAAGCGACAAAGACATTTTGGAAATATTCGATCTGGCCGATGAAATCAAAGTATCCAAAACGGGAATTAAGAAGGTTGTTGGTCGCAAATTAGCTGCTCGTGTTTTAAAATCTTGGGTAGAAGATTTTGTTGATGAGGATACAGGCGAGGTTGTCTCGATTGAACGGAACGAGGTAATTATTGACCGCGAGACCATCATTGAAAACGATCACATTGAGGCTATTGTTGATTCTGGATCCAAAACGATTCTTTTGCATAAGGAGAACTTGAATCAATCTGATTTTGCCATTATATACAACACCCTTCAGAAAGACCCCTGTAATTCTGAAAAAGAAGCTGTTTTATACATCTATCGACAGTTACGTAGTTCGGAACCACCCGATGATGCAACTGCCCGCGATGTTATTGACAAGCTCTTCTTCTCCGACAAGCGTTATGATTTGGGAGAAGTAGGACGTTTTCGTCTGAACAAAAAGTTAGGGTTAAATACAGCTTACGATGTTAAAGTCTTAACGAAGGAAGATATCATTCAGATTATCAAGCATCTTATCGAGCTAATCAACTCCAAAACGGATGTAGATGATATTGATCACTTAAGTAACCGACGTGTTCGAACGGTAGGTGAGCAGCTAGCCAATCAATTTGGAGTTGGTTTAGCCCGTATGGCTCGAACGATCCGTGAGCGGATGAATGTTCGTGATAATGAAGTATTTACTCCAGTTGATCTGATTAATTCCAAGACTTTATCTTCGGTAATTAATTCTTTCTTTGGAACCAATCAGTTGTCTCAGTTCATGGATCAAACGAATCCTCTTGCTGAAATGACTCACAAGCGAAGAATGTCGGCCTTAGGACCTGGAGGTCTTTCAAGAGAGCGAGCAGGATTCGAGGTACGTGACGTTCACTATACCCATTACGGCCGTTTGTGTCCGATTGAAACCCCTGAAGGACCAAACATCGGTTTGATTTCCTCCCTTTGCGTCTATGCAACGATCAATAACCTTGGTTTTATTGAGACTCCCTACCGTCAGGTACAAGATGGAGTTATCAATCTTAATAACGAGACGGTAGTTTACTTAAGTGCCGAAGAAGAGGAAGACCGGATCATTGCGCAAGCTAACGCCAAGTTTGATGAGCACGGTAATTTTGTAAATCAGCATGTAAAGGCTCGTTTTGAAGCAGAGTATCCTTTAGCTACTCCGGACGAAGTGCACATGATGGATGTTGCTCCTAATCAGATTGCCTCCATTGCAGCCTCGTTAATTCCTTTCTTGGAGCATGACGATGCTAACCGAGCTCTGATGGGATCAAACATGATGCGCCAGGCTGTGCCACTTTTAGTGCCAGAGGCACCTATTGTTGGAACAGGCATTGAGGACATTGTAGCGCGCGATAGTCGGAATCTAATTATTGCAGAGTCCGATGGAGTGGTTGAATATGTTGATTCGAACGAGATCATTGTTAAATACGAGAAAGAAGACGATGAGCGCTTCATCAGTTTTGAAGACGATAATGTTCGGTATTACTTATCAAAATATCAGAAAACAAATCAAAATACCTGCATCAATCTGAAACCGATTGTCACTAAAGGACAGAAGGTAAAGAAAGGAGATGTTCTTACAGAAGGATTTGCAACGAAAGGGGGAGAACTAGCTTTAGGTCGAAACCTGAAAGTTGCCTTCATGCCTTGGCAGGGATACAATTTCGAGGATGCAATTGTTATTTCGGAGCGTCTTGTAAAAGATGATGTTTTTACTTCGATTCATATCGATGAGTACTCATTGGAAGTACGTGACACCAAGCGTGGTTTAGAAGAATTGACCTCAGATATTCCTAATGTTAGTGAGGAAGCCACTCGGAATTTGGACGAGAATGGACTGATTCGCATTGGTGCTGTTGTACAACCGGGTGATATTTTAATAGGAAAGATTACTCCCAAAGGAGAATCGGATCCATCGCCCGAAGAAAAACTCTTACGAGCCATTTTTGGCGATAAAGCAGGAGATGTAAAAGATGCTTCGTTAAAAGCCTCTCCATCGTTGGAAGGAGTTGTGATTGATAAAAAATTATTCTCAAGAGCTGTAAAAGACAAGAAGAATAAGAATGGAGATAAACCCCAGATGGATAAATTCGATGAAATTTTCCAGCAGCGGGTAAGTGTTTTACAAAGTCGTTTAATCGAAAAGCTATTCGTTTTAGTTAATGGAAAAACTTCGCAAGGAGTTCGAAATTATTTCAACGAGGATGTGATTCCGAAAGGAACGAAATTTACTCAGAAGCTTTTAACTGAATTAGATTTCCACAACATTGATTCGACGAAATGGACGACTGATAAACATCGGAATGATTTAATCAGCCGTTTGATTCAGAATTACATTATCAAGTATAAGGAATACGAGGCAGACAATAAGCGCGAGAAGTACAATCTAACGATTGGTGATGAACTTCCAGCTGGTATTATCAAGTTGGCCAAAGTTTACATTGCTAAGAAGCGCAAGGTAAAAGTTGGAGATAAGATGGCGGGACGTCATGGTAACAAAGGTATCGTTGCCAAAATTGTTCGTGCTGAGGACATGCCATTCTTGGCTGATGGAAGTCCAGTTGACATTGTGTTAAACCCATTGGGAGTGCCATCACGTATGAACTTGGGTCAGATTTATGAGACCGTTCTTGGATGGGCTGGAATGGAATTAGGGATGACGTTTGCCACGCCGATTTTCGATGGAGCTTCGCTCGACGAGATTTCAGATTACACCGACAAAGCAGGTATTCCGCGCTATGGGAAATCCTACCTCTACGATGGAGGAACAGGAGAACGTTTTGATCAGCCAGCGACAGTTGGAGTTATCTACATGATTAAGTTAGGTCACATGGTGGATGATAAGATGCATGCCCGTTCGATTGGACCCTACAGCTTAATTACCCAGCAGCCACTTGGAGGTAAGGCACAGTTTGGAGGCCAGCGATTTGGAGAGATGGAAGTATGGGCTTTGGAAGCTTTCGGAGCCGCAAACATCCTTCAAGAAATCTTGACCGTTAAATCGGATGATGTAACAGGTAGGGCTAAAACCTACGAAGCGATTGTGAAGGGAGATCCAATGCCTCAACCAGGTATACCGGAGTCCTTGAATGTTTTACTTCATGAATTGCGTGGATTAGGGTTGAGTGTTAACCTAGACTAGTCGTTTCCTGTTACTTATTTTCAATTAAAGATTAAAAAAAAAGATTATGGCATTCAGAAGAGATATCAAAGTAAAAACAAATTTTACCACCATCTCTATTGGTCTTGCTTCACCCGAAGAGATTTTAGAAAAGTCGAGTGGTGAGGTTTTAAAGCCAGAAACGATAAATTACCGTACTTATAAACCCGAGCGTGATGGCCTATTTTGCGAACGCATCTTTGGCCCAGTGAAAGATTATGAGTGTCATTGCGGTAAATACAAGCGTATTCGATATAAAGGGATTGTTTGTGACCGATGCGGTGTAGAGGTTACTGAAAAGAAAGTACGTCGCGAACGCATGGGGCACATCAGCTTGGTTGTTCCGGTAGCTCATATTTGGTATTTTAAATCCTTACCAAATAAGATTGGCTATTTGCTGGGGCTTCCTACAAAGAAACTGGACACGATTATCTACTACGAAAGGTATGTAGTTATCAATCCGGGGATTAAAGCAAACGATGGGATTGCCTATTTAGATTTTCTTACTGAAGAGGAATACCTCGATATTTTAGAAACATTACCAAAAGAGAACGCCTATCTGGATGATGATCATCCAGACAAGTTTGTTGCCGGGATGGGTGCAGAAGCACTATACGAATTACTCCGCCGTTTGGATTTAGACGATTTATCGTTTACGCTTCGACATAAAGCGAATACTGAGACCTCGCAACAAAGAAAGAATGAGGCATTAAAGCGCCTTCAGGTTGTTGAATCCTTCCGTGCATCGGCCGACAGGAATCGTCCGGAATGGATGATTGTAAAGGTTGTGCCGGTAATTCCGCCGGAATTACGTCCCTTAGTTCCATTGGATGGTGGTCGTTTTGCTACCTCCGACTTGAACGACTTGTATCGTCGGGTAATTATTCGAAATAATCGCTTGAAGCGTTTAATCGAGATCAAGGCGCCGGAAGTAATTCTCCGCAACGAAAAGCGGATGTTACAAGAGGCGGTTGACTCCTTATTCGACAATTCGCGTAAAGCCAATGCGGTTAAGACAGAAGCCAATCGTCCGTTAAAATCTCTGAGCGACAGCTTGAAAGGAAAGCAAGGACGATTCCGTCAGAACCTTTTAGGTAAGCGTGTTGACTATTCTGCTCGTTCGGTAATTGTGGTAGGCCCCGACTTGAAAATGCACGAGATGGGGATGCCCAAGAATATGGCTGCAGAACTCTATAAGCCATTCATTATTCGCAAGTTAATTGAGCGCGGCATTGTCAAGACTGTTAAATCGGCGAAAAAGATTGTTGATCGTAAGGATCCGGTTGTATGGGATGTGTTGGAGAATGTATTGAAAGGTCATCCGGTTTTATTAAACCGGGCCCCTACTCTTCACCGATTAGGTATTCAAGCCTTTCAGCCAAAATTAATTGAAGGAAAAGCCATTCAATTGCATCCATTAGTTTGTACAGCGTTCAACGCCGACTTCGATGGTGACCAGATGGCAGTGCATCTCCCATTGAGTAATGCGGCTGTACTAGAGGCTCAGTTGTTAATGTTAGCCTCTCACAACATTTTAAATCCTGCGAACGGAGCACCTATTACGGTTCCTTCGCAAGACATGGTACTTGGCCTTTACTACATTACGAAAGCAAGAAAGAGCACTCCCGATCATCCAATGCGTGGTGAAGGTTTAATTTTCTATTCACCTGAAGAAGCGATTATTGCCTACAATGAAAAGCGTGTCGATTTACATTCCATTATTAAAGTCAAAACTGACGATTTAGTAAAGGGTGAAGTCAAAAAAGTATTGATTGAGACTACGGTAGGTCGGGTAATGTTCAATGAATTTGTACCTAAAGAAGTAGGATACATTAATGAACTGCTTACCAAAAAATCGCTTCGCGACATCATTAGTCGCGTATTGAAAAGAACCGGAACAGCCTCGACCGCTAAATTTCTCGATGATATTAAACAGTTAGGGTTTAATACTGCCTTCCGCGGTGGTTTATCCTTTAACCTGGACAACGTGATTATTCCAGACGAGAAGCAAAAGATGGTTGATGAAGGTTATGCACAGGTGATGGAAGTTTTGAATAACTTCAACATGGGTTTCATAACCAACAATGAGCGATATAACCAGATCATCGATATTTGGACACATACGAATGCCAAGTTAACCCAAACGGTGATGCATCAGCTTTCGAACGACGATCAGGGATTCAATCCCGTTTATATGATGTTGGATTCGGGAGCTCGTGGATCGAAGGAGCAGATTCGTCAGCTTTCCGGTATGCGTGGATTGATGGCCAAGCCTCAGAAATCGGGTGCTACCGGATCGGAGATTATTGAAAATCCGATTTTATCGAACTTTAAAGAAGGTTTGTCGGTATTGGAGTACTTTATTTCGACTCACGGTGCACGTAAAGGTCTGGCGGATACCGCATTAAAGACAGCAGATGCCGGGTATCTTACTCGACGTTTGGTTGACGTTTCTCAAGATGTCATTATCAGTGAGGAAGATTGCGGCACTTTGCGAGGACTGGTTGCCACCGATTTACGCAATCAGGACGAAGTAGTTGAAACTTTATACGATCGCATTTTAGGTCGTACGACAGTTCATGACGTTTACGATCCACGAACTGGAGCTATTATAATACGATCTGGTGAGGAGATTACGGAAGAGACTGCTAAGCTAATTGAAGAATCTCCGATTGAGCAGGTAGAAATTCGATCGGTATTAACTTGCGAATCGCGCAAGGGTGTTTGTGCTAAGTGTTATGGTCGAAATTTAGCGACAGGTCGTATGGTTCAGATTGGAGAGGCAGTTGGAGTAATTGCAGCGCAATCGATTGGAGAACCCGGAACCCAGTTAACGCTTCGTACCTTCCACGTTGGGGGTACCGCTTCGAACATCACTACAGAGTCTTACATTGATGCAAAATATGCAGGTGTTCTAGACATAGACGAGCTGCGCACGGTAGATAGTGTTAATGAATTGGGTGAATCTATTCAGATTGTTGTTGGTCGTTTAGCTGAATTAAAGATTATTGATCAGAACACGAATATTACCCTTACCACTTCACCTATTCCTTATGGAGCGAAACTCTTCATTAAGAATGGCACCGAAGTTCAGAAGGGAGATCGTATTTGCGAATGGGATCCTTACAATGCTGTAATTATTTCGGAGGCAGCCGGTAGAGTTGTTTTCACGAATATGATTGAAGGCATTACTTACAAAGAGGAATCCGATGAACAAATTGGTTTACCAGAGAAAGTAATCATTGAAACGCGTGACAAAACGAAAAACCCAGAGTTAGCGATTGTTTCGGAAGAAGGTGAAGTACTTCGGGTGTATAACTTACCTGTTGGTGCACACTTAAGTGTTGCAGAGAACGATATGGTTGTAACCGGTAAGGTCATTGCCAAGATTCCGCGAGCAGTTGGTAAATCGGGCGATATCACGGGAGGTTTGCCACGAGTAACCGAGTTATTCGAAGCTCGAAATCCATCGAACCCAGCTGTAGTTGCCGAGATTGATGGAGAAATCTCTTTTGGTAAGATTAAGCGAGGTAATCGTGAGATCATTGTTTCGTCGAAGACAGGAGAAGTGAAGAAGTATTTGGTTCCTTTATCGAAACAAATACTCGTTCAACAGAGCGATTACATCAAGGCAGGTACACCTTTATCGGATGGAGCAACTACGCCGAGCGATATTCTGGCTATTAAAGGTCCGACTAAAGTTCAGGAGTACATTGTAAATGAAGTACAAGAAGTATATCGTTTACAAGGGGTTAAAATCAACGATAAGCATTTCGAAGTAATTGTGCGTCAGATGATGCGTAAGGTTGAGATTATTGATCCGGGAGACACTCGCTTCCTTGAAAAACAAATTGTTGACAAGTGGGAGTTCATGGAAGAGAACGATGAGATGTACGGAAAGAAAGTAGTGATAGAACCAGGTGATTCTGGATTTGCGAGAGCGGGTATGATTATCACTGCTCGTAAGTTGCGCGACGAGAATTCCTTATTAAGGAGAAAAGACCTTAAGTTGATTGAGGCACGAGAAGCAGTTCCGGCCACGTCGGATCAGATTCTGCAAGGTATTACCCGTGCTGCCTTACAAACGAAGAGCTTCATGTCGGCAGCCTCCTTCCAGGAGACTACGAAAGTATTGAACGAAGCTGCAATTAGTGGTAAGATTGATAACTTAGAAGGCTTGAAAGAGAATGTTATTTGCGGGCACTTGATTCCTGCAGGAACGGGAGTACGCCGTTACGGTAAGTTAATCGTAGGCTCGAAGGAGGAATATGAAACCTTAATGGCAGCGCGCAACCGCGAACTTGTTGTTGAGGAAGGAGATTCCGAACAAACCAATTAAAGTCAATTATTATGGAACAAAATAGCAAACAGAATCAGATAAATATTGAATTAGATGAGCAAACCGCGGAGGGGATTTATTCCAATCTTGCCGTAATTACTCACAGCAGTTCAGAATTTATTGTTGATTTTGTCCGGGTGATGCCCGGAACGCCAAAAGCGAAGGTAAAATCTCGCATTATATTAACGCCTGAACATGCCAAACGTTTACTTTCGGCGATGCAGGACAATATTAAAAAGTTCGAGCAGAGCTTCGGTCCGATAAAGGATAGTAATAATCCTTTTAATCCCGGAATGTTGAATTTTGGGACACCGAAAGCAGAAGCATAAAGTTAATAATCCCGGGAATGATTTTCCGGGATTATTTTTTTGTACTCTCCCGAATAATTAAGGTTGAGGGTATAATTTTCGTTTCGGGCACGTAATCTTCAATGTTTGTTTCGAATCGTTTCATCAATAATTTGGCAGCTTCTTCGCCCATTGAGAATCCATGTTGCTCTACGCTGGTAAGAGAAGGAGTTAAGATGGATGAAATTTTCTCGTTAGTGAAGCCAGCCACTCCAATATCCTGAGGAATTTTCAATCCCATTTCCCGTATAACTTTAATTGCTCCCACAGCGGTAAGGTCATTCACAGCGAAGATCGCGTCTGGTCGGGTTGGCCTTTGAAGCAGTTTTGGAACCATTCTGATTGCATCATCGTACTGGTCGCACACTTGGATTAGCTCAGGATTGTAATTTAAACCGTTCTGTTTAAGTGCTCTTTTGTATCCTGCGAGTCGTCGCTGGCTAATAACCAGGTTATCGGGTCCGGCAAGATGCATGATCCGCTTGTATCCCTGTTGAATCAGGTGATTAACCACCGAGAAAGCCCCTTCTTCGTCGTCGATAATTACTTGATGAGAGTTAATGTCGTTTGGAGAGCGATCGAAAAATACCATGGGTATTCCTGCTTTATCGAGCAGTTGAAGGTGTTCGGAGCTTTGAGTTTGTTTAGAGATACTGATGAGGACACCATCGACGCGCCCCTTAATCATGGTTTGAACATTTTCCTTTTCCCTTTCGACCGATTCGTTGCTTTGGCAAATCATGACCTGGTATCCGTTTTTATGCGCCACTTCTTCGATTCCACTGATGACGCTCGAGAAGAAGAAGTGCACTATTTCCGGGATGATAACTCCAATAATGTTTGTTTTTGATTGGAGTAAACTGAGGGCAATGGCATTGGGTTTATAACCGTATTCTTCGGCAAGTTGCTTCACTTTTAGCCGGGTTGCAAGGCTAATATCCGGATGATCTTTTAGTGCTCTGGAAACGGTAGAAGGAGATACCCCCAGCTCCCGTGCAATATCTTTAATGGTGATTTGAGTTCCTCTCATACGGTTGTTGAATGAATTGGTTAACAGCAAACGAAAAATACGACAGTATTGTTTGAAATAATGCTATAAAGTACGATTTTTTTTACTTCCTCCGCAAACGATTGCAATAAGGAAAATCGAATTGAAATGCACTCATATAGCACTCTAAATTAGATTATTAAAGCTTAGATGAATCGAGCGATGTTAGTTTTTTATTAAATTTGACTGAATTAATCGGGCATTCATAGTTACAAAAGACTTTGGACATCGATTTTATATTCAATAGTAAACATGATAAACTCAACAGAATTCGGAAGCATTCCTCCTAAACGTACAGTCGTTCGTTGTTGTCTGTACCATTATTTTCGAGCTAATTACTAAACCTAATAAGATCCGTTTATGAGTAAAATTTACAAAACAACCTGGTTCCTTTTGCTTGCCATTTTGACTCTGTCGGCAGGCGTTGTTAATGGTCAGGAGATCATTAAAGGAACTGTTACCGATGCTTCGTTGAATGAAGCATTACCCGGCGTAAATATAGTGGTTCAGGGGACCACTCGCGGCACCATCAGCGATATAGACGGGAACTACTCGATTGAGGCAAAGCAAGGAGAAACACTGGTATTCAGTTTTATTGGATACGAGCAACTTGAGCGCACCATTGCTGCGAGTACTGTTATAAACGTTAGTTTGAAGATGGCCAGCACCGAGTTAGATGAGTTGGTCATTATTGGTTATGGTACGCAGAAGAAATCGGACAAAACTGGAGCTGTTGCAAACGTTAAGGCAGAAGAGTTGAACGGAGGAGTTTTGACCGATCCGATTCAGGCTCTACAAGGAAAAACGGCAGGGGTAAGCATCAGCAAAAGCGGAGGTGACCCCAATGGTGGCTTCGCTGTTAAGATTCGTGGTCAGTCTGGATTTTTTAGCAGCACTGACCCATTGTATGTGGTAGATGGGGTTCCGGGGGTTGACCCTACGACCATTGCTCCTGAGGATATTGCATCGTTTAACATTTTGAAAGATGCATCGTCCACCGCAATTTATGGTGCTCGTGGAGCGAATGGAGTTATTCTCATTGAGACCAAGCGTGGAGCCTATAAACAAGCCAACCGCGTGGAATTGAATCTTTACAATAGTTTTGATTTTGTGGCCAAGCAGTTGGATTTAATGACTGCCGATCAGTTGCGCGACTATGTTGCAGACAACGACATCAATAATTTCATCGATGGCGGTGCAAATACCGATTGGCAGGATGCTATTTATCGCACTGGAATGTCTCAATCGTACAATTTAGCAAGTTCCGGGGGCGATGAGAATACGAATTATCGTATTTCGTTGACTCACTCCGATTGGCAAGGGGTGATTATCAATTCCGACAAGCAACGAACCATCGGCCGAATCAATATTGAGCAAAAAGCATTGAATAATCGATTGACCCTTGGAGCGAATGTATCAGGTACCTTTGAGAATAACAATTATGTTCGCTATGATGGCAACGGGCCACAGGATGTTTTATACCAAGCGTTTTTGCGGAATCCGACCGATCCTATTTATTCCGAGGATGGCGACTACTACGAAATAAATCGCGATTTTCAGTATAACAATCCGGTTTCGTTGGCTGAGGAAGTTCAGAACGAGCGGATTGCCAAGCGCTTGCTAGGTAATTTCAAGGCTGATTTTGAGTTTTTTGAAGGCTTCCATGGGGTAGTTAATTTTGGCTATACCCGAAACGATGACGAATCCTTTTACTTCGAGCCAACTACGATTTTATCGACCGTTCACGAGGGATATGGACGACGGACTTACCACAATTTTGAATCAAAGATTTTAGAGACTTTACTTCGCTACGATGGTTCATTTGGGTTGAATCAGATTAATCTGATTGGAGGGTATTCCTATCAGGAAGATGCCTTCGACGGCTTTGGAGCATCCGGACGTTCGCCTTATTCGAACCTCCTTACATCGAATAATTTGGGAACCTTGTTAAATGTTAACCCACAAGATATCTGGTCGTATAAAGAATCGAGCAAGCTTATTTCCTTTTTTGGACGGGCTGTTTACAACTACGACGAGAAGTATTATGTAACCGGAACCTTGCGTCGGGATGGTTCGAGTCGCTTTGGCGACAATAACAAATGGGGTTGGTTTCCATCGGCCAGTGTTGCCTGGAACATGAAGAAAGAAGCCTTTTTAGAGGACAATACCTTGATTGAGACCCTTCGCTTACGTGTTAGTTATGGTTTGTCGGGTAATCAGGAGATTGGCAATTATCGTTCAACCCTGTATGCTGTTCCGTCGAGCACGGGTATTAATCCGGAGACCGGCGAAGACGCTATTATATTTAATGTAAATCATAATCCGAATCCGAATTTAAAATGGGAGGAAAACAGCGAGTTGAACGTTGGTATTGACTTCGGATTCCTGAATAATCGGATTAATGGTTCGTTGGAATTGTATGACAAGCGCACGTATGATTTGCTTGCTCCTTTTGCCGTTCAGGTTCCGCCAAACATTTGGCCAACTACCTGGGGGAATGCCGGAGAGATTAGCAATCGTGGGGTTGAGTTGAATTTACAGTGGTATATGATTAATACAGATCGGTTCAAATGGAATTCGAACTTAGCATTCTCCCGCAATGTTCAGAAGCTTGAGTCGTTGAACAGTAGCGATGGATTGTTTACGTGGACTGAAGCTGACCAGAAGCGCGGTTGGTTACAAGGTCGTGGATTGGTTGGTCAAGAGAACTGGACTATTTTGATTCAAGAGGGATTTGAATTAGGTTCCTTTTACATGCCTGAGTTTGCAGCTTTTTCGAACGACGGTCAGTTTTTATTCTACACCGAGAGTGGTGGTGTTACTCGTAACTTAGCCGATGCAGAGCGTCGTTATGTGGGCAGTGCCTTACCGGATTTTGAGTTAGGTTGGTCGAATTACTTCACGTGGGGGAAATTCGATGCCAATTTATCGATGCGCGCAGTGGTAGGTAACATGATTATGAACAATACCCGGATGATTTTCGCGAATCCGAATGTTTTGCCTACCTACAATGCCATGGTCGATGTGTTAACTGAAATTGAAGCAGGGCTGGATGCTGCTCCGGTTATTAGCAGTTATTATTTGGAAGATGGTTCATTCTTACGCATCGATAATTTCTCGATTGGATATTCTTTCGACATGCGCCAGTCGCAGTATTTCTCGAAATTGAGGATTTATTTCATTTCGAACAATCTGTTCACCTTTACTAATTACACCGGATTGGATCCGGAGATTAGTGCTACCGGATTAGATTTTGGGGTTGATAAATTCAATGTTTATCCACGTACCCGAACCTTTGCCTTTGGAATTAACGCCAGTTTTTAATCACCTAAGCCTATCATTGTATGAAAAAGATAATTAGACTTTTAGCCTTATCCTTAATCTTCGTTTCCTGTACTGATTTATCCGAAGAGTTTTACGATAAGATACCGGGCGATCAATACCCGGAGAATGCTGCACAAATTGCCTTAGAAACAGCACCTATTTATAGGCCTTTGCAAGACTTTTTAGACTGGGGAGGATGGTGGTTTTGCCAAGAGGTACCTTCCGATGAGATGACCTGTCCGACGCGCGACACCGACTGGGACGATGGCGGTAAGTGGAGAGAGCTTCATTTACACACTTGGACACCTACCACCGAAGCAGTAGCCTCCATGTGGGGTCGTTTTTACGAAGGCGTTGGTAAGATTAATGAGTTATTGGAGAAATATGAAGTTCCCGAAGGGGAAGAAGTTGATCCGGAAATTGCTCATATTTTGGCACAATTGAAAGTAATGCGCGCCTATTATTACTACTTGCTTATCGACAATTATGGAGACGTACCTTACCTGACTACTTTTTCCGATGCACCATTAAATCCTGGGAAAGATCCGAAGGCTTTTATTTTTGAATCGATTGTAGCAGAGGTAGAAGCTAGTATTCCCGACATGAAATTTTCCACCTCGAAAACCTCCGTTACTCGCGCTATGGCTTTTAGCGTTTTAGCCAAATTATATTTGAATGCTGAAGTATATACCGGGGAAGCCTATTGGGAAGATGCAAATCGTGTTTGCGACAGCATTATTCAAATGGGAGTTTATTCCCTAGAGTCGGATCCGTTGGCTCCTTTTGTGACCGAGAACAGCAACTCTGTTGAGAATATTTTCACGATTCCTTACGACCGCGAGAATTACAATGGGTTTAACTTACACATGCGCACCTTACATTATGCCCACAACCTGACCTTCGACATGACGGTAGGTCCGTGGAATGGATTTGCGGCTATGGAAGATCACTTCAACACATACGAAGAAGGTGATTTACGATTAGCCGGATTTTTAGTTGGAGAGCAGTTTACCAGTTCCGGTCAACCTTTGATGGATAACACGGCCGGTTCACCCGTTGTTCTTACTCCCGAAATACCAGCTCTACAAATGGGCTCGTCTTTCACTCCACAAGAGATTCGGATGTCGGGTGCACGGGTTTCGAAGTTTGAAATTGAAAAAGGAGCTAATGAAAATTTAAGCAATGACTTTCCCCTCTTCCGTTATGCCGATATACTCTTAATGAAAGCTGAGGCTTTGGTGCGCATGAATGGACCGGGTAGCGGCGATGATTTTATCAACCAGGTACGCAACCGTGCGGGTATTAATAGCATCAGTAGTGCGACATTAGACGATATTCTGGAAGAACGCGGAAGAGAATTATTTTGGGAAGCCCATCGTCGTCAGGATTTGATTCGCTTTGGTAAATTCAACGATGCGTGGTGGGAGAAATCAGCTTCTGATCCCTCCCGAAACACCTTCCCCATTCCTCAATGGGTACTCGATGCTAATCCTAATTTATCTAATTAATTTTTAACCAATTATTTTTTTAATCACTTAATCTTTCAACTATGAAAAACATGTTTAAACTGAGCTGGCTAATGATTGCAGCCATGCTAATTTCGTTTGCTTCGTGCAACGACGATGATGATCCGGATCCCATTATTTTGGAAGATGGATTCTATTTAGTAGGTAATGGAACGGCCCTTACCGAAATTGATGCAAAAGGTTTATTTCAATCGACTCGCAATGAAGTAGGACAAGTTGATCGTCCGGAATTACGTGAGATTTTCGTTGCTGTTCAAGGTGGCGAAGCTGGATTCAACATTGTAAGTGTAAGCGGTGGAACCACTACTTACTGGGGTCCCGGAGCTGATTTTGCTAAAATTGAAGGCGAAGCATTAGATGTAGAAGAGCCACGCAATGGTTTATGGAGAGGTAGTTTAGTAGAATCGGAAACTGTATTTGCAGTGGAAGAAGATGGTTTATACCACGTTGCTTTCGACACCGAGCTTATGATCGTAATGATTGCTAAAGCTGACTGGGGTGTAATTGGTGGAGCAACTCCTGGTGGATGGAGCGAAAATACTCCGATGCCTGCCACTTTCGATTTAGAAAGTATGAGCTTTGAAGCTACCGAGTTAACCTTGCTTGAGAATGAGTACAAATTCCGCTATTCCGATGGTTGGAAAGTTTTCATGGACGCTGAAGGTACTGTTAAAGTGAATGCTAACCTGGGTGGTTCTTTGGAAGCCTTAGTTCCCGGCGGCGACAACATGGCTGTTCCAGAATATGCTATTTACACGCTTAACTTAACCTGGAATTTGGGTACTGGTTTTACCGCCAGCTTAACTAAAACTGGTGAAGCTGAACCACTTCCGGAATATCCTGAAAATCTTTACATGATTGGAGCTACCATTGGTGGCTGGGACTGGGCTGCTAATGGCGTTCAAATGATTCCTGTACACTCTCATCCTGAATTATTCTGGGCTATCGTATGGTGCGAAGCCGGAGTTGCCGATGCTGGTATCAAATTCGCTCCCGGAATGGAATGGGTTGGTGATTTTGGAGTTAGCGGCGACGCTACCGATGGCGTTTGGGCTAAAGGAAGCGACAACTTACCCGATGTAGCTACTTCTGGATATTACATCATTGTTGTTGACTTAGAAAACGAAACCATTGAAAGAAATGTTCCTCGTGTTCACATTATTGGTGATGTAGTTGGAAGCTGGGATGCTAACAATCCGGATGCTCAATTCACCGTAGGTAGTTCAATTTCGATTACCAAAGACATGGCCGATGGTAACCTTCGTATGCACGTTGCAGCTAACACCTTAGCATGTGACTGGTGGCAAGCTGAATTCAATGTTTTCGACGGAGCTATTGAATATCGCGGAACCGGTGACGACCAAGCTACTGTTCCTGTAACTGCAGGTAATTACACCATCGATTTACATTTCTACAACTACATGGGCACAAGCAATGTAGGAACTATTACTGCAAACTAATGCAGTAGTTATTTTAAGAAAAGGAATGCTTCATGAGCATTCCTTTTTTTTTTGCTTTTTTACATCCTCCCAACTAAACAAAGCCGATGAATGCATTGCAGCGACGCAAGCCGAAGTTAAGTTTCTGGCAAATTTGGAATATGAGTTTTGGATTCCTTGGAATTCAATTTGGCTTTGCCTTACAGAACGGCAATGTGAGTCGTATTTTTGAAACTCTTGGAGCGAGTGTCGATTCGATTCCTATTCTATGGATAGCGGCTCCTGTTACCGGGTTGATTGTTCAACCAATTGTTGGTCACTTAAGCGACAAGACCTGGAATCGCTTTGGTCGCCGGCGGCCTTTTTTTCTGGTTGGAGCTATTTTAGCCTCGGCAGCCTTATTGATTATGCCGAATTCCCCCGGATTATGGTTTGCAGCCGGCATGCTTTGGATCATGGATGCTTCGATCAACATCACCATGGAGCCGTTTCGGGCTTTTGTTGGCGACATGTTATCGGATGAACAGCGCACTCACGGCTTTGCTATGCAGAGCTTTTTCATAGGGATTGGAGCTTTTGTTGCATCGTGGTTACCCTGGATGATGACACACTGGTTGGATATTCCGAATACTGCTCCACCCGGAGAAATTCCTCCTTCCGTTTCCTATTCCTTTTATGCCGGCGGACTTGTTTTTTTCCTGGCTGTATTGGTAACTGTTTGGAAGACCAAGGAATACTCACCCGATGAGCTGGCTGCGTTTGAAGAGTCTAGGGAACAAGAGAGTTCCTCCGTAAAGAGTTTGGAAACTGTGAAAACATCTTCCTATTTCCGGAATCATTTCATTGTCTGGACGATTGGTGGGCTTGGAGTAAGCAGCCTGATTTATTTTCTTGAATTGAAATCGGAGCTTTACATTTTGAGTGGCGGTATCATCGTCTTTGGATTACTCCAAGGAATCAGTGCCTCGTTAACGCGTCAAGGAAAAACCGATTCAGGGTTTTATACGATCATTCATGATTTACATACGATGCCGGCGACCATGCGTCAGTTGGCCGTAGTTCAATTTTTCAGTTGGTTTGCCTTATTTGCCATGTGGATTTACACGACCAATGCTGTAGCGAATCATCTTTATCACACCTCCGATCCCGGTTCGGAGCTATACAATACAGCCGCCAATTGGGTAAGTGGGATGTTTGGGTGGTATAATTTATTTGCGGCAGCGGTTGCCTTTTTATTGCCAAAGATGGCCGCCCGCACCAGCAGACGATTAACACACTCCCTTTCCTTACTTATTGGAGCGATTGGACTATCGTCGATTTATCTGCTTTCGAATCCTGACCACTTAATTTACTCCATGATAGGCATAGGGGTAGCTTGGGCGAGTATTTTATCGATGCCTTATGCTATTTTAACCGGCTCCCTACCCTCCGATAAAATGGGCGTTTACATGGGTATTTTTAATTTTTTCATTGTCATTCCTCAGATTTTAGCGGCCAGCATTTTAGGATTTTTGGTAAAAGACCTATTTGCCGGCGAAGCCATTTATGCCTTATTATTAGGTGGTGGATCGCTGGTTATCGCGGCCATTATCACTTTATTTGTTCGTGACAACTAGCTTGTTCTTTTAAAAAAATTGACCTCAAACTTTCAGCATTTTCCTTCCGAATATGAAACTTAAACGAAGCTCCGGCATTTTAGTGCATCCAACCTCTTTACCCGGTGAATATGGAATTGGTTCCTTGGGACGTTCGGCATACGAGCTCATCGACTTTTTATCCGCCTCGGGACAATCTTTTTGGCAAATATTGCCCTTAGGTCCGACCGGGTATGGCGATTCTCCCTATCAGTCCTTTTCCTCCCATGCCGGAAATCCGATGTTAATAGATATACCCTGGTTAATTGAGCGAAACTTGATGAACCCTTTTCTCCCACCCTCTTTTCCTGAGGCAACCGTCGATTATGCTCAGGTAATTCCGTTTAAAGAGCGGGTTTTACGAGATGCCTTCCAAGCCTTTCAAGCCGGGAATCACTCCTTGCTTTATCAGGAATTTGAAGATTTCAGAGCGAAAGAGTCGCATTGGTTAAGCGATTACAGTCTCTTCATGGCCCTGAAGAAAACCTTCGATTTAGTTTCGTGGACCTTTTGGCCCGATGAACTTAAGTTTCGGCAGGCAGAAGCAATTGCACAGTATCGTCAGCAGTTATCGGATGAGATTCTTTATCAGGAATTTCTTCAATTTATTTTTTTCAGGCAGTGGCTGGAGATTAAAGCTTATGCAAACGAAAAAGGTATTCAAATTATCGGCGATATCCCGATTTATGTTTCATCGGATAGTGTTGAAGCCTGGACAAAACCCGAGATTTTTCAGGTGAACGAGCGCTTAGAGCCCTTATTTGTTTCGGGTGTTCCACCAGATTACTTTAGCGAGACCGGTCAATTGTGGGGTAATCCTGTTTACAATTGGGATTACTTACAAAGCACTCAATTTCAATGGTGGAAAGAACGGATTGAAGCCAGTATGAAGTTATACGATGTGATTCGCATTGATCATTTCAGAGGATTTGCGGAGTATTGGGCAGTTCCTGCCGGCGAAGAAACGGCTATGCAAGGAGAATGGCTGGATTGCCCGGGGAAGGAACTTTTCGACGAATTAAACAATCACTTTGGAACCTTACCCATCATAGCGGAAGATTTGGGTTTGATTACGGATTCCGTGGTGGAATTACGTGAGCGGTATGGCTTTCCGGGTATGAAGATTTTGCAATTTGCTTTCGACTCCGACGAGAAGAACAATTACTTACCCCACACTTACGAAGAAAATTTTGTCGTTTACACCGGCACACACGACAATAATACCGTAAGAGGTTGGTTTGATGCTGCCAACAGCGAGAATCGGGATGCACTCTTGAATTACATTGGGTATCCGGCAGAAGATGTTTCCTGGGCCTTAATGCGGATGGCACACGCATCGGTAGCCGCTTTATCGGTTTTTCCGATACAAGATGTTTTAAGTTTGGGCGAATCGGCCAGAATGAATGTACCCGGGACTACGTCGGGGAATTGGAATTGGCGATACCGGTCGGAGGCCTTGACCACCGCATTGAGTGATCGCTTAAAGCAACTTACCAAAACCTACGACCGTTAAGATAGTAGGCAAAGGTGAATCTAATTTATACGACAAAATGAGGGAAAGCAAACTTAGCGTTAGCTCCACCCTTTCGGCCGCATTTTATGCTTAAGCTATTAGCTTATTAGAACATTTAATTCCAAAAAGCTCTTTTTCGAAAAGAGGAGCAGAAGCTACCGGGGAATCGATTCATTCCATTATTTTTAGGCAGCAAAACTATAATTGACGTAACATGTTGAGAGCTATTTTCCTTCTTATTTCCTTCTTGCTTGTTTGGAATCTGCACCGGGTAAACGGTCAGGAGCCCGGGCTTACTCTTGCTACGACTCAATCGGGTCTTAAGTACGAAGTATATCTCCCTGAAACATGGACAGGAGCTGAAAATTTACCCTTACTGGTCTATTTTGAAGATGCCTCTGATACAGCTTCTATTTTGGTCGATGGCAAGCGACAATCCTTGATGGAGATTGTTCATGAATCGGAAAAAGAATTCATTACGATTAGGCCCATTTTCACCTCCGATCATCCATTTTCCCCAGAGCATGTGTTAACTATCCTGAACGAAACTCGCCCACTCTATCGATGGAATTCAAAGCAAACCTATTTAGTAGGCATTTTCGAAGGGAATAAAATGCTAATACAAACCTTATTGAAAAACAAGGAGCCATTTGCAGCGGCCGCTATGATAAGCCCCCGAAAACTTGACGCCGATTTTAGTTACCTGCAAGGCTACCCCTTACTTTTCGTGCATGGCGAGATGGATGAATACTTGAGTCTGGGGCAGGCATGGAAATTAAAAGATGTATTGCTAGCAGCTAACATTGATTTGGTTTATTCGGTTGTTCCCTATGGAATGGAAAACATTTATTTGAAAGTACTTTCCAGCAATCCTATTTATAATTGGCTATTATCCTATCCCAAAGAAGAAGGCTATTAAAAACCAGACATCCTATGCCAAAAACACTACGATATCCGCTATTTTTTACTTTCCTGTTTCTATTTCACCTCTCTCTTTCGGCACAACCCGAAGGGTTTCGGATTGATCCGCCGAACTGGTGGGTTTCGATGGAAAATCCGCAGCTCGAGTTGATGGTTTATGGAGAAGGCATCCAATCCTATTCGGTTGAGTTGAGTTATCCCGGGGTTAGGTTAACGAAACGAATCGAAGCTGAATCGCCGAATTACTTGTTTCTGCAGCTACACATTGAGCCAAGTGCATTGGCGGGAACCATGAGCATTCGCTTCACTAAATCGGCTTGGAAAAAGTTCACCATCGATTATCCGCTTTTAGAGCGTGATATGCAGATGAAAGGAGCGAGAGGATTTGATTCCTCCGATTTGATTTATTTGATTATGCCCGATCGGTTTGCCAATGGAGATCCGGGGAACGATAGCCATAGCGGTATGTTGGAATCGGTGGACCGAGAGAATCCCGATGGGCGACATGGAGGCGATATTCAAGGTATTGAGCAATCGCTCGATTACATAGAAAATTTGGGAGTTACCGCTTTGTGGCTCAATCCGGTTTATGAGAATAATCAGCCTCGATACAGTTATCATGGATACAGCATTACCGATTATTACGCTGTCGATGCGCGGCTTGGAGGAAATGCGGCCTACGAATCGCTGGCCGAGTCCTGTCGGGAGCGCAACATCGTGCTAATCAAGGATATGATTCTAAATCATTGCGGCAGTAAGCATCGGTGGATAAGCGATTTACCTTTTACGGAGTGGGTTCACGGTCCCGACAGTTTTATCCGAACTTCTTATCGTGCCACCACCGTCTTTGATCCTTACGTATCGGAATCGGATGCGACCCGATTTCGGGAGGGTTGGTTCGACACGACCATGCCCGATTTGAATCAGGATCATCCACAATTGGCATCTTATTTAATTCAACAAAGCATTTGGTGGGTGGAGCGCTATGGATTGGGTGGAATCCGGATGGATACCCAGGCATATCCGAATCCCGATTTCATGGAGAAATGGGCGAATCGCATGAAGCAAGAGTATCCCGATTTGACTCTTATTGGAGAGATTTGGGAAGGTCGGACAGGCTTTATTTCCTATTGGCATAATTCCTTTACATCGTATCAATCGGGGCTTGATGGGGTTTTTGATTTCCCGCTGCACGATGCCGTAAAGATGGGTTTAAACGAGCACGAAGGATGGTGGGAAGGCTTTAGTCGTATTTATGCCAGCTTAGCACAAGATTGGCTATTGAAAGATGCCTGGACTCAGCTCATTTTCCCCGATAATCACGATGTAGAACGAATTTTCGAAGTACTGAATCAGGATTATGCCCGTTTTGAAATGGCAATGGCCTTGTATTACACCATGCGTGGTATTCCGCAAATTTACTACGGAACAGAGATTTTAATGACCGGCAACAAGTCGAAAGGCGATGGAGCTATCCGGCAGGACATGCCCGGTGGCTGGCCAGGTGATTCGATTTGTGCTTTTACCGGCAAGCAAATGAATAAACAAACCTTACGCGCACAACAACTCCTTCAAAGACTCGGGAAATGGCGAAAAGAGAAAGCAGTGATTCACGACGGGAAGCTTGTTCACTTCATTCCTGAGAACGGGATTTATGTCTATTTCAGGTATGTAGAAGACGATGCGGTTATGGTGGTGCTGAATAAAAACGAAGCTGATGTAGCGTTGGATACCCGACGGTTTGCCGAGCGATTGGATGGCTATCAATATGGTTATGAGGTTATACGCGACCGTAAAATTGGTCCATTGCAGAAGCTGCTTGTACCTGCACGAGGTGCGATGATTATTGATTTAGAAAAATAGCGAAGTTTATGAAACTTTCCCCGAGAAACCCTTTCATGGGGTTGCTTCCGTTTGCTTGGTTACTTGTCCTGGCAGGGTGCAAGGATGCGGGATTCCCTTTTCCTAAAGGAGAATTGAACCCCTATAAGCTAATTCAGCCCGTTGTTCTTTACGAAGAAACGGTTCCAATTGATTTATCGAGCTATTTCGAAAATCCGGAGCGGATCGATTCTATTCAAATTTTTCCGCCGACTCCTTTTCAATACGATCCACTCACTCACCGGTTAGAAGTTCAGCGGGAAGATTGCCGTATCGGATTGAGCGAAGTACGTTTGTATCATCCGAAGGGGCATACCTCTTTTCTCCTGAAACGCTTGCCCACCGATGAGTTTCTTGTCGAAACGGCCGGTCCGTTGGTAAGTTTTCGCGAGAAATCCGAGCAGCAATTTCATTTTCAGCTTGAAGGAGAAGCCGATGAGGTATGGTTTTATTGGGATAATCATCGGATTGAGAGTCGTTACATTCAACAAAATGGGAATGAGTTGGTGCTTCAATTACCTGCGGACATTCCCTGGAGTGGGCGCAATCACCTGCGCGTTTTTGTCATGAATGCGGGGCGAATCGGAAATGATTTATTGCTACCATTCGAAGATGGTCAGCTTATAGAAACGACTGAAGAGTTAAGTCGGACTGATTATGCTTCGATGATCTTGTATTTTTTGATGGTGGATCGGTTTTGGAATGGCGATTTAACGAATGATGTAAAAAACACTGAGGACGATTTAGCACCTCGCGCCAATTTTCACGGCGGCGATTTAGCCGGTGTATTGGAACAGTTGAAGGCAGGATATTTCGATGATTTAGGTGTAACGGGAATTTGGTTATCGCCGATTATACGGAATACGCCGAATGCTTTTCATGAATATCCTGCGCCACACAGGCGATACAGCGCTTATCACGGGTATTGGCCTATTTCGTTAACCCGAATTGATGCACGTTTTGGCGACGAAGACCTGCTTCGTGAATTAATAGGAACTTTGCACGAGCGCGATATGCGCCTATTGCTTGATTTTGTATCGAACCACGTTCATCAGGAGGCTCCTATGATTCAGGCACATCCCGATTGGAAGACCGATTTGATTTTGGCTGATGGTAGAAAGAATTTACGTTTATGGGATGAGGAAAGGCTGACCACTTGGTTTGATGAATTCTTACCCAGTTTGGATTATTCGCAGAAGGAAGTAATTGATTATGTGAGTGATTCGGCTTTATATTGGATTGAAGAATTTGATATTGATGGGTTTAGACACGATGCAACCAAGCATATTCCGAATGGATTTTGGTTGGCTTTGAGTAAAAAAATTAACCAGCTTAACCGTGAGCGTTCGGATGAGGTGTATCAGATTGGCGAAACCTTTGGCGACCGGGAATTGATAGGTTCCTACGTTGGGAGCGACAAGATGGACGGACAATTCGACTTCAATTTGTATTGGATAGCCCGGGAAGTTTTTGCAATTGATAGTGTTCCCTTCACGAAATTAGTTCCATCGATTCGGAGCAGTTTGGCGCATTACGGGCATCAACACCGGATGGGGAACATTACCGGGAATCACGATTTGCCTCGGTTTATGTCGTTAGCGTCGGGCGATCTGGGATTCAACGAGGAGCCGGGACCGGCGGGTTGGGAGCGCGACATCGAGGTGAGCGATACCCTGGCTTATCGGAAAATTGCTATGCTGGCGGCGTTTACGTTGACGATGCCCGGTGTACCGATAGTTTATTATGGCGATGAGATTGGGATGCCCGGAGCCGGCGATCCCGACAATCGGCGTCCGATGAAATTTGGCGACTTGAATCGACATGAGGAGCAACTTCGAGCGATTTTTAAAGAACTGATCCATTTAAGAAAATCGGAGATGAGTCTGCTCTACGGGAATTGGAAATTGGAAGAGGTAAGTTCCGAGCGGTTAGTTTACAGCCGGAGTTACTCCGGAAAACCCATTTTCATTTACTTAAATAAAAGCAGTGTTTCGCAGGACTTTAGCATCAGTTTAGCCGCTTTTCCGGCTTCGTATCGTGTGGTTGGTGAGGGCAGGTTGGATCCCGACCGTGGTTTGGTGACGGTAGCCCCTTGGTCCTTTGCTATTTTGAGTGCGAAATGAAGCTGGATCGTTACTTTCGGGAAGGATTGCTTGAAGCTGGTTGCGACGAAGCCGGACGCGGTTGTCTGGCAGGGGCGGTGTTTGCGGCGGCAGTGATTTTGCCGAAGGATTTTCCGATTGAACAGTTGAACGACAGTAAGCAGTTGAGCGAGCGCAGGCGAGAGGAGTTACGACCGTTAATTGAAAGCGAATCGTTAGCCTGGGCTGTTGCCCGCGTTGAGTCGGAGGAAATTGACCGGATCAACATTTTGCAAGCCTCCTTATTAGCCATGCACCGAGCCATTGATCAATTGTCTGTTCGTCCGGAGCATTTATTGATTGACGGAAATCGGTTTACGCCTTACTTTGGGATTCCGCATACCACTATTGTAAAGGGAGATGGGAAATATGCATCGATTGCAGCAGCGTCGATTCTAGCGAAGACCCACCGCGATGCCTATATGCAGGAATTGCATCAGGTTTATCCGATGTATGGTTGGGATCGGAACAAGGCCTACCCTACGCTGGAGCATCGGTTGGCAATTGCCGAACACGGATTGAGTGCGGTACACCGGAAGAGTTTTAGGAGGGAAAAGAGATAGGTTTTTGTTTGGTGCGTATGAAGCCGGATACGCCCCCCAAGGTCGATGTATGACTGTTGATACATACTTTACCATTGGAAATGACCAGTACGAGTTTGTTATTTACTGCATTCATTATGATGCTACTGCAATGAGTGATCTTGGGTTGAATTATGCGGAGGCGGCCACTGTGAAAGAATTTTATGCGCGCGATGTAGGATTGATTAAGCGTTTGTGGCGGTCGAATCTTTTTGTAGATTTTTCAGATTCCATGTATTTAGTGGAATACTCGATTGCCTCCTGATTTTTTTTGAGGGAGATTTTGTGGCGATTGAGCGGAGATAATACGCACCGATAATGGACCTGAATTCCGTTCTAAATTAATTCAAAAAGGGCTTATGAGCAACGAAATAGAATGGAGTTGAATCCAGAAAGGGAAACCTCAGCAGAATGCCATTGTTGAACGATTTAATAAGACATACCGAGAAGATGTGTTAGATGCGAACTTATTCCGAAGCGTAGATGAAGCCAGCGATATAACACTAAAATGGCTGGATGAGTATAACCAAATTTCCACAGGAGGTTTATAAGCATTCTAAATCCGGTGAATGACCATCACTTT
>JAGYLP010000027.1 GCA_018401015.1 Bacteroidales bacterium
CACGCTTTTCATCCAATCTAAAGAATTTAGCTACCTCCATTGCCAAGTTAAAATCCAATGCATTGTCGCTATCTGAAATGTTCAAGCTAAGTCCTGCTCCTGTTTCCACAGGGTTGATATCGTAGGCTGGAGAAAGCACCCAACCTTCAGGATGAAGTATAAAACCATGATTTCGCAAATGGTCGTCCGTATTCGATACACTGATATTAAAAACCATTCTTCGCCAAAGCTCTTCCAAATCAGCTTCTACATTTCCTCCGTAGGTAGTCAAAAAATCAACCATATCGAGATAACTGGCTCCTTCTTGGCCATCAACAAAACCAAGCATGGTCATAGCCGAAGCGAAATGAACTCTTTGTCCATCCGATGTGCGATCGAAGCGTTTGGTTAAAAAAGTGTGGTGCTTACTCGAAAACTGTTGTGCCTTACATTCTGCCATATTTATTCCGGCAGCCTTTGCCAACTCATACGTTACCATTTCCCAGGCTCCAACATTAAATTGATCATTTCCACTGGGGAACTTCGCAATCCATAGATGTCCTTGTTCATCCACAATACTTGCTTTTGGTCTTGCGCCACCCAATGAACTACCCGGAGCCACTAACATGTTTAACCATTTAAGATAGTCTGGGTCATCCACCACATTTTCATCTTCCAACCTTAAACTGGCTTGTTCCAATTCCCGAATAGATGCCCAAGGTGGAGATGCCATTTCTTTGTTGTTATCTAAAAATAGTCCATCCGCAGACAATTTGAAACGGAGTCCACCCATCCGATGACCGTCATATACGCCCAGTAAATAATCCGTTTCAAAAAGGTTTTCTTCTTTTCTCCCCTCCTTTCTAGCTAATGCTGCTTCCCGTCTGCGCATCAGAATTCTACCCCACCGGTCAGGTGAGGAATCCAGAAAAGCACCAAAGTTTGCTTTGACATCATTCAGAAAGTGTAATCCACTAAATAAGGACAAATCAGGATCTAAAACCTGGGCAAAGCTTTCCTGCAACCATTCCTGTTCATATTCAAATGAAAAGACCTCCTTACCGTGTAACAGCTCAGAATGAAGTACACCAATTAGTTTCGGACCGCTTATTTCGCGCCAATCGGCATAAACGTATATATCTCTTCGTGAGTTTTTTTTACTCATGATGCCTTATTCCTTTTAGGTGCACGCTTACCTGTTTCCAAATTCGCGTCTTGTAATTTTCTTCCCAATTCATCATCCTTGGCTACAAGTAAAAAATCCTTCTCCAGACCTAGGACTTTTAAGACATTCAGGTATTGACCAATCCCGACACCAGGGTGTCCTTGCTCAATCTTCACTAAAGTAGTCCGACCCATTCCAGCACGTTCGGCTACCTGGGTGGCACTTAATTTTCTTCTGAGCCGTGCCAAGCGCAGGTTCTCACCAAGTTCTTCGAGTATGCGCTGAATCCTTGGGAGTAAAGATGGTGTCCTATTCGCCATAATGTTTTATTATTGATACAAATATACATCTTTTGATTCTTTAAACACACATTACAGCAAGGTTCACAAAAATTTTGAATATTCCATATCGCGCTATGGAATATTTTATTCCAACCATATCCAGTCTCTACCGTTTATTATACGTTTGGAATTAGCTAGATAGACTGATTCTAGATATCCCCACACAGAACCTAATCAGCCCTCCCCGATCTAAAATCAACCGCCAAAACGAAGCATTGGGAAAAAAGAATTCTCGTCGGTTTACCGTTCTTTGGTGTTGCTTATTTGTTGCGCTACAAAACGCCAAAACAGGCACCTGCTTATAAAAAGGAGAAATCCCTTAGTATACGAATTGAAGGGAAAACCTGCCCTTCTTTGAATCATATCGACAATTATCTTAAAAAGATACAGGATGATATGGTAACGATTAAAAATGAGAAACGGATCCTATTTAGAGCTGCCTTCTCTATCTTTGCGGGCTTAAATCCTTGAGGAATGCTGTTTAACTCGCTCGATTTTGCGATTTTTCTGCCCATCGTATTCAGCTTGTATTGGTTGCTGAATCGGAAGCCCATCGTTTGGCAAAACACCTTGCTATTGGTGGCTAGCTATGTTTTTTATGGTTGGTGGGATTATCGGTTCCTGGGGTTAATCTTCCTCAGTACGCTCGTCGATTTTTGGGCTGGTTTAAAAATTCAGGCTGCTACTAATAGGTTTCATAAACGACTCTTTCTGGCAATCAGTCTGGGAGTTAATTTAGGAATGCTTGCTTACTTTAAGTATGCCAATTTTTTCATTGAAAATTTTGTAGAAGCTTTCCAGATTTTTGGCCGTCCTCTTTCGGCTGATTCCTTATCGATCATTCTTCCGGTCGGGATAAGTTTTTACACCTTTCAAACCTTAAGCTACACCCTCGACATTTACTTTCGGAAAACTAAGCCAACGCATCATTTTATCGATTTCGCTGCCTTTGTAAGCTTCTTCCCGCAATTGGTAGCCGGCCCAATTGAACGGGCCAGCCAACTCCTTCCGCAGTTTTCGAAAAAAAGAAGCTTCGATCCGATTGCTGCGACCGATGGACTTCGTCAAATTCTTTGGGGTTTGTTCAAAAAGATGGTGATAGCCGACAATGCTGCAATCCTGGTAAGCGAGGTTTTTGCTCAACCGGAAGCTATGAATGCTTCGGCGTTAGCCTTGGGTATAATCTTTTTCGCTTTTCAAATCTATGGCGATTTTTCGGGCTATTCCGACATTGCGATTGGAACTGCGCGTTTACTGGGTTTCAGTCTGATGCAAAATTTTGCCTTCCCCTATTTCTCCCGCGACATTGCAGAGTTTTGGCGTCGATGGCACATTTCGCTCTCCACCTGGTTTCGCGACTATTTATACATTCCGCTTGGAGGGAGCCGGGGGACTAAATTTCAAGTAATCCGAAATACCTTCGTCATTTTTCTGGTGAGCGGATTTTGGCATGGAGCCAACTGGACCTTTGTGATGTGGGGCTTTCTCCACGCGCTCTTTTTCCTGCCCCTGTTGCTCGCAAAACGCAATCGGCGACACATCGATACCGTTGGTGGAGAAAAGAACCTTCCCGGGTTAAGCGAAGTTATCCGAATGTTTATCACTTTTGGTTTGGTAACGTTTTCCTGGATATTCTTTCGGGCCGCTAGCCTTCCGGATGCCTTTCTTTACATCGAAGGGCTCTTATCGCCAACTTATTTCGAACGCCCTCCCTTTACGGACTTGGGCAGAGCCTTCGTCCTCTTAATCACCCTTACCTTCATGTTATTGATGGAGTGGTTCGGACGACACAACCGGCACGCACTTGAGCGATTTGGAATCAACTTTCCACTTGCGATTCGTTGGGGAAGCTATGCGCTTATCTTCTTCCTGATTTTGATGCTTCATCCCAGCGAAGCCTCTCCTTTCATTTATTTTCAGTTCTAAATTTCGACCATGAAACGCTTTCTCTTAAAATCCCTCGCTTTTCTGGTTTTCCTGATTCCCTTGTATGCCATTTTTCTGCTTTTATGGGGTTTATTCGTTCCTCCTAAATTCGGGAACAACCTCTTTTTCCCCCGCGGCGGAAACGGGCATTTGCATACTCGAATAAACGAGCTGGACAAATACAAGGAGGTGGATATTCTTTTTCTGGGATCGTCGCATGCTTATCGAGGCTTCGATCCACGGGTTTTCGAAGAAGAAGGCTGGACCAGTTTTAATCTTGGTTCGAGCAATCAAACTCCCTTACAAACACACTTACTATTAAAAAGATATCTGAAACAACTGAATCCGAAAGTGATTCTTTATGCCGTTTCGCCAGAGTCATTTCAAATGGATGGAATTGAATCAGCATTAGACGTTTTAGCTAATTCAACACCCGATTCCTTGAGCTTCAAAATGGTAAGTGAACTGCATCACATCCAAACGTATCATGCATGGATTTATGCAAGCATGCTGAAGTTTTTAGGTATTGGGGAAAATTTCCGTGAGGCTCCTGAAACTTTCAAGGACGTGTACATCAGCGGAGGGTTTGTTGAAAATAAGCTAAACGGATTCAGCGCCGATTTTGAAAAAGGCGACCTTGGATCCGAATTCGATTACCAATGGACTCATTTTGAATCGGTAGTAAACCATGCAAGGTTAAATATCATCCCTGTAATATTGGTTGCAACCCCGCTGGCTCCGAGCCATCCTCATCGGAAAAATCCGTCGGTAAACTGGAAAGAACGAATCGCCTCCTATGGTACCTTCATCGATTTCAATTCACCACGAGTAAATTGGACAGAAGCCGATTTTTTCGATACCGACCACCTAAATCAACAAGGAGTAATCCGGTTTAATCGAATGCTAATTGATTCCCTGCGTGTTCGAAAATTGTTAGAGGTTCAGGATGCTTTACTCCTGCAATAATTGCTCAATAAATTGCGACGTTTTGAGCACGTATTGGTCATAATGGGGAGTAGCCGGACCGCTGAAACCGGTGTGAATTTTCCGAACGATTCCTTTTTTATCGACGAACAAAGTGGTTGGATAAGCCTGAAATCCCGTTAAACCGGGAAGCACTTTTTGCACCTGATCATGCGATGCTTTTCCTCCAAATAAGACCGGATAAGGAATGACCAGGTCTCGAACGAATTTATCAATCATCGGGAAAGCTTTTTCTTTCTCCTGAGAACGTTCGAAGCTAATCGCAACAAGCTGCAATCCTTGATCGGCATATTGTTGATGAAAATAGTTAAAGAGTCGAGTTTCATCGAGGCAATTCGGGCACCACGAACCCATTATTTGAACGATGGTTACTTTGCCCGGGGTAAACTTAAACCACCGTGGTTCCTGGTAATAAGGCAGTTCCAGCGAAAGGGTTCCAGATTCTGCCGTAAACTGAGTTAGGTGTTCCGGATTTTTTAAGGCAGCTTTTTCATTCGCCTCAGCCACTAATCGATGGCTAAAAGAAGCCCCATAGTGAATCCATCCCTCAAACCCATCTTCGCTCAACTGAAGATCGACAAGATAGGCGAAAACCCCATTAAAGGTGCTGAGTTGAAGTCGGTTTCCGGTTCGAACACCGCTCAAATAGCGGTAATCGCCACTCTCGGTGAGGAACGTTCCGTGAATTTGACCATCGCTTGTCTTCTTTAAAATAGCAACGGCCTCCTGCACATCGGTTGAGTCAATTGGATGAATCATTTTTAATTGATAGCGAGCGGCGAGGGGTATCAAATTGGATTTGTTGTCGGAATCAACTGGAAACCTTGAATGACGATTCAAGATCAGTGTAAGCGGGTAGGATTGATTGCGGTCTACCCGTTTCCAAAAACCTGTAACAGCATCGTCCTTCTGCATGAACCACAGTTCCGACTGGAAATAAGGCAATTCCCAACGCTCATGCCCGGAATCGCTCATCCCCACAAATCGGAGAGGAAGTCGCTCTTTTCCATTCCTGATGTTCAGAGCCAGGTTTTGCTTGCGCCGATCAAGAGGTGTAGGAGGTCCTGATTCCGGGAGACGGGCCACTTCCAGCTGAAAAGGGAGCAAAAGCACCGTATCGCTTGCAAAAGCAGGATTATTAGTCGGTTTAAAACTTATTTCAATCGGATAGGTTTCAGGGGGTAAGCTTGCGAATAAGCTGGTTTGTGCCTGGATTTTCTCGACAGGTTGCGACACGAAAATCCACAAAAGGGAAATGAGGATCCGATCAAGTTGAAATCCATGCCGCTTACTTTTCATAGACTCGAAGTTTCTGACCGGGTTGAATCCTACTTTTATTGGTAAGGCCATTCAGTCGTTTGATATCTTCGAAGCTGACTCCCGGAAATTTCTTGGCAATGTCCCACAAATTATCGCCGCTGCGGACGGTATAAATTTCATACCGCTCATAATCTTCCGAGGAAACAGAAATATACCCTGAGGCATTGGAAGGCGAAGCATGAGAAGCATTTACCCCAAATTCATCTGCTCTGCTTTCCGGCACGTAAATAACTAATTTTTGTCCGATGCGAATCAGGTTTCTGCGAATATTATTCCAGTAGCGCAAATCGTTAATGCGTACTTTGTATTGTTGAGCGATGGCACCCAGGTTATCGCCGGCCTTAACCTCGTAGATTAGTTTAACACTATTTTTAGGTGGAGCGCCGTAGCTCACCGCTTTAGAAGGAGCCTGGTTGCGGCGTGCCGGATCGAACCAATAATCGCGTTTATGAGCAAAAATGGAATCTTCCTGACTCAAATAAGCCACGGTTTGATCGGCAGGTAGAATAAGGGCATAGCTTTTCTTTTTTGCCGGAATAACCCCGCGCTGATATTGAGGATTCAAGTCTTCCAACAGTTCGACAGGAAGGTTGAGCACGTCGGCTATTTGGCTTAAATGAATTTCGCGATTTACCCACAGGGTATCGGTTGCGAGAGGCCATTCGAGCGGCAACGCTTTGTAGCCATGCTCTTCGTAATAATTAAAAACGTAGGTAGCAGCGATAAAAGCGGGCACATAGCCTCTGGTTTCGCGAGGCAAACGGTAATAAATATCCCAGAAATTTCGCTTTCCACCAGTACGAGCGATGGCCTTACGAACATTCCCCGGGCCACAATTATAAGCTGCCAGGGCTAAAGTCCAATCCCCGAACATATCGTATAAATCCTGCAAAAATGCTGCGGCTGCATAGGTCGATTTAATGGGATCTTTTCGCTCATCGACCTCCGAATGTATTTCCAGTTTATATTGACGTCCGGTGCTATACATGAACTGCCACAAGCCGGTTGCACCGACACGAGAAACCGCTTTGGGGTTAAGTGCCGATTCAATTACCGCGAGGTATTTCAACTCAACCGGCATATTTTTCTCCATTAGAATTTCTTCAAAAATGGGGAAGTAATAATCGGCTAAACCCAGCATTAGGGCTACTTTATCGCGTTTTTGCACCGCATATACCTCGATAAACGCTCTTACAATCGAATTATAGGGTAAGTCGATAATGGATTCGATGCTATCGAGCCTGGCTATCAGTATCGAATCGGCTGGAAGGGGCTGAGCCTCCATCCAGGAACTATCGCCGGGAAGAGCGTAAGCATACTGATCGGAATCACTTTGAATGAAACGCAGGGCTTCGGCCTGGTTCACCACCCAAAGCTGGAAAAGACTATCCAAATTTTTCTCGAATCCGGAATAGATGGTTGGAATATCATTCACCTCCTGGACATGGATTCGTTCGAGATCCGTTGTATCCAACAGCAATGAATCGGGAGTTTCGATTTGTGCCTGAGCAAGGACCCCAAAGTAGAGCTGCAGAGCTATAACAAACAGTAATTTATGAAGATTGAACGAGGTATTATAAAGTGTTGTATTTGGCATGTAAAAAAGTTTTTCAAGCGGACTAGAAATTAAAACGAAGCGAGAGAGCCGGAGCTTGTTGGTTGAATGAAATGGGGATAAATCCAGGCTCAAGGTTTAAGCTTAAATCGGGGCTTATATCGTAGTTCACAAAATGAGCATCGACATGTGCATCGATTACATTGAGTGCCCAGGCCAAAGCGGTGAACACAACGGTTAGGTCGCGGTTCCGTCGATAGTACTCCGTATTGAGTTCGTAAGTATTAAGTAGCAGCGTATTCGGTGTTTCTTTCGCAGCCTCTTCGAGGTAAGAATCTCGATTGAAAGTGTAATTCGTATGATTATGATAAATGAAATAGCCGAGCCCTCCGAGAACGGTATAAACCACCGGGATTTTCCAGTATTTTTTATTGTAAAACTGACCGGCACCCGGAAGGATTGCAGAGTAGATGGTAGCTTTTCGTGGGCTGTGCCCTTGAATCGTATCGGAAACATTCGTTTGCAGCTTATCTTCCGATTCCAACACCAGGGATTCCTCCGTTTGTGCGAATAGGATGTTTACCCCAAGCAGGAGAGAGAAAGTTAGAAGCAGGGGAAGAAAACGAATCATTCGTAAGGATATCTATTTTTTCATTTGATCGAACATAGCTAAGATGCGTTCGAGGTCGGCATCGGAACTGAAAGGAATAACTATTTTCCCTTTGCCATTATTGTTTCGAAGCAGTTGTACTTTCGACTGAAAATGTTGGTGAAGATGAGCTTCCAATTGTTTGTATTCGCTAGTTTTCTCGCTAGTTTTTTTCGATTTAGGGGCAGGTGGAGCGAGCAACTTTTTCACTAATTCCTCGGCCTGACGCACCGAAAGATCTTCTTCAATTATTCGGAGGCAGGCAGCTATTTGTTCCTGTTCGTTTTCGATTCCAACCAGAGCTTTCGCATGCCCCATGCTAATTTTTTGGTTTCTCAATCCTTTTTGAATCTCGACGGGTAATTTGAGCAGACGGAGGTAATTGCTCACGGTTGAGCGCTTTTTACCAACCCTTTCCGACAAGACCTCTTGCGTGAGCTGGCATTCCTCCATTAAGCGTCGATAGCTTAGGGCTACTTCGATAGGATCTAAATCCTCCCGTTGAATATTCTCGACCAGGGCCATTTCAAGCATTTCCTGATCGTTTGCTTTACGCACATAGGCAGGAATACGTTTTAATCCTGCCAATTTAGCTGCACGCGTTCGGCGTTCGCCGGAAATAATCTGGTAGCGACCCGATTCAGATTCCCGCAAGGTTACCGGCTGAATGATGCCCAATTGCTTGACCGATGCTGCCAATTCGAGCAGTGCTTCTTCGTCGAAAGAGGTTCGGGGCTGAAAAGGATTCACATCGATACGATCCAGATCGATTTCGTTTACAAAATCATTCTTCGGGCCCGATTGTTTATCCACATCGTCGATAAGGGCTCCCAGCCCTCTGCCAAGTGCTAATTTCTTTGCAGCTGCCATAGTTTGAATTAAGATTTTTGCTTCGTATGAATTTTGGTAAGTCGATTTTTCTGGAGCAGCTCACGAGCCAGGTTGAGGTAGTTTTTGCTACCACTCGAAGCTGCATCGTAGAGCACAACAGGCTTACCATGCGAAGGTGCTTCGCTAAGGGTTACGTTTCGGGTAATAAAGGTTTCAAACACCATTTCCTGAAAATGTCGCTTTACTTCGTCGGCCACCTGATTCGATAAACGCAAACGAGAATCGTACATCGTTAACAGGAATCCTTCTATTTGTAATTCAGTATTAATCCGGGTTTGAATAATCTTGATGGTATTCAGCAACTTACCTAATCCTTCGAGTGCGAAGTATTCGCTTTGCACCGGGATGATGACCGAATCGGCTGCCGACAAGGCATTAACAGTTATCAATCCAAGCGAGGGTGAGCAATCGATGAGCGTGAAATCGTAGTTTTGGCTAATCGACTGAATTGCTGTTTTCAGGACTTTTTCACGATCGGGCATGGATAGCATTTCAATTTCAGCTCCCACCAAATCGATGTTGGAAGGAATTAGATCGAGTCCATCAATTTCGGTGTGCAGCACAACTTCGGCTGCATCTACTCCATCGACTAAGCATTCGTAGATGCTCGACTTTACGTTTCGCACGTCGAATCCTAGTCCGGAGGTGGCATTTCCTTGTGGGTCGGCATCGATAACCAGAACTTTTTTTTCCAAAACAGCCAGACTGGCTGCCAGATTGATGGCGGTGGTAGTCTTACCCACTCCGCCTTTTTGATTCGCTAAAGCTATTACTTTTGGCATTCTGATTTCTTAAAGGTAATGGGCAAAAATCTATTAAATAATGCAGATTTGCAATTTTATTATCTTTGAACTTTTTCTTAAAAAAACGTCCACTTTTGAAAGCAAAAGCCCTAATAGTAAACGAAAATGCCGGCAACCGGATGGGAGCTCGCGACCTTGGAATAATTGTTCAGGAACTCGACAAACAAGGCATCGAATTTCAGCTTTTCAAGACCAAATATCGAGGTCATGCCATTGAACTTTGCATCGATTTGATTCAGCAAGGTTTCAGAGAGTTCATTGGAGTGGGGGGCGATGGCACCCTCAACGAGATTGTAAATGGAATTTTCCTGCAACAATCGGTTCCTCATCATGAATTCACGGTTGGAATGATACCGGTTGGAGCGGGAAACGATTGGTGCAGAAGCGTTGCTGTCCCAACCGAATACGCCAAGGCCATCCAACTGATCAAAGAAAACCGAACCACTATCCAAAACATGGCTAAAGTGTACAATCAAGGTCAGCCAAACCAGCCTGTTTACTTTGCAAATTCACTAGGAGGCGGATTCGATGGCTTCGTTGCACATCGCACCAACATTGCGAAGCAAAACGGGAAAGGATTTGCCTGGACCTACCTTTACACGCTGTTTACCAGCTTATTTCAGTTTGAATCGACTCGGATGCAAATTGAAATCGACGAGCAAGTTATTACCGACGATATTTTCAGTTTTACTGCCGGCATGGGCAAATACAACGGAGGTGGAATGAAACAATTGCCGCATGCCGACCTGGTGAATGGAGTGCTCGATGTAGCCATTATCCGACATTTACCGAAATGGAAGGTGATACAAAACGTGAATAAACTTTACGATGGAACGCACCTTCAAAAAGCGGAAGTAAGCTATCACCGGGGGCATCGGGTTCGAATTGAATCGAACCCGCCTGTTCGCATCGAAACCGATGGGGAAGATTTTGGTTACACGCCCATCGAAATCGAATTCATTCCCAAAGCTTTGCGGATTTACAGCGGCTTACATGAAAACTAAAACGATTATCGCCCGGCTTCCACTTCCTTTACAGTTCAGCTTACTGGTGGTTTTGTTCGCATTATTCAGCTTTCTAAACCTAAGCCTGGGCAGCGTGACTATTTCCTGGAACGATTGGTGGCTCATTCTGCAAGATTCGGCCGATGCCAACCCAAGCTATCGAAAAGTTTTCTTCGACTTCAGAATTCCCAAGTACCTCACCGCTGTTTTTGCCGGCGCAGCCTTATCGGTAAGCGGTCTCCTCATGCAAACCCTTTTTCGGAATCCATTGGCAGGTCCGTATGTGTTAGGGATTAGTTCCGGAGCCAGCTTGGGAGTTGCCATCTTGGTGTTGGGGCAAGCTGGCATCCTCGGTATTTCAGGTATGTTTCTCCCCTCGAACTGGGCCTTAATTATAGCCGCCTTATCGGGCAGTATGATTGTTTTAAGCATCCTCTTCGCCGTTTCGCTTCGCGTTAAAAACATCCTTACCATTTTAATTCTGGGAGTCTTACTCGGAAGCGCAGCCACTGCCATGGTTACCATCCTTCAATATTTCAGTCATGAATCCTCGCTTAAAAGCTTCATTGTTTGGACGATGGGTAGTTTAGGCAATGTAAGCCAACCCCAACTCAAATTGCTCATTCCGGTTATTTCGCTGGGTTTACTCCTGGCTTTTTTTGCCAATAAATCCTTAAACGCTCTGCTATTAGGCGAGACCTACGCTAAAAGCATGGGAGTGAACATATTGGGAGCACGGATCCTAATCTTATTAAGCACAGGAATACTAGCCGGAACTATTACTGCTTTTTGCGGACCCATTGGTTTTATTGGAATTGCTGTGCCTCATATTACCCGCATGTATTTTCAATCATCCGACCATCGGATATTACAATTTGGGAGTATTCTGATCGGAAGCATTGTCCTTCTGATTAGCGATACGATTGCTCAATTACCCGGCTCCGACAGCGTATTACCCATCAACTCCATTACGGCTCTTATTGGCATCCCGGTGGTTATCTATCTGATCTTTTCTCACCGTCGTTTAAACCTCTATAGCTAGCATGAAAGCCGCCAGCATTCAAACCCAAAATTTATCGATAGGCTTTGGAAAAGGCTCAGAGGAGAATTGCCTGCAGAGCGGTTTAAATCTAACATTCCAATCGGGCGAGCTGATTGGGGTAATCGGCCCAAACGGAATTGGGAAAAGCACCCTTTTACGTACCCTTAGTGGCTTGCAAGCACCACTCAACGGAACAATACTGATTAACAACAAGCACATTCAGCATTACCCCAAGCGAGCTCTAGCACAAACAATCGCGTTTGTTTCAACCGAGTGGATAAACATTAGCCACTTGCGCGTTTTCGACCTGGTTGCCCTGGCACGTTTCCCCTATTCCAACTGGTTAGGTCAATTGAACCGAACAGACCGATTGCTGGTATCTGAATCACTCGAATTAACCGGTGTTTTGAATTTGCAAGACCGCTTGTTCGATACTCTGAGCGATGGAGAGAAGCAACGCGTTTTGGTAGCACGTAGCCTGGCTCAGGAAACCCCCGTCCTGATTATGGACGAACCGGCTGCCTTCCTCGACATTGCGCACAAGTTCGAGCTCATTCGAAGCTTACACACCCTCAGCCGCGAGAAAAACAAACTCATCCTTATTTCTATACACGATATAGACGTTGCCATTCAGGAAGCCGATAAAATCCTGCTACTTCACCGGAAAGGTCTGAGCGAGGGAAGCCCCGAGGATTTGATCCTGAATGGCAACCTCCCGAATATTTTTGGCGAAGCTCTCCTTCAATTCGATATCGATTGCGGTTCATTCTACCTGCCAAGGACGCCTAATACAATCCTCCCTCTAAAAGGAGAAGGCATTCGTTGGGTTTGGACAGAAAAAGCACTGGTAAAAGCAGGCTTTCGCTGTGTACCGGCCTCGACTCAAGACGATACCTTTGTAGCCGTTGAAACAGATTCCTGGGTGCTTCATCAAAAAGCAAAAAATAGCGTGTTCAATTCCTTGGGTGAGCTGATTAAATCACTTTCATCCAAATAATTGAAGCTTCGAAAAAATAAGCAACCGATTAGTTTTTTTTCGGATTAAACAGAAACTTTGCTTTGCCTCTTTCGTAGTGTAAAGAAATTCGGGTTATGGGTAAAACGCACTCATTTGCAACAAAAAACACATCGTTCATCGAATACTTTTCTCGCCCTCATCAAACCGTACTAATTTAGCACAGCTGGATGCAAAGGTTCAAGCTAATGCGATTAAATCGTAAAAATCGCACAATCTTTCACTCACGAGCTGGGTTTTACTAATTTTAGAAGTTTTTAATTGCACTAACATGACCAGGATATTCCTTATTCTTGCCTTATTCCTTTCATTTGGGATAATGATTACTTCCTGTACACCAGACGAAGGCTATGGAGGAACCGCCTCCATTCGCGGAAATATACAAGTACACTTCTACGACACAGCTTTTCAGGTTTTGCAGTGGGAGCAGCCGGCACAAGACGAATCGGTCTTCATTAACTTTGGAGGTTCAACGACTGTAGGCGACGAAGTTGAAACAAGTTATACCGGCGACTTTCTTTTTGATCAACTGTTTCCGGGAACCTATACGATTTATTATTATTCGCAAGACCCCGAATCGGGTCATCGCGAAAAAGTAGAAAAGACCTATGAGCTAAGCTTAAAGAACGGCCAGGAGACAGACCTGGGGCAACTCATTTTGTACGATACCCGCGACTGGGACGAAGGGTATGCGACCATTCACGGTCAGATTCTTCAGGTTAATTATCGCGAAGAGTCGGTTTATCCCGACCACATGCTTATTCAAGATACCATATTTGCCCAAGAACTCGAGGTGTATCTGGTTCATGGCAATCATGGCTCCTACGACGAACGAATCCGAACCCATCCCGACGGAACATTTACCTTCCCCAACTTGCTGAAAGGGAGTTACCGAATCTACTTTTATTCCGATAACCTGAATGGTTCCAACGAATCAATTCCCATTGAATTATCGGTTCTTATTACGAACGACTTCGAAACAGTCGATTTAGGAATCCATTACATTAATCATTTATAAGTGTATGAAATATCTATTGGCAACACTCTTGGCATTCGTTGCAATTAGTTTGAGCGCTCAGGATACTCAGCGTGGGAGAATCAAAAAGATTTCTCAGGTTGAAACTGAGAAAGAATCGGGCTTAAATACAAGCATGGAAACTGAATACAAACTCTTTGACGAACGAGGGAATTTGCTGGAACACAAAGAAATGAGCCTCAAGGGCAAGTTAAAATTGTGGGTTAAGTACCGTTACAACGACGACAACAAGGTTATTCAAGAAGAAATCCTGAATGAATCGGGCGAGGTTGTAGAGAAGACCGTCACTACATGGAAAGCCGGGCAAAAAGTAACAAGAGAATATTACGATCATAAAGATCGGTTAATCAAAGTGAAAGAATACCGCTATGAATATTACCCGGTCGAACCTTAAGGTAGAATGCGAATCCTTCGAATCCATTGGACTCGACGAATTGGATGGGAAGAGTCTGCTCAATCGGGTCGATGAAAAATTTGTTTTTCACAGCAAACATCTTTTTCCCATTCTGGAACAGTTTAGAGCCCATTATGCCATACTCGATGTTGGCCAAACCCGCCTACAAGAGTATCGCACCCGATATTACGACACTCCGGACCGCTCTTTCTTTTTTGCCCATCAGTTTGGAGCTCGTTCCCGACAAAAAGTGCGGGTACGCAATTACACCAACTCAGGGCATAACTTCCTGGAAGTTAAAACAAAAACCAATCGAAATAAAACCCTTAAGAAGCGAGTATCAGTGAACGAGTTCGACATCGACCTCAAGCAAAATCAACCCTTTTTGCACAAGCACATTCCTTTCGAAGTTGACCAACTGGAAGCGACCCTCCGAAGCAGCTTTAACCGCATTACCCTGGTAAGCAAACTGGAAGCAGAGCGAGTAACCTTAGACTGGGATTTGCAATACTACAATGGGAACTGGGAGCGCAATTGGCAGAACCAAAATCTATGCGTAGCAGAAATAAAAACCGAACGCTCAGGAAACCGTTCGAAAGCAGCTCAAATTCTGAGAGCCCATCGGATTTATCCCACCAGTTTCAGTAAATATTGCTTTGGACTTTGCCTGGAAGAACCCCGTTTGAAACAAAATCGTTTTAAACGGTATTTCCTTCATTTAAAAAAACTGAACATCATTTAAATACCACCTTATGGAAACACTTTTGGGTATGGAGTTAATCGATTGGGAAGACTTCTTTAAACTCGCCAGCAGATTAATCTTCAATTTTATTGTACTCTTTCTAATTGTACGATTGCTATATTATCCGGCAACTCGCCGCAAAGATTACCTCTTCACGTACTTTATGATTGGAACGACTGTTTTCTTCCTGAGTTTCTTGCTAGAAAGCGTCAAGATCCAACTGGGTTTCGCCTTGGGACTTTTTGCTGTTTTTGGAATCCTACGATATCGAACCTTGCAAATTCCTATCAAGGAGATGACCTATTTATTCATCGTTATTGGAGTTTCCATTATCAATGCCCTGGCAAACAAGAAAATCAGTTTTGGAGAACTGGTGCTGACCAATGCGGTGATCATTCTTTTCACCTATATCCTGGAAAAACGATCCATCCTGCGACACGAATATCGAAAAACGATTCGTTACGAAAAACTCGAACTGATTAAGCCCGAACATCGAGCAGCTTTGATACAGGATTTAGAAGAACGAACCGGATTAAGGATTAATCGGATTGAAATCGGGAATATCAATTTCTTGCGCGACACAGCACGAATAACCATTTTTTATTACGAAGACGCAAGCCAATAAACCCAGGTAATCTCAAGGCGATGCTCCCATTCATCAAATGCTTTTTCGCAGGATTGATCATCCTTCTGTTTGTTTTGCCGGCTTTTGCCAGCGAACCACCTCCCGATTTACGATTGAGAAATGGCATTTCGCTTCGCAAAAAACTGAATAATCGCATCGACCTACGACTGAATATGGAGTATCGACTCTTCCAAAATTTAAGTCGAACCCAACAAGTCTTATTCGAACCCAAGATTAAATGGAAGTTTGCCACCGATTGGGATCTTTCGGCCGTTTATCGCTATTCTCAGACAAATAAAGGGAATTGGTTTTTACCGGAGCATCGTATCAATTTGGCCCTTTCGCGTGAGTGGCGGCTCACCGACTGGAGTTTCTCCTACCGCTTGAGTTCGCAAACCGAGTTGCCCGATCACTTTTACGAGGAGCTGTCCACGTACGTCAATTGGCCACAAGAATTCGTGTTACGCAACCGCGTACAGGCTACTTACCGGATTTTTGGGAGCCGCTGGACCCCCGAAGCCGGGTTCGAATGGTTTACTAAGGCCGATCATCAAACTTGGAAAAATCATCAGTACCGCATTGTCGGCAAGTGGAGTTACCTTATTAGCCTGGCCGCTTCGGTCCATTTTTTCTATTTTTTCGAACATGAATTCAATCGTCGGAATGCCATCGATTCACATGTTTTAGGGATTGAATTCCATTATCGGTTTCGGTAAGCCGAATGCAAAAAAATCCGTAATATAGCAGCTTGAACAGCCGTATAAGCCACCTATATGATTGCAAGTGAACTTCTATCGAATGAAATCCCAACGCTGCTAACTTCCGATTCCGGAAGCAAGGCGCTTCAACTCATGGATTGGTACAAAGTTTCGCATTTACCCATTGTCAATCACGTCGATTTTTTAGGGCTTATAAGCGATAAAGATATTTTTGAACAAGATTCGGAAGAAGAAGCTATTGGCTCCTACTCCCTCTCTCTTTACAGCCCCTTTGTGTATGATTTTCAGCACATTTACGAGGTCATTGCCTTAGCTTCGGAACTCGACCTAAGTCTTATTCCGGTGCTTAAATCCGACCAGACTTATTTAGGATGCATCACCCAGAGCGATTTAGTGAAGCAGTTCTCCCAATTAATTGCTGTGGGGCAGCCCGGTGCAATCATTGTGTTGGAAATGGGCCAACACGATTATTCCCTGGCTCAACTGAGCCGGTTGGTCGAAGAAAACGACCTCAAAATCATGAGTCTTTACCTCCATAATCAACCCAATTCGACCGAACTGAACCTCACCATGAAATTGAATTCGAACGATACAACCTCCCTCATTCTCACCCTGGAACGATTTAACTACCACATCAAACGCACCTTTAACGAAGACAAGGAATTACGCGACTTGCTCGAGCAACGCTACGATGAATTTATGCGCTACCTCAATATTTAGCCCTCAAACTATTTCGTTTTTCCATCCCTAAAACCCAGACACTCATGTCAGACAGAAAACGCACGATTGCTATTTTCGGGAAGCTTATCAAGCCCTCTTTTGAAGAATCCTTACAAGGTCTTTGGAACATTTTAATGAAGGAAGATTTAGAGATTATCCTCTTTCGCGATTTTGCCCAAACCCTCGAGAAACAAACCGGAACCCTTCCTTTTCCCTATCGAACGTTTGCTACACCCGACGAGATTCCGTCGAGAACGGAGTTTCTAATCAGCATTGGCGGCGACGGAACCTTTCTCGAAGCAATTCCTTTTATCCTCGACAAACAGATTCCCATTGCCGGGATAAACAGCGGACGTTTAGGATTTCTATCCGACATTAACAGTCACGATTTACAGGACTGCATGGTTGAGATTTTACAAGATGAATTTCGCATTGAAACCCGAAGCCTGATTGAAGTGAGTAGCCCCGGATTCTCCTTCGATGGAAATCCTTATGCCCTGAACGATGTGAGCATACATAAACTCGATTCCGCTTCGATGATAACCATTCATACTTCCATCGATCAGGAATACCTTAATTCCTATTGGGCCGATGGGCTCATCATTGCAACACCCACCGGCTCAACCGCATACTCTCTCAGTTCCGGCGGACCCATTGTCCTCCCGCAGTCGCAAAACCTTATTTTAACACCCATTGCTCCCCATACCCTTACCGTTCGCCCATTGGTCATTCCCGATGCATCGGTACTGGATTTCACCATCGAAGGACGTAACGAATCCTTCCTCGTTTCGCTCGACCACCGTTCTTACCATCTTCCATTGGAGCAAAAGCTTCAACTAAAAAAATCGATTCGCAGCATTCAAGTAATAAAACCAAACAAACACAGTTTTTTCAGTACGCTTCGAAATAAATTAATGTGGGGGATCGACCGTCGAAATTAATCGTGGGTTATTCTCTCATTTTATTAATTTTAGGCGCTTTTAAAAACGGGAAATTATTTTGTTCAAAAAACCTGACATTCAAGTAATTAAGATCGCAGCCTTCCTCCTTTTAAGCCTGGCTGTGAATCGTGGATCGGCTCAATCGATGGCCGACATCGGTTATTTTGGTGGTTGGTCCTATTATTTGGGCGAAATAAATCATGTAAGTCAATTTAAAGCAACCAGCCCGGCTTATGGAATTTTTTACCGGCAAATATTCGACTACCGCTATTCCCTCACGGCTAAATTACGCTATGGCGAATTAAGTGGAAACGATCTCAACTCGCCCTACGATTATAATCTTCAACGAGGTCACTCCTTTCGTGTTTCTACCATCGATGCTGCCCTCATGACGGAATTCAACTTCCTTCCTTACATTTCCACTAGCATGAAGTATCGATTCACGCCCTATGTCTCGGCTGGTCTGGCTTATCTTACCGTTCTCGATTCCGAAAACCTGAATGGAACCTTGGCTATTCCTTTTGGCGTAGGGTTGAAATACAACTTGAGCGAACGCTTCTCTATGGGCTTTGAATGGACACTTTATAAGAGCTTTACCGACGAAATCGACGGATTAGGCGATTACCCGAATAACCCCCTCTTCGAAGAATTTCTCAACAATCAGACTGCGGAAGCATACCGGCAAAATTCCCTCATATACCGAAATGATTATTACGCATTTACAGGTTTTTTTATAAGCTATAAATTTGCTTATCGTCGAATAAAATGCCCGGCCTACAACGAAACGAAAGTGTACGATTAATGGAAAACCTGAAAGACCAACTGATCCTGGAACGACTCCCCCAACACATAGCCATTATCATGGATGGGAATGGCCGTTGGGCTATAAAACAAAATCGCCCCCGCATTTTTGGACACAAAAAAGGAACGGATGCTGTGCGGCGCGTTGTCGAAGCTGCTGCCGAGATCGGAATCAAGCACCTTACCTTATATACTTTTTCGAAAGAAAACTGGAAGCGGACCGAATCGGAAGTCAGTTCTCTCCTTTCCCTACTAATCAGCTCGCTAAATACCGAACGCAAAACACTAATGGACAACAATGTGCGTTTAACCACCATTGGCGACTTGAATAATTTTAACAAACGCATTCAAAAGAAACTCACCGAAACCATGGAACTAACCCAAAGCAACACCGGACTGCAGTTGGTCCTTGCTCTTAGCTATGGTGCACGGTGGGAAATACTCGAAGCCACCAAAAAGATTGGTAATCAATTATTAAAAGGTGAAATAACACTCGATCAAATTTCGGAAGACATTTTCAGTAAGGAACTCTGCACCGCCGGAATTCCCGATCCCGAGCTCGTTATTCGAACCAGTGGCGAAAATCGAATCAGTAACTTCTTACTCTGGCAAATTGCCTATAGCGAACTCTTTTTTACCACCAAATGCTGGCCCGACTTCCAGAAAGACGACCTGTATCAAGCGCTCATCGATTATCAAAATCGTGAACGACGATTCGGCAAAACCAGTGAACAAATAAATACCCAGGTTCAGGATGTATAAACACCAACTAATCGCGCTAATCCTCCTTTCCATTAGTTTCCTCCCTCAACTAAATGCTCAGCTTAGCCTCGGATCAAGCAGCACTGGAGTGCGCTACGATAGCCCTCAAGAATACGAAATTGGCGGAATTACCGTATCAGGAGTCCTTTACCTCGACCAACAAGTACTCATCAACATCAGTGGCCTGGCAGTGGGCGAAAAAATAACTGTACCCGGCGATCAAGTAAGCGATGCCGTAAAAAAACTCTGGAACCAAGGTTTATTCTCCGATGTAAGCATCAGTGCTACCAAAATTATCGGGAACACCATCTTCCTAAACATCGACCTGAAAGAACGCCCCCGTTTATCCAAATTCCGTTTCAATGGAATTAAAAAACACGAGGCGGATGAACTAAAAGACGATTACCTCCAACTAGTTAAAGGAGGACAAATAACCGACAACCTCCTGAACAACACCATTTACAACATTAAAAATTACTACATCGACAAAGGATTCTACTTTACCGATGTCGAAATTGTTCAGCTCAACGACACCAGCCTGTTGAATCATGTTATTCTCGATATCAACATCGATAAAGGGAAACGCGCCCGCATCACCGAAATTCGATTCGAAGGAAACGAAGTACTGCCCGACAATAAATTACGGCGTACCATGAAGGAAACAAAACAGCGAACCTGGTGGAATATTTTCAAATCGTCGAAATTCATCGAAGAAAAGTTTCGCGAAGACCGTCAAAGCTTACTCGCCAAATACAATGAAATGGGGTATCGCGATGCGAAGATTCTGAACGATTCGCTGCTTGTAAACCCGGATAGTTCCCTTTCGCTGGTAATCCGTCTAGATGAAGGGAATCAGTATTTTTATCGCAACATAAGCTGGAAAGGAAATACCAAATACAAAAGCAGCGATTTATCCCAACTGCTGAATATTCAACGAGGAGATATTTACAACCAGGCTCTGTTGGAGGAAAAAATCTACATGGAAGATCGGGGTATTTTCAGCCTTTATCAGGATAATGGCTACCTCTTTTCGTCGGTTACACCCGTTGAGGTTCAGGTAGAAGGCGATAGCATCGATATTGAAATGCAGATTTACGAAGGAAAGCAGGCAACCATCAACAATATTTTGATTTCGGGAAATACTAAAACCAACGAACATGTTATCCGGCGCGAAATTCGCACCAAACCCGGCCAGCTTTACAACCGGAGCGATATTATCCGGACTCACCGTGAATTAGCAAACCTGGGCTATTTTAATCCGGAAAATATTGGCGTTAATCCAACTCCTAATCCTGCCGACGGAACCGTCGATATCGAATATGTTTTGGAGGAAAAACCATCCGACCAAATTGAATTGAGCGGCGGCTGGGGTTGGGGCATGATTGTAGGTACCTTTGGCTTGCGCTTCACCAATTTTTCCACGCGAAATTTCCTCAAAAAGGAGGCTTGGAGTCCGGTTCCTGCCGGCGATGGACAACAACTAAGTCTGCGAGCTCAAAGTAACGGAATGTATTTCCAGTCATACAACGCATCCTTCGTCGAACCCTGGTTAGGAGGGAAAAAACCAACCTCCCTCACTGTTTCGGTATATAACACCATGCAATCCGACGGACGCGACCGCGAAGATCCGGAGCGCAGTTCCATTCAAATTAGCGGAGTATCGATTGGGTTGGGACGGCGACTCAAATGGCCCGACGACTTTTTCGTACTCTACAATGAGCTAAGTTTTCAGAATTATGCTTTGAGTAATTGGAGTTCCTTCATCATTACCGACGGTAATTCGAACAATATTAGTTTCACCACCGAGCTATCCCGCAACTCGGTCGATCAGATGATTTATCCTCGCCGCGGATCGTCCTTCTCCCTGAAAATGCAAATTACACCTCCTTACTCCCTCTTAAACGGGAAGGATTATTCTACTTTGCCCGATCAGGAAAAGTACGAATGGATAGAGTATCACAAATGGACCTTTAAAGCATCCTGGTTTACCCGCCTGGCTGGCGATTTAGTTTTGAATGCGAAAGCAAATTTCGGGTTTCTCGGTTACTACAATTCCGACGCGAGATCGCCCTTTGAAGGGTATTACGTAGGTGGCGACGGGCTAACCGGTTTCAATCTATATGGTCGGGAAATCATTGCCTTGCGTGGTTACGACAATGGCTCTTTAACGCCAACCTTAGGCGGAAATATGTACAACAAATACACCCTCGAGTTGCGTTACCCCATTTCGCTTAATCCGCAAGCTACCGTTTATGTACTCAGCTTCCTGGAAGGAGGTAACAGTTGGTTCGACTTCCGCGATTTCAATCCATTCGAAATAAAGCGTTCGGCAGGTATTGGAGCACGTGTTTTCCTACCTATGTTTGGCATGTTAGGAGTTGATTGGGGTTATGGATTCGACGAAATTATTGGTTCGCCAGCTGCAAACAAAAGCCAATTTCACTTCGTCATTGGACAACAGTTTTAATACATCGAGTTTTTAGCATCAAAAATGAAATAATTGGCAAGATTCCTGTATAGCAATTCCGGTTTTTTTCCTACCACTTTTGTTTAACTAAATTTGTAAAGCCATGAAAAAATTTGCCGTCAGCCTATTGGCTATCCTCTTCACGTTCAACCTAATGGCCCAGAAGTATGCCTATGTTGACACCGAATATATTCTTTCGAATATACCCACCTACGAATCGGCTCAAGACCAACTGGATCAGCTCTCGATTCAATGGCAAAAAGAAATTGAAACCGTTTATGCCGAGATAGATAAAATGTATCGCGAGTTTCAAGCCGAAAAAGTACTTCTTACCGAAGAAATGCGGATCAAACGAGAAGAAGCCATCATCAATAAAGAAAAAGAAGCGAAAGAGCTTCAGAAAAAGTTCTTCGGGAAAGAAGGAATGCTGTTTAAAAAACGTCAAGAGTTGATTAAACCTATCCAAGACGAAATTTTCAATGCAATCAAGGCACTTGCTGAAGAAGGCTCCTACGCCATCATTTTCGACACTGCGGCGAGTGGATTGAGTATCCTTTTTACCGATCCGCGTTACGACCGATCCGATGCTGTGCTGCAAAAACTCGGATATAAAAACTAATTCTTAAAACAGGCTAAACATAGCACAATAAAGTATTTAATTATATTTGCGCCGTTTAATCAGAACGGGCTTTCATCAGCCTTAAGAATTGTAGTGAGCAACTATCCATTTAAAATAAACCATCATGACATCAACGCTTAGAAGCTTGTTAATCGTTGCCTTACTGGCAGTTTCCAATCTAAGTTTTTCTCAGGACTTAAAATTAGGTCATATTAATTCCACCGAACTTTTAGCGCTCATGCCCGAGCGGCTCGAGGCGCAAAAAGCACTGCAAAGCTTTGCAAACGAACTGGAGGAACAATTAGCCGTAATGAATACCGAAATGGAAACTAAGTATGGCGACTACATTAAAAACGAGCAAACCTATAACAATGCCGTTAAACAAGCCAGACAGCGCGAGATACAAGATTTACAGATGCGTATTCAGGAGTTTCAGCAAATGGCTCAGGAAAACTATCAAACCAAAGAGGCCGAACTATTCCAGCCCATCATCGATAAAGCCAACAAAGCTGTTCAGGAAGTTGGTAAGGAACAAGGATTCTTCTACATCTTCGATATTTCGGCCGGCTCGGTGGTTTATTTCTCCGAAAAAAGCATCAATGTGCTGCCTCTCGTAAAAACCAAACTGGGAATTACTGAATAAGGTAGTCCTACCAACTCAATAAAAAAGCTACTTCCATCTTTTCGAAAAGGGAAGTAGCTTTTTTTGTGATTCATAACCACCTAACTGAACAAAGCGCTACTTTTGAATCATGAAAGCAGAACAATCCATTGGCATTTTCGATTCTGGAGTTGGAGGACTCACCGTTGCCAACGCAGTTAAAAGTGTGCTTCCGAACGAATCGATTGTTTATTTTGGCGACACCGCCCACCTACCCTATGGCGACAAATCGGCCGAGAACATCCGGTTTTATTCCGAACAAATCGCGGAGTTTCTGCTCGAACAAAATTGTAAAATTATCCTCATTGCCTGTAATACCGCATCGGCTTTAGCCTACAAAACGGTGAAAGAACGAGTTGGGGAGCGCGCTCATGTTTTCAATGTAATCGATCCGGTAGTTCGATTGATAAAAGATGCCAATCACTTACGAAAAATTGCAATCATCGGAACCAAAGGAACCATCCAGTCGAATACCTATCCACAAAAAATTCGGGAAGAGATACCGGAAGCCAACGTAGTATCGCTGGCAACGCCCTTGCTGGTGCCAATGATTGAAGAAGGATTCATTTACGACGACATTAGCAATGCCATTATCCGAAGCTACCTCTCTCAAATCGATCTATCGGAACCCGACGCCCTCATTTTGGCTTGTACGCATTATCCTCTCATCAAGAATCAAATCCGAAAATTCTACAATTTCGACGTCGAAGTGGTCGATTCAGGCAATGCAGTCGCTAATGAGATAAAAGCATTCCTGCAGGAAAACCATCTATTAAACCCTAATACACAACCCAGGCACCGGTTTTTAGTTTCCGATTACACTCCCATGTTTAAGAAAATTGCTGAAATGTTTTTTGAACACCGGATAGAACTTGAAACCCGCGATATTTGGAAAAAATGATTCATCTTAATCAGAAGCATGCCATTTATCATAAAAAAATAAGTTGTAAAACACCCCATAGCCTTTGACATCCAGTTCATATTATTCGTACTTTGCCTTCTATAAATCCCTGTTTCATACTGAAATAAAGGAAGATATAAGTTAGAGCGGCTAGCAATCGGGGATTCGCAGTATTATTGAAAAAGAAAGGAAATCATGAAAATTATCGTATTAGGAGCAGGTTTAGTAGGAGGGCCAATGGCTGCCGACCTGGCAAAAAATAAGGAATTCGAAGTAAGCGCGGTTGATCGCGATCCGGCCGCCTTGAAAAAAATCCCGGGCAATCTGGGAATCACCTGCATCGAAAAAGACCTTTCGAAACCCGAAATCGTGAAAGAAGTGGTAAAAGATTGCGACTTCGTCATTAGTGCTGTGCCGGGTTTTCTTGGTTACCAAACCCTTAAAGCGGTTATCGAAGCCAAGAAAAATGTAGTCGATATCGCTTTTATGCCCGAAGATCCTTCCGACCTCGATTCTATCGCTTACGATAATAATGTCACTGCCATTGTCGATGCAGGTGTCGCTCCTGGTATGAGTAACATCTTAATGGGTTATGCGCATCATCAGCTCGATAAAACAACCGATGCCATCATTTACGTAGGAGGATTACCCGAACAACGCACCTGGCCCTGGGAATACAAAGCAGTTTTTTCGCCCATCGACGTAGTAGAAGAATACACTCGTGATGCTCGTTTTATCGTCAATGGTGAAATTGTTGTTAAACCGGCCCTGAGCGAACCCGAACTCGTCGAATTGCCCGAGCTCGGAACCCTCGAAGCATTCCTTTCCGATGGCTTGCGAAGCCTCATTTATACCATTGGAGCCACCAACCTTAAAGAAAAAACACTCCGATATCCGGGCCATGTCGATAAAATTAAAGTACTCAAAGCCTCCGGCTTCCTGAGTAAAGATCCGATTCAGGTGAATAACCAAACCATCCGTCCTATCGACTTCACCACCAACCTGCTGTTCAAATCGTGGCAACTCAATGAAAAAGAACACGATTTCACCGTCATGAAAATGGAAGTAACCGGCATCAAGGATCAAAAGAAATTACGCTTCACCTTCGATATGTTCGATCGCTACGATGTAGCCAACGAAACCCATTCCATGGCTCGGACTACTGGCTTCACCACCACCAGCATTGTCCGTTTGCTCAAGCGTGGCATCTTCAAAGAAAAAGGACTCATCTTCCCCGAATTCCTCGGAATGGACGAGAATTTTGTTCTCGCCCTCATCGACGAGCTGAAACTCAAAAACATTCACTACCGTATGAAGGTTGAGGAGATTCAGGACTAAACATGATTGAACTTTCCGGAATAAGAAAATCCTTTGGTGTCGTCGATGTTCTCAAGGGAATCGACTTACACATCGAATCCAATGAACTCGTTAGTTTAGTTGGGCCAAGTGGAGCAGGTAAAACTACCTTACTCCAGATTATTGGATCCTTAACCCGACCCGACCAAGGAAGCGTTCACATACACGGCACCAATTTATTCGCATTAAAAGACCATGAATTATCCCGATTCCGGAATCGGGAAATCGGATTCGTGTTCCAATTCCATCAACTTCTACCCGAATTTACAGCACTGGAAAATGTATGTATTCCTGCTTTTATTAAAGGAAGCTCTCGCGTACAAGCCGAGAAAGAAGCTCTCGAGTTACTTTCTTTCCTCAACCTGAATCATCGCATCCATCATAAACCCTCCGAATTATCAGGTGGTGAACAACAGCGAGTTGCTGTTGCGCGGGCACTCATTAATAAACCACGCTTGCTGCTTGCCGACGAACCATCAGGTAATTTGGATACGCAGAATAAACAGGAATTGCATCAATTATTTTTCAAGCTCCGCGACACCTACCCCATTACCATTCTGATTGTAACCCACGACGAGCACCTGGCGGAAATTTCCGATCGAACCATCACCCTGATTGATGGGAAATTAGGCTGATTTTTTCTCCACTAAAAAGACAGGAGTTGGCACATCTTTTGCCAACGTGCCGACGTTTGCACAAAACCGATACGATGACCATAATCCGGAAGCAATTACTGCTTCCATTCCCCCGGCTTATTGACAACAGCATTAAGGTGATGGCAAACCAACAAACAGTTTACTTTGCACCGAAAATATGGGTTGTTCCTGGTAACCAAAAAACAGTTTGGCATCAGGTGAACCGTCCCGGTTAGAATATCAATACATTAAACCTAAATCTAAGAGCATGAAAACCATCCTTCTTATTTTGGCAACCTTAGGGCTTGCATTCAACCTGGCAGCAAGCGATACCTTGCATGTAGTCACAACGATAGACGAAGTAAAAGTGTATTATTTGGGAGCCGAAGTTCAACGAACCGGCGAAGTAGGGTTGGACAAAGGACAACAATACATCAGCCTTAACGGACTACCCTTTCCACTCGATGCCAAAAGCATTCAGGTTAAACTAAAGCCAGAAGTAAAACTGCTCACTATCCAGTTAGAAAAGAAAGAACCGTCCTATGCTAAATCGCCCGCCGAAAAAAAGCTGGAAACAAAAATTCGCACAGAGCAGGACAGTATTCGTAAAATTCAAGACGAAATCCTGATTCAACAAGAAATGGAGCGCATGATTTATGAAAACAGGCAATTCACGAATAAAGATGGAGTTAGTCAGGTTGCAGAAGTCAAGTTAGCCATCCAGTATTATGAGGAAAAACTCGAAAGCATCAAGAAAAAAATTCAGCACTATCAATTTGCTATCCGCAAGCACAACAAAACGATTGAGGGCCTGGAGAAAGAAATTAGTCAACTTCAAAAAACGCAGGACCCCTTCTCCAGCAGTATTGTGCTCCAAGTAGAATGTTTACAAAAAGGGAGTTATCCCATTCAAGTGAGTTATCGCACCGATATGGCAGGATGGAAACCTGAATACGAACTCCGAGCAAACAATATTAACGACCCGATCAAGCTTACTTTTCAAGCTAAGATCTTTCAAAATTCCGGTGAGGACTGGAACGAAATACCCATCACCTTACTTTCGGGAATCCCCCGCGAAAGCAGCGAAAAGCCCCGCATGAATATTTGGTATGTTAATCAGCCTCAACCAGTTCCGGTAAAAACCGATTGGAGCAAACCCGGTAGAATCAGCGGAAGGGTTTTCGATAGCAATCAATTAGAGCCCATTCCTTTTGCCAACGTGCTTTTACTAAAAAACAACGAAGTGGTTTATGCCGTGAATACCGACATGGATGGCAATTTTATGCTCTTCCCGGTGCAAGAAGGCTACTACCAATTACAAGTGAAGAATATTGGTTACCAGGATTATAACTTCCCCAATCTTTATCTGGCTAAAGGACAGCAATTCGTGCAAAACATTCAACTCCAACCCGCTCAGCAACAGCTAGCAGAAGTTACAGTGATCCA
>JAGYLP010000028.1 GCA_018401015.1 Bacteroidales bacterium
TCCCCTCGTAAAAATCCATCAGTTTATATTTTTCCTGACGCATTTTCCAGCGCTCTTTTGCGTATTGCTGCATGTCGCTAATCGTATCTTTTTCGTCCATGATTTCAAATCCAACTAAGGTTTCGATAATATCCTCCATGGTGAGAATGCCATCCATTCCGCCGTATTCGTTAACGATAAGCGCTAAGTGCTCTTTCGATTTGATTAAGGTTTCCCAAGCATCAAATACTTGGATGTAGGCCGTTAAAACCACAATTTTTCGTTTCAGGTCTTTCAACTTCAAGTCGGATTTATTTTCTGCCAGCTTTTCAAAAACCTCCTGCCGAAAAACGTAACCGGTTATATGGTCTTCGTTTCCGGAGTAAATCGGGATTCGCGAGAAACGCAGGTATTCCTTATCTTTTAGGAAATCGCTCAAAGCCATGTTTTCGTCGGCTGTGGAAACTACCACTCGAGGCGTTAGAATTTCCGTCACACGAAGGCTTTTCAGCCGAATCAGGTTCTGAATAATCTTGTTTTCTTTCGATCCAAGGATTCCTTCTTCAGTGCCAATATTGGCTAAGGCTGATATTTCTTCGCGACTGGTGGATAAACCCGGTTTCTTTTCGGCCATTAACCGGGTTATCCCCGACGATACGATTACCAATGGATAGGCAATGAATATCATGATTCGGACCAGGACATACACCGGTGAAACAAGGTAGCGCCAAAAGCGCGCGCCAATAGTCTTGGGGATAATTTCGGTAAAAACCAGAATTAAAATAGTAAGGACGGCTGAAATAACTCCAAAATAGGCTTCGCCAAATACTTCGACCGATTGAGCTCCCACTCCGGCAGCTCCAATGGTGTGAGCTACGGTATTGAGAGAAAGAATCGCTGCTAGAGGTTTGTCGATATCCTCTTTATATTGAAGCATTTTGCGGCTGTTTTTATTCCCCTCGGAGTCGGCAGCTTTCAAGAACGATATTGGAGTAGAAAGGATTACAGCCTCAGCGATGGAGCATAAAAAGGAAATGAATAAGGCCAGAAAGAGGTAAAAAAGCAGGAGTCCCATAGTTGTTTTTAAAACCGCAAATTTATATCAAATTACGATTGCCGTGGAATAATCCAACGATCGTAAGCTATTAAGGCGACAACGGCGGCCATGCCAATTCCTGTGAAAACCATCCAGATCGATGACGGATTGTAGTTAAGAAACAGAAAATCAGTTAATTCCTGCGGGGTCATCGCCATTTGTTGAGCCGCATCGATGAAGAAATCATTTTGAGTATAGGAATCTGAAATAGCCGGCAAGTCGATGTTCCGCTTGCCTAATTCTTCGTTTAAAAGGAAGTATTTATCCGACATTTTTTCATATACCGGACCCGACAAAACTCCCGCTAAAATATTCCCAATAAAATGAGGAAAATAGCTAAAACCCATGTAAAGCCCGACTTTATCGGCCGGTGCAATTTTCCCAATGTATTCCAGAATTTTAGGAGAACTGGCCATTTCGCCGAGGGCAAAAATCAGAATGGACATGAGCATGAAAAAGGGTTGATTTGTCAGCATGGTCAAGCCAATTCCAATTGAGCTCACAAAGATGCCACCGATCATCGAATTGAGTGGTTTGAAACGCATAACCCACGATGAAACCAATACCTGAAAAAGAACAATGAAAAGGGCATCGGAATTGACCAACATTTCTGATTCAATTTTCCCTTGACCATTTCCAAGCCATTGGGCCAGGGTAGGGCTCAAGGCATAAACATCCTGATAGAATCGATGCAAATCGACCCATTGATCAATGAAGACAGGAAAGGTATAAAAGAGCTGGTTGTACATGGACCAAAAACCGGCAATAATCACCAGGAACACCATGAATCGAATATCTTTCATTCCAATCCAGATTGTTCGAAAAGCTTCTGCCAAAACTTCTTTCCATGCTCGGTTGCCATTCGTTTCGCTTGGATGCGTTGGTTCCCGAAAAAATATGAGCACTAGCACAAGGTTCAGTAGGATGGATGCCGAGGACAGGTAGAAGACATAATCGTACGAGATGACCTTTAGTTTCGCTCCCAAAAAAGGACCAATGAAAGCCCCAATGTTAACAATCATGTAAAAGATTCCAAAACCAATTGACGAGGTTTCGTCGTTGGTCGATTTGGAAATGGTTGCGCTGATAACCGGCTTAAAAAGTGCGGCTCCTACTGCGAGGTAAATAAAACTGAGGTAGATCGGAATAAAGGTTTTGAAACTGGCCAAAGCAAAATACCCACTGGCCAAAATAATATATGCGGTAATCAGCACCTTTTTATATCCAATTCGGTCGGCAATAGCCCCGGTAAGGATGGGGAGAAAATAAACCAAGCCAGCAAGGGTCGACATCATGAGCGCTTTTTGCGATTGAGAGAATCCCAGCGCACCGGTATCTTTCGAGCCGGTGAGGTAATTGGCTAGCATAATGAACATACCATACCAGGCTAATCGCTCCAAGAGCTCCATGGTATTGGCCGTCCAGAAATTACGGGGGAATTGCTTCCAAACATCAAGAAATCGTGCCATGCTGATTTTTTGCTGCCAAACTTAAACAATAATCCTACAGTTGCCAGCTTCAGTAGCCTTGTTGTGCTACCTGTTTCGATTAACTTTGAAGGTTTTAATCCATCACTATGAGTACACCACTGGCAGAACGAATGAGGCCCAAAACCCTCTCCGAATACATTGGACAACAACACTTAGTTGGCGAGAAAGCTATTTTGCGGCAACTGATTCAAGCCAATCAACTTAGCTCGTTTATTCTTTGGGGGCCGCCCGGAGTTGGGAAAACCACCCTGGCTCGTATTATTTCTACCGAATTGGAACGCCCTTTTTATACCTTGAGTGCTGTCAATTCCGGGGTTAAGGAGGTGCGCGAAACTATCGATAAAGCGGCCAAAGCACGATTCTTTCACACAAAGAATCCAATCCTCTTCATCGATGAGATCCACCGTTTTAATAAATCGCAACAGGATTCCCTGTTAGCAGCCGTGGAAGACGGAACCATTACCCTGATTGGGGCTACTACCGAAAATCCGTCTTTCGAAGTAATCCCGCCACTCTTGTCGCGCTGTCAGATTTATGTATTAAAATCGCTAGACCAAGATGAATTGCTCTTCCTGTTGAATGAGGCACTTCTGAAAGATGTTGAGCTAAGCAAAAAACAAATTGAATTGAAGGAGTCGGATGCGCTCTTGATGCTTTCCGGTGGCGACGCTCGAAAACTATTCAATATGCTCGAAATCGTGGTGAATGCCCATCCTCACGATTCATTCGAAATCACCAACGATGTTGTCCTTGCTTGTGTTCAGCAAAATAAACTTCCCTACGACAAAAAAGGGGAATTTCATTATGATGTAATATCCGCCTTTATCAAATCGGTTCGGGGCAGCGACCCGCAAGCAGCGGTGTATTGGTTGGCTCGAATGATCGAAGGTGGCGAAGAAGCGCGATTCATTGCTCGTCGGATGATTATCCTGGCTGCCGAGGATATCGGATTAGCCAATCCAAATGCGCTGCTGCTGGCTAATACCTGTTTCGATGCTGTACACAAAATTGGTTGGCCGGAATCGCGGATAATTTTATCTCAGACAGCAATTTACCTGGCAGCCTCTCCTAAAAGTAATTCGGCTTATCTGGCCATTAACGAAGCGCAACAAGAAGTAAATCGCAGCGGGAATTTACCGGTCCCGCTGAGTTTACGCAATACGCCCACTAAACTAATGAAGGATTTGGGTTATGGCGATGGATACCGCTATGCACACGATTTCCCGGGTAGCTTCGCCCCAATGGAGTTTATGCCCGATGCTCTCCATGGGAAAAACTTCTACACCCCTAAGGAAAATGCTCGTGAAAAGGAATTGGATGCTTATTTGAAAAAATGTTGGGGAAAAGCATGAACAATGCATCTGAAAGTCCGAGAAAAACACAGCCATGGCTTACGCTTTTGCTAAAACTCTGCTAACTTGCCCCGCATGAAAAGAATTCCCGGCATCTTGCTGCTGCTTGCAGTCTTTGTAGCTTCTAACTTCTTTGTTTCGTGTCGATTAGGTAGCGATGGACCTTCGTGGGATGTTCAAGTAATGGCCCCCTTAGCCTCCGGTGAACTGAGCATTGAAAACCTGATTCCCGATTCGGTTATGCAAGAGGATGAAGACCACTTTATTCGACTGGTCTTTGAACAGGATATTTATGAGTTGAAAATGACCGATTTCCTAAATATGCCCGATACAAACTATCAATTTGCTGCCTACCTCGATTCCATTAAGCTGAACCCGCTGGAAGTGATGCAGGCCATTACCCTAGGCGATATTTTTACCGAAACAGGTCTTGCTCTCTTCATTCCCGATGGCTCCACTACATCCATTCCCGCTCTTAACGGAATCAGCTCGAATAATCTTCAAATCGATGCCAGTGAATACTTTACAACCATGACGCTTGCGGAAGGCCTGCTTGATATTCGGATCCAGAATAACCTACCAGTAGCTATTACTAATTTGATTTTTGAAGTGCTCAATGCCAGTGATTTAACACTTATATCCCGCGATACCTTCAGCATAATCTATCCGGGTACCATGGAGTTGAAAACCATTAATCTGGCAGAAAAAACCATCGAAGGAAACCTCGTCGCTAATATTGTCAATATGGGAACTCCCGGCAGCGGCGGACAAGCAGTTTTAATCAATTATGCCGACGCCTTGGAAACAACCTTCAAGGTTTACAACATCCGTCCGTATTCCGCCACCGCTATTTTTCCATCGCAAGATCTAATCGATAAGGGTGATGTGCTCATTTTTGGCATCAATGAAATAGCCCTCAATTCCATTATCGTCCGTTCCGGTGTTATGACCATCGAAGGGTACAACACCGTGGAAGATCCGGTTGAGTTTATGTACGAACTCCCCGCACTCATAAAAGGAACCGATACGTTCTCGGTCGATGGGGTTATTGCAGCCGGATCCAACGGCCAGGCTTCAGTATTACAAATGGAACACGATGTTTCAGGCTACGATTTGAATCTTCAAGGTCCAGGCTATGTCGAGAGTCAGGTTGGTGCCGATTTAAATGCAAACGGGATCATTGACGCCGATACGATTAACACGGTTTTTTTCCTTTCGCGCGCTAGCATCGATTCTACTGGAAACTTAATTTCGCTATCGCTTCAGGATAGCTTCATTTTTCGCTCGGCCCTACGCGATTTAATTCCCGAATACGCTTCCGGATTTCTGGGCAGGGATACCCTCGAAGCTGAAGGAATCGCTGAACTCGATTTTCCGGATATTTTTGATCCGGGCTCGGTCGATCTGGAGCAAACCCGCCTGCGACTTAAAGTTAGCAATCAGTTGGGCCTGCAGGCGAAGGTTGAACTACAACAGCTAAAGGCTCATAATACAGCCCACGGATTAAGCGAGGAGCTGGAGACAGCTGTTTCTCCTGAATTATACATTGAAAAGCCAATCGATCCGCACTCCATTCAATTGGATGTTATTCCTACGGTAAGCTATTTTGAACTCAACGAAACGAATTCCAACATAAACGAATTGACAGCCTTATCGCCTAACCAGGTTGAATATCAACTGCAAGTCTTTTTAAATCACAATCTGCCAATACCTCCAATTGGAGCCGGAACCGATTTTATTTATGAGCGAAGCCGACTCAAGGCAGCCCTCGAAATGGAAGTTCCTTTGTCGTTGATTGCCACCCATTTTAATCTCGAAGATACCTTGCAATGGAACACCTCTCTCGACGAACTGGAGGAGGTGTCAAACGGACGTCTTTATGCCTTGGTCGATAATTCTTTCCCTTTCGAGGCCAGTATCGAATTGAGTCTGTTGGATACCTTAACAGGCGAGTTGGAGTCAATGGTCATGCTGGCGAATCAAATCGAAGCGGGTAGTTCCGATGGCTTAATTCACGACTACGCTCGCTCGGTTCTGGAAATTCCTGTAGATGAGCAATTAATGGTCAAGTTGCAGTCTCCTCAAGCTATCTTGGCTCGAATAAATTTCCGAACCATTCCTACCAATGAGTATGTGAAGATTTACAGTACACAACGGCTGAACATTAAACTTACGGCCGATTTTTCTTATCAAATTAAACCCTAGGGCCTCAATTAGTCTTTCCTCATGCGTAAAATAGCCTACATCCTAAGCTTTGTTTTTCCAAAATATACCCGAAGGGCGCTAACCAATTTTAGCTTTGTATTACTCTCCACGGTTTTTGGACTCGGATCGTTTACCATGGTCATTCCTTTTCTGGGAATACTTTTTAAAAGCACAGAGCCAGTAACCGAAATGCTTCCCTGGGAGCTTAACTTCGATACCTTAAAGCATAATTTGTACTATTATTTGTCCGAGTGGAGTGCCTCGGATCCGGTCAAGTCCTTAGCTTACGTATCCTTGCTGGTAATTATTTTGGTTTTTCTAAAGACAGCTTTTCTGTATTTGGCCAAATATCACTTGGCTCCGCTTCGAACGGGCGTGGTGCGGGATATTCGAAACAAAATTTATCAGAAAATCGTGCGACTACCGCTTGGTTTCTTTTCGCACGAGCGAAAAGGGGATATTATTTCGCGAACTACTGCCGACGTGCAAGAAGTAGAAATATCGGTAATTGGTTCACTAGCCATCATTTTTAAAGACCCCATCAGTATTTTATTGTCGGTTGGTTTGCTCTTGTCTATGAGCGTGAAACTAACCCTCGTTTCATTTCTGGTATTACCGGTTGCTGGCTATCTTATCGGGGTAATTGGCAAGAGCTTGCGACGCAAATCGGCCAGAGCTCAAAATAAATTGGGAGAGCTTCTTTCGATAATCGAAGAAACCTTGGGTGGCATTCGCATCATTCATGCATTTAACGCTGAAAAACGGGCTGAGTCGCGCTTTGAAGCTCAAAATGAGCATTATACCGGTTTGATGAATAAGCTTTGGCGTCGAAGAGACCTAGCCGTTCCTGTTAGTGAGTTTCTCGCCACTTCTGCCATCGTTTTTATTTTGGTGTATGGTGGAACGCGCGTACTAACCGGTAGTTTGGATATGCCTCCGGAAGATTTCTTCGCCTTTATCATCGTCTTTTCTCAAATTATTCAACCAGCCAAAGATCTTTCCAATGCTTGGTACAGTATCCAAAAAGGAATGGCTTCGATGGATCGGATTGATAAGATTTTATATGCCGAGGAGAAAATTTCAGAGAAGGAAAATGCTCTGCCTATCAAAGGTTTTGATAAGCAAATTGAGTGGAAAGATGTTTCTTTTAGTTATGGAAATGATTGGGTGCTTAAAAATATTAACCTAACCCTTACCAAAGGGAAAGTGATTGCTTTGGTTGGCCAATCGGGCTCGGGTAAATCGACCTTAGTCGATTTATTGCCACGCTTTTACGATCTCGAGCAAGGTGCCATCGAAATTGATGGAATCGATATTCGCGATTACCGATTGCATGAGTTGAGAGCTTTGTTCGGTATCGTTAATCAGGAGAGTATTTTGTTCAACGACAGTATTGCTGAAAATATCGCCTTTGGAGTTGAACATGCTGAACGCGAGGAGATTATCCAAGCTGCTAAGATCGCTAATGCGCATGAGTTTATTTTGGAAACGCCGGATGGCTATGATACCAATATTGGCGATAGGGGAGGAAAATTAAGCGGCGGTCAGCGGCAGCGTCTTAGCATTGCGCGCGCGGTATTGGCTAATCCCCAGGTATTGATCCTCGATGAAGCCACCTCGGCACTCGATAGTGAGTCGGAGCGTTTGGTGCAAAGTGCGTTGTCTCGTTTAATGGAGAACCGAACAGCCATTATCATTGCCCATCGCTTATCGACCATTGTGAATGCCGATGAAATTTGTGTGTTGCACGAAGGAGAAATCATTGAAAGGGGAACGCACGACGAACTATTACAAAAAAATGGAGCCTACAAAAAACTACACGACTTTCAGTATTTCAGCTAAGGCTTAAGGCTGACAAGAAACCATGTCGAAGTTTGGAAAAGGGCTTAATAACTCAGTTAAACGAAAAGAAGTATGAGAATTAGCGGATTTACGATGGGGAAGAATACCCTTAAATTGTACTATCCTATGAAACAGGCGATTGAATCGATTTTGCCAATTTGCGATGAGTTTGTAGTGGCCTTGGGCGATAGCGATTCCGACGATAAAACACGCGAAGCGATTCTAAGCATTGGCTCCGATAAAATTAAAATCATCGATACCGTTTGGGATATAGAGAAGTATCCGCGAGGCATGGAAAATGCGCATCAAACCGATATCGCTAAACAGCATTGCACCGGCGACTGGCTTTTTTATTTGCAAGCCGACGAAGTGGTTCACGAAAAAGATTTACCCGCTATTCGCGAGCGTTGCGAAGAATTATTGAACGATCGGGAGGTGGAAGGTTTACTCTTCCGGTATCATCATTTTTGGGGCGATTACGACCATGCCCATAACTCGCATAAATGGTATAAAAACGAGATTCGGATTGTTCGCAACGACCCTGAGATTCATTCATGGGAATCGGCTCAATCTTTTCGTCGCATCCCTAACTTCGATGGGCTAAATTATCGACAGCAAGAGGGTACTTTTAAGTTGAAAGTTGCTCGTGTCGATGCTCACATCTATCACTACGGTTGGGTGCGTCCGCCTGAATTAATGCGAACTAAAACGAAGGCACTCGATACCATTCATAAAGGAAAACAATGGGTGGAGAATGCTCGGGAACATCAAATCGATTATTACGACTACGGTCCGTTGCATTTGGTGGAACGATTTGAGGGGACTCATCCGGCGGTGATGAAAAACTGGATAGCCGATTTCCATTGGAAACATCAGCTTCAGTATGAAGGAAACCCCAATCCTAACCGCCGAAAGCACAAGCATGAACGCTTGCGCTATCGGTTGTTGTCCTGGATTGAAAACCACCTTCTGGGTGGAAATACTATTGGTGGGTTTAAAAACTACATCTTACTTAAACGCTAAGATTTCATCGCTCGCTTCAAGGCTTCGTCGATGGCGTCTTCCTCGGCCGAGCGGGAATAAATTTCTTCCAACAGATGATTGTACTTTGCATACAAGAATTTCCTGCGCAACTTGAGCGTAGGCGATAGTTCGCCTCCTGCTGGAGTCCAATCTTCACAAACAATCCGGAATTTCATAATACGTTCTGTTTGACTTAATTGGCGGTTGATTTCGTTTATCTCTTTCGAGAATAACTCCTGTACTTCGGGCAGTTTTACTAATTCCTGATTATCGCGGAATTGAATCTTGTTTTTCGACGACCAATCGTGTAAGTAATTGAAGTTGGGAGCAATTAAGGCCGCAATGAATTTTTCCTTTTCCCCAACAATCATGGCTTGCTCAATCAGGAAAGACTCCTTCATTTTATTCTCAATTACAGCAGGTGCAATGTATTTTCCCGCTGAATTTTTAAACATCTCCTTCTTTCGGTCGGTGATTTTAAGAAATATCCCATCCTCGAAAGTGCCAATGTCGCCCGTATGAAACCAGCCATCGGAATCGATTACTTCGGCCGTTTGCTCCGGCGATTTGTAATATCCTAACATCACGCTTGGCCCCTTACACAGAATTTCTCCATCGTCGGCAATCTTCACTTCAATCCCTTGAATAACAGGGCCTACTGTGCCAAATTTTATTTTTGGAGGATAGGTGTAATTCACGGCGATAACAGGCGAGGTTTCCGTTAAACCATAACCTTCGATTACTTTTATGTCGGCAGCCCAAAAGATTCTGGCCAAACGCTCTTGCAAGGCAGCTCCTCCCGAGACAATTACTTCTACTTTGTTCCCTAGAGCTTCTTTCCATTTCGAGAAAACTAACTTTCGGGCTATGGCTAATTGAAGGTCGTAGAACCAACCATTTCCTCCATTCACTTCGTAGCGAAGCCCCAAATCAACAGCCCAGAAGAAAATTTTTCGCTTAAACCCTTTGAGCGTTTTCCCTTTCGAAATGATGCGGTCGAAAATCTTTTCTAATAATCGTGGGACCGTGTTCAAGCCTTCGGCATGGACTTCTTTGATGTCTTCCACGATGGTTCCCATGTTTTCGGCATAATAAATACGAATACCCAGGTATTGCAAGTGATAGTTCATCATGCGCTCGTAAACATGAGAAAGAGGAAGGAAACTCAAAAATTTATGACGATGATCCAGTGGTTGAACATCGGTAGTGGAAATCGCATTACTCATGAAGTTTTTATGCGATAACATTACTCCCTTTGAAACTCCGGTGGTTCCCGAAGTGTAGATGATGGAGCACAAGTCGTCCTCCTTGATGCTTCCCGCTATTTCGTGAACTTTATCGAGCAGGCTTGAAAGATTTTTCCGCCCTTCGTCCAAAATAATCTCCCAGGAATTGGCTTCTTCAACCAAATCAATTGTGAAAAGAAATTCAATATGGGCCAAATCATCGGCGATCGGTTTAATTTTTCGATACAAGAATTTATCCGACACGATTACTCCTCGTACTTCGGCATGACTTAAAATATGCTGAAATTCACCACCATTAATGGTTGGATAAACAGGCACGTGGATAAGCCCGATGCGCGCCATTCCCATGTCGAGGAAATTCCATTCCGGACGATTGTTGGTAATGGTAGCCAGCTTGTCGCCCGGCTTAAAACCTAAGCTAAGCAGGCCACAGGAAACTTCATCGACCTTTTGCAGATAATCGGATGCGGAGAAATGTTCCCATTGTTTGTTTCGCTTAACCGCTAATGCATCGGCATGATGTTGAAATCGTGTCCGATAATTTTCTAATAAATCGAATGTTCTTTTGAATTCCATAAGCGTTTGGTGTTAGTGATTAGCCGACTGCAACGGTTGGAACAGGATGGGAGATTTGAAAAATTCCTGCAACTAAAGCTGATTGAATGTGTTAATTGCTGCATGCCAGAGTTTGTAAAAAATGCAACCCAAAATAGGGATTTTTCCCTTAGCATGATTCACCCAATCTTGTTTCGAAGGGAATTGAATGTAGTTTTTATTCCAATCGAACTCGAAATATCGCTGGTTGGAGGCTTTTTGAAAAAAAATAAAAGAAGGGATAATTCTCTCCTTGGTGTACCAGTGAGAACCAAAAATTCCAATACATTTGTTTTTATGTTCGTATTAATTGCTAAGTGCTTTAAATAGAGTGTGATAAGTTTTGTTGAGAACCTTTAACCCACTGATAAATATGCGTTTCCAAATTCACCTGATTCTGCTGGCAATTTGCCTCCTTGCCTCGCTGACTAAGTTGGCTGCCTCCGACACAATCCCATCTGTCGATACGCTAGCCGTTTATAAAATCAATATCAAACAAGAAATTGGTCCTCCTACTTGGCGGCACTTGCAAGTTGGATTCGAAGAGGCTGAAAAAGCGAACTCCGACCTCATTTTATTGCACATGAATACATACGGTGGCCTGGTAGATGCAGCTGATTCAATGCGGACTAAAATCCTCAATTCCGAAACACCGGTTTGGGTTTTTATCGACAATAATGCTGCTTCGGCGGGAGCACTTATCTCGATTGCCTGCGACCGAATCTACATGCGCCCGGGTGCTAACATTGGCGCCGCAACAGTTGTCAATCAGAGTGGGGAAGTGGTTCCGGATAAATTTCAATCGTTTATGCGATCCATGATGCGTTCCACAGCTGAATCGCATGGAAAAGATACGCTCATTAATGGAACCGATACGACCTATCGTTGGAAACGCGACCCGGCCATAGCCGAAGCAATGGTCGATCCTTCCATCGAAGTTCCACAGGTATCCGATTCGGGGAAAGTGCTCACTTTTACTACACAAGAAGCTATCCGCTATGGTTTTTGCGAAGGCGAAGCGAAAAATATCGACGAAGTAATGCAGCTGGCCGGTGTATCTAACTACACCATTCAGGAATATGTGCCAAATACGACCGAAAAGATGATCGATTTATTAATCAATCCGGTTGTCTCAGGGATCCTCATCATGCTAATCCTTGGCGGAATCTATTTTGAATTGCAAAGCCCGGGAATCGGATTTCCATCTGCCGCTGCTCTTACCGCTGCTATCCTCTATTTTGCTCCTTTGTATCTGGAAGGTCTTGCCGAAAACTGGGAGATCATTCTATTCATCCTGGGCTTTGTGCTGATTGCCGTCGAAATATTTGCCATCCCCGGCTTCGGAGTGGCAGGGATTAGCGGAATCATTCTAATGATCGTGGGTTTGACATTAAGCATGGTGGAAACGCTCGACTTTGAATACGGATTCCCCGACCTGAGCCCGGTACTCGAAGCGCTGGTGGTGGTTGTGGTTTCTTTTTTCCTCTCGATCGTCTTATCAATTTGGCTTACCAAGCGAATATTGACCACAAATTCCAAAATGTTCGATGCACTCGTGCTGAAAGCCGACCAAAAATTGTCGGACGGCTATGTGAGTGTGGATACCCATTATGCCGATCTGGTCAGTCATCGAGGAGTGGCTCACTCAGTGCTGCGTCCCTCCGGAAAAGTTTTAGTTAACAATGAACTATTCGATGCCGTCTCTCTTTATAATTTCATTAATAAAGGCGACGAAATTGAAGTAGTTCGCTTTGAAGCCGGACAGTTGTACGTTCGGAAAGTAGAGGACAGTTAGCTTCTCGTCGTGCATAGTGTAGTCCCAAGTTTTATTTCTAAAAGAAAGTCTTTTGTTCAATAGGTTGATTAATAGTGCTTTACGTCTTGGCTGTTTCGGCTGTAAATTGACTGTTGATGCTCGTATTCTTCTTCATAAAAGTTCAATCCATGATTCGTATTAAGTTCGTTGGGCTGATGCTATCAGCTCTCTTTTTGAGTTTTTGCAATACCCCTAAAAATCCGGCTATCACCGCCGATGAGTTTCAATCGCACGTAGAATACTTGGCTTCGGAAGAATTAGCCGGCCGTTATCCCGGAACCGCCGGTGATTCCTTGTCTGCTTCATACATTCGGGAGCAGTTCAAAACCTACGGGTTGGAATTGTTGGCCGAAGAAGGTTTTCAGCGCTTCGAAGTCTTAGCCGGAATAGAATTGGGCGATAGCAATCGAATCCAATCCGACGAGCTCAAAGCAGAACTGGAAGTCGATTTTATTCCTCTGGCTTACAGCGGAAGTGGTAAAGCTACAGCCCCTTGGGTTTATGCTGGCTTCGGAATAGAGGTAAACGACGAGGAACTCAAGTGGTCCGATTATGAACCCTACTCCAAGGTAACTGGAAAATGGGTGTTACTTTTCCGTGGCGATCCGGATATGAAACAACGGGAAAGTCGGTTCGAAGCCTATACCGACGATCGTTCCAAGGTGCTGGCAGCCAAAGAGAAAGGTGCCGCAGGAGTTCTTCTGATTAATACCCGGTCAGCCTCACCCGACGATGACTTAATTCCTTTAGTATTCGATAAATCGGCCAGTAATATAGGTATCCCGGCTATTCAAATCACTCGAAGCTTTGCCGAAGCTCTTTTAGCTCAAATGCCTGGATCCATCACCCTTGCTCAACTTGAAGAAGAACTTTGGGAGGGAACGCCCAATAGTCGGCAATTGCAGGGTGAAACCATCGATATTGAGATTAATTTGAATCTAAATAAAGCGCTAACTTACAATGTGGTAGCCGGTATTTTACCTGCAGGGAAAACAGAATTTGATACCTGTATCGTTCTCGGTGCTCACTACGACCATTTAGGCATGGGTGGTCCTGGTTCGGGTTCACGCCATCCGGATAGTTTGGCCGTTCACTACGGTGCCGACGACAATGCCTCGGGAGTTGCCGGAATTATTGAGTTAGCCGGACGCTTGCAAACCTATCGCGATAGTTTACGCTATCCGCTCGTAGTCGCTGCATTTGGTGCCGAAGAACTGGGTTTGCTCGGTTCAAAATATTTTGTGGAAAATCTTCCTGAATCCGTTGGAGTTGTTCATTCGATGATCAATTTCGATATGATTGGCCGATTGGATACAACCACACGCTCCATTGCCATTGGAGGAACCGGAACATCGGTCGAATCCGATTCAATCTTGAAGAGTTTAGAGGGAGTGCAGGAACTTCGCACCAGTTTCTCTCCCGAAGGCTTTGGAGCGAGCGACCATGCCTCCTTTTATGTGAAAGATATTCCCGTGTTTTTCATTTCGACCGGAGCCCATCCAGACTATCACACTGCTCGCGACCAGGTTTCCAAGATTAATCCTCAAGGGGCTACCCATGTCCTGCATTATACCTTCGCCTTAATCAAGAAACTCAATGAATTTGGCAAACCCCTTCAGTTTCAGGAAGCTGGACCAAAGGAGCGTGGACATAGCGGTCGCAATTACAAAGTTACCTTGGGGATTATGCCTGATTTTACCTCTTCCTCAAACGAAGGGCTCGGTGTCGATTATGTGCGCGAGGGTGGCCCTGCCTTTAAAGCGGGTATGCTGAAGGGCGATGTGATTACTGCCATCGAAGGAAAGCCCATTCAAAACATAAACGATTACATGGTACGACTCAAGCAGCTTAAAACCGGCGAAATTATTACAGTCGATGTTCGAAGAGCCGATAAAACCGAGGTTTTAATCGTTCAATTGTGATAATTTGTAATCAAACTGAATAAGCTGAAATGCTGTAAAATATATTGGTTCGCTTTAAGACTCTTAGTTTAAGTTCTAATTTTGTTTGCGGTAAAAAATTAGCTCAAAAGCCCGAAAAGTCTGCTTGTTTAGCACCTTCAGAAATGCTTCGCAAACGATTTCGGTCCATTGAACTTAAGAATCTACTTAAAACGAATCAATATGTCGAAAAAGAAAAATTTCATTACCTGTGATGGTAACTACGCGGCTTCGTATGTAGCCTATATGTTCAGCGAGGTAGCCTGTATTTATCCCATCACCCCTTCGTCGAATATGGCCGAAAATATCGACGAATGGGCTGCTCATGGAAAGAAAAATATTTTTGGTGAAACTGTTCACATTGAAGAAATGCAGTCGGAAGCCGGTGCTGCCGGTGCGGTTCATGGTGCGTTGCAATCGGGTGCTTTAACCAGTACATATACCGCTTCGCAAGGTCTATTGCTCATGATTCCCAATATGTACAAAATTTCGGGTGAGCTTCTTCCCGGAGTTTTTCATGTTAGTGCACGTTCCTTAGCGGCTCAGGCGCTCTCGATTTTTGGCGATCATTCCGATGTTATGTCAACCCGCCAGTCGGGTTTTGCCATGCTGGCCACCGGTAGCGTTCAGCAAGTAATGGATCTGGCTCCAATCGCTCACCTGGCTGCCATCAAATCGCGCGTTCCTTTCCTCCATTTCTTCGATGGTTTCCGTACCTCGCACGAAATACAAAAGGTAGAAGCACCCGACCTCGATGCACTCAAAGACATGCTCGATATGGATGCTGTTCAAGCATTCCGCGACAATGCATTGAATCCTGAGAAACCACTTACTCGTGGTACGGCTCAAAATCCGGATATCTACTTCCAGGCGCGCGAAGCCGCCAATAAATTCTACGATCCAATCCCCGATTTGGTCGAAGATTATATGCAACAAATTTCTAAATTAACCGGTCGTGAATATCATCCATTCACCTATTATGGTGCTCCCGATGCAACCGATATAATCATTGCAATGGGTTCGGTTACCGAAACCATTCAGGAAGTAATCGATTATAAGCTTGCTCAAGGGGAAAAGGTTGGACTTATCAGTGTACACCTGTATCGTCCTTTCTCAGCTAAGTATTTCTTCCAGGTATTCCCCGAAAGCGTCGAACGAATTGCTGTTCTCGATCGTACCAAAGAAATTGGAGCAAACGGAGAACCGCTTTACCTCGATGTTAGAGACTTATTCTACGGACTTGAAAAACAGCCACTTATAATTGGAGGACGCTATGGTTTGTCGTCGAAAGATACCGTTCCTTCGCACATCGAAGCTGTTTATCAGCACCTTAAATCTGAAAAAGCCTGGAGCGGTTTTACCGTTGGAATTGAAGATGATGTGAACCATATCTCTATTCCTGTTGGCGAAGACCTCTTGACCGGTTCCGAAGGAGTTTACGAAGCTAAATTCTACGGATTAGGCTCCGATGGTACCGTTGGTGCGAACAAAAACTCTATCATGATTATTGGCGGTTCGACCGATAAATATGCACAAGCGTATTTTGCTTACGACTCGAAAAAATCCGGAGGGATAACCACCTCACACTTACGTTTTGGTAACCATCCGATTCGTTCACCTTATTTGGTCAACAATCCAAACTTTGTGGCTTGTCACGTTCCTTCCTATCTCGAAAAATACGATATGCTCAAAGGATTGCGTAAAGGAGGAACCTTTCTGCTGAATAGTATCTGGGACAAGGATGAAACCGTAACCAAACTGCCCGATCATTTCAAAAAATACATGGCCGATTACCATATCCAATTCTACATTATCAACGCAACGAAAATTGCAGAAGAGATTGGATTAGGAAATCGAACCAATACCATCATGCAGTCGGCATTTTTTAAAGTTTCCGAGGTTATTCCTTACGAAACCGCCGTTGCCGAGATGAAAAAAGCCATTATTAAATCGTATGGTCGGAAAGGGGAAGAAATTGTTCGAATGAACAACGCTGCCGTCGATGCTGGCTATATGGTCGAAAAAGTAGATGTTCCTGCCGAATGGAGCAAGCTGTCGGCTCAGCCTCAAGAGCATTCAACGCGGGAAATCCCACAGTTTATTCGCGATTTTGTTGAGCCGGTAAATGCCCTTCAAGGCGATTTGTTGCCCGTAAGTGCTTTCAACGGTCGTGAAGACGGAACCTTGCCCGCAGGTACAGCTGCCTACGAAAAGCGTGGTATCGCAGTGAATATTCCGGAATGGTTCTCCGACAATTGTATCCAGTGTAACCAATGCTCTTACGTTTGTCCACATGCTGCCATTCGTCCATTCCTACTTACCAACGAAGAAGCTTTAACAGTACCCGAAGGAACCGATTTACTTCAATTAGTTCCTAAATCGATGGGCGATTTCAAATTCCGCATCCAGGTTTCTCCACTCGATTGTACCGGTTGTGGAAACTGTGCCGATGTTTGTCCTTCGAAAGAAAAGGCATTGGTCATGAAACCAGCCGAAACACAAAAAGCTGAAATTGAGCGCTGGGACTTCTTCGATGGAACCATCGGATACAAAGAAACAGCTGTCGATAAATTTAAAAACATCAAGAATTCTCAGTTTGCTCAACCCTTGTTCGAGTTCTCCGGAGCTTGCGCCGGTTGTGGTGAAACTCCTTACTTGAAAACCATTACCCAGCTGTATGGTGAACGAATGATGATTGCCAATGCAACCGGTTGTTCATCTATCTATGGAGGTTCAGCTCCTTCTACTCCTTATTGTGCTCACAAAGAGAGTGGTAAGGGACCAGCTTGGGCAAACTCCTTGTTCGAAGATAATGCTGAGTACGGATTCGGAATGATGACGGGTGTTAACAAACTACGCGACCGCATCGAGCGTATGATGAACAATGCCATGCAAAATGGTATTGCCGATGCTACCCGCGAAGCCTTTACCGAATGGATCGCTGCAAAAGAGGATGGCGAAGCTTCAATAGCTGCCTCGAAAAAGGTAATTGCTGCTCTGGAAAATGAGTCGGGCGATTTTGCTGCCGAAATTCTGAAACTGAAACAATACCTGATTAAAAAATCCATCTGGATTGTTGGTGGTGATGGATGGGCTTACGATATTGGATTCGGCGGATTAGACCATGTACTTGCTTCAGGTAAAGATGTGAATGCCATTGTACTGGATACCGAAGTGTATTCCAATACAGGTGGACAATCGTCGAAATCTACTCCGGTAGGTGCTGTGGCTAAGTTTGCTGCCTCCGGTAAAAAGGTTCGAAAGAAAGACTTGGGAGCTATGATGATGACCTACGGCTATGTTTATGTAGCTCAGGTAGCAATGGGCGCCAATCAAAATCAATTCTTCAAAGCCTTAAAAGAAGCGGAAGCCTACCCTGGACCATCGGTAATTATTGCCTACTCACCTTGTATTAATCATGGTTTGAAAAATGGTATGGGAAAAGCTCAGGAGCAAGCTAAACTAGCTGTTGAAAGTGGTTACTGGCACCTATATCGTTATAACCCAATGCTCGAAGCCGAAGGGAAGAATCCATTCGTTCTGGACTCGAAAGAGCCCAAATGGGATAACTTCCAGAAGTTCCTTGCCAGCGAGGTGCGTTATTCGTCCTTAGTTAAATCTTTCCCGGCCGAAGCAGCGGAATTATTCGAAGCCGCCGAGGAAAATGCAAAATGGCGTTATCATTCCTACTTGCGTTATGCCGCAATGGATTACGCCGAAGTGAAAGAATAAAGTTTACAATTTCATAGAGGGAAAAGGGTTTCGTCTGCAAAGACGAGCCCTTTTTTGTTTCAATGGTGGGGGAATTCGACTTTCACCCTAAAGCGGAAAAAGAATAAGTGAAGAGCACAAGGAAATATGTAGTATGACTGAGTGCCCTTGCTTTTAGACTACAATCCATGGAAGGCTAGTTTCATCAACAGGATATTGCCGCATTTTATCTTCGATTTTCTTGAAGAAAAAAATGCCGAACCCTTTTGAGTCCGGCATTCATAACAGATGATAAACAACTAATCCTAAGCTTTAACCCAAATCACTTGGGTCTTCCATGATAGTTATGGAATGATAAAACGACCTTGATTCAATCGTTGGTCGTTGGTATTCACTTGATACAGATAGATGCCAGAGGGCAATTGCTCTAGCGATATTTCAGTGTTTCCTTGTACGTTTTGGGTTAGCACTTGCTTACCTGAAGCATCCCAAAGTTGGAAGACAGCCATTCCGGTTGGACTTTCTTCGAACTGAAGGAATAAACGTCCATTCGTAACCGGATTAGGGTACACCTGAACCCCTGGCATTTCAGTGCTATGAATGGATTGAATAGGAGTGTAATAGAACTCAGCTGTTTGATACAACTCCCAATTGGAATCTTCCCAAAAGTAAAAGTTCAATTCATCGATAATATTCACGTGATAGAATTCATCTTGCATCCATGCAGGACTTGCATAATCGGCGGCAAGAAAATCGAAATGATGACTTGCTTCATATCGTTCATCATTCAATATCCCTCCTGTTAATTCATCGTAATAACTATAGGTTGAAGCGCTGAGGTTCGTTAAACTGTCAAATTCATTCGATAAAAGATATCCGATTTGCCAAGTGCCTGAAACTTCGTCCCAATACGATTCAATGGTACTAGCCAGAACGTCATCGAACTGATATCCATACTCATTTTTATACGTATAAATCCAATCGGAAGTTCCGAAGTCCCATTCCTGATAGATTTCTTCGATAAGTCGATCTTGATTGTCATACTGATATTGGTACTGCTCTTTAGTATATTCAATCCATATCATGTTCGTCTGATCGTAGTAGCTATAGTCGATTTGAGTCGGGTCGCCCATCGAATTATTTATCTGAATGGAACGCGATACGATGTCCCAGTCCTCTTGACTCGGATCCCACGAGTAATTATAAATGGAATCGATGAAATTATTGGTGTTTAAATAGTAAACTGATTGATAAGCTGGAATAAAGCTTAGGTTGCCTGCATCGTAAAAATAGTTGGTTTCGGTAACCAGGAATCCGGAGGCATTGTACGTAGCTTCGTAACGATAATCCGGAATCCATGTTCCTGCATCGTACATTTCCGAAGTGCTCGATTCCGGCCAACCCTCCGAAGTATAAGTATAAACTTGCCGATAATCGGGCATATAAGTCTGTGTGGAAAAATCGTATGCCGACTCCAGTTCAGTCGTTATCCAGCCTTGAGCGTTGTACTCGAAATACATGGCGAGTTCTTCGATAATCAGGATACTGTCGAGATGCAGTTCGGAAGGATTGAAGGTTGCGTTGCTCAATAATCCCTTGAAAGCTTGCTTGTTCGAAGCGCTTTGCTCTTGAGTCCAACGCCATAAATCGCCCGCTTCCGTTACTTTCCCTTGGTTAAATGGAGGGATATTTTGACTGAATCCGGAAAAGAAAAGGAAGACAAGTCCGGTGAGTAGAACTATTTTTTTCATGGAAAAAGATTAAAAGGTTTAGTGATTCAAAACTACGTAAAAATATTTATCAAGATTCTTTCTGAATAGTAATTTAATCTTAGTTTATAACCCGTTGATACGGCATTCAAATCCCTTGATTGCGGTATTGCCTAATTGTGAACCGTAGCTTAGGTTTACTGTTATTTAAATTCAATCTAATTAAATATCCGAGAGCAAAAATCACAACAGCCGCGAAGCGTAGTCTGGGTTCCCATTAGATCTCTATAAATCAAATAATTGACAGATGAAAAATTACAAACTAACCCTTTTATTAATCATGAACATGATATTAGGAACAGGCACTTTGCAGTCGCAAAGCATCGACCGGGTCGATTATGAACTGGCTGGTCGCATTGAATTACAAGAACCGTTAGCACAACTAACCGGATATGGCGATCCTCTTGGGTCGATTCTTTCTTTTGGTTTGAACGATGTGGGTTTATATGCCGGGCACATTTGCGTAGGCATTTCCTCCGGTTTTCTATTAACCAAGCAGGCCTTGGAAGCACTCTACCCAGGCGATGAAATACCGGTGCGGGGTCAAGTACGCATCTGGGCTTCGGAAGAATCCGATCCGTCGGAGGTTGCTTCTTACCTGCTTCGCTGTCGATTAGTCGATCGTCCCGACGAAATGCCTGCAAATGGTCTTTATATCGACGAAAGCATGCAAACGCAACAGGGTGAGATTCACTTGATCTTTGAACGGAGCGATACCGGGAAACGGGTGTTGGCTAGTTTCTACAAACATCGGGTAGTGGAGGTTTCAAAGCAAAAAGAGATGAAATCACTAAAGCGAAAAATAATAGAGGGGCAGGCAAGCGAGGAAGAACGAATTCGTTTCGCTCAAAATGTGCAAAATATGGTCAAAAAGGTATTAACACAATTACCGGAAGGGGCGATTGTAACGGAAGCCTTATAGAAATTAGGGAAAAAGCGTCCGGAGGACGCTTTTTTTTATTTACCAAAGTAAATATGGAATAGTTCTGGTCCTTCTTGCACGGAATAGTGACCAAACCCCAGGCTAGCCGCTTTTTCAATTAAGGGTGCCGGATAGAAAGAAACGATTAGGTGAAAGATTTCATCGGATTGAAATTGGCTCAGGGCGGCCATGATTTCACCTACCGGATGTTCGCCTTGTTCCAACATTGGACGAGCATCGAGCGTTCGACGAATGTGATTCGGATTAAACCACGGAGGAGCTTTATCTTCCTCTGTTCCAATGCGTCCATATTCCAGTACGATCTCCTGACCGGTTTCTTCCCGAAGGATACGGATTAATCGTTCTAAAGGAATATTGGCCACCATAGCAGCGTGCTGCAAGGTAGTCATACGCGCAATGGTCTTTCGTAGCAAGGGATTTTTAAGTTTATCGAAAGCCGGAATTTCTTCGATGAGTTTAGCCTCCAGTTCAGGGTAAGCTTCGAGTAATTCGAGCACTTTAGTTCGCGGAGAAATAGTTATTTCTTTAGTCATAATAATAGTTATTTATACTTATTTTCTATAAAGTTACGGCTATTTTTGATACGAAAGAATTCTTTGTTCACCAATAATTTCACGATAAGGAGTAATATTATGCGAAACTTCCAGTGTTCCTAAGTATTTTCCTTCTTCGTTTCGCAAGGCGAAGTATTCAATATGGATCATTTTTCCTTTCATATTAATCCAGAAAGGCGCTCTGGATTCGCGACCGGATTTAAAATCATCAATAATCTTATCGACAATGTGGGCGCTAGATGGTGGATGGCAATGGCGTACATCCCGGTTCAGAATTGCGCGGTTTCGTTGAAAGATCCGTTCTCGTCCGTGGGAGAAGTACTTTACTTTATCGTCTTTATCGACAAAGGTTATGTCGAAGGGAAGTGAATTAAGCACAGTATTTAGCTCTTCGGGAGTAAAACTACCCGTTGGTAGGCGCACCAAACCTCCGTCCTGATTCATTTCGTCGATCGCTTTTTCTTTCACCCAATTGGGTTTCCAGTTTACCTGAGGATCGTACAAACAAAATCCGATGTCGAGCGATTGTTTATGAATATCGTACCAATCGGCCTCAGTTAGTTCATCGAGACACATGGGCAATAAGATTTCTTCTTCTTTTTTGGTCATATCGACCACCTGGTCCACTGTCAATTTCAGCGAAAAGGGCGAGGCTGCATGTAATTCTTCTGCCGTAAGGTTCTTGGTATGTAAGACCTCCAGCGACATCTTTAATAAGTTGCGAATCTCGTCGTGCTTCCCCCACATCACCTTTGGTGGACCGGTAATGCCGATCTTTTCGAGAAAAGGGAAAATCAGGTATTCTTTTCGTTGGTAGAGTTTATCTACATCCATTAATTGATTAAACAGGGATTTTAATTCAAGGATTTGCTCGGGCAATTCCTGGTCCTTAGTAGCCTGAAGCGAGTAGAGAATTTGGTTGATTCGTTGTACTACCAGTCTGATTTGCTCGTTTTCTTTTCGGATTACTTCGACCGGATGGCCTTCAGGTGTCGATTTCATCCTGGAAAGGTCGATGCTTCCGTCGAGCACGGCTGAATGGGCATCGCAAAGGGCCAGAACCTCTTCTTCCGGGAGTCCTTCGCTTATTAGTTCTTGTTCAACTTCTACCACTTCGCCGTAAGGAATATTTGCCAGGGATAGCAGCAATTCTTGTTGCACTGCTTCGGTGGTTTCTCCTTGGTGGAGTTTTAGGATAAGTTCTTTGAGTCGTGCTTTTCGCTCTTTAGAATTGTTAATTAGTTCACTCATATGGATAAAGGCTTAATTAAATAAATTGGTACTGTAATGCTTGAATGCAAACATAGGGATACTGGAAGGAATCCCTATCCCCCTATCTAGGTATTTTTGTGATATGCTTCCATACCGATAGGAAGTCCTCTAATAATTATAGGAGACTGAGAATCTGATTGCTAATTTCCGGAGGTTTTGTTATTCCTGTAAATTGATTGGTTTGCATAGGGTAAAGGAGAAAAGAATGTGGTGAACACAACCAAGGTGCTGATGCTTTCTTATTAAGTAGTATATTACTTGAATTTCATGATTTAAGAGACCAAATGCCCCTCGTTTTTGTAGGGCGATATGTTAAAAATACTAAGTTAAAATGTTAAATATTGAGAGGGTATTGATAAGTATGTTGTATTACAGGTATCATTTCTGAAAAAGAGTAATGCCAAATGAAACGTGAAAAGATGTCATTTTTTTTGAGTTTCAAAACACTGATTGTTAATAAAATATTTGCAATTGGTAACATTTTTTTTGCATTAAGGGTAGTTATCTGTTTGGATTTGATATATCTTTGTTTGGTAATAATATCCGAAATCGTTTAAGTAATCATACGTAATTGTACTGTAATTAGACTTAGGACATTTGAAGAATTGACAAAATATTGCTAAGCGAGCAACTTAATTAAACCTCATCGATATGCGAGTACTGACAACCATTTTATCTAGCTTGTGGATAAGCCTCACTTCGGTGTGCGTATTAGCAAGCGATGAGCAGAATGGTTTGTACGACCCATTGATTATCACTCAAGTGGCCGATACAAACTACGAAGCTGCGTGGAGTTTGGGAGAGCAATACTTATCGGCCTTTGAGCAAGCAGACGATGAGGAAAATGTGCTACGTACCTATTATTACCTCGGGGTAGCCAGCTTTTATCAAGGCGACTTCGATTCCGCCATCGAGGCCTTCAAATCGGCTAGCGAGAAGGAATACATTCAAAATTACCCTAAACGAGCCGGATCCATTTTCAATAATCTGGGCGTTTGTTATATGTTTCAGGGAGAATATCAACGGGCTCTTGAATCGTATGAAAAGAGTTATTTCATCGACCTGAAATTAGAGGATGTCTTTTCACGACATCAAGTTCTTGTGAATATCGCTTACATCAACTACAAATTGGGTTATAACGATTTTGCCGAGAACTTTTTACGTCTGTCCTATAAGTATTTTAAATCGGAACGGGATAAATATCATTTAGCAAAGGTAGTTCAGAATTTAGGTTTAATCTATTCTGAACGTGGTGATTACAGTGCATCCATCGAGGCTTTTAACGAAGCACTGGACGCGTTCAAAGCGGTTGACGACAGCATCTCCATGAGTCAGATTTATTATGAGCTTTCCTACCAGTACGCTGTGCAAGAAAATTACGATCAATCGTTTTTGAATTACACCATTGGTTCCGACATGGCTTATAAAGTGGGCGATCGAACGCTACAAGCTCGTTATGAGTTTCTGAAAGCGATGATCCTGGAAGTAAAAGGTTTTAATACCGAAGCAATCGACCAGTATGAAAAGAGCTTATCGTCGTTTCAGGCGGTTTCCAATTACGAAATGGAGTTAGAGGTATATGAGCGCTTGGCTTTGCTAAGCGAAGATTTGAAATGGAAAGATACGGCCAAGGATTATGAGGCTAAGGCGCTCGATTTGAAACAACACCTCGATTCGAATGCCGTATATATGTCTACCAATGTTTTGGTTGTTAATCAGCGTATTAAAGATGCGGAATTAGTCGTTTGTGCCAACGAAGGAAGCAAAATGAAATCTTGGTTCTTTGGTGCGCTGGGTTTGGCAATCTTATTATTGGGTGGCTTTGTCGTTTTTTGGATTAAGTACCGTCAATTATTAAAAGTTCCGAAGGAAACTGAAACTGAAAATGTCGAAACAATGCTGTTCACCGAACGATTGGCTGAATTATCGTCGGCAGAAGATATTCTCAACGATGCTGAAATAGGTCAACGTCGCGTTGCATCGGCCTTTATTGAAAAGATGGTGGAAGATAAAATCTATCTAATCGACGACCTTACAGTGGGTAAAGCAGCCGACATGATCGAAACCAACGAACGAACCTTGTCGAAAGCCATTAAGACTTACTATAATTCCTCTTTCAATAACTTCATCAACTCCTTCAGGGTAAATGAATCGAAGATTATTTTAGCAAAGGATACCGATAAGCGTTTAACCATCGACGAAATTGCTTTTCAGTCTGGTTTTACCAATCGACAAACCTTTTTCCGGGTGTTCAAACAGCACATGGGCATTTCCCCTTCCGAGTATCGCGATCAGGGACACAATCAATTGTCGCTTAATCAGGCAATCAGCGATATGGAAGCCCTCAAGAATTTACGCAAATTATCGGCTGTACTATAGCCCTACTACTTATTGAGAGTGTGTTAATTCAAATTCCGAAGTCTGGCGCTTTTTTGCCGGACTTCGGCTTTTATATGCCCTTCATTTTCCTTTTCCTCTCCAAGCAATACGAGAACTCGCCAAAGCCAGCATAGCGTTTATTTGGCAGTAATAGTAATCTTCGATGTACGATTCCTTTCGATTGATCGATAGGAATGACTTACTAGCCGTCAAAAAGTGTCCTATTACTATAAGTCTAGTATAATGCTTTTATTTAATTTTTCTGAAGCATGTAAAAATATACGTAATTGGACGTATCTTTTTTCGTTACTTAAGCTTATTTAAGGAATTGGAATCGATGAGGATAGTCTAATCTTATGGCTTTAAATTGCTGACTAAAAGAATTTTAATGCATTGGTAACAATTCTGATTCAGGACTGTTACCGCAGTAAGGCATATTGATTCCGATAAATCGAAATTGTTACCGTGTTCGGCTAGTTGCTAAGGTATTTTTGTTGCATATAATTAGTGTAAATTACTTAGTAATTCAATTAGAGGTAGAAACATTGACATTGAGTTCGAAACATAATCGGAATCCGGAGCAATTATTCCGGGGTTGGAAGCTTGCAAGTATCGCGAGAAGTCAAACATCGGCTACCATGGGTTGGAGTATCTCCTTCTTCCTAATGTTCATGCTATTTGCAGGCATCCTATCCACACCGGTTCAGGCTCAAACGACCTTTCAGGTGAACGATAGCGCTATTTACACTCCCGGAACCTACACCTTCGAAGTGCCTCAAGGAGTCACCTCCATCGATGTCGAAGCCTGGGGCGGTGGTGGCGCCGGAGGAGGCAGTAATAACACAACTGGTTGGCGTGCACGCGCTGGAGCAGGAGGAGGAAGTAGTTCATATGCATTAAGCAATGATATTGCTGTTTTACCCTTTACCCTTTACTCTGTTGAAGTTGGTTCTGGTGGAAATGGCGTTGAGGCAGGTGATGGAGAATCAGGTGGGGATAGCTATTTGGGAACAAGTTATGCAAATGCCCTTGTTCGGGCTATTGGAGGACAAGGTGGTGAAGCTTCTTTGGCTAATGGAACCGTCATAGGAGGTAGTGGCGGATTTGCAGCGTTAAGTGTTGGAAATACTACCATCAACGGTAATTCTGGCGGCAATGGAGAAACTGCCGTTGGCGCTGTCAGTGGGTTTGGTGGTGATGCCCCCAATGGCGGTTTAGGTGGAATTGAGTTAGTTGGTTGGGGGTTGACCTCGGATGGGAATAATGGTGGAAGCCCTGGTGCTGGAGGCAGTGGCTCACGAACTTCTGGAAATGGCGGTAATAGAACAGGTGGGAACGGTGGCGACGGCCTTGTGAAAGTTTTATATAGTTATGAAGTTATTGGGGATTTGAGTGCAAATCCAAATCAATCGTATGCGAACGGATCGAGCATAATTGCTCTCGAAATATCCTTGGAGGATGCCTCTGCTAACCCTTATGAAAGCAAACCCGTTTTCTTCGAAATCACTTCCGGATCGGCTAACCTAAGCAGCGGTCCCTGGACCACCAATGCTAGTGGGGTGGCAACGGCTACCTTGGTCTCAAACGCGGTAGGATTCGTTACCATTGCTGCCTACTTCGGAAATGACAATTCCGGAATCCCTATCGAAAGCGTGCAAGTCGAATTTATCCCTCTTCCTCCCCAGCCGGTAATCACCGGTCCTGCCGGTACGCCTGGCGATGGATCAGTTTCTGCCTCGGGCGATGAAAATATCACCTTCATTCACACCTACTCGGCCATTAGCAATCCACCCGGACAAGATATCACGTGGGCAATTTCTGGTGGAGCCGATGCTGCTCTGTTTCAGTTAGGTTCAATTAGTGGCGATCTTAGTTTCCTTCAAACCCCCGATTTCGAAAACCCCATCGATGCCAATGCCGATAATGTGTATGAAGTGAT
>JAGYLP010000029.1 GCA_018401015.1 Bacteroidales bacterium
TTTTTTAGATAAAAAGCAATTCCAAACGTGTTACTGTTGTTCATAGCATACTATTTTTTAATTGGTACATGAATAGGTATGCCAAGTCAATCAAGAACCACCAATTTCGACCCCTTTTCACGAGCAAAAAACCAAATAGAAAATGCACTTAACTATAATTAATTCAATTAATTACAGCGTTTTCGTTGACCTCAAAAGTAGGAATTTATTTTTGGTACACGAATAGGTGCACTAAACATTGGTATTCATTGATATCAATTGAATACCGCTATCAACAAAAAAGCCCGTAAACACTGAGGTTTGCGAGCTTTTGCGTTTTTTTGATTGGCCTATTGGTCGGGGTAGGGCGACTCGAACGCCCGACCTCTACGTCCCGAACGTAGCGCGCTACCAGCTGCGCTATACCCCGATTAAAGCTCGGCAAAATTAATTCTTTTTCCCTTTGATTATTCCATTTACAAAAAGATTTAATATGAAAGTGAATAGCGTTAATCAATCTAAAAATGAATGTGTTAATCGGATAAACACGAAAAGGGGGGAATCATTTTGGCTTCATGGGTTAATTCTTGAGAAGGTAAAAACAAAAGAAGCCAGGAAAGCAAGATTAAAAAGGGGCTAATCAAGCACTGATTACAATACCATCAAATTTGGAACGGATTGCATCGGTGTTGGCGGAATGGAATAAAAATCGACTTCGATATCAATCACTTCATTATCTTCGCGCTTGAACTAAAAACAGGATAATTTCTTCGAAAAGTAAGCAAATGAAACAGGCAAGCGAAAATAATCTTCGGGTTATTCCTACCACTATTTAATGGTATTCTACATGAAAAAAAGTCGCTATTATATTGTACGATTCCTTGCATTATTGGCTCTATTGGTGGTCATGAACGAGATTTATGTGCGCACAAACTGGCCAAACGATGTAAGCAAACATGCCGATTTGCTCGATTCGCTTGCACGCTACCAAGATTCCACAGAGGTTTTACTGTTGAGTTCTTCCTCCAATTATTTCTATTGGGGGGAGGATACTTCGTACAAAGCGATTAGCGATTATCTTCAGCTTTATTATCCTGAAATAGAAGTTAATGCCATCAATAAAGGCTATTTGCATGCCGGTATGTTTCGTTCAATCGTACAAAATATTCCTCCCGATGCGCCACTCCAGACACTAGTGCTGGAAGTAAACCTTCGCTCTTTTGGAGCCTTTTGGCTTCAATCTAAGGTGGAAACCTCGTACGCGGTTCAGGACTTGATGATGAATCCACAGTATCCTAAATTATTGAGGCGTTTCCTTTTTGCTCTGAGTGCCTACGACAAAAAAAGCGAATCAGAAAGGAAGCTTTTGGTCGATCAAATTTGGCGAACCAGTCCGTTCACTATTCCCTATTCCTTTCCCTTCAACACCGTTCATGATTGGGAACAGGAAGTGGTGCATCGGCAGTTTCCTACCAAAACGGATGGCTCAAAAAATTGGTATCTCACCGATAAGTGTAGCGGTTTGATCAAAGCCTACGCATTTGATCCTTATCCACAAGCCAAGGTTCGATTCGAAGCCTTCGACGACATCGTAGCCATTGCGTCGTCGCGCGGCTGGAACGTGCTAATGGTGGTTATGCCTGCCAATGTAGACCGTATCCATGATCTGCTTGGCCCGGAAATACCTCGTTTGCTCTTAGCTGCTCAGAGGCAAATAAAAGAACGATACGAGCAGCCAAACGTTCGCATAATTGAAGCGTTAACAGCCTTTCCTTCCGATCAGTTTTATGAAGAATATCCTACAGAACATTACCTTTCCTCCGGTAAGGCCTGGTTAGCGAAACAAATTGCCACTGAAATGAGTCAATTCGATCCGATTCAATTTCAGCCGACCACATTGGATTTCCCCAATCCATCGCCCACTTTCACGGAGCACGAGGATGGCAAATTGCTGGAGTTAAAAGCCGATTCCGCACGTCAATACGAATTATCGCAATTGGCAGGTTATCATCGGATTCCTTATCGCTATTTTTTAGAAAACGAAATCCTTAGCCTAATGCGACTGGAAGGAAATCGAATCGCTCGCGATTAACTATAAATTCTCTAACAAAAAGCGCGTTTTCTTTTTATAAAGATGGTAGCGAGTGTTCCCTCCATAGATACCATGATTACGATTCGTGTAATAAAACATCTCGAAATCTTTATCGGCTTGCACCAAGCGCTCCGCTAACTCAGCTGCGTTCTGCCAATGAACGTTGTCATCGGCCGTGCCATGAATGAGTAAATAATTACCCTCCAACTTATCGGCAAAAAAGAGGGGCGAATTCTCATCGTAACCCGTTGCATTTTCTTGCGGTGTGCGCAAAAATCGTTCGGTATAAATATTATCGTAATATCTCCAATTGGTTACTGGTGCTACTGCAATGCCCGCCTTGAAAATTCCTTCTCCCTTCATAAGCGCTAAGGTCGATACAAATCCTCCAAAACTCCAACCCCAAATACCGATTCGCTCTCCATCGACATAACTCAGGGATTGTAAATATTTGGCCGCTTCAATTTGATCGATTGTTTCGTATTTACCTAACTGCAAATAGGTCGATTTGCGAAAAGCTTCGCCCCGTGCTCCGGTGCCTCGTCCATCGACAGTTACAATTAAATAACCTTGAGCCGCCATAATTTGCTCCCAACCAAAACTCCACCGATCAACAACTTGCTGAGAATTAGGACCGCTGTATTGGGTCATGAGAACGGGATATTGTTTTCCGGGATCAAAATCGATTGGTTTAATGATGCTCCCGTTCAAGGTAATACCATCGCTGGTAGTAAATTCAAAGAATTCTTTCGCATTGAATCGATACTCCGATAGGGTAGTCACTAAAGCTTGATTATCTTCTAACACTCGGATTTTTTTTCCTTTTTTATTGCATAAGGTGTATGTGTAGGGCGTGTTTGCGGTAGAATGTGTTAAAATGAAATATTCGAAACTTTTGCTGAATTGGACGTTATTCCATCCAGCTTCGTGATGATGGGTCTTTTTTTTCTTTCCCTTCAAATTCACCGAGTAAATGCCTCGCTGCAAAGGGCTTTCCTCTGCCGATTGATAATAAACACGTTGCTCTTTTTCGTCGTATGCAACGAATTCGGTAACATCGTACGAACCTTCAGTCAAAGCTCTCAATTCTTTTCCATCTATCTGATGTAAGTACAGATGGGTATAGCCGCTCTTCTCGCTTAACCATATAAATTCTTCACCATTCGGCAAAAAATATAAATCGTCGAAATATTCCTCAGAAAGATAGGCTGCATTGGTTTCTTTATAAAAAACTTGTGACTGACCAGTCATTGCGTTGGCGCTTAAAAGTTCGAGTTCATTTTGAAGACGATTCAGTCGATAAATGCAAAGAACATCATTTTTACGGGTCCATTTTATGCGGGGAATATAGAGGTCGGTTTCTGACCCAATATCCATGTTCGTTGTTTTGCCTGAATTTAAGTCATAGACATGCACGCTTACGATGGAATTTCCTTCGCCCGCTTTGGGATATTTCCAAACCCGGTGTTCCGGATATAAACTATTGGAAGACAATTCCGGGGCCTGCCCGGCAAACATCGTCATTCCAAATTCTTTTACTTCTCGTTCATCGAAACGAATGAATGCAATCTTGTCGCCACCTTCCGACCAATGGAAAGCTTGACTAAATCCAAATTCTTCTTCATAAACCCAATCGGGAGCTCCATTGATGATTTTATTTTTTTCTCCGTCGAAGGTGACCTGGGTTTCGGTGTAATCGTTCAAGTTGACTAGGAAAATATTATTGTCGCGAACAAAAGCGATATGCGTACCCTTTGGGTTGAAGCTTGCCAGTTGCTGCGCTCCCTGGCTCGAAAGAGGGATCAGTTTCCTGGAATCGCGGTTGAAAATGTAGTATTGGGCGGTAAAAGAACGTCGGTAAATGGGTTCGATTTGAGTAGCAAGTAGGATTTGCTGTTCGTCGGAACTGAAGGAATAATCATCGATTGATTCAATACCTGTTTCCTCGAAATCTTTCAAGTTGAAAAGAGTATCCACCGCTAACCCCGTTTCGTAGGCCGAACGTTGTATAATAGTTCCACGTCCAACGAGGCTGGTGTAATGGAGTCCGTCGGACATGGAATTGATTCCTCGAACGGAACGTCCAAAAAATCGGTATTCCTGTAACCAGTTCTCTAAGGTGGGTAATTGTGTTCCTTGTTGTGCAAGCATGGGTTGAACACTAAACCAAATAAGCAGCCAGATGCTGATTCCAAAGAATTTCTTCATCGATCGAAAGTTGTTTGTTAAATAAGCTACCAAAAATAGAACTATTCCTTATGCAGTCAAACATTGAAGTGGGCATTTGTGTTAGGTGAAAAAATGATAGATTCGCACGAATGAAACGACGAAAACCAGTATTCAGCCTTTCATTATCGGCTCTCTTGGGGATGCTGATTCTGACTGGCTTTCAATTAAAACCGCTAGAAAAAAAAATGAATAGTATCCAAGGAAACAATTATCACGAAGCAACGCTGGGAGCAGGCTGCTTTTGGTGTGCTGAGGCTGTTTACGAAGTTATGAATGGTGTAATACAAGTCGAGCCGGGTTATGCCGGTGGCCAACATCCTAAACCAACCTACAAGCTGGTTTGCGAGGGAAATACCGGGCATATCGAAGTTGTTCGAATCGTATTTGATCCAAGCATTGTCAGTTATGAAGAAATTCTCGATGTCTTCTGGAAAATCCACGATCCCACGACCCTCGATCGACAAGGGATGGACATTGGTGAGCAGTACAAATCGATTATTTTTTATCACAACGAAGAACAACTGCGTATAGCCGAGGATAGTCGCTCAAAAGCCAATGATTCCGGGTATTGGTCCGATCCAATTGTCACCGAGATTCGTCCACTTTCCAATTACCATACTGCCGAAGATTATCACCACGATTACTTTGCGAAAAACCCGAATCAAGCTTATTGTCGTGCTGTAGTAGCTCCTAAGGTAGAGAAGTTTAAGAAGCAGTTTGTTAAGCAATTAAAGCCTTAGTATGAGCTCCTCTCTATACGATGTAAAGCGTTGGCTCCCTACCAGTAAAAAGGAAGTCGATGCGATGGGTTGGGAGTATATCGATGTAATCCTTTTCACGGGCGATGCCTACATCGACCATCCAGCTTTTGGAGCTGCCGTTATTGGCCGCTTACTCGAAAAAATGGGTCTCAAAGTGGCCATTGTACCACAACCCAATTGGCGCGACGATTGGCGCGATTTTAAAAAATTAGGTGTGCCTCGTCTGTTTTTCGGTGTCACTGCCGGGGCAATGGATTCGATGGTGAATCACTACACGGCGAATAAGCGTTTACGACACGACGATGCCTATACACCAGGAAATCAATATGGTTATCGACCCGATTATCCGACCGTGGTGTATACCAAAATTCTCAAAGAACTCTTTCCCGATGTGCCTGTTGTGTTGGGAGGCATCGAAGCTTCTTTGCGCAGGGTTACACACTACGATTACTGGCAGGATAAGCTGCGTCCGAGCATTCTGGTCGATAGTGGAGCCGATATGCTTATTTATGGTATGGGCGAGCAACCACTCAAAGAGTTGGTCCGTTTCATGATGAAAGGGATTCCTTTATCGAATTTGAAGAATATCCCTCAAACTGCTTTCCTGGTTCAAGACGAATCGCAAATTCCGGGAATGAAGCAATGGCAAAACCTCGATTTACATTCACACGAAGTTTGCCTGGCCGATAAAATCAAGTATGCTCAAAATTTTCGATACATCGAGGAAGAGTCCAATAAGCTGAAGGCCCGTCGATTGTTTCAAAGGGTAGGAGAGTCGATTTTGGTCATTAATCCTCCTTATCCACCCATGGAAGAAGAGGAAATGGACGAATCCTTCGATCTACCTTACACTCGTTTGCCACACCCACGATATCATAACAAAGGCCGCATCCCTGCTTACGAAATGATCAAATTCTCCATTAACTCTCATCGAGGTTGTTTTGGAGGATGCAGTTTCTGTACTATTTCAGCTCATCAGGGTAAATTTATCGCCAGTCGCTCACAAACATCCATTCTGAAAGAAGCAGAAGCCATTGCTATGCTCCCTGATTTTAAAGGGCATATTTCCGATATTGGCGGTCCTTCGGCCAATATGTATCGGATGAAAGGAAAGCGACTCGAAATTTGCATGAATTGCAAACGTCCGTCGTGTATTTATCCGAAAGTTTGCAGTAACCTTGATACCGATCATCAACCCATGACCGAATTATACGATGCTGTTTCAAAGGTCAAAGGAATCAAAAAAGTGACTATCGGAAGCGGATTGCGCTACGATATGTTTTTCGATTCGAACGGAGAACTCGAACCCGATAAAAAAGAATACGTCGAAAAGTTGGTAAAGAAATACGTGAGTGGACGTTTGAAGATTGCACCGGAGCATACCAGCGACCAGGTATTGGAAATCATGCGTAAACCTTCGTTCAAACTCTTTTACAAATTCCGAAAGATTTTTGAAACAATGAATCAGGAGGCCGGGCTCAAACAGCAACTCATTCCTTACTTCATTTCGAGTCATCCGGGATCGATGCCGGAAGATATGGCCAAGCTCGCTGTTGAGACGAAAGAACTCGATTTTCGATTGGAACAAGTACAGGATTTTACTCCAACTCCGATGACCGTTGCCACCGAGATTTATTATACAGGCGTTCATCCATATACGCTACAGCCGGTGTTTACAGCGAAATCGACCAAGCAAAAACTAGCACAGCGCCGCTTTTTCTTTTGGTATAAAAGGGAATACCGACAAGAGATTCATGCTGATTTGCTTCAAATGGGCCGACGCGATCTATACGAACGATTGTACAATGAAAAAACCAAACCGGTTGAAAAAAGAAAGCGGAAAAAAGCCCGGTAATCGGGCTTCTATCCGCTTCAATTTCAAATGAGATCAAATATGCTTAGAATCCGAATTTAATGCCTTGTGCTAGAGGCAAATCGGTACCATAGTTAATGGTATTGGTTTGACGACGCATGTATGCTTTCCATGCATCAGAACCGGATTCACGTCCTCCACCCGTATCTTTCTCACCACCAAAGGCACCACCGATTTCAGCGCCTGATGTTCCGATATTCACGTTGGCAATACCACAATCGGAACCTCCTTCGGAAAGGAATCGCTCTGATTCGAGAATATTCAGGGTGAAAATACTCGACGATAAACCTTGAGGTACACCATTATTTAGTTCAATAGCCTCTTCGATGGTTTTGTATTTCATCAGGTAAAGAATAGGAGCAAAGGTTTCTTCCTGTACAATTTCGAAATGATTTTCCGCTTCGATTAAGGTAGGAACCACATAGTTTGGAGTAGCAAACTGATTCGCTAACACTTCTCCTCCAAATAATACTTTACCACCTTCTTCCTGTGCTTTTTTCACTGCATTGGCGAAGTTGCGAACGGCGGTTTCATCGATCATTGGGCCTACCAAGGTGTTTTCCTCGAATGGGTCACCAATTTTCTCGCTTACACTCGCATAAGCTTGTTTTAATTTGCCGACTACTTCGTCGTACACATCTTCGTGAATGATTAATCGACGGGTAGAGGTGCAACGTTGTCCGCAAGTACCAACCGCTCCAAAAACAACCGATTTAATAGCCATCTCGAGGTTCGACATGTTGCTGATAATAACTGCGTTGTTACCTCCTAATTCCATTATGGAACGTCCTAAACGACGACCAATAATTTCGTTAATATGCTGACCAACAGCGGTAGAGCCGGTTACAGAAAACAGAGGAATTCGGCGGTCGGCAACGAAGTTATCGCCCAAAACATCCGATTTGGCTACCATCATGTTGAATACACCTTCGGGTACATTATTTTTTCGCAGCACATCGGCAATGATGTTGTGAATTGCCACGGCGGTAAGCGGAGTTTTAGAACTGGGTTTCCAAACAACCACATCGCCTGCAATGGCTGCAATCATGCTATTCCAGGCCCATACGGCAACCGGAAAGTTGAAAGAGGTAATCAGTCCAACAATTCCGAGTGGATGGTACTGATCGTACATACGATGATTCGGACGTTCCGAACGCATGGTGTAACCATTGAGCAAACGAGCTTGACCTACAGCAAAATCGCAAATGTCGATCATCTCTTGTACTTCGCCCAACCCTTCCTGATAAATCTTACCCATTTCAAGGGTTACCAGGTAACCGAGATCTTCCTTGTACTCGCGCAAGGCCAAGCCAATTTGACGAACTACTTCGCCTCGCTGGGGTGCCGGTACCGATTTCCATACCTTGTAAGCTTCCTGAGCTTTTTGCATTACCATTTCATAATCGTCGATCGATGCATTTTGAACCTTTCCAATCAAGCTTCCATCGATGGGTGAATAAGAGGCTGTAATCTGTCCATTCGATTCATGCCATACTGCTCCGGTACTTACTCCGGGGTTAAGTTCCTTTAATTGTAATCTTTCAAAGACTTTACTCTTTTCCATGCTTTTGTTATTTAAGTTTGAATTGATGCTACCGTTTTATCTTCTGTTATGTGCTCAAATCAGGCACGACGAAAGTCTATAAAAAAATGCGATTAGACAATATATTTTGTAGCAACTTTTAACGATTTAGCCCGATTATGTTAAAAGATAAACGAAAGGGAAGTTGCTTCGCAAAACGGACTATATTCAAGACACCGGATGCTTGAACATTTTTAATGATGATGCTATCGAGATGGCTACGGAACTTAGGCATATTCTTCTATCTTAGTGCCAATTAACAGAAACGAAAGATTGTGAATCTATCCAATACCATCCACCGAAAACTCCCCTTTTCATTGAGGATTACATGCTTGGTGTTTTGTTTCAGTTTACTCGTCTTCACGAATGTGTTAACTCCTCTATGGAGTGCAACCCTTTCTGCGTTGAGTAATACCGAAAAGACTGAGGATAGAAAAGAAACGACCTGGCTTAGTAAAGACAATACGATTCGTATTCCACTCAAGCGTGCCGGACGACTCCTTTATTTGGAGGCCATTGTAGATGGAGTTTCCGGAAACTTGATACTCGATACCGGAGCTCCGGGCCTGGTGCTCAATAAGTCCTATTTCCGCGACTACAAACCTGTGTATCAGACCGAAACGGGCGGAATAACCGGCTCCACCGGAATGCTTTACCGCAAATGGATCGATAGTTTGTGTCTGGGAGCCATTACCTTCCATACGCTGAAAACTTCGCTGGTCGATCTGGGGCATATCGAGAATAAGAGAGGACTTAAGGTGATTGGTCTATTAGGGGTAGATGTCTTAAAGGATTTTGCATTTCTCATCAATCTAAAAGCAAATTACATCGATTTATACGTTTTGAATCCAGATGGGGAACCCTTAGCTGAATTACCTTTTAAGCTTGCCAATACGAAAACTATTCCCGTGAATTATTATCACGATCTAATTTGCCTAAAGCTCGAAATTGGAGGGAAAAAACTATCGGTTTGTTTTGATACGGCAGCCGAAATGAGTTTCCTCGATTCCCGTTTACCGAAACGAGCCATGAAACAAATTCGAATTGAACGAAAAGTGAATCTAGTTGGAGCCGGAGCTCATCAAAAAGAAGTACTTTTAGGTAAAGTAAATCGGGTACAATTCAACGAATTTGAAATCATCGATTTCCCGGTTCTATTGGGTAGTTTTGGTGCCATGAACGAAGCCTATGGCAGCCATTTAAAAGGAATGTTAGGCTTCGATTTTATGGAACAAGGTGAACTACTAATCAATTTGAAAAAGAAACAACTTTGGATAATTCCGTTTAAACGCTGAAGCTCATAAATTTCGAGCAAATCTATGAGAAGAATAATTGTAATGCATCATGAAAAATAAACTGTTCCGATTACTAAGCCTGTTGATTCTAATCCATACTGCGATGGGAATCAATGCTCAATATGAGTCCTTTATAACCATCGACAATAACGAGATTACCTTAAAAATCCGTTCCGAAATGAGCGAGGCACAATTGCAATCTTTATCGGAATCCTTCCAATTAGATTCTGCGGTGCAGCAAGCTATACGAAGCAATAATTATTCAGATTTATCCAAATCGGGCGATTGGAAAGTAAGCGTAGGAAACGATGGGGTAGTGGTTCTGGTAAAACCGCTCGAGGGAAAGAGCTTCATTAAGGTCGGACCGCTCATGGTCGAAACAAGCTGGACCAGCCCGTCACCCCCTCCTCCCGCTAGTTTTGGATTCAATCATCCTAAACTGGATCACATTTACGAATTGGAAGACGGAAGAACTCTATTTCGGACCGACCGTTTTCGTCGTGCTAACCAGGTTTACTTAAGTGGTACTTTTAATAATTGGAGCACCATGGACTTGGCTATGGAAAAGAAAGGCGATTTCTGGGAAGTCGCCCTTATCCTGGAACCGGGTAAGCATCTTTACAAGTTCATAGCCGATGGCAACTGGGAGCACGATAGCGATAATCGACTTAAAGAAGAAGATGAGTTCGATGGCTTTAATTCGGTGTATTTTAGAACGAATTTCTTATTTGAATTACTAGGATTCACCGAAGCTAGACGTGTTTTCTTGGCCGGTACGTTTAATTCTTGGGACGATCGTCAATGTGAGTTGGAACGAACTCCAGATGGCTGGGCTTTGCCTGTTTACTTGCGCGAAGGAACCTATGGATACAAATTCATCGTAGATGGAAACTGGATGGTCGATCCACATAACCCGGATGTGCGTGAAGATGCTTTCGGAAATGAAAATTCTATTGTGAGCTTTGGCCCGATTCATCGCTTTCATCTCGAAGGCTTTACGGATGCCAACCAAGTGGTTTTATCGGGTAATTTCAACAACTGGAGTCCGAATGAATTTTTAATGCATCCTACCTCCGAAGGATGGTACATCGATTACGTGCTTCCTCCCGGTCAATATGAATACAAATTTGTAGTCGAGGGTAAATGGATCATCGATCCGGGCAATCCCTTACAAACAGGCGAAGGCGATTACATTAATTCCTTGTTGTTTATCGAACCAAACTACACCTTTTACCTGACGGGATACCTCGATGAAGAAGTGGTTTATTTAACCGGAAGTTTCAATAATTGGGCATTCCCCGGCTATCCGATGATTCGCGATTACGAAGGATGGATTCTTCCCGTACACCTTGCTAAAGGTAAACACCTCTATAAATTCGTCATCCGAAATGAGCACTTTCTCGACCCGGATAATCCGCTCTGGGAACCAAACGAATGGGGCACTGGAAATTCCATTATCTGGATCGATTAACTCAATTGTAAAAGATTAACATTCAGCACCTAATAATGATTATGACCCTTCAAAAATTTCGCTTAATCCTACTCCTTTCAGCCTTCCTGTTCATTCAATGCAACCCGCAGCAAAAGGATTCATTCTTGTATCAATCGGAGGATTTTTCCCTCACTGCTAATTCAGTAACACAAGGGAGTTTTGAAGCTAAAGCGCTCTCTGCAACCCAAATCGTATCCAACTACCAAAGTCCGGCAGCGGAAAATTACTCCCGACTAATTCAATTCAAATTCTCGATTAATGAAAAAGATAATGAATTGCCGGTAGGAGTGAATCATTGGATTTGGATTCAGGATGAACAGGAGTCGCCCGTGATTCAATTTGGAAAAGCCCCTGAGGCAAAGCCTGAAATTGCTGATCCGGGATTTCTTCCGGCTAATTATCCTTACACCTTTTATCTCGATTTCTCTCCGGTTTTAGAAGCATTCGAACGCGACGGCTACTACACGAGCTTTGATGGGCAACGCTTTGCAGCCAGCGATTTCAAAGGAGTTTATATTGCCGGTAGCAGCTTACCACTGAGCTGGGATTTCGTGAATCTGAGTAACAAAGGATTAGGTCTCGAAGCGGTAAACGATAGCGGACTATACCGCATCGATTTGATATTGAATCCTTATCAAGTTCAGGACAATGCGACCAAAACCTGGGAATTGCAGCTCGACCTTTCCCAAAAGCCACAGTATGAATCACCGCATATATTGGTCGATGCGCTTTTTAACCTCTCGCAGGAGGAGGGTTTGCTTGCCATTGAGCCCGACAGTACCCTGCGAACCGGTGCTAAGTGGGGTGGGGTTTGGACGCGCGACATCTCCTACAGTATTTTGCTTGCTTTTGCGATGCAGGAACCCGAGGTAGCGATGAACAGCTTGAGGAAGAAGGTAAACCACAAGGGAATTATCCAGGATACCGGCTCGGGTGGTGCCTGGCCGATTTCGTCCGACAGAACCACTTGGGCTTTGGCAGCCTGGGAGTTGTATTGTTTTACAGGCGACCGAAATTGGCTGCAGGAGGCTTATGGAGTGATTGCTAAAAGCCTGGCCGACGATCGTTTAAGCTTGTTCAGCTCCAGTGGTTTATTGAAAGGAGAATCCTCCTTTCTAGATTGGCGCGAACAAAGCTATCCGAAATGGGCCGATAATGCCGATATCTACCATTCCGAAAACCTGGGAACCAATGCCGTTCATTATCAGGCAAATAAGATTGCGGCCCAGATGGCGGCGGAATTAGGCCTGAATGCAACTACCTATGAAGAAGAAGCCAAAAAAATTAAACGAGCCATCAACGAAGCCTTATGGCTAAGCGATAAATCCTATTACGCTTCGTATCGCTATGGTCGTCATCACCTGTACACCACCGATAAGTTCGAAACCTTAGGCGAATCCTTGAGTATTTTGTTCGGCATAGCCGATCGCGCTCAAGCAGCTCAAATTCTAGCCAATGCGCCACTTACCCCTTTCGGAGCAAGCTGTTTCTACCCTCAAATTCCAGGAATTCCTCCTTACCATAACGATGCAATTTGGCCTTTTGTGCAAGCCTATTGGAACTGGGCAGCAGCCAAAACCGGAAATGAAAAGGTTCTGGAACATGGTCTGGCTGCCCTGTATCGACCCACTGCTCTTTTCCTTTCGAATTACGAAAACATGCAAGCAGGAAATGGCGATTTCCAGGGAACCGAAATCAATTCGCACCGAATGTTGTGGAGTATTGCCGGAAACCTGGCTATGGTTTATCGAGTTTTTATCGGAATTGAACTGACTCCCGAAGGCATACTGTTCAATCCTTCGGTACCGGAATCTTACCGCGGTGAGCGCAGTTTACGGAATTTCAAGTACCGCGATGCTACGCTATCCATACAAGTTTCGGGCTTTGGGAATCAAATCAAAGCTTTTTACCTGAACGATACCTTGTTGACCACGCCATTTTTCCCTTCCAATTTAACCGGGAATCATTCGATTCGAATTGAGTTAAATCAGGAGAAAATGCCCCATCAATTCATTAATCGGGTCGAAAACACTTTCGCTCCAACCATACCGGAAATTTATGCTACTTCTGATTCTTTCACCGTAGAATCATATTCTTCCGGGGCTACTTTTCAGGTGTTTCGAAATGGAATGCTGCATGCCTCTTTCGCGGATTCCATTCGTTTTTCAACCCAACTAAAGGGTGAGTGGACTGTTAAACAAGTGAACGCTGAGGGATGGGAATCCTTCCTCTCAGAACCACATTTATTGCTTAATGAGACCGATTTCATTCAAATAAAGTTAGGAGATGAAATACCATTTGGTTCAGAGGAAAGCCTCATGAAATTCAAAAGGTCTTACACGGTAATTGATCAAACAAACCAACGATCGCTTAGCTGGGAATATACCTTGAAAGAATCCGGTCATTATTGGTTAACCTTTCGTTATGCCAATGGCACCGGTCCCTGGAACACCGATAATAATTGTGCCATCCGAAGCCTATTCGTGAACGAAGCTTATCAAGGTATTTTCGTCTTCCCGCAACGAGGCGAAAAGGAATGGTCCGACTTTGGTTATACGAACCTTAGACCCATACACCTAAAGCAAGGAACCAATACCTTTCGTTTGAGCTTTGAGGAATGGAACGAAAATATGGATGGTGACATAAACGAAGCACTCATTGAACACGTATTATTGACTCCTGTTTTGTAAGCTATAACAAGCTGTTGCCTTCCTGTTTTAGAAAGACAAGGAATAGAAATAGTTTTGCCATTAATAATAAGTTTTAGAAAATATGTCTTAAACCATTAAAAATGAATGAAATGAAACTGATTTTTAAATCGACAAATCAATGGATTGTTGGTATAGTTGCCTTTTTATTCCTCCATGCTTGTACCAGTACTACGGATCCGAGAAATCCTTATAATCTGGAAATTCTAAACAATATCGAAGATTATCAAGCGGAGCTTGCGGCCAATCCTGATGCCGAATTGGTTAATCTCATCGATTTAATGCCCGATTTACAACTCGACATTCGCTATGCAAGCACGAATAATTTCACCGGAACAGCTGTTTATCCGACGGCAGAAGCCTATTTGCGCAAGCCCGCCGCCGAAGCACTAGCCCGTGTGCAAACCGACCTACACGCGCAAGGTCTGGCTCTAAAAGTTTACGACGCCTACCGTCCTTATGCCGTTACGCTTCGATTCTACGAGGTGTATCCCGATACGCTGTTCGTTGCTGCTCCCTGGAAAGGTTCGGTTCACAATACCGCTTGTGCGGTCGATGTAAGTTTAATCGACCTGAATAGTGGCGAGGAATTAGAAATGCCAACCTTGTTCGACGATTTTACCGAACAAGCTGCAGCCGATTATCCTTCTGCTTCGGCTGAGGCTCTTAAAAACCGATCCATCTTAATCGAGGCCATGAAAAAACAGGGTTTCGAAGTCTTGCCGAGCGAATGGTGGCACTACAACTATACCGGTTACGAGAATTTCGAACTGCTGGATATCTCCTTCGACGAGCTGAGCAAATAAAAAAGTATTATTTCTTTTCGATTAACTTACCGTCACCCCTCGGTTTTAATCCAGTATTAAACGTAATCAAATCCTATGAAATTCAATTTAATCGACTCACTTAAAGAAAGTTTACAGAACGCCTCCGACGAAACAACCCGTCAATCGAGCCAGCGGTACTTCAAAGAAAAGATGGATGTGTACGGGGTAAAAGCGGCACGGGTAAAGAGCATTGCTCAGGAGTATTACGTGGAACTTAAGAAAGAGTCTAAGAATGAGGTATTTAATCTTTGTGAGGCCTTGTTTGGTTCCGGTAAACTCGAAGAAAGTTTCATTGCTTGCCATTGGTGCTTTAAACGGAAAAAGGAATTTTTACCAGAGGATTTCAAGCTCTTCGAATCGTGGATAGATCGCTACATTAAAAACTGGGCTACTTGCGATACATTTTGTAATCAAAGTGTTGGAGCCTTTTTGTTGCAGTATCCGGAGTTTTTACCTGAACTGTTCCGGTGGGCACGATCAGAAAATTTATGGATGCGAAGAGCAGCAGCGGTTTCGCTTATTGTACCGGCTCGGAAAGGTCTGTTTTATAAGGAGATTATGACGATTGCTAGTTTATTGCTTGAAGACCAGGAGGATATGGTGCAAAAAGGCTATGGTTGGTTGTTAAAAGTGAATACCAATCATTATGAAGAAGAAGTCTTCAATTTTGTTGTAAAAAACAAAGCAAACATGCCTCGAACTGCCTTACGCTATGCTATTGAAAAAATGCCTCCTGAGATGAAAGCAATTGCTATGAAGCGCGATTTTTAGACTGAGACGCTTTCATTGCTTTTTGAAAACAGGACCGGCACAAGGGTTCGTAAGTGTCCTTTTCGCCTAATAAAACCAGCTTATTATCGGCTCCTAAACGATGCGAATGATGCGCTAAATTTCCACAACGAACACAAATGGCATGCACCTTAGTTACAAATTCAGCCGATGCCAATAAATCGGGAATAGGACCAAAGGGTTTACCCGTGTAATCCATGTCGAGCCCAGCTACGATAACCCGTATCCCTCTATTTGCCAATTCATTGCATACTTCAACCAAGCCTTCGTCGAAGAATTGAGCCTCGTCGATCCCAACCACATCTTCGTCGCCCACCAACAACAGAATGGCTCTGGATGAATCGACCGGAGTGGAATGAATTGCATTTTCGTCGTGCGAAACAACTTGCTCGTCGGAATAGCGGGTATCGATTCGGGGTTTGAATATTTCAATTTTTTGCCGTGCAAAACGTGCACGTTTTAATCGTCGGATGAGTTCTTCTGTTTTTCCACTAAACATCGAACCGGCAATAACTTCAATCCAACCTTTTCGGGTCCCTTCGTTTATGTTCGTTTCAATAAAATCCATGAATCATTTTAAGAAGCCTAAAAATATAAAAACGGGTGGCTAAACGACCGACTGTTCAAAACTTTTCCACAAGGTGTCGTTCCGAACGGGACAAGTAATGTTGAGCAACTCTTTGCTAACCGGGTGGATAAAGCTAACCTGCCTGGCGTGCAAATCGATGCCTCCATCGGTATTGGACCGTGCGAAACCATATTTTAAGTCGCCACGAATGGGACAATTGATGGAAGCTAACTGTGCGCGGATTTGGTGATGGCGTCCGGTTATTAGATCGATTTCGAGTAAAAAGTAGCGGTCGGATTGTGCTATTGTGCGGTAGGCTAAAATCGATTCCTTTGCATCGGATCGGGGAGTAGCGAAGGCTGTGGTTTTGTTCAGGCGCGGGTTCCGAAGCAAAAAATGACGCAGCTCAGCCGATTCGGGTTGGGGAGCTTGCTTCACGATGGCCCAGTAAATCTTTTTCATCCCGCCCTTCTTAATGAGTTCATTCATCCGAACCAAAGCTTTCGATGTTCGGGCAAAAACCACGGCACCACTCACCGGACGATCGATTCGATGAATAACCCCTAAAAAAACATCGCCCGGTTTCTGAAACCGAACCTTAAGGTACTGCTTCACCTTCTCCTCGAGCGATAAGTCGCCGGTTTGATCGACCTGAACAAGTTCACCCGGCTTTTTGTGAACGATAATCAGATGATTATCCAGGTATAGAATATCTTTTTCCGACAATGACATAGTTCCTAATTCGAATCGGTTGGATTAATACATTTCCGATTCGTTTGGAAAGTCGTTGCTTCTTACATCCTTCACGTAGTTTTGAACGGCGCCTTGAATCTCGGTGTATAAATTATGGTATCGACGTAAAAACCGCGGCGAAAATTCTTGCGTAATTCCCAACATATCGTGAATTACGAGTACTTGCCCATCTACATAAGGACCTGCACCGATTCCAATGGTAGGTATTTTCAGGCTTTCACTTACTTCGCCTGCGAGCTTTGCCGGAATCTTTTCCATTACTAATGCGAAGCAGCCCGCTTCCTCCAGTAATTTGGCGTCTTCGCGCAATTTTTGCGCTTCTTCGGCTTCTTTTGCACGAACGACGTACGTGCCGAATTTATGAATCGATTGAGGGGTTAATCCTAAGTGACCCATCACCGGGATACCTGCCGAGAGGATGCGCTCTATCGATTCGCGAATCTCGGCTCCACCTTCCATTTTAACTGCATGGGCGCCTGTTTCCTTCATGATGCGAATAGCGGAGGATAATGCTTCCTTCGAGTTGCCCTGATAGGTGCCAAATGGCATATCTACTACCACCAACGAACGTTTTGCCGCACGTACAACCGATGCAGCATGGTATATCATTTCATTTAAAGTGATGGGTAAAGTGGTTTCATAACCGGCCATGACATTCGATGCGGAGTCGCCTACTAAAATGACATCGATTCCAGCTGCATCAATAATACGTGCCATCGAAAAATCGTAGGCTGTCAACATGGCTATTTTTTCATTGCGCAGTTTCATTTCCGATAAAACATGCGTGGTAATTCTTCTTACTTGATTATGATACGACATGGTTATGTTTATTACATTATTTCAATACATTTGCGAGGCGAAAGTAAGAATACTTCGTCTTTTCGTGGTCCGTTTATGAAAAATTTAAAGCTACTAAGTCTCTTCCTGCTCGGTTTGTTCATTCATTCCTGTTCAACCGATTTTGATATTAATGCCGATTACAAGGATATCGCAGTTGTGTATGGATTGCTGAATCCCGCCGATACCGCGCAGTTTGTAAAACTGAATAAAGCCTTTTTAGGCGATGTCGATGCCTATACCATGGCACGAGAAGAGGATTCCATTTACTACGAAAGTGCCGAAGTTTTCTTGGTGCCCGAGCAAGCGGGAACCATCCTACAGGCCGATCGAATCCAACTCTTTGAAACTACCGAAATCGACAAAGACTCAGGCATATTTTACTACGAAACCAATCGTTTGTTTAAAACAACCGAAGTCCTAAATCCTGACCGAAACTACCACCTGTGGATACTCATCCCGGGAAAAGATACAGTGAGTTCCTACACGCCCCTCATCAGCGACTTATCGGTCGTGAGTCCATCCACTGCATCGCAAGTTAAAGTTAGCTTTGCCAACTTTTTCGGGTACACCGATTTCAAAGCTGAAATAGCCTTGAATCCGAATGGTTTCATGTACGGACTTACCATCGATTTCCGCTATCGGGAACATACTGCCAATGGTTCGGTCGATAAGCGATTGGAATGGAATCAGGTTACCCGCAACAAAGAGTTTGTTCCGGGCTCGCAGTATAACTTCTTGGAATGGAATATTAGCGGTACGGAGTTTTATTGGTTTGTATCGCAGCGAATTACTGCTTCCGACGACGTGCTGTTCCGCGAATTTCTTGGATTAGATTTCCATTTTTCGGTAGCTGGTGAAGATTTGGTTAGCTATATCGAAACCAATGGTCCTTCGCAAGGCATTGTTCAGGAGCGTCCCTTCTTTTCGAACATCCAGAATGGGGTCGGTGTCTTTTCGGCCCGTTTCAATAAATCCGTTTCCAATAAAGCCATCACCGAATTTAGTATCGACCGATTGGCTTGCGACTCCTTAACACGAGAACTTCGCTTCCTGAATGCGGCAGGCGAGGTAAATGCCTGTAACTAAAAACCATGCAGTCGCTGATTGTGGCATTAGCTCCAATTCTTATTCTTGCGCTTTACATTTATTTGCGCGATAAATACGAACGGGAGCCTTTCCGAATGCTATTGGCGGCTATTTTGTCGGGCGCTTTTTCTGTCCTCCCCATTCTGTGGGTCGAAACTTTTCTTCAATCATACGATTCCTTTTCTCATCGCTGGTCGGCTGCTTATGAAGCCTTTATCGTAGCCGGGTTTACCGAAGAACTTTTCAAGTATCTGGTATTTTTGCTGCTGATATGGCGGAGTAAAGATTTTAATGAGAAATTCGATGGTATTGTTTATTCCGTGTTTATATCGTTGGGCTTCGCAGCTGTGGAAAATATTCTGTATGTGCAGCAGCATGGCCTTCAAACCGGAGTTGTACGAGCGTTTACCTCCGTTCCGGCTCACGCCTCCTTTGGCGTTTTAATGGGTTATTGGTTCGGATTAGCTCGCTTTTATCCAAAAAATCGAATTCCGAACCTGGTATTTGCCTTCCTATTTGCCTTCCTGGCTCATGGTCTGTACGACTTCATCCTCATGGCAAAAATTCAACACTACTATGGGTACTTTATCCCTTATCTGATTCTGCTATTTGCTCTTGCAGTTGTATTGATTCGAAAATCGTCGAACAGTTCCATTTATCGAAAAATCACACTAAAATAAGTCTTACGCTTTCCTTCCTGAATTGCCTCAAAAGCTCGTGAATTTGTTCATCAAATGGTATGTAACAAAATTTAGCAAGCATGGATTTTCTCATCAATTACCCATCTTTTTCGCTTAAATTCACCCCTTCACAGAATAAATACTGGTACCTATGTTTCAATCTCTTTTTAAAAGTTTCCGGTTGCTAAGCCTCTTTCTGTTCCTTTCATCAACGGTATTCGCACAGTATCCGGCAAACCTTCCGGGTTCATGGGAAGGAGAACTCAACACGATGGGCCAAAAACTTCGTATTTGGTTTCATTTTGTGGCTCTTAGCGATAGCGATTCGCTGAAAATTACGATGGAGAGTCCCGATCAAGGGGCTAGCGACATCCCTGTTACCGACTACCAGATTGAAGGCAAGGAGCTGTGGCTCGAAGTGGCCTCCATCTCAGGAATCTTTGAGGGAAAATTCAACGATTCCTTCGATTTGGTCGAAGGGAAATGGAAACAAGGTTTTATGTCGTTTAAGCTCGACCTGCATAAAAGTCTTACGAGCCTCAGCATATCCCGACCACAAGAGCCGCAACCACCTTTTCCCTACGAGGAACTTTTCCTGAAAATTCCTCATCAAGAGGCAGGTATTGAGCTGGGGGCAACACTTACTCGTGTAAGCGACCATCAGAATGCACCAACGGTAATTCTGGTTTCGGGCTCTGGCCCACAAAACCGAAACTCCGAAATTCTTGGGCACAAACCTTTTTGGGTCATGGCCGACTTTTTCAGCCGAAATGGAGTGAATGTTCTTCGATACGACGATCGTGGAGTTGCTGAATCAAGTGGTAAATTTAGTACGGCTACTACTTTTGATCTTGCCTCGGATGTGTCGGCGATTGTCGATTTTTTGAAAAACCGAAAGGATATCGATGCAGGCAAAATTGGTATCATTGGTCATAGCGAAGGTGGGATGATTGCTCCCATGGTTGCCTCGCAACGAAACGATTTGGCTTTCATCGTCATGTTGGCGGGTCCGGGAAGTTCCGGCGAAGAAATCCTGTATCAGCAATCGGCTAAAATTGCAGCGTTGGAAGGAGCTGAAATGAAAGAGATCGATCGGACTATCGAGGATTTAAAAGTCTTGTACGAAGTTGCCGGTTCCGATTTAACCTACGAAGAGGGTGCTGAAGAATTGCGGAAGTTTTATAAGAAGAAACGACGCTTTTTGCTACCCCGACAAGTTGAAAAGCGCGGCCTCAGTAAACAACAAACCGAGATGATTATCCAGCAAGTGATGTCGGAATGGTTTCGAACTTTTCTGAAGATAAACCCCTCGGAGTATCTTCCTTTTGTAAAAGTTCCGGTATTTGCAGCCTTTGGCGACATGGATTCGCAAGTGCTCATAGATCCTAACCGCGATTTGGTTGCTAACTACTTGAAAGAAGGCGGAAATAAACAAGTTGTGGTGCAAACGTATCCGGGTTTGAACCACTTGTTTCAGCATGCTACAACAGGTAGCCCAACGGAATATGCTTTGATTGAAGAAACCTTTGCCGACGAAGTGCTGTACGATATGTTGCGATTCATTCAAAAATCGACAGGCCTGCGTTAATGAACCCGAATAATATTCGATAAATAGCCCTACTATGGTTAGGTCGCTTCAACGTTGAACTTAGGAAGATAATTGGTCAATACGTTTAACCGATTCGATTCCTTTGATCTTAGATAACTTCAAAATCAGATTGTTCAAATCCTCCGTGTTACTCACGTATAACTCAATCTCTCCTTCGAAAATCCCTTGACGGGAGTTGAATCGAATGGTACGCATATTTACTTTTGAAAGATAAATTTCTTTGGTAACGCGCCATACTAAGCCCATCGCATCGAGTCCTTTAAGCTGTATCACTGCGCTGGAGGACATTTTCTGAATTCGCGACCATTTTACCTGAACGAGTTTGTTTCCTTGTTGCGACATTAAGTCGGTAGCAATGGTGCAATCGCGCTTATGAACCTGGGTTTGCTCTTCGCTCATTTTAAAACCGATGATGTCGTCGCCTGGTATCGGGTTACAACAACTGGCCAACTGGAAGGGATCTTGTCCTCCACTAGTAGCAACTTTCTGTTTCCCAAAAAGTTGAATGTTCCAGAAGTTCATCAGGCGGCTTCGGCCCTTCCGTTTAAGAAATTTCTTAATACTTTCGGAAGTTAGTTCTTCATTCGCCAAGGCGATATATACTTCGTCCATATCGATGAACTGAAAAAACTTAACCAACTCATTGTATTCATTGGGGTCGAGATCGGTCTTTTCTTCCAGCAGAACCTCTTTGAGTAAATCACTTCCTTCCAGAATTTTATCACGACGTTTATTTTTGATGTTCTCCTTAATTTTGGATTTGGCCCGTGCAGTTTTGGCTATATCCAACCAGGTTTCGTCGGGCTGCTGCGAATCGGAGGTAAGCACTTCAATGTGGTCGCCTTGCTTGAGCACATAATCGCGGCTGAGCATTTTATGATTAACCTTAGCTCCGATGCATTTATTTCCCAGGTCGGAATGAATGGAATAGGCAAAATCGATTACTGTAGCTCCTTTGGGGAGTTTTCGTAGATGTCCTTTATGAGTAAAAACGCGAATCTCCTGAGAGAAAAGATTGGCTTTAAATTCTTCGACAAATTCCAAAGCATCTTGCGATGCATCCAACTCCGATCGAATTTGCTTAACCCAATCGTTAATCACATTCTCCTGACTCCTAATGCCTTTCTCGTTCCAGTAATTGACAAATCCTCGCTCGGCAATCACATCCATGTCGTGCGAGCGAACCTGAATTTCAATTTGGGTACCATCGGTATTCAAGACCGTAAAATGCAAGGCCTGATACCCATTATTTTTCGGATTACTGATTAAATCCCTAATCCGGTCGGGTTTAGGAGGATAAAAGTCTGTTACAATGGAATAAATGTTCCAGCAGGTATTTTTGTCGGGGATTCGTGGTAGTGAATCGAATACAATTCGAACGAGGTATAAATCCTGAATCTCTTCGAATGCTTGCTTTTTATACTTGATTTTATTGTAGATCGATGGGGGCGATTTGAAAACGAACCTAACCTCAGCTTTTAATCCTAAATCGTTTAACCGCTGCTCAATGGGAACGATGAACTGCTGCAACAGCTTCAGAACCGGAATTTTAAGGGTGTTGATCCGTTCACTTAAATCCTGATGGATCTCCGGATGCCGGTATTGGAAACTCAAATCTTCAAGCTCCGATTTAATGGCGTATAATCCAACCCGCTGAGCAATCGGAGCAAATAAATACAAGGTTTCGGAACTAATTTTCATGCGTTTCTCTACCGGCATGGAATTAAGAGTCCGCATGTTGTGCAATCGGTCGGCAATCTTGATTAAAATAACGCGGATATCGTTTTGAAGCGTTAACAAGAGTTTTTTGAAATTCTCTGCCTGAACGGAATAATCTTGATAAAAGACATCGGATAATTTGGTTAAACCATCGACCATTATGGCAATTTGATCGCCAAAAATAGCGGCTAAATCTTCTTGAGTATAGTCTGTATCTTCAATAACATCGTGCAGTAAAGCAGCAACAACACTCTTAGTCCCTAAGCCTATCTCGGTCGAAACAATAAGAGCAACCTCCAATGGATGAATGATATAAGGTTCTCCCGACTTGCGTTTAACTCCTTTGTGGGCAAGGTATGCTACTTCGAAAGCTTTTCGAATTAAACCTTTGGCATTCGTATCCTTGCCCCATGAATTACTGGAAAGCAGTTTTTCCAGTAAGTCATTAATCTCCGGTTCTATTTTGGTATAATCGAATGATTCCTGCATAAAGTGTTTAGCCTAATTCCCGTGTCTAGCAAATTTAGGGATAATTAAACGATTTAGTAAGCCCGATAGACTGAAAAATTTAGCCGTTCAGTACATTGAGTGCCAAATCAGATTGCAAACGTTAACGGAAACCTATAATCGAATAATGGAGCAGGTTCGAATGAATCCATTTTTGAATAGGATTCTCCTCAAATAGCCAACTAAGCAAGTTGAAAAACGCTACGTTCCAAACAAGAATAACATGCTTTTTATGATTCCTAGTGGTTGATTAAACGTTAACGACTAGGGCTGCACCAAAATGGTTTCTACCCGATGGCTCTTATCGTCTTGTAAGCGAATGTAGTAGGCTCCTGCCGGAAGCAGACTAATATCGCATTCAACAGAACCGGCTTGATGACTCATGGGAACGGCCATTTCTTTCCCACTTACATTGAACCAGTTAATTTGATAACGAGCCACTTCGCTGCCTTCGATAGTCACGATCCTACTAGCCGGATTGGGATAAATCTTAAGGTTCATCGCATCGTCGATAAAGGGAGCTGAAATGGTTGATTCAGTGCTGAAATGATACACAAAACCTCCTCCGAAATCGCGTTCAAAATTCTTTACAAAAGTACCCGACAGTCGCTTGAAGCGAACCGAACCACTCCCTTGGTCGGGGTTAGCCCACCAGTTAAGCCCGTCGTTGCCAGAATCTTCTACAATAAAAGTATAACAGCCATTGAGTTGCACCGTATCCAAATAGGAAGCATTGGCTTCGGTTAGCTCGTTGCGCTCGATAAGGATGTTGCCGGCATCATCCAACAACCGGTAGGAATTTTCTGATGGGTTGTTATTGGTCCTGAATTCAATGATGAACTCGTTTTGTAGTACATCGGCCAGAAGAAAATAATGGCTTTGATAATTATTGGTAGCATAATCGTCGGTACTTCCGTTTACCGATATAATCTCGGCCCGGAATTGATTGTTTTCGGGTAGAAGTCCTTCCAGCCACAAACTGCCAATGGGTAAACTAAGCTGGACTGTGTCTAAAAAATCGATTGTTCCGGTCCAGGTGTAAGTTTGTTTCTCGCTGGCATCGTTCAACCAATAGGCTATTTCCATCGAACTGATTGTTTCTGCTCCTGTGTTTTGAACTGCAATTACCGGATTAGCACATATTGGATTCTCGCGGGAATGAAGCACTCGATTGGTGGGTGCTAGAATATCTACTATTCGAGCATCTCGATTATGATTTGGCTCTCCATAACTAACTAGCTGAATAGCTGCAATGTATCGATAGTCACCTCCGGTAACGGGTGGCTCCTGGCAATGATAATCGATCGTGACGGGGGTTCCCGGACTCAACCAGGCTCCCAAATCCCATTCGCGGGTTAAGGATACTTGTCCCGGGCACCAACCCTGGCGGTCGTAAACCCAGGTACCTCCTTGTGGGTAAATCGGATTAAAAGAGCATTCTTCCGTAATGGTCCATTCCAATTCCGGATTACCACCATCGAAATTAAGGTAATGCACCACTTCGCCACCATTCTGATGAAATTCCCCTTCGCTTCCATGACCGGTTATGGTTGCCCGGATTTTAAATGCCTCGGCATTACTTGCCGGCTCCACTATTACAGGAGCAAATTTTATGTCTTGATTAATTTGAGCAATGCTAGCCTGACCTAAACGCGCCTGGCCTTGCCATAATTGATTGAACTCAATTACATCGCGTGGGGGAGTGCCCACAATAAACAGGAAATCGATATCCAATTCTTCCTGCCACACGCCACCGGTCATCATGAAACGCTTTTCTCCGGTTAAGAGTGGAGCAAAATCGCTTACATCGAAGTACCAGGTTTTTCCTTCGCTGCCTAGATTCAATCCAATTCCGTATGGAGTTACAAAGGATAGGAGCTCATTGTAAAAGGGGAAGCGCTGATAATAGGAAAGGTTCTCCATTATTAAAGTGTGTTGAGCACTAATCGGCCACTCATTTAGCAGGCTGTCGGTCGAGCCATCGAAAAGTTGCTGAGGAAGAGCTTCATAAACCACTTGGGTAGCGAGTAAACTAATTTCATCGTCGGCAAGCGAGCCCGGAGCAGCAGGAATATGCTCCCATTCCTGTAAGCTTCGTGGGCTATGCGCTATCGAGTCGAGGCTGGTATAGCTAGTCGTTTGACTTAAATATTCGCCCTGAATGAGACTTAAGTTGGGTCTTAAAGGCGATTCGGTCCAGGATTGTCCGAGGGCTTCGCCGCGTTCGTAGTGCCAAAATACTTGCTGTCCGCTGGCAGTAACTCCAAATTGCTCATCGGTATAGCTGTTTCCGCTTCCCTCGCTAAAGGGATAGTAAGCCATTAAATGTGGATAGTTGGGGTGGGTTTCATTCAACGAACGATACATCCATTCGTTGATGGTGGAAGCATCGAGGGTTGTATCCCAAAAAGATAATTCCTTGACTCGTCCTTTAAAGTTATTATTCCCATTAGCATCGCTCCCTAAAATAACATGGAGTAAACTAATCGGGTTGTACATTCCACTTCCGGAATGCCAAAGTTGTCCGTTGAGGTATATTTGCATGATTCCGGCGGTGGCATCTTTCATGAATACCCAATGATTCCATTCTCCTTTATATTCATTTGGACTCGCTGCTTTTTGAATTCGATTGTATCCATTATCGTAGCCACAATCGAAATAGACCGAACCATTGCTCCACGGTAGGTGAAGGTTTAGTTGCCGGTTATTGGCATTATCGGAATAGCCGTAAATAAAGGTGGTATTGGCTGGTAAAAAATCCGGATGTCCATGTGCCCAGAAACTCAGACTCATGCTTTGCGCAATGCTACTTAAATGAGTGGCATCGAGTTCTATTTGTCCGCCCTGACTCAAATCGACCGAATAGGGATTCTTCACATAAATAGCCTTATTCGTGGTGCTATCGGCAAGAAAAATAAGCTCATTTTCTTCTTGTGAATTGGTATAAGCGAAGTCGAATGCAATACTTCCGGTGCCGCTCCAGGAAATGGGGTTAGAGAATTGAAGTCGATTTTCGCCATTGGTGAAACTGTAATGGTCAAAGAAGACCTCGGTAAAATTATCGACAACAGGATTCGATGCCGATAAAAGCGTATCGGAAATTTCCCGTGCCCGAATCTTTAGGAAACGAGTATTTCCTCCGGCGTTCTGAAGGTAAAGAACCATTCCGGTTAAATTTCCGGGATTAAGTCCGGCTGCACTGAGCTCGTTGGCCGATAGTAAGAACTGAAAACGTCCGGAAGGCTTTCCCGAATTGAGAAAATAAGCCATGGAATCACTCCCGTTTGTCCAATCGAATTCTTGCTCGCTCAAAATACTATCGATGCTGACAGTGCTTAATTCGTATTGATAATAGTTGTATAGAGGATTTTCCTGCCAGTAAAAAGTGTCGCCGGCAAAATTACTCACGGTGTAACGAGGATGATTCATGAGTACTTCTTCAATTTTCGACGAATCGACAATAAAGGTATTACAGGAATAATCCCATTCGCCACAACCTTGATTCGGGTTCGAGGAACTAGAGACCAAAGCACCTTTGCAACGCATGTTGTAGCGAAGAATTATTTTCTCGAAGCTTAGGTTCCCGTCCGGAAATTCGATCAGGGTATCGCGCGAAGTACTCCCGTAATTGAAAACAGGAACCATTATGGTGTCGCCCGCTTGCTGAGCTTTGGAGTTTATACTCAGGACAATAAAGA
>JAGYLP010000003.1 GCA_018401015.1 Bacteroidales bacterium
AACCTACCTCAACGTAAGAGGGTTACATTTCCTTTCTTTTCGAAGCGAGTTCCATCCCAACAACGACTAATCAGGTGATAAACAAAAACCCCTGGAGGTTGCAATTCCCCTTTAAAGGTTCCATCCCAACCAATCGATGAGTCGGTCGTTTCAAACACTTTCTCTCCCCAACGATTATAAACGGCAAAGTAGAGATCATCGCTCATGGCTGTTCTTACAAACAAGACATCGTTTCGCTTATCACCGTTGGGCGAAAAGGCTGAGGGAACAAAAACATGGTCTTCGTCGCACATAACCTCTAACACCCAAATAAAAATACTATCGTTGCGTACACATCCCCAGGCATCCGTTCCGCTGATAAAATACCACTGATGGTCTTGCGGACTAATTTGAATAGCCGACAAATCGTTCATTTCCAGATAATCTTGCGGATACCAAGACACACTTATATCCGGAGGTAAAATCGGTTCAATCCAAATAACTTGATTGTGGTATAGGCTATCCTCCAGCTTTTCAATCATTTCCTGAGCCGATAAAGACCAGTCGGAAAATTCAATTCGAACGCTATCCTTGGCATAACAGGATGCTTCGCTGGTTTCTAAATACAAATAACCGGGGGTTTGAATCCAAATAAGCGGTTCAATTGTTCCCTGTCCGCTAAGAATCATCGACTCCGGAATCCAATGAATCTGAATATCGGAGCTACTAAAAGGTTCCAGGAAGTTCACCACCAGCGTATCACCTGCGCAAAGGACCTGCTGTTCGGGCAAATCGACACTCACCGCAATGCGATTGATGTAAACCGAATCCTCTACTATGCAGAAAGTATTTTCAGCTTGAAAGTAATAGTATTGAGCTTGAGTCGGCATTTGGCTAATTGCCAGGGTATCGGAAGCCAACAACTGACTCAAAGCTGCATTTCCATACCATTCAACCCAAGCTGTTCCTTCAATCGGTGTGGCTTCCACCCAGAGGGTATCGTAATCGCATACTTGAACCGAATCGGGTAAAAGGTAGGATAAATAATGAGGGATAAGCGTTTGATACAAGGTATCGAAGCAGGATCGATTTTCCATAGCGAGCTGAAACTCCTGTTGCCCGTCGATGATTACCCAGGGATTCGCTACCACAGCATTGCTAAACAAATGAGCCGGCTCCCAGGAATAATTCACGCCAGAAATCAAGTTTTCGGGGCCCAGTTGAATCGAATCCAGATTACACGGATTTAGCTCGGATTGCAAACCAGCACTAAAAAGGGGCACATCGAAATAGAAACTATCCTCGGCCTGGCAATAGGCATCGAAGCTTAAAACGTAGAACCACGAGGGATGATCAGGGCTCAGCCAAGCCTGGGTATCGGGGAAAGCTACTAAACTATCGTAAACGGGACTCCAGGAGAGCCAGGTTGTTTCCACCATGGGCGATGGTGCAACTTGCAACCAGACCGAATCGTAATCGCATTGAAAAGTAGTATCGCTCAGGTTTATTTGATGATTAACCTCATGAAAGTAAACTCGTTGCAGAACTGAATCGACACAGGGTCCTTTGATTAGGAAAAGGGTGAGCAGGGTATCCGATGTAATATTTTGCAGCCAGGGATTCGGAGCTGCAGGATTGCTCACAAGCGCTGCTGGCGACCAGCTGTAAACCGTCGAACTATCGGCAGCAGCGGGTCCAACCTGAGCCGACTCCCCTTCACATAAATGCACATCCGGCAAATAAGGAACCGATTCCATTTCGAACTTGAAAAGTGCGTTGTTGCAATTGGAGGAATTATTCGTTTCCGACCAAACCTGACCGGCAGGATAAGTAGGAAATTCCTGGCAGCCACCACAGGATGAGCACACCGACTGATAGATGTAACCACGTTTGTCGAAACGGGAGGTCCCTCCGTCAACGTGGTCGCGACCGCTGCTGCCACACGAGGCATAATGTTGTTCCCCAAAAAAGGTCGCATACTTCAAGCAATTGCCATCGTCGCTCAAAATCATGAGGTAGAAATCTTGTCCGTCGGATTCTGTCTGAAAAGCTCCGGGGGTGACTTCCAGGTCTTTAATACCTTGAAATCCAGCCCAGGAAGAGGAGGTGTTGGTTAAACCGAGTCTCCCCCAGCCCGACAAGTATATTTTATCGAATAAATCGACAGCAAATGCAGTGAGTGCTATATCCGGATCACCATCGCCCAAACCAAAAACAGTCGACCACTCAAAGGCGCTGAAGTCAGGAAGGATTTTAGCAATAAACTGCCCGCTATTAGGCTGATTATAAGCAGCATTGTAAATAAGTGTATTTCCGGGTGCTTCGGTTTGACCGGTTATAAAAATTCCACCGGCATCATCGACTTTCACAAAGTAAATTTGATCGTATTCGGTGGAACCGTATGTACTCAAATGCAAGAGATTCTGCCCGCCTGCCTGAATCTTTCCAAGAAATCCATCGCTTGTTCCTCCGAGTTGAGAGGAAGGGAATAGGGCATCGGTAATCAACAGATCGACGCTAGAACTACCACCAGCAAAAAAGATATTCCCTTGTGCATCGACATCGATCGAGTACACGGCATCGTCGTCGCTGCCACCAATGTAACTACTCCAAAGTAACTGACTCAAGTTGGCCGTTAAACTAAAAACGACCCCTTCTTGCATTCCATTGGAAAGTGGTTGAAAAGCATTGGAAACCGGAAAATTATCGGAAAAACTAGTCGAGCCCACATAAACCTGATTGTTCTCATCGACCATGATTTCGCCGCGCGCTCCGTCGCCATAATTGTAGTATAAGCCACCCATACCGGTATAGTTGAAAGGAGCATAACTACTGCGATAGTTCAATCCATCGTTCATAGAACCACCAATGTAAGTTCCTCCAAGCATGGAACTTCCGTTGGCTGATAGCTTAAACACAAAAATATCGGTCCCATTCTGAAAATTGATATTCAGATAATTAACCGGAGTTCCGCCATTAAAACTTCCGTCGTATGCGTTAAACAAGGTTGGAAAATCGGATGAGCCGGTGGTTCCCAAAATCAATAAATTATCCTCCGAATCGGCTATCAGACTGTGGGGCATTTCACAATCGCTGCCACCAATGTAGGTGGCCCAAATTCGATTTTGGCCGATGGAATCATACTTAATAATACCAATATCCCAATTGCCGCCGGTTTGAAAATTAATATCGAAAGCGCCTGCACTAACCGGATAACCATCGCCTGCCACTATGCCTCCACTGAATGCATTTCCTTCACTATCGAAACTGGCGGTAAATCCCCAGTTATCGGCAGTAGAACCGCTATAAGTACTGAAGACTAAATAAGGGTCGATTACCAGATCGTGTCCTTTATCGAAAGCGCCAAGCTGGTAGGAAACTCGCCGATCCGTGAGTTGGAAATGACAGGAGACGGAGACGCTATCCTTTCCTTGTTTTTGAAAAGCAACAGGAGCCGATTCAATTAAATCGTTAATAGCCGATTGAATCCACAAGTCTCCATCACGCAGTGTGGGCTTCACCAATCCTTGAATTTCATATTGTATGCGAGATGGATCAGCTCCGGATTCAACATGGAATTCGGTCTTGAGAACAGGACCTCCAAAAATATAAAAATCGACACCCGGATAGAGGTTCTGAAAATGGACCACTTCGTAGGATAGCACCTCCGATTGCCATCGTTCGGGATCGTTCCCAATAAAAAAATTTGAATAACCCGGTATAGTTCGATGTCCGTGAACATACATGGAATCCAATTCAACTCCGATAAATTGCATTCTAAAATGCTGAGAACGAAAAACCGAGTCGGATTTTCCATTTGCAGGAAGATGCTCGATCGGTTCGTTCAGGACAAATACCAAGGCAGAGGATTCCAGGTATAATCGCCCTCCGGGGATATCGGCCCGAAATAAAACCGCCTCGTCCCACTGGCCTTTATTTTCGGTAAAATGAATCTGAGCTCGAAGTGGATAGAGAATTCCCGGAAGAATGATCAGAAGAAGATTCAATAACAACAGGATTCTTTTGGAGCTCAGTGCAGTCATAGTTTAGTCGGGCCTACGATATAGCCTCAGGTTTTGTTCTTTATTTGGATCAATTCCCAGGCTATCGATTTGTTCATTCTGTTGAAGAGAGTCTGGCTCGAATTCCGCAGGTAAGGTCGAGCGAAAATCTTTTTCTTCCCGTCGGAACAAGGTATCAATTCGATTGATATCGTAGTCCTCGGTGTACATTAATACGCTGATGTGCTGATTCTCGATTCCACCTGTGTCGGCAATGGCCTTGTAATAAAATTCGTTCTGTAGTCCTATGTTAAAAGCCTCCAGGTTAACGTCGTCGAGGCAATCGCGAAAATCCGGACCATATTCCATCAGGAGCGAAAGGAAATAATGAGCTAGATCGTAGCCTTGAAAAGCAAATTGATTGGGTTCGGTGAGGAACTGCTTCCGATAATTCACAACAAAATCCTGCACTTCGGCCCGGGCATAATCCACATGAAAAGTTGAAAAAGTGTGGTATTGAAGCGAATGGAAATATTCCTGATCGATGTTATCAAAATTTCTGGCATTCGGAAATCCAGCCAGGGTAATTTCATAATCGGAGGTTTGCTCCATTAGCACCGTATTTAAAAAACGGAAGGTATTGGAAACAATTCCCCGATCGCGGGACGACAGGATAATTAAATTCGGAATATCCTCTCGCAAAGCTTCTTTGATGGGATGATCGAAATACTCGCGGTCGTCTTCAATACGTGGTTTAATCATGTCGAAGGCTTTTTCACGATTAAGTTGAAAAGCCTTAACATGAATGGAATCGCCAGCTGCTTTTTCCTCCAAAAATGGAATAAGGTACTTCTCAAACATTTGCACTACCTCCCATTCTGCCTCGGAACCATAATGCAATAGCACAATGTTTTTGTAGTGATAATTGGCTAAAATTTGACTAAAGTCGCGTATCTGAGTTTCCATTGCCGGAATTACCTGAATGAAATGCGGATTACCGGCAAGCCAATCGTGGGGCGACGACATGAGGGGAGAAACAAAGTTTACCGCATAGGCTTTCGAAAACTTATTAAACTCGTGTAGGTTTTGTTCGTACACCGGACCAACAATCAAATCTTGTTCCTGGAGATCGGGATTTGCCAGGAGGTGAATCAAACTATCGAGTCGGTTGCCGGTGTCGTAAACATTTAAATCGACGTTGCATCCGTCTTGTTTTTTATCCGCCAGACCTAATAAGAAACCCTGATAGAATTCCAGCATAACCCGCGATTTATTATACACCAAATTCGGATTGTAATTAACATCCTGATATTCGGGTGAATCTTTGGGATTATTTACGGGTTGGTTCATTCGCTCATGTGCATTCCGATGCAGGGTATCGTTTTCGAATAAGTAAAAAGGCAATAATAAACTCAATTGAAAAGTATCGCGGGCAGGATTGTACTCGAATCGAGCACAAGGATCTTCTTTTTGCTCACGCTGTTTAACTAATTGCTCAATTTGGGGTAAACCTGTGGGCCTACTATGCTTTTGCTGAAGCAGTTTACTCACAACGGGAAGGTCTTTTACATCTTTTTTGGGTATTTGCAGTACATCGTTCACCTTCAATTCATCTAGATCGATATCGCGATTGGCACGCTTTAGCTTTCGTTCCTTTATCCGGTAAAATTTCGTGATGCTATAGACTGTTTCGCCCTTTTCCACCCGATGATAAAAGTATTTTTCATCTTGCCAGGCAAAAGCAAGTGAGTCTTTGACAGCTCCTTGTAGCACTTCGTCGGGATTTACCATTCCAGGTTTGGGAATTTTCAGTACCCGATCTTCCTTAAAATCCTCGGCTGCCCAGGGATTATAGTGAATCATGCTATCCATTGGCACTCCGTACCGCTTGCAAATTGCATAAAGTGTTTCACCCTGCTCAATTTTATGACTCAACATTCCCGTACGTCTTGTCTCACCCGGATCGTTATTCTCCGATTTCGGCTTACTTCCCGACTCCAAGGGAGTTGTTTCTGGTTCGGGAATTCGAAGTAACTCTCCTATTGATAAACCATCTTCGACCGATGGATTGAGTTCGATTAAAGTCGCAAGCGGAACCTCAAAACGTTTCGACAAGCTGTATAAGGTTTCCCCTTTCTGTACCGCATAAACACTAAAGTTACCCTCAGCAACGATTGGAGGAACGTCCACTCGAACATCGGCTTCTTCTTCCTCGAATACGCGCGTTTTTAAGGTTTGTAAATCGACTCCTGATTTAGGAATTCTTATCCGATTGCCGGGTTTAATAGGTTCTTCAAATCCGGGATTCCAATACTGGATGATTTCTAGTTTCGTTTCATACCGATTCAGAATGGAATAGAGGGTTTCTCCGGGTTCAATATAGTGGAAGTTGAATTCATTGCGGTATGCTATCTCGTCGGGGAAATTATTTTTCCCACGGATTACTGGTATTAAAATTTCCTGGTTCAAGGATAAGCCATCAAATACCGTCGGATTAAATTCAGCGACCTCAGGCAAAGTAACATGATAAGCGCGCGCAATAGAGTATAATGTTTGACCTTTGCGTACGATATGGATGTAAAAGAGATTTCCGTCAATAAGCTCCTGTTTATCAGAGAGTACGATTTCTGTGCTTTGCGAATGGGCTGGAGCAGGTATTGTAAGACTCCAAACGATTACTCCCAGCAAGAGGACGATAAATTTTGAACGATTCATGGATTGCTATTTATTGAACCCTTTTCCAATCGAGGGCTGTTTTCCAACGCAAAAGTAGGATTATCCTGTATGCTAAATGGTAAAAATATAAAATGCTACCAACAATTTTTTCAAATACCGGAATGATTTTTTTCTCCTTACACGAGTACTATTGCTTCATGAAGTGGTATCCGTATTTATTCTATCGAGCCAAGCAATCGATCGACAAGAAAAAAAGCGAAGGGAGTGAATCACCAGTAAACAAAATTTGTACTTTCCGATTTCATAAACCCCTGCAATCAAATACCGCTGAAACAATCAATTAGTAAATCGAGTACATTATGAATGAGCAACACTCAAAACCTTTCCTTCAGCATGTTTCCAATTGGATCCTAAAGCATTACCCCTCTCAAACCGATAACATTATCATCCTGATTCCGAGTCTTAGAGCGAAGTCATTCTTGAATCTCTATCTGAGTGAATCCATCGATAAGCCATTGTGGCAACCTACTGTTCTAAGTATTCGAGAATGGGTAGAACAACAAAGCAATCAACTCATTGCCGATCCGATTACCCTCCTGTTTGAACTTTACCATGCCTATACAAAGGTGTTTTCTGATCCTGTTCTGCTCGACGAATTCATTACCTGGGGAGAAAATTTATTAAACGATTTCGACGAAATCGATATGCACTTGTTGAATGTAGATTCTCTGTTCACACACATTGGCGACTATCAGGCACTGCAAGATAATTTTGAACATCTTTCGGAGAGTCAGCAAAAAGCAATTGCTCAATTCTGGGGGCATTTTCAGAAAGAAGCTTCCAATGATTTAAACAAACCGTTTGTAACGCTATGGGATAAAGCTCCAGGACTTTATCGGAGCTTTCAGGAATCTATCCGTTCGAAAAACATCACCTATCCCGGTGCCGCTTTTCGTTCGATAGCAGAAGGAGATTCAGTCCATTCGAAAGAGGACGAATCAATCTACTTGATGGTTGGGTTTAACTACCTGAGCCCAGCCGAAAAGCAGATCTTCAAGCTTATCCGACAAAATCATCCTGCCCATTTCTTTTGGGACTACCATCCCGAATACCTGGAACCAGAATGGCATGAAGCAGGAAGATTCATCCGGCAAAATTTAAAAATCTTCCCCGACGAAGAAGATTTCCGCGATATTCTACGCGAAAACCTACCGCAGTCGGATAATAAAGAGGTAAGAAGCTACGAGTTTTCGTCGCACAGTGCCCAAGCTCGTTATGCAGCCGGTTTGAGCGAGCACATTCAAGCACAAGACACCGCTCGACCCGACCAGGTAGCTATAATTTTCCCCGACGAAAGTTTGCTTTTACCCTTAGTAAATCACCTTCCCGATAATATGCCCACTGTGAATATTACCATGGGCTTTCCCTTGAGGTATTCCAATACATCGAATTTTATTGAAAAGATCATTCAAATCCACCAACAAGCCTTGCAGGATAAAAAAAAGCGAGTAAAACGTTTAAGCATCCTGGAACTGTTTCTACACGATTACTTTACTACTGCGAACGACGCTTTTTTTAAGGAAAAAACCGAGAGTCTTTTGAAAGATCAAAGACCCTGGATTAGTTTGACCGAGCTTGCCGATGGTGAATCCGACCTCTTTGGGATGATGAAGCATTTAGGCGAAGGTTCTAGTCTGACTCCCCTACTCTTGAATCTGTGTCAACACTTTGTTTACGTCGATAATTCGAACCTACCTGATAGCGAAAGAGCCTTTTTTTATCAAATTCTTTTACTGATTCAGAAATTAGAAAATCTACAGCAAACATATTCTACCGAGGTTTCCGATTTATCACAGGCTCGGCTCCTAAACAAATTGATTCGGCAAGAGCGCATTCCATTCGAAGGAGAACCTCTCAAAGGCATTCAACTCATGGGATTTTTAGAGACACGACTGCTCGATTTCAAGGAAATAATCATCCTTTCTACGAACGAGGATAGCTTCCCTCCCTCTTCCTTTAAAACAGGATTTATTCCTCTGAGTCTGAAAAAAGCCTATGGTCTTCCTACTCCCGATATACACGATGCTATCCATGCTTATCATTTTTACAGGCTAATCCAACGGGCCGAAAAAGTTCATCTCCTTTATACCTCAAACAGTCCATCGGGACAAAAAGTGGAACCCAGCCGCTACTTGTCTCAGCTTAAATACAGCTCGAAGCAGGCACTTTCGGAATTCAAGATTAATCCCTATCTGAAAACCGAAGATCCCGTGAAAATCGAAATCACTAAAACACCGGAAATGCTACAGCAGCTATTAAATCAAAATAGCAATCAAAAAAGCTTTTTCTTATCACCAAGCGCCATCAATACTTACATCGATTGCAGTTTGAAATTCTATTTCCGGTACGTTGCCCGAATCAAACCCATCGATGAACAGCAAGAACTCATCGACTACAGGTATTTCGGAATTATTGTTCACGATACGCTGAAAATACTTTACGACAAACAAGAAGTTTTAACGAACGATTTTTTAAAAGACTTACTGGAGAAATCAGCCCAAATTCGTGAAACCTTAATGCACGAAGTTGAAGCAAATGGCTTCGCCGCTAACCAGGTGATACATACTCCTGAGAATGAAATCATTTTTGAAAATATGATGGAATATATACTTCAGGTTATTCGATATGATTTATCGCAGGCTCCCATCAAACCCATTAGTTTAGAGAAAGAATATCAGCGAGAATTCCAACTCGATGCATCGAGCCGATGGAAAATTAAGGGGATAATTGACCGGGTGGATTTGGTGCATCAAACACTTCGGATTATCGATTACAAAACCGGAAGCGATGAACACAATGTGAAAGTGATTAGCGACCTCTTTTCACCCAACCTCAAGAAGCGGAACAAAGCTATTTTACAATTATTCATTTATGCCTATTTATTTGAATCGACGGATGATTCCAGGGCAGACAAACCGATTCATTTGCACCTATTTAACATCAAGAAGCTGTTCTCGCCCAGGCCAGCAACGGAGATAACCATTGACCGACAGACTTTAAATTACGCAGAACATCGAGCGGAGTTCATGGAACATTTTGAGGCTCTTTTGAGAGAAATGAGCTCGGATCAATTTGCATTTACTCAAACCGAAGAGCAAGAAATATGCTCGCGTTGCGACTACGTTTCCATTTGCGGAAGGGGATAAAAAAATTTGCCGAATAAAGAAGACTCTTTATTCGGCAAATAAATCAGCTCGTGTTTAACCCAGCTGAAGAGTTAGATTCAATTGGATTATTGAACAATCAATTTTTGCGATAAGCTTTCACCATTAGCATTCAGGTGAATGAGGTAAGTACCTTGTTGCAAATCGCTTACTTGAAGTTGCATTTCATGCTCGCCTGCAGGAAGTTGTGAACTTCGTTGCGATTTAACCAATCGTCCATTCAAATCGTAAACCTGAATATCGACCATTCCGGCTTTCGTCATGACGAATTTCAATCTTGTTTCGTGTTGCGCCGGATTAGGATAAACGCTTAATTCCATTGTTTCTGCTCCATACGATACGATAGGATCGGGAGTGGATAAAGGACCTTTCCAAGCATCGCTGCGGAATATACCACGACCATGGGTTCCTATATATAGCCAACCATGATTTTCGACACCATAGTGATTATTAACTTCATACTGATAATTCTCGAAATCCTGCTGAACGATATCCATTACCGAAGCATTGTAGAGATAATCGTTGTATTGATAATCCCAGCTAACCGATGCTGCCGTAATATCTTCGGTTGAAAAGACACCATATTCAGTACCTACAACAACCTGATTTCCATCTTGCCAATTAAATACCCCTGTAAAAACGGGCATAACCGGAAGGTTTCCTTGCTTGGTTTGGAAGCTCGGATTACTGGAGGTTGCATTGGTAGAAAGGTAAACCGTTGAACCGGAAGAACCAGCTAGAGTAACTAATACTCGATCAGCGTTATTCGGATCGAGATTGATACTATTGATGCTATTCCCGAAGGAGAAAATCATATCGTAATCGAGCATATAGGAATCGGTACTATCGCCATGAAGTTGACCTAAAGTGCGAGCACCCGAAAATCCGGAAACGCGATATAGGTTATTGTTTAGTGCGAAGTAGAGGTGCTCTCCATCTTTCGTAAACTGCACATCGCGCATAGCCCAGCTACCCGTAGCAGATACACCGCCATTAGGTAAGATTGGAGCCCAGGGCTGAGCAACAGCTAAAACATTAAAGTTAAGAGGCTTACGAGTAACCCAAATATTATACTGATTATTGAATCGGTCGAAAAGTGGCATAGCAACCATCGCCTGATAGGTATCTTGAACACGGATGGAATCACCGGCAAGCAAGTCGGAATCCAAGGTTACTTGCAGTGGAAGTTCACCAATCGAAGAGGGTACCTCGATAGTTTCTCCAGTGTGGAAAATAACCCCAGCCTCAACCATTACTTCTCCATCTACATTGACGAAAGAAGTTGTATCCAAAGTGAAGTTGTCGTACTTAGCTTCAAGCTCGGCAACGTAGTTTTCGAATTCAACCATAGGAAGGAGCAAAATACTATTCTTGTAGCTAACGGAATCGATACTATTGGCATCGTAAAAGCTTTCCCATAAATCGAAAACAGTCACGAATGGAGCCACCGGATAATCGGGGCTTCCGATATTCCCTTCAATTCCACCCCAATATTTATTTACCACTTGATTGCTAAAGAAATAACGACCCGTTTCGTAAAAACTAGTACCTTTTTCATTCGTACGACGCAATGAACCATAATAAACGGTAGAAAAAGCAGCCGTTGGGTCTAGCTTCGATAATTTAGCTTCGCCACCATCGCCACCATTCACCTCGTAGAAATTACGTACAGTATTTCCACCAAAGTCGTTGTAGAGCGTTCCATTATCCTGTGAACCACCCATTACACGACCTGCTCCATCGACATCAATTTTATAAAACTGAAGGGTTGCAAAATTCTTATTCAAGTCGGCCCAGTATAAGCCAGCATTATGGGAGATATAAAAACCGCCATCGGTTCCAACGACTAAGGTTTGGTTTCCATTTTGACCATAGTTCGGGTGGAATTCAAAAACGTGATGATCGGCATGAACGTAGAAAGGATTTCCCGGAGGCAAAGCCCAGTTGGTAAGAACCGACCATTCTGTTTCAGGCGACCATTTCCACAAAGCATATTGCCCACCGGTGATAATGGTTTCGGGATCGTCGGGAAAAACGGCAATACAATTATCATATATACCTTGGTTTCCAAGTGTTTGGAAAGTTGTAAATCCACCAGGACCAATCACATTCCAGGTAGCACCTTTATCGGTCGATTGATAAATATTATTCAGCGTTCCATTTGGATTAGCCGCATGGCAGTATATGTAATTAGCATCGGTGGGAGAAATAGCAAATTCCAAACGTCCGCTAGGAACATTGGGTGAACCAACGGGATTATAGATTTGGGTTAAGTCTCCACCTGGAGCAATGAACGTTTTATTATCGATAGCTGCTACCACTGTTCCATCGGGTCCGACTTTTACATCGTAAGTATTGCGCGACTGATTGGAGATACTGAGTGCATCGATTTTATTCCAGCTCGCCCCAGCATCGTCGGAATAATGCAAACCGCGGTGGGTTGCAGCATAAATCCGATTGGCGTTGGTGGGGTCGGCAGCTATTCTGCTCACATAATTAAAGGTGGTTTGGTTAATGGTGGTCCAGGTCGATTCGAGGCGATTAAAGGTCACTCCATCGGTCGATTTCCAGATACCATCGCCTTGTCCAATTCCACTATTGGCGATACTACTCCCTGCGAACACCTCTCCTGTTCCGAAGTAGATTGCTCCGTCGGCACCTTGAGTAAGGCAGGAAACATTCATGGAACCATAATTACCATTGGCATCGGTGTAGCGAATTTTATTCCAGGAAACACCCCCTGTAGTCGATTTCCATAATCCACCGCTAATACCACCGGCATACATGATATTGGGATTATTGCGATCGTAGATGATTGCACGTGCACGACCAGCGACGTTATCGGGACCCATTTCTTCCCAATTGAAGTCAACGCTTTGGGCTGATTTCTTACCACGCATAGCAGCCACGGCTTCACGGGCTTTTTGTACATCTTCTACACGAATGCTTTCATCCATTCCTGCCTGGCGTGAGAACATCCATTCGGCGGCACCTCGATACCCTTTCTCATCAGCCGAAGCTACGGTTGTTCTGGGTTTATATTGACTTTCGTGAGTTGTAAGTGCAAACTTTGCTGCCACTAAGCTTACCACGAGGATGGTCCCAACCATCAAAATTACGTGCTTTTTCTTCATAGGTATAAATTTCTAATAGCTTTCCACTTTTTTTAAGAGCGCGATAAAAGTACAATTTTATCGAAAATTTTAAAACAATTTAACCCCTGCTACTTGGAAATGTTTAAGAGCAGTCGCCAGAAAATTCGGGCTATCGATCATCGAGAATTCGTCCGAAGCGATAATTGAGAAAGAGATGAAAAAATACTTGCTGAGGGGCGACTAAATTTTCCGACATAATGGCTACGGGTTGGAGGAACAAATCGACCCGAACACCTGCTTCGATCGCATTAAAGCGTTCTTCGCTCGAGCTATAATCGAAGCTGGCACCACTAAGCAGGCTGATACCGGGGACCAACATTATTTCACTTATCCCTTGAAAGAAAGAACTATTCCCGATAATCAAGCCGGCATGGTTCGATTTTTCGTAATACGTATCAAAATCTTCCACTACGAAGCGACCAATTTCATACGTAACCTCGTAATAGTTTGGTTTCAAAATGCCAAGACTTGGGCCACCTAAAATATAGTACCGGATGGCAATGCCTCCTTTATCGAATTTTGGGAATAATTCCCGTTGAATACCATAATAGGTGTTTAGGGCGAGGAAGGTATTGGTTTTCCCGTAAACAAAAGACCGATTCGGATAGTAGTAGGATGCGCTACGAATTTCTTTGGGGTGTCGAATGTAGTGCACATCGACTTGATAGAGTATTTTTTGCTTTACGTTTTGATGTTTGCCGAAACGGAAACCGGCACCGTAACCAGAACTAGATAAGGTGAGGGAACCCGATCGTTCGTCGCGAATAAGTATCTTTTTCTCGGAATCTAGTTCACCTTGAGCCAGCGAGGAAAGGGATAGGAAAAGACCTGATAAAACACTGATAAAGAGAGATACAAATTTCATTTTGCCGATTCGTTACGGATGGATGAACGAAAGAAACGGCGGAAATGTTTCAATGATCGAATGAAATCATTAAACATTAACCTCTTGGGTTGTTTCCACCGAACCATAAGCAGGGCAAGGCTGCTTAGACTTACAAGAGGAAACAGCAATTGCCATTAGGGCAATGAGGGCTATAATGAGGTACTTTTTCTTCATTATGGATTTAAGTTTATGTACGGGGAACAAAAATAAAAATTTTTCACTTGGTCTGACTTTTATTTTGTGTTATGTTCCTGCTAAACCGTAATATTGGGCGAATAAAAATCAACAGAGTAATGAACACTATTTTTAACCACCGATCCATCCGTAAGTTCAAACCCGATGAAATTCCAATGCCGATAATGAACCGCATCCTGGAGGCTGCATCCAGAGCCAGCACTACAGGTAACATGCAGGTTTACAGCATTGTAGTTAGCACCGAAAAGGAGATTAAGGAGCGCTTATTACCCTGCCACTTCAATCAGAAAATGGTGGTGGAAGCGCCGGCTGTTCTTACCTTTTGTGCCGATTTTAACCGTTTCAATCAATGGTGCGAGCTAAGTAATGCAAGCCCCGGGTATGATAATTATTTAAGTTTTTTTACGGCAGCCATCGATGCTCTCTTGGCTTCGCAAAATGCTGCACTCGAAGCCGAAGCAAACGACTTGGGGATCTGCTATCTCGGCACAACCACATATATGGCCGACCAGATCATAGAGGTTTTGAATCTGCCACGAGGAGTGGTGCCGGTAACTACCATTGCGCTGGGCTATCCCGACGAAAAACCACCGCTTACCGATCGCTTACCAATGGATGCTATTGTGCATTGGGAAACCTATCAAGAATTTAATCCAGAGCGGATTAAGGCAATTTATCACGAACGTGAATCGAGCGATTTCACCCAAGCTTTATTAAAAGAAAATCAGAAAGAAACTCTGGCCCAAATATTTACCGATAATCGGTATAAAAAATCGGATAACTTGTTCTTTTCGAAAAAATTCCTCGAAATTTTAAAGAAACAAGGTTTTATGAACCACGATGAATAACTAGCTGCGGGCTCTGGAGAAATACCAGACCAGTAAGCCTTCCATAATCAGGAAAAACAAGGCTGCCATTAAAAAGTATTTCCATAGGCTTCTTTCTCCGGAATGATCGAGGTACTGATTAAACGCTTTGTCATTCTTCGAATCAATGATTTCCCATTCTAAAAACCCAAGGGAATTGAATCGATCGTTGATCTCTTTTTCAGTAAGCACTTCGGGGTTCGATTCGGAGCGATTGTAGTTCCAGGAATAAGCGAAAACTGTGGAATCGTCCGACACATAGTTATAGTTACCGGCCATTAAAACCGGATCTTCGTTATACACCTGAACCAATTGCCCCTGAATTTCCATTGGTACGACTACTCGCTCAGTTGTTCCAAACCGAATGCGCTCGAGCTGGTTGACATTGCTGGCATTCTTGAATCGCAGGTTGGCTTCACGTCCTACCTCACCGAATTGCAAAAAGGATGCTTCGTCGGCTAACGCGATTTGGTAAAACAAGGGGAGCATCAATGGGTGGGTATATCGCTCGCCTTTAGAAGAATGCAGTGGAACTGCCCATTCAAAGAACGTTCCATTTTGATAAGGAATACTTAGCAGTAAAGGCTGTTTTAATCGGTTCACCATCCATTCGTTAGCATTATTGGGAGCCGATTGAAGCTGGTAATAATGCTTGAACCGCGGTAATTGAATATTCGCCTCGGTTTTTTGAATTGCCGCTTTCAAATAAGGATGCTCCAACAAGGAAGGATCGGCCTGTGTTTCGGCTTCCTTAACGGGCATCATTCCCGGAGCTCCAATTCCTTCGAGAAAAAGATTATACTGCATTAGATCGGTCTGAGGCGAAGGGATCAAGACGACTCGGCCTCCTTCGGCCAAAAAGGCTTTCCCTTCGCTTACCAATCCGGGAGAAAGTGATACTAGTTCATCAAGAATAAGCAGGTCGAATTCAGAAAAGCGGGAGAAATCGATGGTTTTTGCATTAAATTGAGTGACCTGAAAATAATCCTCGGCTAGAAAGAGATTTTCGAGGTACTCATTTTCTCCTTTTTCGCTGATAATAAGAATACGATAATGGTCCTTTACTTCATACGAGAAGAAGAGTTGATTATCGAAAATAACCGGGAAATCCTCCAGTTCAATACGACCGTTCACCCAGGTAGAGTTTGGATGATTAAACGAGAGAGCAGCAACAGCAGTATCGTTTGCTTCGATTGAAACATTCGCAATGCTGGCTAAGGTGTCGTTCAGGAAAAGTTGAATCGGAACATTATTGAATGCCTGGTTGGCATAGTTACGAATCAGAACCTGAAGATTGGCGGGTTGTCCGGGGAATTGAGCTTTTTGCTCGAACCAGCAGGAATCGATTGATAAGTTTCCGGTTGTTACGCTTGGCAAAGGAAAAATACGAATGCTTAGAGAAGAATCCGGATTAGCAAACTCTCCGGTAAAAAAGGAGCCTTGAGCATCGGTAAATACCGTGAGTTGCGTAGAAGGGTTCGCCCATTGATCTTTTGCAAGTTGCTGAAAACGATTGGTAATATCTGGAAGTGTACGCGACATTCCGGAAGCTTGGATCTCTTGAATCAATTCAGGTAGCTGGTAGGCCTTACGCATCCGCAAATGCTTCGTTTCGAAGTCGTTGGTAATCAGGAACCATTCGCTATTTGCCGGAGAAGCTTCGACCAACCGTTGAGCTTGTGCCTTTGCCAGTTCCAAAATACTTCCCGAACCCGATTCGGCAATCATACTAAAGGAATTATCGATATAAAGGCCAAATTGATTGCCCGATTGCCCGGCTTTCTCGTCGTTTGATGGAATAAACGGATTGGCAAAAGCAATTATAATGGCAGCAAAAAAGAGAATACGGCTTAGTAATATAAGCCAGTGCTTCAGTTGAGTTTTCGATTGATTATCTTGTTTAATCTCCTTCAGGAATTGAACCGAACTGAAAGAAAGGGTTCGATACCGGCGAAAATTGAATAGATGGATAATCACAGGGATTATCAGAGCCCACAAAAAATAAAGAAGGCCGGGATTATGAAAACTCATTTAAAGACTTGTTTTCTAATACTTAATAGGATTAACTCAGATTCATGTAGCCCTCATTCCTAAGGCTTGAAAAGAACTTTCTTTTTCACTTCGATAATTTCCCCAAACTTAGCTAATTCATCCATGTCGATACGTTTCTTATCTCCTACAATGGTTATGACGATGGGGTTATCTTTGAGGTGTTTATCATGAAACTGACGGATGTCGTCGAATTCCAATTCACGATAAGCATTTTGCAAAAACTCGTAAGGATCTTGCTGATAACCGCGACGGCGGAGATCTTCAATCCAGGAAATTTTATACCGGAAATCGGGCTTTCGCATCTGACCACTGTAATACAAATAATCGCGAATCATGTTCATGCGTTCGGGTTTTTGCGGCATAACTTGCAATAAATCGGTATACACTTTAATTGCTTCGAGGGTTTTATCGGCTTGTGTTCCGACGTATCCGAGGTAAGTATTTTTCCCTCCACTCACTCGAGGCGATTGCATTGAACCGGAGGCCGCATAGGATAAAGAACGGAATTCACGAATTTCTTGCATGACGATTCCTGAAAAGGATCCTCCGAAGTAGGTATTAAAAGCATCCTGAGCAGCTCGATCCTCGAGTTGGAAGTCTTCGCCCATGACATAAAAATGGATATTGCTTTGAAGCGCTTTTTTATCGTTCACAAAAAAGATGGTCGGCTTAGCATAGGATTTAAAAGCCTGGGTAAAGTATGGTTGAGGCTTACTTATTTTCTCAGGAGTTTTAGATGAACGCTTTAATAAGTTCACGGCTTCGTGCGATGGGAGAGCCGAGACCAATTGATAGTTAACCGGGAAGGATTTGAGGGTATCGAGTAAACTCGACAAGTAATCTGCATCGATTTTTTTGATTTCTTTTTTGGTCAATCGATCGAGGAAAACCGATTGTTCGCCGTGGACTACGTATTCAAGAAGAGCATTCGACACAGCACGTGGAGTTGCATCTTCCATTTTCCGATTCAAAGCTTCTTCCTCCCAAATCTTTTTCACGGCTATTTTATCGAACTGGGCGCCGTTAAGCATATCGAGATAAAGGCTAACTACTTGAGCGAGATTTTTATCCGGACCGGTAAAATGCCACTCAAAGAAATTATCATTGCTGGTAGTATAGAAACTGGTACCGGTATTGGCAAAGGCTGTTTTCAGTTCCAGAGGGGAATGTTTTCGGGTTCCAGCATAGGTCAATGCTGTCGATAAAGCAAAAAGGCCCGGTAAGGATTGCTCACCGACTTGGAATTGAACTTTAAACGAGAAGATGTCGTTAACCGGATTTTTAACATACTGTAGCTTTGCATTTTTATTGACTGCCAGGATTTCGACTTCGCTTTCCAAATCGACTGGTTGATATTCGAAAGCCGGTTGTTCCATGGCTTGCAGCGCATTCACATAATCGGACTGAGCATCGCGATTAGAAATGATGGGCTCATAACCTGGTTTCTCGATCTTTTCGGTTTTGGCTTTACCCATTTTGGAATAGAATGCGAGGTAATTTTCGCCATAATACTGATTTGCTGCACGAACTACATCGTCCTTGGTGATGGCCATAATCCTTTTCGGATAATCGAATACCTGCTCCAATCGTTGCCCTGTAACAAAAGCTTCGGCCATTAGCATAGCCCGTTGGTTTCCATTTTCCAACCCAAGTTGAAAGTCGCGGTATTTTTCCAGTTTTAAGGATTCCAACAGAGCTTCATCAAACTTTCCTGCTTTGAGTGAATCCAATTGTTCCAGCACTATTTTCTCACCTTTCTTAAGGGATTGACCAATAATTTTAGGAATGAAGATAAAATAGGAGGCACCGTGGTCGAGATAAGGCATATCCACAACCATTGCAGCAAGTATATCGTTGTTCAGAATTGTCCGGTCGAGTAGTCCATTTTGACCGGAGTTACTCAAGACCCCGTTTGCTAAATCGACCGCTAGTTTGTCGGGATGCAGTTTAGGGACTGTTCTAAAGCCGAGGATACCCAGCTTAATGGGGGAATACCGACCACTTTCGAACTCTCGTCCATCGAAGGACTCCTCAGCAACCACGTGTTTTTCTGGCACTTTACCCGATTTCAAACGACCGAATTTCTCTTCAATTACCGGTCGGATAGTTTGCACATCGAAATCGCCCACTAAGATGAGTGCCATGTTGTTAGCAACGTAGTAGGTTCGATAAAAGTCGATCATTTTCGAAAGTTGAGGATTCTTCAAATGCTCGATGCTACCGATGGTGGTTTGTTGACCGTAGGGATGATTTTTAAAGAAGGACTTATTGAATGTTTCGAGGAGCACCGAAAAGAACTCGTCGGAGTACATATTTTTTTCTTCGTAAACTACTTCGAGTTCGGCCTGAAATCCTCTAAAAACCGGTTCGATAAACCGATGGCTATACACTTCGAGCCATTTTTCGATTTGTCCGGGAGGAAAAGAATTAAAGTAATAGGTTGCATCGGGAGCAGTTCCTGCATTTAGGTTTGTTCCTCCCATTTGCATGAGCAAGCTCCACAATTCGTTATTGATTACGAATTCATTCGCTTTGAGCGAAACACGGTTTATCTCTTTCTGAATGTCGCTTCTGAGCGCTTCGTCCTTGGTCGCGGCAAGGTCGTCGTAGAGTTGGATGATGGTATCCAAATAAGGTTTTTCTGCCTCCCAATTCGTGGTCCCAATTTCCTGTGTTCCTTTAAAGAGCATGTGTTCCATGTAGTGAGCCAGCCCGGTTGCGGTGGAGGGATCATCTTTTGCACCGGCTTTTACGACCACCATGCCAAAAACCTCCTTTTGCGATGGGTCGGGTTGGAGAAAAACGCTGAGTCCGTTTTGAAGTTGAAACTGGCTAATATTCTGCTGAGCCAAAAGCGGCGACGCCATTAAGAAGAGAAGGAAGAAACTAACCGTGTTTCGCTGAAAGCGAATGAATGTACGAATCATAATCATCTTGTTTATGTTAAGCGTTGGTATCCCAAATAAATGCGGAAACTGATTCCGGGAAAGGGGAATCAGTTTTTGCGAATCATAACGCAGGCTACCGGAAAAATGTTACACATAACGACAATTTTCCGGGGCCTGGTGTTTTCAATTATTTCATTTTCACTACGGGGAATGACAGAACGGTTTCTTGCGATTTCCATTGCAAACGATACGAACCGGCTGGCAGATCCGATAAGGAAAGAGTGATTTGCCTGGTCGAATGGAGTTCTATGCTACGTATCAATTGCCCACTAATCGAATAAAGCGACAAGCTCCCGGTTCCTGAATCCGGTGGCAATTGAACGTGCAATTGGTCTTTACTAGGATTCGGATAAGCAAAAAAGGATAGTTCTTTTTCCCATTCAGCCACGTGTACCGGATCATATACCCGTATTACAAAGGAATATTCCGGTGAGCTTAAAGTACCATCATCAACTTGGAAGACCACTTGATGGAAACCGGTATCGCTCAACATGGGTGTCCCTTCGAGTTGGATACTCCAGTTTACCGCATTGGACCATTGTAAGAAGGCCGGTGCATCAACCAGATTATACGAAAGAGCATCGTTCGGATTGGGATCAAAAGCTTCGAGTGGAAGCATAAAATACTCACCGGCAGCAAGTTCAAACGTATCCAAACTGCTTAAAAGATAGGGAGCATAGTTAACCTCCATCGCAGGAAACTGGATAAAATCGATCCAGGCTGCATCCTGACCACCTACATAATAAGCATCTTTTTCGTACACCCATTTGAGGGTGTGCGTGCCAGCCGAGATAGGGAAAGCCTCACGGCTCCAATCGATTTCTCCTGCCCATTTTCCCATCGAATTGTTATCAATAAAGAACTCGAGAAAATCGTAATAATCCCAACCTTCCGGCTCGCAGCTCACTTTTTTATAAAAAGAAATCGAATCGGCAGCCAGCACATCGATGCTAATTTCGAGCACCGAACTAGCACTTGCCGGAATAATAGCACTACGAGCAGAATGAGTGCCTTCAAAAGAGTTATTCGATACAATTACCCAGGGGTAACTTATTGAGTTGTTCCAAGCATAAGACTGAAAATGATTCAATTCCCAATCCTCCACGATTAAGCCTATTTCCTCAATAATGCTTAGTTCGGCGGAGTAATGTCCTGCCTGTGCAAAAACCTGAAATTCAGCTGCTATTCCAGCAGGAGCACTCGAATGAACGCTAAAGCTAAAGTGATGCTGAACAGTACCGGCAGCATTTAAGGAAGTGATTTGAAAACTGGAATCAATTAAATCGACATAGGGAGAAGAGCAAGTAATCGACAAATCGATATCGGCTGTTCCTGCTTCTCCTAAATTTTGGGTTTCTATGGTGAAATGAATGGTTTCACCCGGATCAATCCGACCATTATCGACCACAGGATTCAGCTCTTCCAAGCCCAGATTTGAAAGCGATAATTCCGGGGCATAAATCGGAATCGTTAAAAAGCTTGTCCAGGTATTGAGAGAATCGTCGGTTAATTCGAGCTGAAAAGCAGCCTGATGCATATTGGGAACACTATCGGATATTTGAACGGTGAAAATGGCATTGACTAGGACCGTTTGCGCGCTATCAATATTTCCAAAAACGTAGGTATCGTTCAAAATATCGACATGAAGATCGCTGGAGCTAAGGACACCTACAACACCGGAGGCCATTTCGACCCCAACGTTTTCGAGTTGTACATTGAGTTGAATACTGGAATTATACTCAGCAATGGTTGATGGCATACCAGAACCTAAATCGACTGAATAGGTATTCAAACTTACATAGGGACCTTCGTTTGGAACTACATCGAAACTACCCACGTAGGGGACATAATTATAGGCTGTTACCGTGATGGTGTAGGACTGAATAGACGAAAGTGCCGGGAATGAAACCAGTGCCACTCCATTTTGGACGATCGCTGTTCCCAGAATTTCCCCTCCAGCCGTTAAGGCAACGAGCGCTCCTTCTACATTTACTTGTACGGCAAAACTCGTGGCTCCGATAAAAGCGACGGGGTCGTGCGAAGCAATCATGCTCTGCGGCGTTGCAGTTCGTAGCATTACCGAGGGGTCGCCAAAACAAGTCCAGGTATCGGTCATTGGGAAACCTTGGTTTCCGTAGGCATCGTTCATGTGCATGCAACCATGCATACTTACGCCTCCAAAGCTGCGTTTGATATTGTTGCTGAAGGATTCAACCAGAATATCGACCATTTCATCCTGACCAGCCATGGGAGGATTCCAAGACTGATTGATAGTTGACATGAGGGTAGCAATGGCACCTGCTGGTTCATTGTTATGTTGCGAACGAGTCCAGGCCTCGCCAAAACATGTATTTCCCACAAAATTTCCGTTTACACAAGCTACGGCCCAAACGAAAGGGAGTTTACCCGTATTGCTTAGGTTATCGACATGCGTGTTGGATAATCCGGAGGTAGAGAAAGAAGTAGTGCTACCGTGGCCGGTATAAAGTATCACTCCCGAGGCAGTATTCACCTGATTGGCAACCATCGTCGAAGTGGGATCTCCAGCTGCATCCAGTCCCCCTTGGGAGCCTTCGAAAAATTCAGAAGCAGTAGAATAATGATAAGCCAGCAACTTATTTTGCATCACTCGCATGTGTTGATAATCGTATTCTTGGTCGTCGCCAGGCCCTTCTTGAGAAGCAATTCCCAACGCATGTTCATAATGACTTCCGACAACCGGATTTAATTCATAATCGATTACCCGGTCCACCATGGTTTGAGCATCGGCTACCGTTTCGGCCGAAAAACGACCTACAAAAACATCGGGATAGGAATCATTTCCGACTAAATAACCAAAGGCATTGTCGGAATGGCCACTAGCTAAAGTATTGGTCGGGACAAAATTCGCATCGCCAACCAGCAAGAGATAAGTGAGGTTGTGGTTGGTATAAAAATCAGCGATATAAGAATTGATGGCGGCTAGATTACCTATTTGGGTTACATCGACCATGGTAGTCGGCATCCCGCGCTGAATTTTCCAGCTAACAAAAGGTTGCATCACTTCCCAGAAATTTGGATGGCAAATGATGAGCATTTCGCCATCCTCAGGCACCACGGTGTATTTGGCTGATGGATAATTGATGAATTGCTGCTCGTAAATAGCTTCAAACTCCGAAGTAGATTTTGAACCATCGCGACGACTGAGCAGCGGGTTGACCGGAGTTTCATCTACCTCGACTAAACGAATACTTATTTCGCGATATATGCGAAGGGTTTCACTCACCGGATTGTACTGCAAGGGGTAAAAATAAGTATTCAAACCGCGCTCTTCGCGAATGACAAAAGGATCGGAAAGGTCGGCCAGTTCGCCGGGAAAAAATTCGTTCTTCTGATAAGCCGGTCCAAATTCATAAGCGATTTGCGAAGGCAGAATGTCGCGAGTCAGATTCCCTTTGGAAGGAGCCAGCTTCACCTGATTCAACTCAAGATAGTCCGAACCGATTACTTCAACCGTGTATTGGGCAGTTGGATCGATCCGTAAGGAAGCGAAGACCCGTTCAAGATCGGGCGACTTTGCGGCGAGCAAGGGATATCCATCGGGCAAATGAGGAAGTAAATAGGTGGTTTGATTGATAGAAACTTCTTCAAAAGACCAGGCTCCCAGTTCCATGGTCAATTCGATTCCATGATCGGTTTCGACATACTGAATACTAGTTTGAGGATTTTCTTCCTCGTTAAGGAAGTTCCAGTTTTGCGTATCGGCTAATGCGAAACTCGAATAAGTTAAAAAACTTAGGATGAATAAGAATAAACGAAGCGGTTGATGCATAATGATGAAGATTATTGCTTAATAAAAGGAATTTTTGTCGTGGATTTTTCAGTCTCCAGTTCAATAAAATAGAGGCCCGAAACTAAGAATTCTACACTCAATTGAATGGATTGATTCGAAGGTATCGACTCACTATAAAGCGTTTTATCGATTTGTTGACCTTGAGCATTAAATACCCTGAGAAGAGGTGACTTAATCGAGGAATTTTCCCAATTTATTTGGAGTGAATGGCTTGCGGGATTTGGAAATACCGAAGCTTGAATCGCAGGTTGATCAGCGATTGCATTATTATCTTTCACTTGTAAAACAAAGTATTGCGAGGCCATTGCTTTTCCGTCGCTAACGTAGGATACGACCCAATGATTTCCAAGATCAATCCATCCGGGAGTTCCGTCGAGGCTTAGGGTCTGAAGAGTTTGGGTCCCTGGTTGCAGGAAGGCAGGCTTCATGCTAAAACCCATCTCAAGGTCATCCTGATCCGCATCGCTGGCCGCGAGTTCATAGTGATAGGAATCGCCCGTCCATACAATGGTATCGGGGACCGAAGTAATATGTGGGGGAGTGTTGCTAACCCATTCGGTAAGAGGAGGGAACACCACCTTATCGATAATCGCAAGATCCTGACCTTCTACGACATAACCATCTTTTTGATACACCCATTTCAAATTATGCGTGCCCTGAGTAATAGGAAAAGCTGCACGTTCCCAATCTATTTCGCCAGCCCACTTTCCTTTTGACACATTATCGATAAAAAATTCGAGGTAATCGTAGTAAGCCCATCCTTGCGGTTCGCAGGAGACGAAATAATGAAATGAGATCGAATCGTTTTGAGCAACATCAATGGTAAGTTCCAAACTGGTGCTTTGATTATTGCTGATATCGCCTGAGCGGGCAGCAAAACTTCCATCGACAAATTCAGAGTCCTGAATCGTCCATGGAATTGGACTATCGTTTAGCCAAGCAAAGGATTCCATGGAGTTCGACTCCCAGTCTTCGACAATTTGCTGAATCCCTTCCGTTTGTTGAGCTGTTTTGGAATAGAAACCTGCATCGACATGAATGCTTAAATCAGCGATTGCATTTATGGGCGCTGTTGGGTCAATTTCGATGAGCAACGAAAGCGTATCGCTGGAATTGACGGTCAAGTTATTTAGCGATTGTGGAGCTGAAATAACCGACAGATAGGGGCTTTGCGAATCGATGAATGTGATTGCTTCTGAATAGGTTGCATGACCAATATTCTTCACGAGGTAAGACACATAGGCTACCTCTCCGGCATCGAGGCGACCGTTTTGATTTCCGGGAGTATCCAATACTTGCACTTCCTCGATGGATAGCAAAGGAGCATACAGGGTAAGATTTCCGTACGATTCCCAAGTATTACCTGCATTATCGCTAATGGTAAAAACCAATTGAACCACCTGTTCATCGATAATTGAATCACCAATTTCTAGTTCGAAGGCATCAACCATATCGGCTGATTCCTGACTAAGCAGACCGGATAAGGAGGCAGATGACTGAGTAATGGTAACGGCTGCATCGGTGGAAGAACAAACGATGCTTAATCCAGTTGCATCGATTCCACCTAAATTCTGAAGTGTTGGAGTTAAATAAATGGTTTCGGAAAAATCGGCATATCCATTCTGATTACCGGTGGGATCCTGAATGCTGAGCGATTGGCAGGTAACATAGGGTGTATTGGCTGCAAACACTTGAATTTGTCCAACATGCGGCTGACGATTCTGTTTAGTAATAGTTATTTGATAGTCGCCCATTTCGGACAGAGGAGGAAAGGTTAAGTTGACCAGACCTCCGGAGCCGGCCATGGCAGCAGCAATTAGCATAGAATCTTTCGACAAGCCAATATAAGCATGTTCCTCTGTTTGGACGGCCAATTGCGTGGCTCCGAGCGGTAATCCGTTGGAATAAGTTGCGACTAAGGAAGTAGGTACACCTTGATAAATCGTCAAGGATGGATCGCCCATGAGGTGATAAATTTCCCAGTAGTATTTGACCAAACTCGAACCACCAGCCGTAACAGCAAGATTTCCGGCATATTGAATCTGACCATTGGTGATGTACCATTCACTGAGAGGCTCACCATTCAGGTGGAACATGGCATCGATAAATCCTATACCTGTTTGAGCATAGGTTGGATTAGCGGTAACCGTTCCGTGTCCTACGGAGAACCAAAAATCTTCGTTCCAATAGGTATTGTTCGATCCACCGATGTACCCAATTGCCCCTTTTTTATTGGCACGGAGCACAGCTTCACCGAAGCACTCACTGTCGTCGAATTTTGAGGAAAGACAACAATTCCCGATCATGAGAGGGTATTGCGATACATTTTGTAAAGCAGGAACATGCGAGATAACAAAGGATGGATCGGCCCATCCGTCGGAATTACAATGTGCCGTATAGTTGGCAAACCCTACCCCATTGCTAACATCCTGGCGAATTTGAGTGGCGCTTGAACCCGACGCTGGATACAAATAGGAATGCGTAGTAAAACCATTCGTGGTATTGAAATAGTTCGCGACAGCATAATTAATTTGTCCATTTCCGTGCGTTGGGGCATAACTGGCATCGACTCCGGCTACTAAGACAACCTCGTTGAGAAAGGATGGATCCGGCATCAGGTATTTTTCATATTCCAGTGTCTTCTCTATTTGAGGTTGGAGTTGCGCTATGTTCTGAGCAGAAAAACGACCATAATAGATGTCGGGGAAGTAATCGGAAGCTCCATCGTAACAGAAATAGTATAAATCGCTCACATGGCTACCGGCCGTTCCTGCAAAAGCAGGGATTTGCTGCACATCGCCAACCAGCAGCACAAAACTGGGAGCAGGATTCGAAGGACTGGCCTGAGTGTAAAGATTGGAAAGGTAGCTTTGAATACTGGCAGTGGAAGTTCCAACATTCGGATCGTTGGTATAAGCAATTTGAACCTGAAACCCTTTTTGCGTTTTCCAGAGAATAAAAGGTTCTAAATCAGCGGCAAACATGGGATCCGAAATAATCTGATAAACAACCGGAGCTTGCGAAATCAGCTCTTTACTGGAACTTGAATAATTGATTAAGGTTTTAAAATTAGTCTCAAACGTGGGAGAAAAGTACTTGCGTTTGAGGGCCGAGGTTGTTGCATAATCTGCTCCGACAAAACGCACTTTAAACTTGAGAGAGCTAAGTACTTTGATCGTGCCTGTTTGAGGTTGATAAGCAAATGCTTGCACGGCCAACCGACCGAGGCCAACACCCCGCATCGTTCCAAGTGATTCGATTTCAATAATATCCTCGGCATAAAACTGATTCGATTCATAAATCGCATCATTACGATAGAACGTCAAATCATTTTCATCCTCATGTTTTCCGACGCTCGGTTGAACAGGAAATAACTCCATTCCAGGAAAATCGGAGGTCAACGAAACAAGTTCATAGGTTTGTTCAATAATTTCTATTTCCCAGCTTGCTTGAAAAGGAATTTCGAGCATTCGATGATAAGCAGGAAGTTCAGGATTCCCAATCGCGTTGGCATTGATCCCAAAGCCTGGAACTTGTAGTCGAAAATACGTATTTCCATTTCGCTCTAGCGTTTCCACTCCAAATTGGCTAATTGATTGCTCCACGATAAATCCTTCCGGACTAATGTCGGTAAGAATGAAAGCGTCGTGGGTTGGTTGAAGCGAATAAATATGTCGTGAGCCGGCTTGAGCCAGGAGAAAGGCTGGCAAGGCCAATAAGAAAAAAGCATTCAGAAACCATGCTCTTACCAAAAAAGATGTCTTCATACAAGAAAGAAATAAGTCTAAAAAAAATAAATCGCCTAAAATTAGAGGATTTGGCGAGACTTAGGACAGACTTGGATGAAATATCTTTTCGAAATTACGAACAAGTAGTTTTCTTACTGCAGGGTAATTAAACTAATTGCCATTATTGCCATTCCGGCGATTAGACCATAGACCGATAGGTGGTGTTCTCCAAATTCATGAGCAGCAGGAAGCAGCTCATCGACCGAGATAAACACCATGATTCCTGCCACAGCCGCGAAAATAATTCCGAACACTGTTGGCGTAAGGAAGGGAAGTAATATAAGGTAAGCAATGAGGGCACCGACCGGTTCTGCAAGACCCGATGTAAAGCTGTACCAGAAGGATTTTTTACGGCTTTTGGTTGCAAAATAGATCGGAACCGCAACGGCGATACCTTCCGGGATATTATGAATGGCGATGGCCACAGCGATGGCAAATCCCATCCCCGGATCATTTAAGGCAGCGGTAAAAGTTGCCATTCCCTCGGGTAAATTATGTATTCCAATGGCTAAAGCAGTGAAGACTCCCAGTCGCATGAGCCGATTTTGTTTCGGCTCTTTCGACATGTCCTCAACCGTTCGTATTTCATGCGGGTTCTCAGCATCGGGTATGAGTCGGTCGATGATAGCAATGAAAGCGATTCCACCAAAGAAGGACAAAGTGGTAAGGATATAAGGCCATTTCGATGAGCCGGAGCCAAGCGCCTCTTCTTCATGGAGGACTTCGAGGGCCTGCGGAAAAATCTCGATCATCGACACATAGATCATTACTCCGGCAGAAAAGCCCAAGGACATGGTAAGAAACTTCTTGTGGGTTGTTTTGGTAAAAAAAGCCAATAGACTACCAATTCCGGTTGCAAGGCCGGCAAATGTAGTGATGGCAAAAGCATACCAAATGGCGGAGCTACTGTAATCCATGGGAGCATATTAACCCCACGAAGATACTTTTTTCAATCCATTGAACGAGGGGTAACCCACGAACTTTGGAACAACATTTTTTTTTAAATTTATCGGGTTCATTTTACAACTATCGCAAAAATATCAGTCTAAAACTGGTATTATCACCTTATTTATTTCACTATATGAAGAACCTGCACCGCTTTATTCCTTTTTTAATTTTTGCGATTCTTCTCTATTTCCCCACTGTTTCCGTAGCACAAACCTTAAGCATAACTACCTCTGATTCTGAAGGTTGTTCTCCCCTGCTCGTGCAATTTTCAACGAATATGCCTGGTTTAGGAGCAGGTAACTACGAATGGAATTTGGGGAATGGTAATACCTCCGATGTAGCCAATCCGGTAGCAACTTATCTAAATCCGGGCGTTTATACCATTCAGGCTTTTGTTAACGATAATGGAACCATCCTCACGGCTAGTATCCAGGTTGAGGTATTTGCTAATCCGCAGGCTAATTTTCAGCTTTCCAGTGGCGCCACTAGTGGTTGTACACCTTTTAATGTTCAGTTTCAAGATTTATCGACCCCGGGGAGTGGCTCCATTACCTCTTGGAACTGGAATTTTGGGAATGGAACCGCTCAGTCATCAACCAGTAGCATCAACCCCAGCGTTGTGTATCAAACAGCAGGAAGTTTTTCCGTTACCCTTCAGGTAGCCGACGAGAATGGATGTATCAACGCTCATACAGAAGTAAATCTGATTCAAACCTCGGGTGGACCCAGCCAGCTCTGGTATCCCAGCCCAAATGTATTTTGCGAAGTCCCGGCAAACACCATGATTGTAAATAACATGACCGGAGTAAGCACCTACTCATGGACAACCTCCGACGGTCAGAGCAGTAGTCTTCCGGCGCCCAGCTTTTCTTTTGCAGGGTTCAACAATGTGGTTGTAACACTCGTTGCAACCGATGCCCAGGGATGCTCCAGCTCGCGCGACTATACCATTACGATTGGCGACGTAATTGCCGACTTCGACCTCACCGACATCATCTGTTTTGGAGAATCCTTTCAACCCGATAATCAATCGATTATTGCCAATCAATATGAGTGGACCTTTCCGCAAGGAAGCAGTAATCAAATGGAACCCACCATTGAACTACTCACTCCCGGATGGAATACCGTCAGCCTTGAAGCGACCCTTAACGGCGATTGCGCCGATACAAAAACCGACTCCCTATTCATCGAAACAGCCAATGCTAATTTTCAACTAAGCGACCCCTATATCTGCGTCTTGCCTCATGAACAAGAGTACATTAATTATTCCAGCACCAATAGCTTAAATGGTGGGCTGGATTATTACTGGATTTTGGATTTCGAAACGAGCACGACCATTACCAACCCAATCATCAACTACACCAATAACCAAAGTCTTTTTTCCGACGGATTTCATCTTTTCTACGATACCCTCATTGTAACGAGTCCCAATGGCTGCATCGATACAGCCGTTTCACAAACCGACATTTATTTACCTCATGTTTGGATGGCTATCGACCCCTTGGGAGGATGTGTTCCCTTCACTCCCGATGTGCAACCCGACATTCATTTCAATGTATGTCCGTACGATAGTATTATCATGCACATTTGGTCGTGGGGCGATGGAACCATCGACACAGCGCTCGTTCCACCACCCCATACTTATTCCGATACCGGAATGTTCAACCTCGACCTGACGATTATCACCGCTTTGGGCTGCGTAGTGGAAGAAAGCTCATTTGTAATGGTTGGCGACACGACCAATATTGCAGAATTTGAAATTCAACCACCCACTACTATTTGTGGAAGCGATAGCCTTATGCCCTTCAATACTTCCACCATCAACACCAATACCTTCAACGTTACCTGGCATTTAAACGGAGACTTAGCAGGTTCCGGATACTATGCGTATCTACACCCGGTCGATACGGGTTGGATGACCGTTTCCATGTTCATTAACCATAACCTCTGTATTGAGGATACGACGATTGAAAATGCCTTTTATGTCAATGGCCCAATTACGGAATTGGTAGGTTGGCATGTATGCGAACCGGATCCTTATCATTACACCTTTAACATGATTAAAGATTATGGCTACGAGACCTTTTTATGGGATTTTGGCGATGGGAACACCGATAACCTGAATGCTCCCATAACCACGCACGATTATACGCAATCGCTCGATGGATGGGCTTTTCTTCACAGCTATAATGCCACAACCGGTTGTGAGTACCACGATTCCATCCAGGTGGTTGTGAGACACCCTATAGCGCAAATTGTGGCCGACACCCTCGATGTATGTGCAGGCGATACCATCACCTTCGAGTCTTATCAATCGCAAGACGAAGGAGTAATCAATCTCTTTTCCATCGATGGAATTTATCAATGGACTTTTGGGGATAGTACCTGGCACCCTTACACTTCTCCGTACGATAGCTCCCTGATTTACTTTACCATGGACACCGTTGTAACCCACGCCTATAGCGATCCTGGGCAATACGAAGTCCAATTGGTTATCGTTGCCGAAAATGCCTGCACCGACACAACCACGATTTGGGTAAATGTGCGTAAACCCATTCCAGATTTCGATTTAGTAACTCCCGACAATTGCAATCCGGTAACCGTACAATTCGACAACCATACCCAACACGATATCCCTATCGTCATTTGGAATTGGAATTTTGGTCCGGGAGGCACCTCCTCCTTGGAGCATCCGCCGGCTCTTCAGTATTCGAATCCGGGAGCTTACCCAATTACCTTGCAGGTGATCGACTCGCTTGGTTGCAGTGGGAGTCTGACACAGATTCTATATTCGACCCAACCCGATGCCGATTTTGAACTTTCCACTCAACTGATGTGCCTTACCGACACGCTCACCGTCACCAACCTGAGCGACTTTTTAAGTCCAACTGCCAGCTTCACCTGGCTTATCGATGGTGTGCCGGGACCATCAGGCTTCGAGCCTTCGATTGTATTCGAAGAGCAAGGCGAGCATCTTATCGACCTAATCGTGAACGATGGTGGATGTATCGACACGGCCGCCTTGAGCAATGCGACTGTTATGGTAGAAACCGCTCATTTCCAAATAGACACAACTATTTCCGGCAAGTGTAGCCCCGTATTCGTCGATTTTTCAATCGACCCGGCAGTGTACTACTTTAATTCCATTTGGTGGGATTTTGGCGACGGGAGTACCGGCCATGTTATTACGCCACAGCATGTTTACAATACGCCCGGCACGTATCAGGTTTCGTTCGAGGCAGTAACTACGGCAGGATGTACAGGCGTTTCGACCATCGACATACCCATTGGCGGATCGACCGTTGGATTTCAGCTGGAACCCAAGGAAATTTGCTTGGGCGATAGCGTGCATTTTAGCTTAACCGATAGTTTGAATCTCGGAGACTTTTTCATTGATTTCGGCGATGGGACCGGAAGCAATCAAGTTCCTATATCGCATTCTTATCACCTACCTGGATTAAACGACACCGTGCAGGTCTTTTTTACCTGGACCGATATCAATGGAGAATGTCCGGATTCGGATTCCTCCTTTGTTAAAATTATCGATGTGCGGCCACGCTTTTTGGCCGGACCCAATCATTCGCAAATTGAAGGTTGCGAGCCTTACGAGGTACAATTCATCAATGAATCGGTGAATGCCGATGAATATTGGTGGGATTTTGGCGATGGATCTACCAGCGATCTGATGCATCCCTTGCATGCCTTTCAATCGGCCGGCGAATTTGAAGTTGAACTCACCATCTCCAATACCCAATACGGATGCGATGAGGTTTCGACCCAGCATCTGATTACCGTCAACCCAAGTCCGACTATCATCCTGGAACCCAACCCGGAGCTATGTTTTGGCGACAGTGTGCAAATAGAGGCTATCGGTGAACACGTGGCCAATTATACCTGGTCGCCCAACAGTTTCATCAGCGATATTTCTTCCCCTAATCCGATTTTCTATCCCCCGCAATCAATGATTTACAATCTCCATTTGATGTCGGATAAAGACTGTGTTGCTGATACCCTCATTGAATTGTTTGTGCAACAAGCTTTTGATTTGGATTTAAGCGACACCGCACTAATTGTCGGTGAATACTTAAATCTGGATTTAGGAGAACGATACGAAGTGTATTACGAATGGAGTCCGCTAGATGGAATTGTTCAATCGGCGGGAGCCTATCCTATTTTTCAACCTTTAGAAAGCACGCAGTATCTCTTGGAAATAAGTGCCTATGCCAATGATAGTCTTTGTTTTAAATGGACCGACAGCTTATACATCGATGTGTGGTGGGAATTCACCCTCGATGTGCCATCGGTTTTCACTCCCAATGGCGATGGGAATAACGACCTTCTTTTTGCACGTGGTTGGGGGATCAGACAATTGCTGGAGTTCACCGTTTATAACCGTTGGGGAGAGCAAGTCTTTTTCTCTCAAGACATTTCCGAGGGTTGGGATGGACGCCACCGCGGGCAAATTCAACCCGGGGAAACGTACTATTATCGGGTAAAAGCAGAGACATACGATGGGCGATTCCTGGAAAAGGAAGGGATGGTTAATTTGATTCGCTAACCTGATCGGTATTATCGGAATATAAAAAGCGAAAATACTTCCTCCACAGATCGCCTACTGAGTTGAATTCCTCCCGGAAGAACACGCCTACCCCACGAGTAAACGGACCCTTTTCATAATCGAGATTGGTATTCGAACGATTAAATGCCTTAATCCGTACTTTCCCGGAGGGTGTAATTTTCAATTCAGCTTCCACATCGCCTACCATGGTGTTCGTGAATGCATACTGCCCTCCCACTCCAAGGTTGCCGTTTATGGTAAGGTAGTCGTTGAATAACTGAGTACGCAGTGCAAATTCCAGTTCATCGGTCGAAAGCTCGTTACCCGGTCGGTATTTAAAACCGATATCAAAATCGTTACTAATCTGAGAAATCCAGTGCGATAACTGATTCGACAGAATCTCGGTTGTATTTTGTGACAGATTTGAGCTACCAAAAGCAGAACCACCGGCCAGACTAAATCCGGATAGAGGTTGAAACTGATTGATTACCAATAAAGAAATAAACTGTTTATTAAGCTCATTCTCAGGCAACCCATCGATTATTGCCTGTTCTGTATCGGCCGAAGGAGGTAATTGAATTCCAAAATTAAAATCGGGCTCCAACAATTTTCCGTTCATGGCAATCTGACATTCCACTTGCAGTTTATTTCGATACACATCGGAGCTATCCGACAGTAAATCTTTCAATTGAGCCTGTGCTTCGTAGTAAGCAACAATATCCATATCGGCCTCATAAGGGCTACCTGTCCAACGAATTGTTCCTCCTTCTTTAATTTTAAACTTCCGGCTAAAAAAGTTCGCCAAAGTGAGCAAATACTCACCCTTTTGAATGGTATAGTCGCCGTACATGGTAAAATCGCCTTGGGAATTGATCTCCATTTTAAGATTTGCATTCCCGTTCCCTTTGATAATATCGCCCATTTTAGAATCAAAAATCATTTGCACTTCGGCTTCCGGGGTAACTTCAAGATTGAAGTTCAATCGCAGGCCGCCGGGAACGGTCACTTCTTCGGGCACTTCTTTTTCAAGAATTTTTTCATTCGGATTCACAAAAGTGACGAAAGATCCGGAACTGGCCTCTGAGCCCGAATCTAAGGGGATGAGAAAACTAGTTCCAGCTAACGTTTTAGCATTGATATCGATTAAAAGTTTGTTCAACGGACCACTCAACCGAAATACACCAGCAGCCAAGGCTCGCCCATAATAACTTGCATTATCGTCGAAATTGGTATTAAGCACCAGTATTTTGTCCGACAAAATGCTTAAATCCATTGCAATATTCCGAAAAGACTGATGAGAAAAATGGCCATTGAGTTGAGCCGGGTTACCATCCTGATCGGTCATGGCAACTTGGCTAAATCGAATCGTATCGGGAGTAAACTGGATAATATCGCTGAAGAAATAGCGTGTTTGAAGGTAATCGACTGTAAAGGCAGCCTTTTGGACTTTTAATTCACCAAGCAATTGAGGTTGAGAGGCTGGTCCGGTTAATTTCAATCGATTACTAATTAATCCGTTCATATTGGAAAAAATACCGGTCAACCAAGGCTCAGCTGCTTTCAGGTTCATCTTATCCAAGGTAATGGATAAATCGAGCATTCCTCCATTAGGTTGAACCGTTCCATTCACAAGCATCGGTGTAAGTTTCCCCGATTGAATCCGTGAATCGACTTCGACCAGCTTTAAGGAATCGTTCCACACGCTGGAAAGGAATAAATCGCCATGGTGATGTTCATTCAGGATGAATGAATCCACTTGTAAGTCGGCAAAGAATAATGAGCCCTCCGGTCCGGTAAGAATGCTTGCCGTTCCATTGATTAATCCGGCCGGATCGAGCGTCCAGTTGCGAGTTAAGGGCGAGAAATCGGCTAATTCAATATTCGACAGTTGTACCAAAAATGTATCCGTTTCTTGCCTGTTCAGGCCGCCTCTCAAGCTTATTGACTGATCGTTATGCAGCGCTTTAAATGAATCGAGGAGCAAGCCATCGCGGCCAAATTGAGCGCTCCCCGGTTCAATGGACCATACCGAATCGGCAACTACAAGTTCGGAGGAAAGTAAGTCGAGAAAAAACCTTGGACTGGCAGGTGAACGGTCTTCGATGTATAACAAGGCGTTGATATTCCCCTGATTCATTTGTGTGGTTCGGTTTTTCCATTGCAAACTAAACAAGGAGGTATCCGACTTGCTGGTCGAAACGAAGGTTAGGCTATCGAGAAAAAAAGATTCCGAAACAGTAATCTTTTCAGCATTCCAATCAAATCGCAATTCCTCAAAATCAGCTACTATGCTTGCATTCGCGTTCTTCACCTCAGTAGAATTGAATCGAAAAATCGGAACATCAAACATCAATTCAAATGTGGGTGTTGCCGAATTCATGCTTCCAAAAAACGTCCCTCCTTCCGGCAAACGAACAGAAGGAAGAAAAGCTCGAAAAAGTGAATCGCTCGATTTCACTTCGAGGGAGTAAGTAAAATCATGCTCCTCCTCAACCGGTTCATAGGCTAATCCAGAACTCGGGAAATAATAACTTAAATATTGTGTCATTAAGCGCGGAATATCTTTGAACAGATACTGACCATCTATTTGCAAATCGAGTAAGGACGATTGCAGGCTCAAGTAACTATTTCCAGCTATTCGGTTTGCAAACAGGGCGAAATTGTCCATTTGAACGGGATTCCCATTCCGATTATAGTCAACATCCCACAAGAGGATTTCTCCCTCCAGGTCGTCGAGCGTGCTAGCTCGGAAATTGGTTTGAATATCGGCACTAAAAGAGGCAATACTGTCGGAGGGGGTAAGCCCAAGAGCAGCTAAATTAAATGTATCGACCAGAGCCGAAAATGAGAAAAAGGGAACTTCATCCGAAAAATCGATAATCCCTGAAAACTCAAGCGACAAATGCTCATCGTCTACCTGTACGAATCCGTCAAAACGCATGTTTTCCTGCTTCCCTCGCAACTCAAATCCTCGGATAATTTGATTGTTGAAGGATATTTCCTGCACCGTACCGTCCAAGGTGGTGGTTGAATAACGATCGCCCATTCGGTAACCGGATAGCTTCAGGTCCAGGTTTACATGGCCAAGCGACGATACCGTAGGAAATACTTTCGAAAGCTGATAGTGCTCCGTTGCAATCCTACCAGCGTATTGCAAGGTTTGGGTTAGCGGATTCTCGCTGAGCTTGATATCGCTGAGCAAGGTTCCGGCATCGCTTTTCAACTCACCAAAGGCTACAAAATCAGCTACAAAACCGGTAAAATAACCTCGATACGTAAACACGCCCAAGTCTTTCACCAGCCCTGGAATCTGAACATACGATTCCCCGGCTAAATCGGGTAAGCGCAAACTTTCAACATCGGCTGAATACGTTCGAAATGTTTCAATATCGGCATGAATAAACGTCTCGTCCACTTCCGGCAATCCCATAAACTGGATATCTCCCTTAAAACGAGTCTCATCTCCATAGGCCAAATCGACGTATTGGCAATTCAAACTTCCCACTTTGCCGGTTACATAGGCATCGATTGAAAGTTCATCCTCCATCCCTTCGAGACTGGGGGCGAATAGGGCTAGTTCCGATAAAGAGATGTGAGCGTTTTGGAGATTTATTTCCATTTGAACCTGTTCAACAAAATCGGACAAACCATCATAATCAGCATAATCGAACCGAAGGCTTTTCAATTCCAGGTTCGATTCAGCAAGTTGTAAACGGGTGCTATTGAGGCTAAGAACCTGAGGGTGCACCAACAATTCACCGGTAATTTGCTTCATGGTTAGGCCTGATGCTTCGCGGAAGGAAAGCTGATTGAAAGTGGCCTGAATGGAGTCGGAAACGAGTGAAAAATCGTGGGCATAAATATTTAAATCGCTGAAGCGCAAATCGAAATAATTAACACCGAAGCGTTTGGGCTCAGCATCGAATCGGGTAATATAAACGCGAGAATCCTCTGTAGCGACTTCATCGGCAAAAATCTTCCATTTATCTTGGGTGGTACCTGCGCTGTCTTTTTTGAGGTATTGCACTAAAAATCTCAGATTGCTGTATCCATCGGCCTCTTTATTTAGGTGCATAAAAAACTCCGTCATCTTCACTTTTGTCAGATGAATCGACTTTTCATCCCGCCGAATCATTCCGATGCCAGCATCCAGTTCACCGATAAAAAATAAGGTATCGCCTTGCTGATCCGACACATAAACCTCTTCGAGAGAGAGCGTATTGAGAAAACGAAGGGCTACATGACCTACCCGAACGTCGACCTGCAATTCCTCAGCTACTTGCCCGGAAATATAATTGACCACTTTCGTTTGGACATAAGGAATTTGCAACAGGCCAGATATCAATAAAGGTATTGCAATCAGGCTGAGCAAAACATAGAGTACTATTTTCCGAAGTCGTTTAATGGCCGTAAAAATTTGTCTAAAAGTACGATGCTTTCGCTAAAACTCACAAACTGACCGAATATTTCACCTTATCCCATGTGTGAGATGCACTCAAACAAAAAACCTCAATCCAAGGATTGAGGTTTTTCATTGCCTTACTGGTTCATTAACCACCGTAAACGTGAACAGAGTTCGAAGCGGAAGGCAAGTAGTTCACTCCAAACCACGCGATAAGTAACACCACAAAAGACAGACTGAGGGTCCAAATGGGGCCCATGAATACTTTAGGTCGATGGTAACGATAATGCATGTAAATAAGGTAACCCATCCAGGTTAGAAAAGCCCAGGTTTCTTTAGGGTCCCAGGTCCAGTAATGCCCCCAAGCTTCTTTGGCCCATAAGGCTCCGAACAATAAACCCAGTGTAAGGAAACTGAATCCGATGTAAACCAGATTATCGGCTAAGTGCAAGATTCGCATTTCCGGGCGAGTCTTGAAGTAATTCAAATATAGGCCGTAAACGGCAATTAGCGAAGAGGCTCCTAAAACCACATAACTGATAATGTAAACGATAACATGCGGAACAAACCAAGGCGATTGCAAGGCAGGCATCAAGGCCTTGTCGTGGATTTCGGGTTTGAAATAGTTGAACGACAAGAATAGAATGGCCATGAACAGGCTAAAAATGGCAAACCAACCGTACTTCCAACGATGATACACAATCGCACCAACTAAGGGCAGCAAAGCAGAATACCACAATCGGGTTTCGCCGAGGGTTCGCATGGGCGGACGCTCCAACTTAACCCACAAAAGGGTTATAAAATACGATAAAAGAGCTACCCCTGCGTAGGTGGCAATGAGCCCCCATACATTCGATTTTGGTTTCCAAAATCCAAGGGTAAAAAATAGGATGCCCACTAACCAAAATAGGAAAATGATGAGCGCATAGGTTGGGAAATTTAACCAGACCATAATTATTCGTTTTCCGTGTTAATTTTTTCTTTTCGTCCGATCCAGAAAATATACAGCGAACCGGCTATAACCATAAAAATACCCAGGTAAACCAAAGGTAGCCAGGGATCGCGCACAATTTCAAGTACACTTAGGGTAGAATGACGTCCGAATCGTTCGTCGTAGCCTACCTGATAGATGGTGTAACCCATCCGCCGCACCGGCACATTGACTAACAAATCGAATTCTTCTTCTCCTTCGTCGGTAATCAGTTTGATATGGGAACTATACTCTTTGGCAACCGGTTGAAGCATCATTAGTGCAAATTGCTCATCGAAATCGAAATATTCAGCCTTCTGAAAGGCATTTCCCGAGCAAATCCATCCGGTTTTTAAGGTTTGATTTTGTTTGTTAAATAAGCGTATCTCCGCAGCAGGGGCACTACCCTCTCCTTTGAATTCCTTAAAAACATCTCCCTGTCGCATACTCTCCGGGTAAAACCGAAGGACTTCGAATTGCAGGTTGCCTATTTCACCCACGTAACCTTCGGCTGCTTCGAAGAAGGATTTATGCTCCTCGCCGGCCAAAGCTCCCAGGTTCTTATCAATGATCCCCACTTTAGGAGGATATTCATCTATCATGAAATCATTCAAATGAATAGCAAAAGGCATTTCGTAAGCCTGACCCCGATAATCGGTGGCTGCGTCGGTTGTTTTGCCTTCGTTTAAACTCATTCGTAAACGCATCAAATCGCCAGAGCCTAAAATCCCTCCCACAATAATGATCCAAAGCCCCAAATGATTCAATAAAAAGCCGATGTTATTATTCTTCCATGGGAGCACTTTTCGGAGGGTGACAAAGCCCAGCGTTAACAAAAAGTAAAGGACTACCAACAAATAGGGCCAACTGCGCGTAACATGCGATAATCCAAGGCGGCGCACTAAGTCCGAGGCGGCGGCATCTTCCTGAAGGGTGAATCCCATCATGAGAATGAGCAATGTAAATATGCTAATGGCACTCACTGCGGCAGGCACGCGTCCCATCCATTTCACCAGCGGATGATCTTTGTACAATACGTATGCAATCACATTAAAGTTGAGGATACCCAGGAGGAGATAGAGATTATTGGGCCACGATGGAGCCGATATACCGCTCCCTCCGCTAATAAACTCGATGAGGAAACCAAGCAACATAACAGCAAAAGCAATCACGAAGCTTTCTTTGTACGACCAGGGATGCTCCCAGGTTTTTCTTTTCACTTTATTCATGGTAAAAATCACATTATTCTGTTAAGCTTTAACAGCGCCGCAATTTACGAAAGTTAACAGACAATATGGTCTTAATTAGACCGACTCCACCTTATGCTATTAAACAGCGATTCAAGGTGTTCGAAAGCGTTGTGTAACATCTTTTTTCGGTTTCGATTCCATTACTTTTGCAGGGAATTGAAAAAAATCAACTTAAAATATTGTTTCTTATGCAATTACTTCAGTCTATTAAAGAAAAAGCCCGGCAAAATCCACAACGAATTGTTTTACCGGAATCGATGGAAGAAAGAACTCTTCAAGCAGCCGACATCTTACTCAGCGAGCAAGTAGCTCGAATTCAGCTCATTGGAGATCCAAAGCAGATTTTACAAAAAGCTGAGTCGCTCGGACTAAAACACATTGCCCAAGCCGAGTTAATAGACATGAGTAATACCGATAAAATCGATGCATATGCCCAACTCATGGTCGAAATCCGAAAAAACAAAGGGATGACCTATGAGGCGGCAGTGGAACAACTTAAAGATCCTTTGTATTACGCCTGTTTAATGATTAAAGCGGGCGACTCCGATGGCGAAGTGGCCGGAGCCGATAATGCAACCGGCGATGTATTGCGTCCTGCCTTTCAATATGTTAAGACCTTACCCGGTATATCGGTTGTTTCCGGAGCCTTCATCATGATGTTAAATCAAACAGAATTTGGGGAAGATGGAATCCTCGTTTTTGCGGATTGCGCCGTGCACCCGAATCCAACTGCCTCCGAATTGGCAGAAATCGCTGTCATGACCGGCAAAACCACCCGTGCTATTGCAGGATTTGAACCCCGCATTGCCATGTTGAGCTTCTCTACCAAAGGAAGCGCAAAACACGAAATGGTCGACAAAGTGGTCGAGGCAACTCGCTTAGCACAAGCCATGGCTCCCGATATGAAAATTGACGGTGAACTTCAGGCCGATGCGGCTATAATTGCCAGTATTGGAAAGAAAAAAGCACCCAATTCTGAAATTGCGGGAATAGCCAACGTTTTGGTATTCCCAACCCTCGAAACAGGCAATATCGCTTACAAATTAGTGGAGCGATTAGCCGGAGCACAAGCCATCGGACCCGTGCTACAAGGAATGGCAGCTCCCATCAACGACCTGTCGAGAGGTTGCTCCGTTAGCGACATTGTAAACCTGGTGGCTATTACCGCCAATCAGGCTGCTGAAAAATAAATCAACTTAAAAATATTCGAACGAATGGCAGAAATAGTAGAATCCATCGAAGGATTCGGACTCAGTAAAGGAAAAAAACATAAAGGTTCCTTATCAAAGGTAGGCATTATCGGTTGCGGTACCATGGGACAAGAAATCACGCTCGAGGTAAGCAAAAACGGCATCGACGTCGTTTTTATCGACCTGGATGAACGAAAAATTCGTGAATCACTCGAAGCCATGGAGCAAGTGCTCGATAATATGATTAACCGCTGGGGACTTACAGAAAGTGAAAAGAGAGGAATCCTCCAAAGAATAAAAGGGAGTTTGGATTATAGCGACATTTCCGACTGCGATTTAATCATTGAGGCAATCAATACTAAGAAGTTAGGAACCTCGAAAGAAGCTCGACAAGATGTCTTTAAAAAGGTAGAATCAGTTGTCAGACCCGATGCCGTTATATGCTCAAACACAGCAACTCTAATGATCTCCGACCTGGCAATGGTGCTTCAACACCCCGACCGGGCCCTTGGACTTCATTTCCTCAATCCGGTCGATAGCACCAACATCGTCGAAGTGGTAAAAGGGTTTCAAACCTCCGACGATGCTTACGATTTCGTCATCAAATTTGCCGGTATGCTTCGTAAAAAAGTGATCCGAGTAAACGAATCGCCCGGAAATATTCACACTCGGATGGTATGCCCCTACATTAACGAAGCCTGCAACATCCTGATGGAAGGAGTTGCCAGCGTGAGAGATATCGACATTACCATGAAACAAGCCTCAGGCAATCAATTTGGTCCCTTTGAAATGGCCGACCGAATTGGTCTCGACAAATTATTACGTTGGATGAACAACCTGTACGAAGAATTTGGCGAATTGAAATATAAGCCATCGCCCATTATCAAACGACTAGTAAGAGCGAATCACCTCGGACAAATGACCGATATCGGGTTTTACAAATACGAGAACGGTAAGGCCACTGAACAAACGGTTACCTGCGCCGAAATCAACAATTAATCACCATTATTGGCGCCTACGACCGGAGCCAGCTTTTTTCCAAACGATTCAAGAAGTTAAACCATATGAAAATTCTAGTTTTAAATTGTGGTAGTTCATCCATAAAATATCAGCTCTTCAACATGACCGACGAAAGCATTCTTGCTAAAGGAATTGTTGAAAAAATCGGGCTCAAAGGGTCCTTTCTAAAATTCAATGCCCCTCAGGGAGATAAAGTCAAACTCGAAGGAGAAATTTTAAGCCACCAGGATGGAATTGAGTACATCCTGGGTGTATTGACCAGCGAAAAATACGGTTGCCTAAAATCGCTTAACGAGATCGATGCCGTTGGACACCGTGTGGCGCATGGAGGAGAACAATTCAGTGAAAGTCAGTTTATCGATTCCTATGTTAAAAGTGAAATTGAAAACTGCATTCAGCTTGCTCCTCTTCATAATCCGGCTAACTTAAAGGGAATTACAGCCATGGAACAATTGCTACCCGATACACCTCAGGTAGCCGTTTTCGACACAGCCTTTCATCAATCCATTCCGGATTACGCCTACATGTATGCTATTCCCTATTCTTTGTATGAAAAATATGGTATTCGTCGCTATGGATTCCATGGAACCAGCCATAAATTTGTTGCTCAAACAGCGTGTAACGAATTGGGCATCGATTTCAATCAGCAAAGAATCATTACCTGTCACCTGGGAAATGGTGCTTCCGTTGCTGCCATAAAAAATGGGAAAAGTGTTGACACATCCATGGGTCTGACTCCGGTAGAAGGGCTCATCATGGGAACCCGGGCTGGCGACCTCGACCTGGGGATCCTTACCTTCATTATGGAAAAAGAACAAGTAAGCGGGCACATTGCGAATACCATCGTAAACAAACATTCCGGTATGCTGGGTGTGTCGGGAGTTTCGTCGGATATGCGCGAAATCGAGACGGCTGCAGAAGAAGGACACAAACGAGCAGCACTTGCTCTCGATATGTTCCGTTACCGATTGCTCAAATACATTGGATCCTACATCGCTGTGCTGGGTGGAGTCGATTTGATTATTTTTACCGGCGGAATTGGAGAAAATGACCCGGCAACCCGACAGTTTATCGGTGAACAACTTGCTTTCCTGGGTATTCAGTTCGATTCAGAAAAAAATGCTAAACTGCGGGGTCAATTAGCAATGCTGAGCACACCCGAATCCTCGGTTAAACTAATGGTTGTTCCAACCAACGAAGAATATGTTATTGCAAACGACACACAAAGCATTATAAGCGCAAGAGTACAAACTAACTAAAGCATCACTTATGGCTATTACGCGACTAAGCGATTTACTCACAGCATTACAACACGACAATCATCCCATGCGCCTGGTGGCAGCTTTTGCCAACGACGCTCACACCATTGAGGCCTGCTACGAAGCAGTTAAAAACAACCTGGTAAAAGTGTGCTTGGTTGGCGACGAACCAAGCATCCGGGAAGTATGCCAGTCCCATCAAATACCCATCGAATCCTTCGAGATTATTCATGAACCAAACGATCAGGCTGCTGCCATGAAAGCAGTGGACCTAATCAACGAGGGGAAAGCCGACATTTTAATGAAAGGACTCGTCAGTACCGAAAAATACATGCGAGCCATTCTGCATAAGGAAAGAGGATTAATGGCTCCCAAGTCTATTCTCAGTCATGTAGCGGTTATCGATAATCCGAATTACCACAAACTCCTTATTGTGGGCGATGTAGCCGTGATTCCAGCTCCAGAACTGCCGGAAAAAATTGCCATTGCGAATTACTTGATTGATACCGCACATGCCCTCGGAATTGAAAAACCCAGGCTGGCCATCATCGGAGCGGCCGAGACGGTTTCGCTGCGAATTCCCAGTTCGATGGATGCTGCCATCTTGAGCAAAATGGCCGATAGAGGTCAATTGAAAAAAGCCTTTGTCGATGGTCCCCTTGCTCTCGACTTAGCCATCGATGCTGAATCGGCTCGCATTAAAAAGATTGAAAGTCCTGTTGCCGGAAATGCCGATTGCCTCCTCTTCCCAAACCTGGAAACTGGGAATGTATTTTATAAAACCAATACCAAACTCATGGATGTATCGGTTGCGGCTATTGTAGCTGGAGCAAAGGCTCCCTGCATTCTCTCCTCACGAGGCGATACAGCGCAAACAAAACTATACTCCATTGCACTGGCTGCTATGATTGCGAAAAATCATTAACACCCTGTAAAAATTCCTTTATGGCTACGTATAAAGTCCTGGCAATTAACCCCGGATCGACTTCTACTAAAATTGCTGTTTACTTCAATACGCATGTCCGGTTTACGCGAAACATCAAACACAGCCCGGAAGAACTTGCTCCTTTTAAGAAAATAACCGACCAGTTTGAATTCCGGAAAAATCTCATCATTCGGGAATTATTATCGGACGATATCAAGCTGGAGGAACTATCGTGCATCGTGGGCCGCGGCGGTCTTATCCACCCCATTCCTTCAGGCGTTTACGAAGTGAACGAGGCAATGAAGCGCGATTTAGTGCACAGCCCTCTTGGAGAACATGCCAGCAATTTGGGAGGATTAATTGCCGATAACCTCGCCAGGGAAATCCCCGGAGTAAAAGCATTCATAACCGATCCGGTAGTAGTTGACGAAATGCAAGAGGTAGCTCGATTTTCGGGTCACCCTCAGTTCAAACGAATTTCCATTTTTCACGCACTGAACCAAAAAGCAATTGCTCGATTGCATGCCGAATCGAAAGATTTACAATACGAAGATCTGAACCTGATTATTGCTCACCTGGGAGGTGGAATTTCGGTTGGAGCGCATCGTAAAGGAAGGGTAATCGATGTCAATAATGCACTCGATGGAGAAGGTCCTTTCTCTCCGGAAAGATCCGGCACATTGCCCACCGGACAACTAATCGAATTGGCCTACAGTGGAAACTATTCCAAACAAGAAATGAAGCTCATGATTAAAGGCCAGGGAGGGATGGTTGCATTCATGGGAACAAACGATGCCTGGGAGGTGGAAATGAAGGCTATCGATGGTGATCCGGAAGCTATCGCCGTGCAAGACGCCATGTGCTATCAAATTGCAAAACAAATCGGTGCCATGGCAACTGTTTTAGAGGGAAAGGTCGATGCCATTCTGCTCACCGGCGGAATAGCACACAATAAATACCTGGTCGAATATGTCGGAAAAATGGTTTCCTTTATCGCCCCGATTGTGGTTTATCCGGGGGAAGATGAGCTCAAAGCACTCGCATTCGAAGGATTGCGTGTGCTGCAAGGTAAAGTAGAACCTAAAACCTATAAGGGCAAATCGATGCCTGCATGATCCGATCGGCTTGTTTAATGTATCGTGAACAATTGAAGCAGGTCGCCCGTTCGAAAGACTTACTTCCAACTCACTCAATACCAGCACCTATGCTTGCCAATTTTCTTACTTACTCCATTATAGTACCCGTTTACAATCGACCTTACGAAGTTGAAGAACTTCTGGAGAGTCTTGTTCATCAAAGCTATACAGACTTTGAAGTAGTAATCGTTGAAGATGGATCTTCCATACCTTGCGACAAAGTGGTTGATGTCTATCGTAGCAAACTGAACATCAGCTATTTTACTAAAACGAACTCCGGTCCGGGGACTTCCCGAAATTACGGATTCGAACGTGCCAAAGGTAACTACTGTATCTTCCTAGACTCCGATTGTGTATTGCCTCCGCAGTACATGAAAACCGTGGTCGAAAACCTAAAAGAAAATTATACCGATGCTTTTGGTGGCCCCGACAAAGCGCACGAAAGCTTCAGCCTCCTGCAAAAAGCCATCAACTATTCCATGACATCCTTCTTTACTACCGGAGGAATACGCGGCGGTGGCGAAAAACTCGATAAATTCTATCCGCGTAGCTTCAATATGGGTTACTCGCGCGAAGTGTTTGAATCAACTAAAGGATTTGCTAAAATGCGCTTCGGGGAAGATATCGACATGAGTTTACGAATTCTCGAAAACGGCTATACCACCAGACTCTTCAAAGACGCCTACGTTTATCACAAAAGAAGAACTAACCTAAGGCAGTTCTTCAAACAGGTCTTCAATTCAGGTTTAGCCCGAATCAATTTATTCAAACGCCATCCTGAATCCCTTAAACTGGTTCATCTGGCTCCTGCCATTTTCACCATCGGACTTGCCTTCCTGCTTATTCTTTCGATAATTGAATCAAGTTGGTTTTTACTACCAATCGCTGCACACATGGCACTCATTTTCATCGATTCAACCATCCAAAATCGATGCATCCGAGTGGGATTCCTTTCAATTTTGAGTTCCTACACGCAATTAATTGCCTATGGACTCGGATTCTTAAAAGCTTTCTGGAAAAGAATCATCCTAAAACAAGATGAATTCGCTGCTTTTGAAAAGAATTTCTATCGGTAAACTCCTTTCTCCTTAAATTTTCAAACTGAAGCCTAAGGTCGGAAGAACCGTTCCGCCTAAGTTTTGGATAGTACGTAACTGATAACGCTCAGGATTTTCAGGATCAATCATGACCTCGCCATTCTCGTCGAGATTAGTGTAGATAGGAGTGGACGCCGTTTTCTTATTCAATACATTTTGAACATCGACATACAAATTCAACACAAACTTTTTGAAGTAAAACTCCTTATCGATACGAATATCCAACTGATTGGTCGAAGGCAAATTCAACGAATTATAATTGTCGTAATCGACATAGGCTTGGTTGCGAATATCCCACGAAGCAGCTAAAGTCGATAAGTCCATGTCGATAGGTGAATACGGACGACCGCCAAGATAACGCCAACGAGCAGCAAAATTCCAGCTTCCCGGGGTACGATAAGAAGCAATTAAATTCACCAACTGACGATTATCCCACGACGAAGGACGTAATTGGTCGTTTACGTCGGAAAATTCACTGCGGAACAAAGTATAGGTTACGGTAGCATTAAAGTTATTGTAGTCGAGCGCTTTAAAAAGGAATTCCACTCCATAGGCTCGCCCAAATCCATCGGAAACGACAGCTTCGTCGCCAACCTGCCCAAAATCGGTTCCTTTACTCGCCAGGCTGATTCCTTCGACCACCGATAAAGGATAGTTATCGTAGTGCTTGTAAAATCCTTCCACCGTAAAACTAAGCTTCTCCTTAGGAAGATACTCAAAACCCATAATCGCCTGATTGGAAATAACATATTTGAGCGCTTCGGTTTGATTCACCAATTGATTCAACGTATTTCTAAATCCAAGCGTCGTGTAAGAGGGAGCCATAGCATAACGACCAATATTCGCATTCCAGTTCAAGGTTTCGGTAAGGCTATAAGTAGCCGACAAGCGGGGAGACAACTGATTCAACGGATTGCGCATCGGTTCGTTGTAATTATTTCCGGCAATGTTCACCCCAAACGATAATTGTAATCCATCGATTAAATCTTTGTCGGAAATTTGAAAGAAGGCATTATAGAAAAAGAGATCCAATGCGGTGTTATAGTTCAAAGGCTGCACTTCATTATCCTGAAAAAACAAACGGAAAGTCTCATTGCTGTATTTAGAGAACTTACCTCCCGCACCCCAGTTTATCCGGTAGCGAGAACCAAGATAAGTTCGCTCAAAACGAAATTTGTTTTCAATCTCGTCCGATAAATAATCCGAGATTCGCATCAAAGACTCATCATTATTAAGATGCTTGTAATTAGCATTTCGAAACATGTTCCGACTCAGCACCCAGGTATCGTAGTAATCGCCCTGGAAATATTTGTACACCGCTCCAATCGTATAATTCCATTGCTTATAAACAGGCAAATAGTTCAGAATGTATTGCTGACCTTCATCGGGGTTTTCCAATCCGGTATTGAGCACCATGTCGTCGATTGCTCCCAGTCCCAAGATGGTAAGTTGGCTCTTTTTCGTTAAATCGACCTTGTATTTAAACTGAAAATCGGTGTAGGTCGGAAGGAAAGGTAAGCCAATGGCTGAAAAGAGAAATTGCAAATATGACTGGCGGGCAGAAGCAATGAAGGAAGCATTCTCGCCAACCGGACCTTCCAGCGTTAATGCCGCATCGGATGCTCCAACCGCTACTTTTGCCTTGTAAGCGTCGCGTGAACCATCGCGCTGACGAATTTCCATAACCGAGCTAAGAGCATTCACGCGGTTGGCCGGGAAAGCGCCTGTATAGAACGACACATCCGAAACAAAATCCGGATTGATAATTCCGACACTTCCACCCGATGCTCCTTGCGTTGTAAAATGATTGATTACCGGAATCTCGACACCATCTAAATAAAATACGTTCTCGGAAGGACCACCGCCGCGAACGATTAAGTCGTTGCGATTAGGATCGGTAATTCCAACACCGGGTAGCGTTTGAATTAGTTTAGAAATATCGCGGTTAACCCCGGCACTCTTTTCAATTTCCTGAACGCCTAAGGTGGTTACCGAAAGCGGACTCTCTATTTTTTTGATATTAGGCTTTTGGCGGACAACAACCTCCCCTACCATTAAGGCCGATTCCTGAACGGCTACTTTTACGTCGGTCGTTTGATTCCCTTGTACCTGAATTTCCTGCGAATAGGTTGTTTCGTATCCAACGGAACTAACTAACAAACGGTAAAAACCCGGCTTCACATCTTCCAGGAAGAAATCACCATTCATATCGGTTATGGTGCCAATATTAGTACCGTCGATTACAACGTTTGCAAATTCAAGCCCCAGGTTCGATTTCGCATCCACTACCTTTCCTTTTACACGTCCCGACTGAGCATGCAGGGATAATGTAGTAATAGTTAACAAGAAGAAAAAAGCCAAGATACCTTTCAGGACGAAAGGAATAGAGGGCGTTGTTTGGTTTCTTTTCATCGTTTGCATATTGCCTTTGATAGCCTTAAAGTTCTTAATGATGTGTAACGAGTTTATTTTTTTCATGAGGACTTTTCAAATCTTTTTCGGACGCAAATATACTCTTTTCATGCGAACATAGATTAAATTTGTACTATTTGTTTAATCTTTTTAAGATTTATTTAAACAACAAATAATTTAACCAGTCTAAAAGACGTAGAACAGTACGCATTTGTTCTTAACAAACAAAGGGTAAAAAAGATTAGCATTTTAAAGAAGAATGAATATTCAGTTCAATTTGTAACTTTGCAACCGCCTTGAAAACAATCCCAATGAAATCGAAAGAAATTCTGATACAAATAATTGAACAGCTGGACGAATTTGAGAACCAGTGCAAGAAGGTCGACATGGAAGTAAACATGAGCGACTTCATTGGTTTTTTAAATGCGAATATATATTCCCGTGGGATCAAGGCACAATCGATTAGTGGTGGACAGGAAGAATATCCGGGCGGGATGGCTGCGACCAAAGATCGTGAAACCGACATTTCGATACTCATTGTAATGATGTATCGTTACGCTAAGTCTTATTTAAAGAAGGCTTTTGCCAACAGTATTATTCGCACAGCCGATGAGTTTTCATACCTTATTACATTGCTTACTCACGAGAGCATGGTAAAAACGGAGTTAATCCATACTCAGGTAATGGAAAAAACATCCGGGATGGAAATTATTAAGCGACTTATTCGCTTGAACCTGGTTGAATCGTTCGACGATCCGATAGACAAGCGAAGCACACGGATTCGGATTTCCGACGAAGGGAAGCGCGAGTTAGGCAAAATCTTCCCCCAAATGCAGTTGGTTTCGAGGTTAGTACCCGGCGATTTAAACGAAGCAGAAAGGAATCAATTAGCTTATTTACTGCGGCGACTCGATCATTTCCATCACCATCTGTATCAAGAGGCTAAAACAGAACCATTGGAAAATTTGGTTAACAATTAGTTCATTCTATTCTTAGATTCGAACCTTCAAAATTCAGGGAATTAATCTACATTTGTCCGCAAACTCATATTCACTAACACTACAGAGCCATGTTGCCAAAATTTTTAATCGCTGACAATTCCCAGCAAGCACCTGAAAACATTTATGTGGTGCATAACGAGAACCCTCGTTGCATCTTTGAATGTGGGGTGGAAGAAGATTTTTTTGAAAATCATATCATTCACTGGATTGATGAAAAACCTTCCGATTCTGCAGCTGTTGAAGCACTCACTCAAGCTGCAGGAAATTTCCTCGACGATGAGCTAGACGCTCAAGAGCAATTATTTGAAGACGAATTCATGTTCGACGAAGAAGACTTCGACGAAGAGGAAGAACCCGAAAAATAATCGAGACTGAAAAACATTTAAAAGCGATTATCTCATCATAATCGCTTTTTTTGTGTTTTATCGCATACCCATAAATCCCATTTGCATGGAAATTAAAACGGCACAATTCTTAATGAGTAATTCCAAGTTGAGCGATTGCCCCACCCGGATCATTCCGGAATATGCCTTTATTGGTCGATCGAATGTGGGAAAAAGCTCCTTGATTAATATGCTAACCCGTCATAAAAATCTAGCCAAAACATCGGGCAAACCGGGTAAAACCCGACTAATCAATCATTTCATTATCAACGACTCGTGGTACCTGGTCGATTTACCCGGGTATGGCTATGCCAAAGTGTCGAAAACCGAAAGAGCCAAGTTTCATAAATTGATTAACAGTTATTTGATTAATCGCACCCAACTCTTCGCACTATTTGTTCTTATCGACATTCGCCACGAACCCCAAACCATCGATTTAGAGTTTATGGAATACCTGGGAATAAGTGGAATTCCCTTTGCGATTATTTTCACGAAAGCCGACAAGTTAAAACCCGGAGCCATCGACCAGGCAATCGCTGCATATCGTGAAAAAATGCTGGAAAGTTGGGAAAGCTTTCCGATCCATTTTGTAAGCTCGGCTAGCAATGAATTGGGGCGAGATACCTTATTAAACTACATCGACGAACTCAATCAAACTTGGATAAAACAGCAATCGATAGAGTCCTAGAAGTGCCCACTAACAAAGGAATTGGTGAGTTTAACCCTTTTTAGGAAGCGTCAAGGAGTTCGACTTAAGTTCATTTTTCCTATGTTTGCAAAACTTTTTCCTTAATGAATTATTAAGTAAATCTTAATCGGAAAGTCACTTCGCCCATTTTTAGATGTAAATCATGGATATAACCTACATACTGCTTTTTATTCTGGCTTATTTAATCGGTTCCATTCCAACCGCGGTCTGGCTTGGGAAAGGCTTCTTTGGCGTCGATGTGCGTCAACACGGTAGCGGAAATGCCGGTGCAACGAATGTATTCCGTGTACTAGGTCAGAAAGCAGGGATAGCGGTTTTTCTCATCGATGCCGCCAAAGGAATGCTGGCAGTAAATCTTACCGACTTCTTTTTTGTTCCGATTCAAGATGAAAACCTACTTATTGGCTTACAGTTACTTCTAGGGCTTTTAGCAATGGCCGGACATGTTTTCCCCTTATTTGCAGGCTTTAAAGGAGGGAAAGGAGTCGCAACCTTATTCGGAGTGGTTCTGGGCATCCATTTCTTTGCCGCTCTAACTGCCTTTGTCATCTTCTGGGTTGTATTGTTGCTCTCTAAGTATGTTAGTCTCAGCTCACTTACCGCAGGAATAAGCTTCCCAATCCTACTCATTTTCGCCTTCGACAGCACCCCCCTCTCACTTACTATTTTTTCGCTGCTAGTAGCTGTTTTACTCATTATTACGCATCAAAAAAATATCGGTCGCTTATTGCGGCGAGAAGAAAACCGCATCAGCCTTAAAAAGAAAAGCGGTCCACTTTCCTAAGATTCACCAAACCCAAATCCTCCTCCATTACAAACCCCTTTTGTTTGGTCGCAAAATAAGTTGTGTCGACTAAAAATTAAATTTCAACAGCTTTTTAACACTTCAAAAATTTAGCTGATTTTAGCGTACTTTTGACCGCACACTAAAATCAACGAGCTATGTCATTATCGAACAATCCCTTGAAGATCTTCGCAGGAAGAGAATCGGAATACATTGGGTCTCAAATTGCTGCCCATTATGGAACCGATTTAGGGAAAATTGAGTTTAGAAAATTCTCCGATGGAGAGTTTGAAGTCGCCTTCGACGAAACCGTGAGAGGCGCCCATGTTTTCATCGTACAATCGACCTTCCCTCCCACCGAGAATCTATTTGAACTATTGTTGCTAATCGATGCCGCTCGGAGGGCTTCAGCCTATAAAATCATTGCAGTTATCCCATATTTTGGCTTTGCCCGCCAAGATCGAAAGGACAAGCCGCGCTGTTCGATCGGCAGTAAACTTATTGCAAACCTTCTTACAGCATCGGGGGTAGACCGGGTAATGACACTGGATTTACACGCCGATCAAATTCAAGGTTTCTTCGATCTGCCGGTTGATCATCTCTACGCATCGTCGGTTTTTGTGCCATATATCAAGAGTCTTGAGCTGGAGGATTTAGTGGTTGCAGCGCCCGATATGGGAGGCGCCAAAAGAGCGAATAACTGGGCTAAGTTTTTAAGTTGCGATTTAGTGGTAAGCCATAAGGTAAGAAAAGCGGAAAACCAAGTAGAGAGCATTACGGTAATTGGCGATGTGCAGGACAAAAATGTGGTTATTGTGGATGATCTAATCGATACAGCAGGCACCATAACCAAAGCAGCTGAAATTATGATGGAACGAGGCGCCAAATCGATACGAGCAGTGTGTACTCATCCTGTTTTATCGGGCCCCGCGTACGAGAATATCGAGAAATCGCCTATTTGCGAGCTCATTACCAGCGACTCCATCCCCTTGAAGCAACACAGCGATAAAATAAAGGTGCTTTCTATCGCGCCGGTATTTGCCGATGTGATAAAAAAAGTGTATCAACATCAATCCATTAGCTCAAATTTTATTATTTAATTCTATCTTTGCGCCCGAAAATTTAGGCGTTTAACGCGTGATGGGGACTCATCGAACCGATGCGTCCAAGTAGCGCACAAAGTGTTAACAATGAAAACAATTCAAATTAACGGGACTCCCCGTGAAGGCTTCGGTAAAAGAGATGCCAAAAATGTTCGTAAGATGAACCATGTACCCTGTGTACTGTATGGTGGTCAGGACAACATCCATTTCACGGCTCATGCCAACGAATTAGGAAAAATCATCTATACACCCAATGTGTATCAGGTATCGTTAAACATCGACGGGAAATCGGTTCCTTGTATCCTTAAAGAAATTCAATTTCATCCGGTTACCGATGCTATCTTACACATCGATTTCATCCAGGTTATCGATGGCAAACCACTCGACATCAAACTTCCGGTCAAATTGAACGGTTTGGCAGCGGGTGTAAAAGCCGGTGGTAAATTAAGTCTGAACATGAAACGAATTAAAGTTCGTGGCATGATCGATAAGTTACCCGACTTTTTGGATGTAGATGTAACCAGCTTGAAATTAGGAAAATCAATCAAAATTCAATCGCTCAATTTCGATGGTTTGGAAGTACTCGAACCGAAAAATGCGGTTGTTGCCATGGTTAAACTCACCCGTGCTTCGCGTGGTATGGCTGCTAATGCAGAAGACAGCGACGAAGAAGGTGGTGATTCGAACGAATAGTCTTTTAAACTCCTACCAATCCGTCTAAGTGAAATATCTAATTGTAGGACTGGGAAATATTGGCAGGGAGTACGAAAATACCCGGCATAATGTTGGGTTCGATGTATTGGACGCTTTAGCTAAAGCGTCCAATACTCTTTTTACCCCCGGCCGATATGGCGACCAGTGCGAAATAAAACACCGAGGCCGAATCCTCGTCCTCCTAAAACCCTCCACCTACGTCAACCTGAGTGGGAAGGCGGTTCAGTATTGGCTAACTAAAACAAAAATTCCCCTCGAAAACCTGCTTATCATTGCCGACGATTTAGCCCTTCCCTTTGGAACGCTTCGACTCCGCCCGAAAGGAGGCGATGCCGGTCACAATGGATTAAAAAGTATTCAGGAAACAATTGGGACTCAACAGTACGCTCGCTTACGATTTGGAATCGGAAGCGAATTTCCTCAAGGTCACCAAGTAGATTATGTCTTGGGAACCTGGAGCCCCGAAGAAAAAAAGAAACTTGCAGAGCGATTAGAAACTTCGGGGAAAATCATCCTGTCTTTTGCAAGTATTGGGGTTGGCCTTACGATGACTCAGTACAACAACAAATAATTAGTACCGAATAAGCTTTTCTCGCTTGATCAGGTTCCCTTTCACATCCGACACTTCTAATAAATACAATCCTACGGGATATTGATTCATCGGAATGATGTGTGTTTGTTTAAAATCGGAACCTTGAGCCATGCGTTTCCCATCCAGTGTCGATAATTGCCAGTGAATCAAGTCGGAGCCCGACTGGATGGTAACATGTTCCCGGACTGGATTCGGATAAATCGACAAACCTCTCGAAATCTCCTGTAAATCGGCAGTTAGAACCTGTCCATCATTTAATTGGAAATCAATCCATACTCCAGGAGGATCCACCGGGAGGGTCACACAAACCCAATCGGAGACTAATCCTGGTTTTTCCACTCGTAAACAATATTGACCTTCCGTAAGCGAGCTAAATCGAAACATCCCCGCAGGATTAGTCAGTAAGCTTTGAACAGGATCGCCCTCGCTGTTAAGTAAGTTCACCACGATATTGCAGGCCATATCGGAGCTGACCTCAATTTCGTTCATTCCCCAGGCTGATTCATAAAAGCTTGGCAAATAGGACGGATCATTCCCAAGGGAAACCGAACCTGCAATACTATATTCTCCCGGCTCGCTAGTAGGATTATAATCCATGAAAACATCGACGCCACCGGTGAATCCCTGGGCCATCACTTTGACAGCCATCGGCCATTCGATAGCATGCAAATAATAACTAGCAATCCAACCTGTTAAATGCGGTTCTGGAATAGCGTGAATCAAGTATTCATTGGGCAATAAACCTTCCAACTGATAGATTCCATTTTGAACGTCGCACTGTGCCACCGGGAAATAGCGTCCGTTCTGCTCTTGATAAGCTACAACCCAACCACCCGGCAGGTACTCTCCTAAAGAATTTTGAATCTGACCGCTTAGGCTTACAGAATACAAAGCTTGTAAACAGGAATTTCCTTGAAGTTGCCAAGTATCAGAATCGGGGCAAGTCGAATTAAAAATAGCCCGTGCCGGATAAACTCGATTCTCAACAGCTCGCCAAATGGAAAACTCAAAGGATTCTCCCTCCAAAAAACCGTTGGGATCGATCGAGAATCCATTGTTCCCATGGGCAAATAAGCTTTGCGTATTTCCTTCCCAAACCAGGTATCCTCCACAAGCCATGCTTCCCAGGGAATCGTAAAAGACGCCTACCAGGTCGTATGGATTCAGTCCCATACCATTGAGCTGAACCGTTGCTGTTTCGGGAATTACAATTTCATGGTAATCGCCTTGTGAGTCGAAATTCCAATCGGGTAAAACACTCAAATCGACAAATACCGAGACAAGCGATTGGCATTGCAATTGATCGCTTACACTAACTTGATAAGCTCCGTAAGCAGCCGAATCCAATTCGGCACCAATCGCACCATTCGACCAGCTATAGTGATAGGGACCCTGCCCTCCGGTGGTTTCAAGATTTACCCTGCCAGGTGACAGCGTTTGTGGATCGAAAGCTTCGACAAAAGCGACGACTCCTAACGGTGGGTTTTGTTCCACCGAAACGGTTTCTGTGAGGGTGTCGCCATTGGCTCCGCTAATGGTAAAAGCATACATTCCGGCTACCAAGTTCGAACGGGAAGAGCCTGTAGCCCCATCGCTCCAATTGATTTGAATTGGAGAAACACCCAGAATCGAATCGATGGAAATGCTTCCGGTGCTATCGCCATAACAAGCTACGGGAACAAGTTCAGTCTGATAATCGAGAAATAGTCCGTTATAAGGTAGTTCAACACTATCGGAAGCGGCACAGCCATTGGCATCATATACAGTAAGGCTGTACCAGCCATAATTCAGTTGGTTTATTTCCGACTGCGTTTGTCCGGTATTCCAACTAAAACTGTAGGGAGGCGTTCCGCCCAATGCCTCCGCTTGTATCAGTCCATCGTCGCCAACATCTACCGAAACAGGAGTAAGTACCCAATCAAACAACAAGGAATCCGGATTGTGGAGCGAAAAACTTTGCTCAACCGGATTAGACTGAATACAGAATAGACTTCGAATTCGGGAGGTTCCGTTGGCATAAAATTCTCCCTGATGCGACATACTGGAACTATACTCAGCTTCCATCACGTAGGTGGCACTATCCAATTCGATTTCCCAACGGAAAGATTCTCCTTCCGTAAAACCTTCTTTATTAGGAGTGACTGGGTCGTCACCATACACGCTAAATAGGATATCGCCACCAAGCCAAATAGATTTTCCTCCACACACCCACTGACCATTATCTTGAAAGAAAACGGCTAATTGAGCATGGAGAGGGACAGGCAAACCATTAAAATAGAGCGTATTTTGTGGCACCACGACTGAATGGACAAAAGTGGTAGAGTCAAAATTCCATGGGAGCGGTGTTCCAGGTTGATTTGAATTGACGTCGTTTACCGTAACCGAATAATTTCCAGCGCAAAGTTGAGCCAGGCTAGACTGCGAGGATCCGTCGGACCAAAGAAAAGAATAAGGTTGTGTGCCTCCACTTGGGTTTACTAAAATAGCACCTGAACAACTATCGTGGCAAAGCGGCTGAACGACATCAATTTGTACCTGCAAATTCATTTCGGGTTGGAAGGTTCCAAAATAAACCGGGACGAGGGTATCCCAAAGGCAAGCATACGTCGATTCTAAATAAAGATGATAGCGTTGAGCTTCAATATTCATGAGTTGATAGCCTCCTGCCCCATTCGACCACTTAGCCTGAGCATTGAACCAATCCGGCGAATTAATTGCGATAGCAGCTGAGCCTCCCTGAGTAGAACTTGCATTGGTGGTAGTAATCGACACGTCGGGATGCATAGGATCTCCCGGAGTAACAACACTCATGTTCTGCGAATAACCACTGGGATGGGTAAGTGTGAGCTGGTAAAGCGTATTCGGCAAGTAGTTCTGAATAATTCCTGTGGTGGCTCCGTTGCTCCATTGATAGGTATAGGAAAGATCGGCATTGGGTGGGTTAACGCGCAGATAGCCATCGGAGGTATTATAACAAGTTGGTTTTTGCAACATGAGCGATGTATTAGCGGTCATTTCGGAAGGATAGGAGAAAATGACCGGTTCATTCATCACTGCCCGATAGACTTGAGCCGTTTGTAGAGGTGGCATGGTCGATAAGCCTGGCTGTGGCCAGAAAAGGTTTCCTAATTCATCGGTAATTAAATGAATAGCAGGATTATACTTAAATACTGCTGCAGGATTAGGATTTAAAATCGGGTAAATGGAAAAGAAATCGTTGAAGCCTGGAAATACTTTGACGCTATGCAGAAAACTTGCCGACGCAAACAAACTGACCAAGCCGCTACTACCTCCTGGCGTAAAGAGCGAATCGTTAGGAAAAGCAACACCGGCAGGGTAAAAATTCGGAGTAGCAATATAGTCTTTCTGAGCGCTTTGACTCCTAATTAGGAAACGGAAGGATTCACCCGTTTGGAAACCATTCTCTCCATTTTCAGCTCCATAGATCGCCATAAATTGAGGTGAACCGGTCCAAACAGCATAACCAGCGCAAGCCCACTGATAGCTTGAATCGTAAAACACACCTACTAAATCGCCCGGCGCCAAATCAATTCCTGAGAGCTGGACGGCCGATCCTCCGGGCAAATAGAGTTGATGCTGGATCGAGGTAGGTTCAACCTGCCAACTGAGTTTAAAATTCGGGTTAACGGCGTGAATTTCGTAGTCGCGAAAATGAAGCTGCCCCAGGAAATCGGTGATGGTTACTTCGTAGTAGCCCGGGGCCAGGTTGAAAATATTTTGCGTCGTGTCGCCATTGCTCCACATGAAAGTGGCCGGCAAAGCTATCCCTTGCACATTGGGTCGTATAAATCCATTCGCGAGTTCGTCTGTAGCATTCTTCAATTCAAAGCCAGGTTCCAAAGGCACTTGAGCAGTTAGCGAGCCTGTGGAAAGACTCCAAACTACCAATGCAAAGCTTGCATACCATCTTATTTTAGAAAAATACTTCACGAAATCAGCATCAAAAACCTGTTAAATGTATTAGAAATTATAGCCGAGTCCAAACTTAATTCCACTGGATTGAAACTGATAGCGGATTGATTCAACGTCCATCAGTTCGCGCAAGGATCGACGATAAAAAGCTTCGCCAAAGAGGAAATAATGAAAAGAAAAGTTGTATTGCAAACGGGCACTTAGGAATAAATCCGGACGGTAGCTTGGAAAATGATCGCGGGTTAGATGTATCAGGCTATAGGGTTCGGTCGTTTGCGCGGCTTGCCCTTCCCATCGCCACAGAAACGAGTGGATCACTCCAATTTTCAAACTCGTGGTAACTGCTCCATGGCTGGAAGTATAACCCATTAAGGTTGGAATTTCCCAAAAGCGATAAACCCCGCCAACATTCCAGGCATGCCGATTAAGGATGGTATCTGTTTCAATCTGAAAGCTCGAATCGGAAACTTCTACCCATTCACTCTCCGTTACATACACAATAATTGTATCGCCATCGACAATCTGAAAATAGGAACTAACCGTATCTATTTGCAGAAAACTTGTATCGAAATAGGTCCATAGGGTTTGCTCAAAAATGCTGGTCTCTTCCTTCACCAAACGGCGAGCATCGTCTATCTGCAAATAATTTAGTCCCGATTCGAAAAGGATGTTTCTCCTTTGCCATTGTAGTTGAAATCCCAACTCCCGAATCCGCATACTTGCTGGATGTTGATTCAATAAAGCTAACAAAGGTAACTGTTCATCGTTCGTAGTTGCCAGGTTATACCCGGCCCGATGCTCGGCATAACTCAGTGAGGCTGACCAATAAACCGGAGCAGGATAAGCGTGCTCTCGCTCACTCCCAAGGGCCATGGCTGGTGTTTGTTCTTTAAGAACCAAACCACGACGCGACATCGATTCCGGGACGAATAAACCAGCTTGTGACTCTTTAAAATAAGTATCGGATTCCAGGCCGGAGAAGCCAGGCGATTCGCTTACAGGATTGCTGCCACTAGCCATTTGAGCAGAAGAATTAACGAGTAAAGTGGAAAAAGAAGATGATGATGATGAAGTTGAAGAAGTTGAAGATGAAGTTGAAGTTGAAGATGAGAAAGGAGCAGGAATGGAAGAAGAGGAAGAGGATTGGGAATTGGCTTCAGCCATAGATTCCGAAAAATTGGTGTGGTCGGTATTAATCGACGATTCGAGTGGATCGATTGATTTAAGAGGGAAACCGGCATTGGCCGTAAGATTATTCGATAAACCAGGCGCTTGTGAGCTTTCGGCACCTAGGGCCCTAAGCTCCTTTTCGTCAATCGAGGATAAGACATCCTGTTCATTTCCTTCGCCCATAAATTTAGCTGATTCGGGATCGATCGCTTGAGCAGGAACACTTTGGGTATTTGCTGCCTGATCGATCTTCGATTCAGCCATCCTAGAATTAACCTCTTCGCGTGGCAACCAACGCATTAAGGCAAATACCACGACCCCAATTAACACAGAGCCCACTACCCATCGATAAAAAACACGGGTAAGCAATCCCCCCGACTCACTTCGATTGAGCGTATGAGCCAATCGGTCCCAGGCTTGCGAGCTACCCTCCTTGGTGGCTACTGACAGACCCTTCTCGAACAGGTCGTCGATGTAGTTCATTTCATCCTTCATACTCCTGAATATTATTATTCTTCACTTTCAAATTACCATTCGAAGCAAATCGCGATACTGGCGATTACGTTGCTCCATTTTTCGTTTCATGGCCAGGTTGAACAGCTCATCTTGAAGCGCTTTCCTTGCCCTGAACAATTGCGACTTACTGGTTCCTTCGGTTATGGAAAGATTTTCAGCAATTTCGCGATGGGTCATTTTTTCGATGGCATACAAATTAAATATGGTTCGTGAACCTTGGGGTAGAATATCCATCACCTCCATCAGTTCATCTTGCGTGAATCCGGTGTTTCGAATCAAATCTTCCTTACTTTCTTCCTCGGCATCCACTTCTTTTTCTTTCAGATAATACTGATCGAAAACCGAGAGCCATTCGTCTTCGCCAGAAAAAACCTCTTTATTCAATTTTTTTATCCGATTAATGGATAAGTTGATGAATATCCGCTTTAGCCATCCTTCAAAGGAACCTTTGTAGGCGAATTGATGAATAGAATCGTACACTTTGATAAAACCATCGTGAACTAAGTCCTCCGCCTCGGCTGCATTACCCGTATAGCGTAAACAGATGAGCCTCATCATGGGAGAAAACTGCTCGTAAAGTAGCTTTTGCCCCAGATGCTCATTTCGTTTACATGATTCGATAATTTCTTTGAGGTCGGTCATTCCGCTCGCGTATGTGTTATAGAGTTATTTCCAACGAATGGTTGCAGAAAAATAAGGACTTTTTAAACATTTTCTTCGGTTTGTTTATTCGCTAAAAATGTGTTTATATTACCCCCCACATACCAAACCAATAAACACCTAGCTATCATGAATAAGGATTTATTAAAACTTACACCGGCAGCGATTTGGAAGCATTTTCACCAATTAACCCAAATCCCTCGTCCGTCGAAACACGAGGATGCCATTCAGGCATACATGTATCAATTTGGAAAAGATCTGGGGCTGGAAACAGAAAAAGACGCAGTGGGCAATATCATCATTCGTAAACCGGCTACTCCGGGAATGGAAAACCGACAAGGCGTTGTGCTGCAAGGACACCTCGACATGGTTCCTCAGAAGAACAGCGACAAAGTACACGATTTCACCAAGGATCCGATCGAAGCCTATATTGATGGGGAATGGGTTAAAGCGAATGGCACTACCCTGGGCGCCGACAATGGCATGGGTGTAGCAGCCGCAATGGCCGTTCTTGAAGCGACCGACCTGGTTCATGGGCCGGTTGAAGCCTTGTTTACCAGCGATGAAGAAACAGGAATGACTGGTGCTAACAACCTACAGCCAAACTGGTTAAAAGGCGACATCCTCATCAACATGGATTCCGAAGACGAAGGGGAACTCTACGTTGGCTGTGCCGGAGGCGAAGATGCCAACATTCTTTTCACCTTCGAAAATGAATCTATTCCCGAAGGATACGAAGCTTTTCAGTTGTCCATTACAGGACTCAAAGGAGGACATTCCGGAATGGATATCATTTTAGGTCGTGGCAACGCGAATAAACTCTTTTTCCGATTCATGAAAGATGCTTACCTCGACTTCGATGTTCGATTAGCCTCGATTCAAGGCGGTAGCCTCCGAAACGCTATTCCACGCGAAGCATTTGGAACGATCCTCGTTACCTCGGAATATGTGAACGATTTAAAGAATTTCCTCCAGAAATTTACCCAAACCGTTCAAAGCGAATTAGCTGAAACTGAGCCCAATTTAAAAATCAGCCTCACTCCTACCGATATGCCGGAAAGTTTGATGGATGAAAACACTCAAATAAACCTCACCGATGCCATCATGGCCTGCCCCGACGGAGTTATCCGCATGAGCGATTCGATGCCCGGACTGGTTGAAACGTCGACCAATTTGGCCATTGTGCGTTCCGAGGACAACAACATCTATGTTTCCTGCCTCATGCGCTCCTCGGTCGATTCGGCTAAAACATACCTGGCCAGTCGTATTGAATCCTTATTCAATTTAGCTGGTGCAAATGTTGATTTAGCTGGGGCTTATCCCGGCTGGAAACCCAACATGAATTCGCCCATCTTGAAAGTGATGCAAGATGTTTACAACCAACGTTTTGGCAAAGTACCGGAAATTAAAGCCATCCACGCTGGTTTGGAGTGCGGAATCTTAGGCGCTGCTTATCCGAATTGGGATATGATTTCTTTTGGTCCAACCATTCGCTTTCCCCACTCTCCCGATGAAAAAGTTCATATCGGTTCCGTGGAAAAATTCTGGGAGTTTTTAGTTGAAACTCTAAAAAATGTTCCGGTAAAAGCCTAAACAGAAATAAAAGTCGAGTGATTAAGTCAATGGCCGCGTGAATTTTTCTACTGAGGTCGGACTCTTAAGCTTTACCAACTTTGCAAAGCCTCTAGGGTTTTAATGATCATTCATCGTTAGCTTCCGATTTTGGTTCAACACCAAGACCATACTTTTCACCTCTTTTTCGAGGAATTTGCTTCGATTTTTAAAAAAAAAGCTGCCCGTTTAAGGCAGCTTTTTTTTTTAATCCTTTGGCTGAAAAGCGCGGCTTTCTTTATTCAAGGTAAAATCCAGCGCTGTTTCGCTGATTTGTAGCCGAATGATATCGAGCATTAGAAAATCGAGCAACATCTCCTCGGCCAAGCGATTGGGCAGATGCACCAAGCGGGTTAATTGATCCAATCGAATCGATTCATGATCGTTTAGGTAATCGAATAGTTTTTTTTCTTTTTGAGTGTAAGCGAGTTTCACCTCTTTTGGCGATTGCTGGCGCAACCAATATCGAATTAAAAATCGGGGAGCTAAAATATTCTGATCGTGCACCCGTACATACGCTTCCTGTTTCCCGTTGGCCAACTTAACCCGGAACGGACGTCGATTGCTTTGCGGTGAAACAATGATTTCGAGCACATCTTTCCCACTAACAGGCCAGGTCTTATACTCGAATGGAACCGGAGGATCGCAATACATGGAAGCTGCCGCTTCAATCATGTAAAATTCCTCATCGGACCGAATGCCAGCAATTTTCCCGTTATCTTTTACCCCGATTAACAGCCTTCCACCGTCGGTATTCGCAAAAGCAACCAAGCTCTTGGCAATTTTTCGCGAATCGGATATTTCAAATTTGAAATCCAATTGCTGATGTTCCCCCTGACGAATCAATTCGAATAAAAAACTCACAGCAAAATGTTTAATTACACAAAGAGAGGCTTCCGGTGAAGCCTCTCTTTAAACTCAGTTTACTCGTTAATAGTATGCCTGTAAAACCAAAGCATGAAAGCGTTTTGCTTAGTAGCAGCTCTCTCCTTCAGCTGTAAAACGCTCTAAACGAGGAAAGAAAAAATCCGACTCAATTTTAGCGTTGTCGTCGCTATCGGAACCATGAACCGCGTTGGCAGCAATCGAAGTTGCAAACTTTTTACGAATGGTTCCTTCGGCTGCCTTTGTTGGATCGGTTGCTCCAATTAATTCACGATAAGCTTCTACCGCATTATCTTTTTCCAAAATGGCAGCGACAATGGGGCCGGAAGTCATGTACTCGACCAATTCACCATAGAAAGGACGTTCTTGATGAATTTCATAAAATACCTCTGCCTGACGTTTCGTCAATTTAGTCAACTTCATAGCAACAATGCGAAAGCCACCTTCGTTAATCATGTTTAGAATACCACCAATATTTCCGGCCTGAACAGCATCGGGTTTAATCATGGTAAAAGTGTAAGATCCTGACATAGTTTGTTTGTTTATTAAAAGATTAAGAAATGCCTTACAAGACGTGAATTTCCCCAAGCGTTTTTCCTATTTTTACCGCTTGAGGGCGACAAAAATAAAGATTTAATCTTACGCTGAGTTTATTTTTTCCCTAGCATTTTAAACGAACAATTGTTCATTTATGAGCTTTTAGTTAAGTTCAAAACGACCTATTTTTTTATGACACCTTTTTTTAAGCAGGCGGCCGAATTACTCAAGGCTGCTTCGAACATAGCAATCATTTCGCACTACAATCCGGATGGCGACGCAATGGGTTCCGGCTTAGCGCTGCTCAATTATTTCAAGTCGCAACATCGGGTAGCCAACTTCATTGTTCCGAGCGAATTTCCCGATTTCTTGTCGTGGTTGCCTTTGGCAAGTGAAACACAAGTGTTTTCGAAGCATCCGAAAACAGTAAGCCAAACCATCGACCGAGCCGACTTAATTATTTTAGTCGATTTCAATACGATGGCTCGAATCGAGGACCTCGCGCCCATCGTAAACGCTTCCGGGAAGCGCCTCATGCTAATCGACCATCATCCTCAGCCCGACGTGCCAGCCGATTGGATTCTTTCAGATACTTCGGCAAGCTCGACCGCTGAACTTATTTACCGCTTCCTCGACGGGATTGGAAAAGCAGGTGAAATTAATCTCCCCACAGCGCGTTGCATCTACACCGGAATCATGACCGATACCGGAAATTTCAGCCATAACAGCTCTCGTCCGGAAACCTTCGAAATCGTAGCACACCTCTTACGCATTGGAGTTGACAAAGATGCCATTCATGCAGCTGTGTTTCACAATTTCTCAGCAAATCGAATGAAACTGCTGGGTCATGTTTTAAAAGATCGAATGAAAATCCTTCCCGAATATCACACTGCCTACCTCTATCTTACCCAAAAAGATTTATCCGATTACAACCACATAACCGGCGATACTGAAGGCTTTGTGAATATCCCTTTTTCCATTAAAGGAATCCTCTTCAGCGTTCTCTTTATCGAAAAAGAGGAGCATATTAAATTGTCGCTTCGTTCAAAAGGCGATTTCTCCGTCAACGACTTCACGCGTTTGCATTTTTCCGGTGGAGGACATAGGCATGCTGCCGGTGGAAAATCCTTTACTAGCCTGGAAAACAGTTTACAGCAGTTTGAGTCCTTGCTACCCAGCTACTCCGAAGCACTTCGAGCAGCTTACCAATCGCTTGTAGAAGCCCCTGCTGTACCCTTTGAACTGCAACCTAAACCATCCGATTCTTAATAATCCAAACCATGAAACAACTCCTTACCTATCTGGCGTTGATTAGTTTGTTACTGCTGCAGATGGCTTGCTCGAACTCAGGTAAGAACCGCAAACCGGTCTTTAGCGACCAGGAAATGAAAAATTTGCAAGAACCTTTGGTTCGGGTAAATCAAAACCTAACGGAACAGGATGAGATTCGCATGAGAAAATATGCCGAGCGAATGGGCTGGGATATGCTCCAAACAAAATCGGGTTTGCGCTACATGATTTTAGAAGCCGGACAAGGTGACTCTATTCAGGATAAAAGCCCGGTAGAACTCAAATACCATATTTCGGTACTCAACCACGGTCCTGTTTACTCAAGCGACAGTTTAGGCAACAAAAATTTTTACGTGAATCACAGCGATATAGAGGAAGGATTGAACGAAGCGGTGCAATTAATGACCTATGGCACCAAAGCGCGTTTACTTGTTCCGCCTCACCTCGGCTTTGGTTTACGTGGCGACGACTGGTTAATCCCAGCCAGAGCTATTTTAATCTACGAAATTGAAATCTTACCATAAACCGATATCTATGAAAAGTACCATTCAACTCGTAATTTTCACCCTATTCCTATTCCATCAATCCTTTGCACAGGTTGATAAATCCGACTGGCAAGGATCGTTTCCGGAGGGTTGTACTTCGATTACCGTAGGGAAAAAAGCTTCTTTCGATGGCTCGGTAATGACCTCGCATACCGACGATTCGCATCGTACCCGTTCATCGATGAACATCGTCCCTGCACGCAAACATCCAAAAGGTTCAAAAGTGACCATGTACAAACGAAGCTCAACCGACACGACCATCATGCCAAAATACGTCCATGTGCCCATTGGCGAAATCCCTCAAGTGCCGGAAACTTATCAATATTTGAATACTGCTTATCCGTCGATGAACGAAAAACAATTGGCTATTGGAGAATCCACCTTTGGCGGAAGACCCGAATTGCAATCGGACGAAGGTTTGATTGATTGTCAGCGATTATGCCAACTCATGCTGGAACGCACCACTACTGCGCGCGAAGCGATCCAAATGGCCGATCAGCTAACGGCCGAATACGGCTGGAACGATGCTGGCGAATGCCTTACCATTGCTGATAAAGAAGAAGTTTGGCATTTCGAAATTGTAGGACCCGGCAAAGGAAAAACCGGAGCCATTTGGGTAGCACAACGAGTTCCCGATAATCATATCTCGGTGAATGCGAATGCAAGTACGATTAAAGAAATCGATTTGAGCAACAGCGATTATTTCATGGCCTCCTCCAATGTTTACGATGTGGCAAAAGCCAATGGCTGGTGGAAAGAAGGAGAAGAAACCTTTCGTTGGTGTTATGCTTACGCACCCGAATCGAGAACCAGTGTAGCCTCTCGTCGCCGCGAATGGCGAATATTCGATCTAGTTGCTCCTGGACTAAAGCTCGACCCTAATGCGGAAAATTATCCCTTTTCGGTTGAACCGGAACAAAAAATCACCCTGGAAAAAATGGTAGCACTCTTTTCCGATTATTATCAGGGAACACCCTACGACATGCGCCGGAACATTACCACCACCGACTCCGAAGGGAAAACGATTATTTCTCCCTTAGCGAATCCATTCATGCCCTACGACCAGTTGGGGTTGCACCCGGTAAGCGGAGGCTGGTATCACACTGATTCAAAGGGAAACATCGATTTTCTGGGCGAACGCACCATTGCACGTTGGTACACCATGTACGCCACCATTACCCAATCGCGCAGCTGGATGCCCGATCATGTGGGCGGAGTGGTCTGGTTAGCTCAGGACAATGTGGCCAGCTCGATTTATATTCCCATCTATTGTTCGGTAGCCTACTTACCTGAATCCTATACCATCGACGGACGCGAAACCGGCTTAACCCGAGAATCGGCATGGTGGGCCTTCAACTATATGGGAACGATAGCAGCTCAACGTTGGGGCGATATGATTGTGGACGTGCGCGCCGTGTGGGATCCGATGCAAGAGGAATTATTTCAGAATCAGGCCACTATTGAGCAAGAGATCTACCGGATAAAAAGCACCAAAGGTCAAATCGAAATCCTGACCAAGTACACCAACGATTGGGGGAACAAAGTGGTGAATGAGGCCTGGAAACTAGGCGATTATCTGTTTACCAAATACGACGAAAAATTTTAGTCCTTATGTTAATTATCATTTCTCCTGCAAAAACCCTCGATTGGGAATCATCCTTCCCGGATTTTGAATTGAAAAGCCCTCGCTTTTTGAATCGATCGACTCAATTAGTAGAAGAATTGCATCATTACAGTTCGGCCGACTTGAAAAAGCTGATGGGTATTAGCGATGCTTTATCCCAACTAAATTTTGAACGATTTCAAACCTGGCAGCCTTCCCATCATCCGGAAAATGCTCGCCCGGCCATCTTCACCTACAAGGGCGATGTCTTTCAAGGCATTGACATGGAGCAATTCAGCCGAAAGGATTTACAGCGAGCTCAAAAACACCTTCGCATCTTATCTGGTCTTTATGGAGTATTGCGTCCCATGGATTTGATTCAACCCCATCGACTTGAAATGGGGACCAAATTAAAGGTTGGGGACCATAAGAATCTCTATGAGTTTTGGGGGCATACGATTCACGAATCACTAGCCGAAGATGTGGAAGCGAATGCCTCTAACTGGATTCTAAATTTAGCCTCGCAAGAATACTCACAAAGCGCTAAGCTAAAGAGTTTTAACAAGAGGATCATCAGTCCGCGCTTCCTCGACTTTCATCGGGATAAATACAAAATGATTAGCTTTTTTGCTAAAAAAGCACGTGGACTCATGACCCGATATGCGATCCAGCAAAACATTTCAACTCCCGAAGAACTCGAGGGATTTAACCTGGAAGGATACTATTTTCATCCTGATTTTTCGAAAGAAGACGAACCTTGTTTTGTAAGAGATTAGAAGCCCTACTTAATTTTCTTGGGTCCCATTCCAGCCTTCCACATTTTTTTTGGGCCGGTTATAGGGAAAACGCCTTCTTTGACACTTCGGACATCTTCGATGGTATAGAAAGCATTGGGGTTGAAGTGATTAATTAGGCCGACCAAATCGAATAAATCTTTTCGATTTATGATACTGATAATCACATTAACCGGACCTTGACTGCCGGTTGCTTCCATCAAGGTGAGGCCATATCGTTTTTCCTTCATGGCATCGACCAACAGGCTGGTATCTTTTTTAGGGACTATGCGTACGAGAACTTTACCGATAGAAATCTTCTCTTCAAGCAGCATTCCTACATAATTGCCGGTGGCAAATCCACCTCCGTATGCAATGTAGCAGGCAAAGTTATCGAGATGCTGGATTATTTGACTAACAGCCAATAACCAGATGATTGACTCAAAGAAACCGACAAAGGGAGCCAGATACTTGAACCCTTTCGAAATGAAAATAAGCCGCAAGGTTCCAATACTTTGATCCAGGATGCGGGCAATGAAAATGAGTAGTGGGAGGATTACCCAAACAAACCACCATGAGTCGGGACTAAACAAAGTTTCGAGTTGCATATTGTCAGCATTAAGAAGGGACGAAATTACGTCTATTAAATTAATGTTTATCTTTGGCCTTCACTAAAAAAAAATGGTTTTATGGCATTAATCGAAGAGTTCGAAAGCTCAGGGAATTGGTTGTTTAAATACCGAACCTGGTTGCCTATTTTTCTATTCCCTGTTTTCGCTTTATTTTTCTTCTTCGACACTCCCCATCCGGAACTTCTTCAATCCACTCCAGTCCTTTTGCTGGCTTTTTCAACTAGTTTTTTAGGCTTGGCTATTCGTTGGATTACCATTGGAACGGTACCTCGTGGCACTTCTGGCAAGAATACCAGTCAACAAGTGGCCGATTCACTGAATACCAGCGGAATATACAGCACGCTTCGCCACCCTTTATATCTCGGCAACTTTCTTATCTGGTTTGGAATAGCGCTCTACACCGCGCACCTTTACCTGGTTCTGTTCACACTCTTGTTCTTCTGGTTGTACTATGAACGCATTATGTTTGCAGAAGAAAGTTTTCTGCGCAAAAAATATGGTCAAGCCTATCTCGATTGGTCTCTTCGCACCCCTGCATTTATTCCCAGTTTCAAAAACTATCGAAAATCCGAATTGAATTTTTCCACTAAAAACGTCGTTAAGCGCGAATCGCATGCACTGGTCAACGCCATTTTTAGCTTTGCCTTCATCGATTTAATCCAGTCGTATATCCTCCACGAAAGCTGGGTGAATGCATGGGTGTGGTATTACGTTTTGGGTGCGAGTGTATTATTCTTCTTCCTTTTGAGAATCATCATAAAAAAAACAAGTTGGCTGAATGTCGCAGGAAGGTAAAACCGAACCTGAATCTCGAATCCATTCTTACCTCTGAATAGATAAAAAACATGGGAAAAACGAGTAAAAACAACACTAAACCAAAAGACCAGCATTCAAACCGATTGGTTTATGGAATCATCTTTCTTTTCTCATTCCTTCTCTACGGACAAACCATTTCGTACGACTATACCCTCGACGATTCCATTGTTATAAAGTCGAATAATTTCACGAGAGAAGGAATTCAGGGAATTCCCGATCTTCTTCAATACGACACTTTTACCGGTTTTTTTGGAATACAGAAAAAGCTGGTAGCCGGCGGGCGCTACCGGCCTCTTTCCCTCATCACCTTCGCCATCGAATATGAACTTTTCGGGCTGAATCCTGGAATTAGTCACTTCATCAACATCCTCCTTTACGGGCTCACTGGGGCACTCCTGTATCGAATCCTACTCATGCTGTTGATTCGATTTCAAAGCAAACGCTGGTATTACTCCATACCTTTTATAACGACTATGCTTTTCCTGGCGCATCCGCTTCATACCGAAGTTGTAGCCAACATTAAAGGACGCGATGAAATCATGACCTTCCTCGGATCCTTATGGGCCTTATTTTTAAGTTTGAAATACCTCCAAAATCCTCGAATAAAATACCTGATTTACAGCTTCATTGCCTTCTTCCTGGGTCTCCTCTCAAAAGAAAACACCATCACCTTCCTGGCCGTAATTCCTTTCGCCGTTTACTTTTTTTCGGAAACCAAATTCCGACAAATCGCCATTATAACTATCCCTTTACTGCTGGCAAGCGTAATTTTCCTCCTTATTCGACAATCGATTTTAGGCGATTTCTCAGCTCCCGTAGCACGTGAACTCATGAACAACCCATTTTTGGATGCGAGTATCTCGGAGAAATTTGCCACCATTTTCTATACTCTCGGTCTCTACCTCAAACTCATTTTCTTTCCACATCCACTTACCTACGATTATTATCCAAAACACATCCCTATCCTTTCGTGGGGCGATTTCGGAGCATGGTTCTCCCTGCTCCTTTATGTAGCCATGGGCGTCTTCGCATTGTGGGGACTGAAGAAAAAGTCCTTGCCAGCATTCGCTATCTGGTTCTATCTTGCTACCCTTTCGGTTGTGTCGAATTTAGTCTTTCCGGTTGGAACCTTTATGAATGAGCGCTTTGTGTACATCAGCTCACTGGCTTTCAGTCTGGTATTAGGCTGGGCATTGGTCGAAAAACTTCCCCAATGGATCCCCAATCAAAGTCGATATGTAAAAACCTTACCGATTATTTTAGGCGTCCTGCTACTCAGTTATTCCCTTAAAACATGGACACGTAATCCTGCTTGGGAGAATGACTTTACACTCTTTACCACCGATGTAGAAACATCGGTCAATTCGGCCAAAGGGAACGCGGCTGTTGCTTCAAAATATCGCGAAGCAGCAGAAGTCCCGGGAATCTTACCAGCCGAGCGCGATAAAAATTACCGCAAAGCCATCGAACATTGGGACAAAGCCCTGACTATCCATCCAAAGTATTACGACGTTGCACTCGATTTAGGCCTTACTCAGTTTAAATACGATCAGAATATCGAGAAAACACTTACTTATCTGAAAAAAGCCTATCAAATTAACCCCGATAATACTAAAGGATACCAATTCTACAGTGCCATTTTGAAAGACATAGAAAATCCGCAGGTAAAACTTAATTTTTACCTGGAATACAATCAAGCCTTCCCGAAACGCTATTATGTCTTGTACGAAATAGGGTCGACTTACGGACGCGACTTGAACGATCTCGATCAGGCAATCCGATTCCTGTTAGAGGCTACTCAGGTAAATCCGAAAGGTTCCGAAGCATGGAAAGATTTGGGCGTGGCGTATGGATTCAAAGGCGATTACGAAACAGCCATAGCTCATAGTAAAAAAGCACTGGAGCTCAAACCCGACGACGCCCAAACATGGGTTAACATTGCCCTCACCTACAAAAATCTGGGGAATGAAACCGAAGCGGCTAAGTATTTTAAGCGAGCAGCTGAAATTGATCCAAAATATAAAGATTTACAACCTTAAATTATCCCATAGTGATAGAGAATAAAAAAGTGGTGGTCGTAATGCCAGCCTACAACGCCGAGAGTACCGTAGAAAGAACCTTTAAAGAAATTCCGTTCGATATCGTAGATGAAGTGATCCTGGTCGATGACCTGAGCCGGGATAATACTTATTCAAAAGCCAAGGAATTAGGCATTCACCATGTAATCCGTCACGAAACCAATTTAGGATATGGAGGAAATCAGAAAACTTGCTACAACAAAGCATTGGAGGTAGATGCTGATATTGTGATCATGCTTCACCCCGATTATCAGTACACCCCAAAGCTGATTCATTCCATGTGCTACCTCATTGCCAACGATGTATATAAGGTTGTTCTAGGGTCCAGAATACTCGGACGAGGAGCACTTAAAGGCGGGATGCCTTTATACAAGTATTTCTTCAATCGGATGCTTACTTCGTTTCAAAACATCCTGATGAACCAAAAATTATCGGAATACCATACCGGTTATCGTGCTTTTTCGCGAGAAGTATTGGAAAACGTTCATTACAACATCAACTCCGACGATTTTGTATTCGATAACCAAATGCTGGCTCAGATTTTCTATGCCGGATATGAAATTGCAGAAATCACTTGCCCTACCAAGTATTTCGAAGAAGCTTCATCGATTAACTTTAAACGATCGAGTATCTACGGACTAGGAGTTTTGTGGACCAGTATCAGTTATTTTCTGCAAAAAATTGGTATCGGTAAGTTCAAGATTTTTTCGAAACCCACCCCTTAATTCTGGTAGGATTTACTGGAAAAGACAAACTAATCCTTCCCTTTTTCGAGGCTAATTTCACCCATCAACCCGCGACCAGTTTTTCGAATTTTCTTTTCGCTTTGCAAGTGGCTAACGATTTTGTCCAGGACGCCGTTGATGAAGATGGAACTTTTGTCGGTGCTGTAGAATTTGGCAAGTTCGATGTATTCGTTCATGCTAACCTTGACAGGAATACCCGGAAAATAGAGGATCTCGGTGAGGGCTAAACTAATGATTAGTACGTCCATGTAAGCAATTCGCTCGAATTCCCAATTGGTTGTAAACTGATGGATTAGCTCATGGATTTCTTTGCGGTTAATGAGCATTTTTCGGTACAAGTCCCTTGCAAAAAGGCGATCTTCTTCATCTTTGAACAGGGTCATTAATTTTCCTCCTTCTGCCCTATCCTTTTTAAATCGCTCCAGGGTTTTAATTACCATGCTGATAACAAATTCCACATCGTCGTTCCAATAAACGCTCTTTTCTTCGAGGATAGCGAAAAAGTCGTCGCTTTCGGCAAGAGTTTCGGCTAAGAAACGAATAAAAACCTCTAGCTCATCGCGATAGCCAGGGTCGCCCATTTGCATGAATTTCAGGTAATAATCCGATTCGATTAACTCTCCATGCAACTTTTTGATCAGTTCAGGTTCCTTAACCCAACTCAGCTTCTGACGATCGAGGTAGGATTGTAAGGATTGGTTTTCGCTCAATTGAGCAAGCACTCTACTTTGAATAAAACGCAAATTGGGGTTCAGATCTTCTTGGCTGGGGAACCGTTTGTTTCGGCCCAAATCGATGCGATCTTCGGCGTAACGTCCGAGGTCGATTAGCAGGAGGAAGATTAGATGATACAGGTCGTAATCTTTATCAATACTGAAGAACAATTCCTTTTCACTTGCAGTAAGTGAGTCATCATCTTTTTTGCTAAAAGCGTAAACAATTTGTAACACTTTTATCCTTAGCAATCGTCTGCTTATCATCGAAAGAACCTTAACATTAGCGGGCGCAAAGAAAATAGAAATCATCGAATATGAAAAACTGTCGGCAACAATGGCGAAAAGATTTTGCACATCATGAAGCACCAATCAATCCCCAACCGAACTAGCAAATTGAATATAAGGCAAATAATATCGAAAAGCTTTCCAATTTTGAAAATTTGGTGTTTTGAATTATTTTCTATTTTTGGTGAGTTTTCAAAAAATATAAAAGTCTAAATCTGATTCAGGTCAACATGGAAGATTATCCAAGAAGAGACGAAATGAATACTTACGATGATTCATATTCCCAGGAAGGAAGAGAAGAGTTGTTTTCGAAAATCGTAAGAGCCGGAAAGCGCACTTACTTTTTCGATGTAAAATCGACCCGTCGGGGCGATTATTACCTCACCCTTACTGAAAGCAAGAAGCGTTTGGGGAGAGATGGCAAATTTCACTACGAAAAACATAAAATCTTTTTATACCGCGAAGATTTCGAAAAGTTCTACGAAGGCTTAAACGAAACAGTCGAATACATCAGGGCCAATCAACCGGATTTTACCGATTACTCGAAACCGACCGACATCGACTCCAACGAATCGGATTATTAATTCGGGCCTGAATCTGGAAAGCTTTCCTTGCAGATAAGTTTCTTCATTAGGGTCCATTCCCCCCTAGGAGGCCGGAGCTAAGGTTCTTGTTCCTCATCGTGTTGGGGATTGTTTCGTCCAAAAAAGAACGATTCCATTTCCCCTCGGTTCAATTCCTTTACGTTGGTAATCAAATAATCGAAATGCAAGGGAACACCCAGATCGACCGAAGCATTAATCATCGATTGAAACAAATCGTCCAGGTTACAAGTCATTGGAATAAGAACTTTGGTAACATAAAATTCTCCATCGAACTTACCCGCTTCCAATTCAGCATCGGACTGGTTGAAAGCAAAAAGGCTTTCGCTCTGAATAATCTCTTGTTGGCGTTCGGAAAAAACTTCACCCTTCGAATGAGCTAAAACAGCATAATATCGAATTTTGTTATTGCGTCCTCCTAAACCGGTCGATACAAATACCTGATATTCATCGAGCAAGACACTCTGCAAAAGCATGCGGCTATGTTGCATTCCCAGCACAGCCCAACTTTTCATATCCCCCTCTAATTCATTAACGAGTTTTTCCAACGCTCGATACACCGCAACTTCATCGACATGCGAAGCTTCCAGTATAATCCCCTCTTGCTCCTCGATCGATAATAATCCAAGCGACTCCTTATTTAACAGAGATAACCATTCGTCTGTAGTGCGGTCGGAAGGCTCCTTCTGTTGCTGGTTAAACTGAGAGAGAAATCGTGTCTGAATCTCGACATCGACACCCTCTTCGAAAAAGGAAAACCGGAACGACTGGTTGTTCATTAAGGAACGAATCTCCTCCATGAGACGATTTCTTCGTTGCATACTCAATTGTTATTTAGCAGATTAAGTGCTACTTCAACAGGACTAATAAACCGCTGCTATCGGCTGGGGCGCAAACACCGATTCGATAAAAGTAAGCTTTTATATACAAAAGCTTGTGTTTAAATTTGTGAAAATTTATAGGCATGTGCGGTCGCTACATATTGGTTCAAAAAGTTGACATACTTGAAAAACGATTTCAGGTTGAAGCAGGTCCAAGTTTTACCTGGGAACCACATTTCAATATTTCGCCCGGTCAACTTGCTCCGGTCATAACCAGCGAACATCCCGACAAGCTTCAATTATTCCGTTTTGGAATGGTTCCCTTTTGGGCGAAAAAAGACATGTTTCTGATTAACGCCCGCAGCGAAGGAGATCATAATCAAGACAATAACCCATCCTATACGGGGGCACGCGGTATCATTAATAAATCGGCCTTTCGAAAACCAATTCGATCGCAGCGTTGCCTTATACCGGCCGATGCCTTTATCGAAGGAAGCACCGAAGAAAAACTCAACAAACCCTATTTGGTTTATTTGAGGAATAAAATGAGGCCATTTGCTTTTGCAGGAATCTTCGATCGTTGGGAGCATCCGGTTACGGGCGAATGGATTCATTCCTTTGCCATCATCACTACCACCGCCAATTCTCTGCTGCAAAAAATCCCTCATCATCGGTCGCCGGTTATCCTCTTGCCTAATCAGGAAAAGAAATGGCTCCGCAGCGACTTAAGCCTAAGCGATGTAACCGCTATGCTCCAACCATTACCCGGCCAAATGATGAACGCTTATCCCATCGCACCGGCCATTAAACAACCCGGATTTCAATCGCCCGATTTAATTCATCCTATTGGGGAACGCCTCGAACCCGAAACAGAGATGGTTCATCATACCGAACTACAGCTCAGCGGAATGGGCAGTAATAAACGTTTTCGTTTCGACCCCAAAAAGCCCCAAGGAATATGAATCAAAACGCTACCAATCCTCAAAACTACTACTCCTACTTAGTGGAGCAATTGAATACCAACTCGTATGCGCACACACTCAACCATCTAGCCGAATTAATCCAGGACGACCCGGCGGGATTTGCTTTTCTCTGGGAATTAGCACGAGGCGAAAACGAAACGATTGCCATGCGAGCATCCGCAGTAATGGAACGAATTGCCCGAAAATACCCCGAAACATTCGAATCGCGCCAAGATGAAATCATTCAGGCTTTTCAACGGGAGCTTTCAGCCGGTCTGGCGCGCAATCTACTCAAAGGATTACGATACATTTCCTACCAAGAAAAAAACAGTGGTTTCCTGTTGAATTATTGTCTCGATATAATCCAAAGCAACCAACCGGCACCGGCCATAAAAGTGTATGCAATGGATATTGTTTGGAAAATCATTCAAGATTATCCGGAACTAATCGTCGAGTTTCAAATCATTATGGAACAGCAAGTTCATAGTGAAATTCCTTCCATTGCCGCACACACCCGCAACATGATAAAACAAATGAACACCTTTCGGAAAAAACAACTCCAAAAACCATCGAAGCATGACTGAATCGGATAAAATTGCCTGCGTCCATTGTGGCGAGGATTGTGGAAAACATCCGATAATGTGGGACGACAAAGCCTTTTGTTGTAATGGATGCAAAACAGTTTATCAAATCCTGAATCAAAAAGAATTAGGGCAGTATTATAAGATTGAAACCATGCCCGGCATTAAGTTGGAAAGTGAAATCCGATCGGAAAAATACAATTACCTCGATTTGCCTGAAATTCGCGAAAAGCTGCTCGAATTTTCCGATGGGACCATTAGTAAAGTAAGCTTTTTTATCCCTGCCATCCATTGCGCCTCCTGCTTGTGGCTCCTGGAAAACCTGCATTCTCTCCACGAAGGAGTGATCCAATCGCAGGTAAATTTCCCTCAAAAAAGAGTCACGCTCCGGTTTAATGAACAACTAATCAGTTTACGGCAACTCGTTGAATTGCTCGCATCTATTCATTATGTTCCGGATATTTCGTTAAAAGATATCGACCGAAAAAAGCATGGATCGGGAAACCACAAACTCCTTCTGAAATTGGGCATAGCCGGTTTCAGCTTCATGAACACCATGATGTATAGTTTTCCGGAGTACTTACCCGGAGGGGAACAATTGGAACAGGAGTTTAAAACCCTCTTTGCTTATCTGAGTTTTATCCTGGCGCTACCAGTGGTATTTTACTGCGCTTCCGACTATTTCCTTTCTGCCTTTAAAGCGCTGAAGCACAAAATGGTGAATATCGACTTGCCCATTGCGCTCGGAATTATCACCTTATTTTTGCAAAGCAGTTACGAGGTCTTTTCGGGCAATGGAATTGGGTATCTCGATTCCCTTGCCGGTTTGCTTTTCTTCCTTCTTTTAGGGAAATGGTATCAAAGCAAAACCTATCAGGCATTGTCCTTCGATCGGGATTACAAATCGTATTTCCCGGTGGCGGTGAATCGGATCGATGAATCGGGGAACGAAAGTAGCCTTGCCCTTTCCGATTTACAAATCGGCGATCGCATTATCATCCGCAATCAAGAGCTCATTCCGGCCGATGCGATTCTTCTGAAAGGTGATGCCAATATCGATTACAGCTTCGTAAGTGGAGAATCGTTACCGGTTAGCCGGAATGCAGGCGATTTCATCTATGCCGGTGGAAAGCAGATGGGCAGCAGCATAGAATTACGCATCGAAAAAGAAGTTGAACAAAGCTACCTCACTCAACTCTGGAATCAGGATCAGAGTAAAAATCAAAATCCTTCGGTCCTCGATAACCTAATCAACAAGATTAGTGAGTACTTCACTTTCATCATTTTAAGTATTGCGGCTACCTCGGCCATTTATTGGGCTTTCTATGATTACCCGACCGCCATTTATGCTTTTACCTCGGTGCTCATCATCGCCTGTCCTTGCGCCTTAGCAATGTCCTTGCCCTTTACCTTCGGAACCAGTTTGCGTCAATTTGGGAAACGGGATTTTTATCTCAAAAACATTCACATTATTGAGAGTTTGCATAAAGTAAATACCATCGTTTTCGACAAAACCGGAACCTTAACCGCCGGGAACGAAATGGAAGTTGCCTGGGTGGGGAATCCCCTATCTAAGGAAGAAGAAAGCCTCGTTAAATCAGTGGCTTGGCATTCAACCCACCCCTTGAGTAAAGCCTTAGTTGATTTTCTGGAAATCATTCCGACCGCAGAGTGCGAGCAATTTAAAGAAATACCCGGTTTAGGATTAAGTGGTCGAGTGGGTGAATCCTTAGTACTTATCGGATCCTCTCGCTTCATTAGTGGAAAAGAATTAAGCGAAGAGAGTTTACTCACTCGCGTTTACGTTAGCATTGCCGGCAAAATCAAAGGGCATTACACCATTCGGAATCATTATCGCGAAGGCCTTCAGTCTCTGGTAAATGACTTGAGAAAGAACTATGAATTACACTTGATAAGTGGCGATAATGAAGCAGAAAAAGAACGGCTCGAGACGATTTTTGGTTCCGGAACCCAGCTCTATTTCAATCAGAGTCCGGAGGACAAACTCCATTACATTCGATCGTTGAAAGAAGCAGGCAAAGAAGTGCTGATGATTGGCGATGGTTTAAACGATGCAGGTGCATTGCATGAAAGTCAGGTAGGTATTACCATAGCCGATAATGTGTATCAATTTTCGCCGGCATGCGAGGGAATTCTGGGAGCCAGACAGTTTAAAAACCTCTACTCCTTCCTTCAATTCACCCGAAAAAGTATTGCCGTGTTGAAAATTAGCTTTGTTCTTTCCTTTCTGTATAATGTGATCGGCTTATCCTTTGCCGTTCAAGGAAGCCTGTCCCCTATCGTGGCAGCCATTATCATGCCGCTCAGCTCAATTAGCGTGGTTGCTTTTGCTACGGTGTCCATCAATTTACTAGCAAGAAAATTCCTGCCAAGCGCTCCCTCGGAAGGAAAAAGATAACAGCAGAACAGTCAACTACAACAATTTCGTTGGAGGATGGATTTTATCGAGTATTTAAAGAACTTTTTAGGAAAATAAATTATTTTTACGAGCTTTGGTAGTTGCTTTAAGTAAGCTGATTCCGGCACTTTGAAACACGAGGAGTCAGCCTTAAAAAAACTGAAACGGACTATCGAATCAAAACACATAAACTAATTTAAAATGAAACGTAAGGAAACCTTCTTTTCCATCCTGATGCTCGGCCTGATTTTTTCAGCCATTTCTTTTCAATCTTGCCAAGATAGCGATCAAGTAGCTCCGGTCATCGTTCTCGAGGGACCCGAAACATTGCTGCTTAAGCTTAACGAACGCTACACCGAATTTGGCATCTCGGTTTACGACAATCGGGACGTAAACGAAGACCTAACCATCGAGATCATCAACAACATCGATACGCTTGAAGAAGATTATTTCAATGCCTACGGCGAACTTATTTACATGGGTGTTGGAGCAACCATCGAAGTGGGTGAATTCACGGTTGAATATATTGTTACCGATAAATCTGGTAATGAAGCCACAGCAACTCGTCTGGTTATTGTAGAAAACGAAATGTCGAAGTTTAACCGACTCTTCGATGTTACCAAACTCAATCTCACGAATCCGAACGTTACCTATGCCGACTATCAGCTCGAAATCGAAGTAGATGAGAATGTTAACAATCGTATTTGGTTCCCACGTTTTTCCAACCTGCAATTTTTCAACATTCGCGTGTATGCCGACATTGTCGATAACGATGTAATCATTCCAACGCAAGTATTTCCCGACCAAAATAATTATGTAGTCGAAGGCTCCGAATCGGCCGATGGGCTGGCTGGCACCATTAGTCGCTCCGATTATCGCATCGAAATAAAGTACCTCGCAGCGAATAACACCGACGGTACGCAGTACTTTCAAGAGAATTTTGTTAAGTTCTAATCCACGATTTTTTAAAGAGGCTCTTTCCATGAGCCTCTTTTTTGTACAACCAATATCATTTCTAAATGACCAAAAAACTTACTTTCCTGCTCTGGAGTGTGATGCTCCTCCTGGGAAGTGCTCAGGCTCAAACTGTGCTCTTCTCCGAAAATTTCGACACCCTTACGGCCGGCTCCGGAATTGTTGCCCAGTCGGGATTCCCGTGGGGAACCTGGAGTGGTGCAATTGGCTCCGAAGACGGTTTAGTGAGCAGCACTTTCGCATCAAGTGGAACCCAATCCTTACACATTCAAGGCGGAAAAGATATCGTGCTCATGTTCAGCAACCTGACTACCGGTCGCTATAAACTGGAATTCGATCTGTACGTAACAGCCAATAACCTGGCCTATTTCAATCTTCTGAGCGATTTCAATGGTTTAAACTCCGAATGGGCAACCCAATCCTATTTCCTACCCGACCAAACCGGCGTAATCGATGGCGACGGAGGTGCAGCAGCCTCGTTCAATTACCTGGCCGATAGCTGGGTGCCTATTTATTATATCATCGACTTAGACGACGATTTTGCCAGCTTCTTCGTGAATAACACCGAAGTATGGAGCTGGAAATACAGCCGAAGCACCTTCGGAACCGAAGGATTATTAGCTTTAGACGCTCTCAATTTTTATGGATGGTCGGAAGGAACTTATGTTTCCGATTTCTACATCGATAACATCGCCTTCAGCGAAATGACAGCTCCCGAAGCGACGGCGAACTTTTCGGCAAATTTCATTAGTCCTGACCTTGAACTTAGCTGGGATGCCCCAACCGGAAGCACTCCCGACTCTTACCTTCTAACCCGAAACGAGCGATGGTATTTGAATAACATCCTCAATACACAGTTCATCGAAAACAATCCTTACCCAAACACCTATTCTTTTCAGGTACGTGCCCACTATCCGGGCGAAGGATATTCACACGCCTCTGCAGCAGCTTCGGTGACTGTTCCAGGTGGAATTGAGCGCGATTTAGTGTTGATGGAAATTCACACCGGAACCTGGTGTGTGTATTGTCCGGGAGCAGCTATGGGAGCCGACGAAGTAAAAGAGAATAATCTCGACATGGCCATTATTAAATACCACAACGGCGATGAATATGTCAACACCGATGCAAGTATCCGCGAAACTTATTACAACGTGGGAGCTTTCCCAACCAGTCGGGTAGATGGAGTGCATTTGTACGAAGGCGGAAGCAGCACCGAGTCCTTATATCCTGCCTACGAAGAATTTTACCTCGGACGAATTGATTATCCTGCGGTAGTAAGCATGGATATAATTGCGAGCCATGTAGAAGGAAGCTTATTTACGGTTGAGATTACCCTTCAGGAAGAAAACCCATGGTTTGGAGGCGATTTAATTCTTCACACAGCCCTTACCGAATCCCACATTCCCGAAAACTGGTTCAACCAAACCGAAGTCAATTCCGTTTGCCGTAAAATGTATCCCGACGGAAATGGTAGCACGATTACTTGGGATAACGATCAATCCTTTACTTACAGCTTTACAGTGGATACCGAGGGTTATCAGCTCGAACACTGCGAACTGGTAGCATTCGTTCAGCACGATGGAAGTAACGAGATTCTTCAAACGAATAAAATCATCCTATCGTCACTCGTATCCATTAAAGATCAAAACGAAACGTATCTCTCCGTGTATCCAAATCCGGCGGATACGAAACTGATTATCGATATTCAGAGTCCGCTGGCCGATGATTACCAAATTGAAATCATCGATTTACAAGGAAAATCTGTTCTCAAAAGCAGCGCTCCTGCCGCAAACTTAGTATCGAAACACCTCGACATTAGCAGCTTGCACGGTGGCCTCTATTTTATAAAAATCGCACAAGGAACTCAGGTAACCATGAAAAAGTTTCAGGTATTGTAAACTGAATCTCCCCAGCGTTTAAAGGCAGAAAAGTATGCAGTTACTTTTCTGCCTTTTTTTTTGCAAACCATCGCCAGCAGGTGAATCGATTTTGCCCCCACTGTTTTCCGACCTACGGATGTTACCTAAACTCCTTAATGCGTCGCTAACCGCCCTCACCCCACATTCCTAAAAGGGTAGCAAACAGACAATTAAGCCATTTGTTTATCTAAATTGATTCTAAATTAAAATAAGCTTTATCGAGCTTAAAAAAGCGGACAAAACAATATCTTGCAGAGATTTTTGTAAAAATAGAAACCTATTTCTGCAATCAACTACCTAATTATGTTGAGTCCATGTCGATCATTCTTTTATTGATTATTGTGAGCATTGTGGTGGCTGGCGGATTTCTATTTGCTTTTATATGGGCAGTTAGAAATGGGCAGTACGACGACGATTACTCACCATCGATGCGAATTTTATTCGACGACCTAAAAAAAGGCACTGATAAAGCTGCTGGCGAACAAGAAAACACTGAATCAGAAACAGAAACAACAACTAAAACAAAGAATACGGACAAACTTCATTAACTAAACTAAGTACTATGGGATTAGAAAAATTTACTTATGACAATCGACTAGCGAAGCATTTTGCTACAGCGACCATACTATGGGGCGTGGTGGGCATGCTCGTTGGGTTACTGGCAGCATTGCAGTTATTTCTGCCGGAGTTAAACTTTAACTTTTCCATGACCTCTTTTGGTCGGTTACGGCCACTACACACCAATGCAGTGGTTTTTGCTTTTGTGGGCAACGGTATTTTCACGGCCATTTATTATTCGGTTCCCCGACTGTTAAAAACTCCCATGTACAGTCCATTGCTGGGGAAACTACATTTTTGGGGCTGGCAAACCATCATTCTCTTGGCTGCCGTTACCTTGCTCTTAGGAATTACCAGCAGTAAAGAATATGCCGAATTAGAATGGCCAATCGATATTCTGATAACCATTGTTTGGGTAATTTTCGGATGGAACCTCATCGGAACTCTTATTAAGCGTCGGACTTCGCATATTTATGTGGCCATTTGGTTTTATATAGCCACCTTGGTTACCGTAGCCGTTCTACACATTATCAACTCGTTAGCTATTCCGGTTAGTTTAACCAAAGCCTATCCGATTTATGCCGGGGTGCAGGATGCCTTTGTGCAGTGGTGGTATGGACACAATGCAGTTGCTTTCTTCCTAACTACTTCCTATTTAGGGTTGATGTATTATTTTGTCCCTAAAGCCGCCAACCGACCGGTATATTCCTACAAACTGTCGATTATTCACTTCTGGTCGCTCATTTTCCTTTATATCTGGGCTGGGCCACACCATTTACTTTATTCGTCAACCCCCGATTGGGCTCAGGCCTTGGGTGTTGTATTCTCGGTTATGCTTATTGCACCCTCGTGGGGTGGTATGATCAATGGTTTATTGACCATGCGTGGAGCCTGGGATCGTGTTCGCCAGGATCCGGTTTTAAAAATGTTTGTAGTCGGAATTACCGCTTATGGTATGTCCACTTTCGAAGGACCAATGCTTTCGCTTAAAAGTGTTAATGCCATTTCGCACTACACCGACTGGACCATCGCACACGTTCACATTGGAGCCATGGGATGGAACGGAATGTTAACCTTTGGTATGTTGTATTGGTTGTTCCCTCGTTTATTCAACACCAAACTCTTCTCTACCCCACTCGCTAATGCCCATTTTTGGTTATCGACCCTGGGAATATTATTCTATGCTATCCCGCTTTATTTCGCAGGCTTTACACAAAGTTTGATGTGGAAAGAATTCACGGCCGATGGATTCCTCGCTTACCCGAACTTCCTCGATACCGTAACCCAAATTTTACCCATGTACTATATCCGCGCTTTCGGAGGAACCATGTACTTTGTAGGGGTTATCTTAATGGTTTACAACCTCGTTAAAACAGCTAAGTCGGGTAAATTTGTCGCTACCGAAGAAGACGAAGCTCCGGCGAGAGAGGTACACCACAAGAAAGAAGGATTCCATCGTCGAATCGAAGGGAAGCCAATCACCTTTACGATTTTGTCGCTTATAGCTATCCTGATTGGAACCCTCATCGAATTTGTTCCTCTTTTTGTAGTCAAATCGAACATCCCAACCATTTCCAGTGTAAAACCTTACACTCCTCTTGAGCTAGAAGGTCGTGATATTTACGTTCGCGAAGGATGCTATACCTGTCACTCGCAAATGATACGTCCTTTCCGTTCGGAAACAGAGCGTTATGGCGAATACACCAAAGCCGGTGAACACGTGTACGATTATCCATTCCAATGGGGCTCGAAACGAACCGGTCCGGATTTAGCCCGCGAAGGAGTTAAAACCACCCGCAATTATAAGCCCGACGCATGGCATTACAACCACATGCTCGATCCGCAAAAGATGAACGAACAATCCATCATGCCTCCTTATCCATGGCTAATCCACGACGATTTGGATATTTCGCTCACCGCCAAAAAAATCATCGCAATGCAAAAGCTGGGGGTTCCTTATCCCGAAGGATATGCCGACCAAGCCGTGGCGGATTTGCAAAAGCAAGCTCATGAAATTGCCGAAGGCCTGAGAGCTTCGGGTATCCAAGTAGAAGATACGAAAGAGATTATTGCCATGATTGCCTATCTGCAACGACTTGGCACCGATATTTACACGGAAAAAGAATAATCGAATTCAAACTCATCCGCTTATGAAATTCTTTTCGCAAATATTCGGGGATATGAATGGAACCAGCATCTTCTCTGCAGTGATGCTGGTCATCTTCCTCGTCATCTTTATCCTGGTCGTGATTCACGTTATTCGCTTACCCCGCGAGGATGTGAACTATTACGAAAACATGCCTTTGGACAAAGACACCGACGCTTCGAATGATTTGACTTAAATTTTAAACTCAACTAGCCATGACAGAAGAAAAAAATATCTATAAAAACAATGAACCCGATTACGAGCTGGATACCCTCACCAATGAAAAACTAATCAAAGACCATGTGTACGACGGAATTCGGGAGCTCGACAACGACCTGCCCCCCTGGTGGAAATGGTTATTCTACATCACCATTATTATTTCCGTTATCTATCTGAATCGACTCTTCATTTTTGAAGCCGACGACTTGGTTCAGTTAAAAGAATACGAAAATGAAATGGCCAAGGCTGCTGCCAATGCACCCGTCGAAGAAGCATTTGAACTGGTTTTACTGGAAGATTCCAAATCGCTCGAAGCCGGTAAAGAAATCTGGGATAAAAACTGCTCAGCATGTCATCTGGTTTCAGGAGCCGGTATTGTAGGCCCCAATATTACCGACGATTACTGGATTCATGGAAACACCCTCGAAGAAATGTTTCACATTGTAGAGGTTGGTGTTATTGAAAAAGGAATGATCGCCTACAAAGATCAATTTACTGCCAAACAGCGCCTGGAAGTAATCAGTTACATGATTTCGCTTCATGGTACGAATCCGGCAAATCCCAAAGCACCCGAAGGAGAAGAACTTCCCTGGCCTTACTAATCAAGCTTAACCCTTAAACCGGGAGATTTCTTTAACTGAATCTCCCGGTCTTTTTTATTCCTAACTATGGCACCATCAACTAGCACTACTAAAGAAAAAGATAAACCCGGATTCCGCGATCGCATTAGCACCGTCGATTCCGAAGGCAAACGCGTGTGGGTATATCCGAAAAAGCCGAAAGGCAAATTGACGACCTATCGCCATGCAGTGGCCATCTTCATTTACTCCTTGTTCTTCTTACTCCTAATTTTAAAGTAAATGGCGAACCACTTTTCTTACTGAATATTTTCTGAGCGCAAATCTATCTTGTTCGGAGTAATCTTCTGGCCTAAGATTTGTATTTGTTTGTCCTCAGCCTCATAATATCTATCATCGTTTTTATCGTTTTGTTTACTGTTATTTACGGACGACTTTCTGCGGCCGGGCTTGCCCACAGACCGTTTTCGCGGAATTTATTTATCGCCGAATTGAGCATTTAATCGAAGGAGATGCCCCTGCTCAAAAGCGACTCAACAAACAAGCCTTCAGAACGGCCTCCAAAATCTTTAAAAAGACACTCAAACACTTTCTTTCATCCTGGTTTCTCTGGCCATTGGAACAACGGCTTCCAATATATTGTGGTGGTGCAGAGCGAATGCTCGACATTTACCAATCCGGATTCGCCTACGACACCAAGCTACTGGTAGCCAGTATCTTGATTTGAAGTGGATTATTCATTTTGCATTTGCCTTCTTCGCGAACAACAGGTGTGTATTATCGTTTGCTCCCTATGGTCGATTAGCAAGGAGTGCTGCCTTCCGACAAGCAATCCATTGTTGTGGCTTACGATTATTTACGTGGAGAACTGGCGGGGGCCGCTAAATCTGGCGAAGACTGAAAATTAAGCTGAAAAGGGAGAACTGTGTCGATTGGTCAGTGCCCAGGTGCAAGCTTGTCCGGACTAACATCGATATCCGCAATGGAACCCAGCTCGAATGCATCAATTGTACTGCTTGTATCGACGCTTGCGACACCGTGATGGAAAACATCAACTACCAAAAGGACTTATTCGTTACGACTCTGAGAGTGGAAATCTTAGCTCGGGTATTCGTAAGATTATGAACTCCCAGAAACCATTGCTTATAATGCTGTTCTAGGAATACTCATGGTTATTGTTAGCTCCATGTTCCTATTTCGCGCTGAAGCTTGGAAACGGGACGATTTTACGTCAGTCGCGGAACCTTGTATCAGGAATATGGAGAATCAGCTTACAGTAATGTGTACGAAATTGATGTAGTGAACCGATTCAACGAAGATATTCAACTGAATTTAAAGCTGGAGGAACCTGCAGGTGAGATCCAGCTAATTGCAACCGACTTACTCATTCCGGGAGGCGAAAGGCTAAAAGGACGTTTCTTCGTCATTATCGATAAAGCAAACTTAACGCAATCGAAGAATCGTATCAAAGTCGGCATTTATAATCAGGATAAGTTGATTCGCAAATATCCGGTAACCTTTGTTGGTCCGAATAAACTTGATGAAAAGAATTAAGCGTTTTGGCGAATAGGATTAATCGTTTGTCCTATCCTTGAATACAATTGATAATCGTCGTAAGAGACAATATAACAAAAAAAGTAGATGAACATTAAATGGAATTGGGGAACAGGTCTGGTGGTAGGTATCGTTCTTTTCATGAGTTTTATTCTCATCATGGTTTACAATATGGTTCAAGTCGATTTCGATTTAGTAGAAGACGACTACTACCCACAAGCCATTGTTTATCAAAACAAGATTGAAAAACGACAGGCGGCAGAAGCCCTTTCCAAACCCGTTCTTATCCAGCAAACTAAGGATTCAGTTCGCGTTGCGTTTCAAGATTTTTTCAATCCGATGGAGCTCAAAGCGAACATCTGGTTTTATCGTCCTTCGTTGGAAGACAAAGACATCCAACTAACCGTGGAGCCCTCGAACAGCCGGATTGTTCGATTACCCAAAAGCAATTTCATTCCCGGGCACTACACCGTTAAAATTGATTACCAACACCTTGGGGTCAGTTATTATCAGGAAACAAAAGTGTATATCAAATGACAGAAATGTACTTAGCAGCTCTCATGACAGGGCTAATTGGGAGTTTGCATTGTTTAGGCATGTGTGGCCCCATTGTCGTGGCTTTGCCTTTATCGCAAGATTCCTGGTGGAAAAAGATTAGCGGAAGTATTTTGTATAATCTGGGAAGAACCCTTACCTACGGAATCATGGGAGCCATTTTTGGGCTGCTCGGAAAAGGGCTTGAGCTGGCAGGCTTACAATTATGGGCCTCTATTTTCATTGGAGTGGCCATGATTAGCTCGGTAGTACTGCCCGGTTTTTTCAAAAATGGAATCAACTTCGATAATTTATTTTCAGGACCCGTAGCCAAACTGATTGGCTCCTTCCGAAAACTTTTTGAGAAAAGCTCTTTGCATGGACTGTTCACCATTGGTTTGCTAAATGGATTATTACCCTGTGGTTTGGTGTACGTAGCGCTGGCCGGTGCAATCAACACCAACAGCGTAGCCGGTGGAAGTATTTACATGATTATTTTCGGTTTGGCAACCGGACCGGCTCTTTTTGCTCTTTCCATTTTAGGAAACCTTGTTCAGGGTTCGTTAAGAAAGAAACTCAGCAAACTTGTGCCTGCATTCATCGTTGTTTTAGGCATTCTCTTTATACTCCGTGGACTGAGTCTCGGAATTCCCTTTGTTAGCCCCAAACAGGAAAAATTAGAAATACGCGAAAAAACCGAGATGCACGCTCCCATGAACGATAAATGCTGCGGATAAGCTAACTCCCTTGCTTATCGCGACTACTTATTGGGAATTGGCATGAAATTCTCCCCGGCAAGTGGTATACCAGCAAGCTACAAAAGCGACAAGCGCAACCCCGGCTATAATGGCTGCGGTATAGTCGAAGCATCGGCAACTTAAGCCAATCCAAGACATAACAAAGGCGACAGCGGCAAAAAGCAAGTAGCCAATAAAATTAAACAAGGCAAAAATCAATAAGCCTTTATACAACACGCGACGATTGGTTTGCATAATAACCTCCTTTTTTTAGTTCCCTTAAGTTACGCGAATTAAGCTACGGATTCAAGTTTTTTTCTTACGAAATACTTCCGGTTCAGCAAAAAATGAAGGAACCTTTGGCTTATTACAGCATGTCTTTCTTAACTTTAAGCCACAGAAAACGAAACATCATCGAAATGTAAAGCCCATGCTGAGAAGCAAATTTTATCGCACTTTTCTGATCGTTCTACTAACACTGGTCGTTGGGCTACCCGCTTGTTCAGAAAATTCTTCCAAACGGACCATATACTTCTGGCAATCGGAATTTAACTTAGACAGTGCAGACTATGCCTCGTTTCATCAACTTCGAATTGAAAGGGTTTACATTCGGTACTTCGACATCGATTGGTCCTACCCCACCCGACAAGCTATTCCGGTCGCACCCGTTCAATTCAAAGAGATTCCTTCTTCCGGTTTTGATTGGATTCCATGTGTTTTTATTACCCAGCGAACCTTCATAAACCTTCCGCCCGACGAACTTAATAACCTGGCAAATAAAACCTTACTTCTAATCGATAAGCTATCGCTCGAAGCCGGTATTCAACCTAAAGAGATTCAAATGGACTGCGACTGGAACGAATCAACCCGTCCATCCTATTTCCTATTTCTCGACACTATCCGCAGTGCATTAAAAGAAAAAGACATCCAACTATCGGCCACCATCCGACTCCATCAGGTAAAATATCCCGAAATTACCGGCATACCACCGGTCGACCGCGGAATGCTCATGGCCTATAACCTCGATCCAGTGGGTAAACTGGAAACACAAAACGCAATTTTTAGTCATCAAACTCTCCGTCAATACCTTCATCCAGAAACAAGCTATCCGCTCCCGCTCGATCTAGTCCTACCTGTTTTTAGCTGGGGAGTTCTTTTTCGCGATGGTGAACTCATCCAGTTAATTCCATCTTTAGACGAGGAACAACCGGAGCTCAGAAAGCAAGCAAAGCAACTGGAAAACTTCTTATGGCAACTTCAGCAAGATGGATTCATCGCAGGCATTCCAGTTTATAAGTATGATTTAATCCGCCTCGAATCAGTTATCCCTGATACCCTTGTTCATGCGGCAAAAACAATCAACAACACAAACCTTACTTTCCGAACTATTGGAGTTTACCATTATCACCAAAACCTATTTAACCATTTTAGCATCGATGAACTGGAAACTGTATATCAGGCTTTTCCTTAGCCTTTCACTAATCGCAAAGCCGGTAAGCATGAGCTTGGGTTGTGCCGGCTACGAAGATCCCAACCGCGAAGAGTTCTTCTATTCCTTGCTCGATCCGGCTAAACTGGATATACTGGACAAAATCCCTTCTCCTTTCGATCATACTTTTGATGCACAGGAAATTAATATCCAATCCTGGATCGACTATTTCGGCGGGATTCCGTCGATGGATGAAATTCGGACGCTGATTTTTAATTCGGACTACGAGCATCTACAACAACAATTAATTCATTCTCAGGGTAAAGAAACTGAAAACAAGCTCATTAGCCTTTTGCAAAAGAGGAAGGAAAAAGAAACGCGAGATTATCTACTTTTTGCAAAACGAACCGAACCTCATGCTACCTGGTATCCCTATTATTGGGATGCAGAACGCGATACTGTTGAATTAGGTAAATTCATCGAGGAGGCCAAAGCAAACTATAGTAATACCAAATCGTCTTTCATAAAAAAGCGATACGCCTATCAAATTATTCGACTCAATCATTACCGAAAACGTTACGAGGAAGTCATAACAGCATTCGACACTTATCTGCAACCATATTGGGAAGAGGATTTTATTGATTACTGGGCCTTATCGAATAAAGCCGGAGCTCTTCAGCACTTAGGGAAGCATCCACAATCCATTCATCATTTTGCTCAAGTCTATTTAAACTGTCCCAGCCGCAGAAACGAAGTTCTGTTGAGCATTCGGTGGCAAGATGAAAATGCTTTTCGGGAGGCGCTTCAGCTTTGCCAATCCGACGAAGAAGAAATCGCTATTTGGTTCATGCTCGCCTCACTTCCCAATAGTCATGGACTTGAGGCGATGCGAGCAATTGCAGCCATCGATTCCCAATCGCCAGCTCTGGAAACCTTGTTAAGTTATGAGCTCGAGTTGGCCGAAGACCTACTACTTCCTCCTCGATTTAGTTGGATAAACTCATACGAAAGTGTGGAGAAAGAAGATTGGGGTCTGCGGGAACAACTCGTTTCTGGCTCCAAAGAAAGTTACGTCAAGGATTTGAGTGAATTGGTGTCTATTCTGGCCGACGATGAATCGCATTTTACCGATAAGAAAAAAACGCTTAATCCGCCCAAGTGGGAACTTGCTGCTGCTTACCTGAACTTCCTCATTGGTGACACCGAAGGGATGACTTACTTTTTGAAAAGAGTTAAACGAAGGACGGAGCATTTGCCTCTGCTGAAAGAACAAGTATTGGCCATTGAAATGGCTCATCAGTACAATACCTTAAGCGGTCCTGTCGAAACAGAGCTGGAGACAAACTTCCTGGCAGATTTGGCCAGCTGCGATTCGCTTGAATCGAATCGTATTCGGGAAAATTTAAGGGAGTTCATCATCCTAAAAATGGGATTGCTATTTTATCGATCCGGCGAAACCCGAAACGCAGAACTATGCCAGTGGGCGCTTTCTCCACCATGGTTCAGTATTGAAACTGAAGCAATAAACCAGTTAGACCTTTATAGAGAGTATCATTGGCTAAACGAAGTTCCCAAAACGCCCTTTCAGGAACGATTTCTCCAATACTATCCGATGACTCTTGGCGATTTTCATGAAGTTTTTGGCACGCTCTCTTTGAACGAGTTTCAGTTTTTGGACGCGAGAGAATCGTTCCAACAAGTTGAAAATTCGAATCTAAAAATGTTTGCATACACCTACGGAGCAGAAGCCAACCCCTTTGAGTCGCGTATCAGCGATTGTAACGATTGCGATTTGAGCGACCCTGACTTCCCTTATCTATCGAAGTTAGACATTGTTAATCAGGCGATTGCACACGATTCCATTCTTCACGGAGAGTTTTCGCCAGAGGCAAAAGCACAAGCAGCTTTAGCGCTGGGAAATTTCTTTTATCATTTGAGTCATGTAGGAAATGCTCACACCTTAACAGGCAGTTACAAGAACATTTACCAATACGATTCATTTTACCCTTGGCAAAGCGAAGGAGTTTTTGAATACAAACATTCCGATACTCACGAAGAACCCAAATTAGATGCATATTCCTTACCCGATTCTTTTAAAGCCTTAGCTATGCGAAGCGAGCAATCCGAAGCATTTGAACCTCCATCGGCCATCGAGCTGGCAAAGCTGTATTATGTGGAAGCCTATCGCAACGCTTCCGCTACTGAATTAAAAGCTCGCTGTTTGTTTCTGGCGGCCAAATGCGAGCAAGTAGAGTATTTCGAAGAAGCCGGCACGCACAACCCCGATTTGCTTATCGAATACCGAAAATTTTTCACCTTGCTTCATCGCCGATACAACGACACCGAATTTTACCGGGAGGCTATCGAAGAATGCAAGTATTTTCGGTGGTTTTCGGAGACAGAATAGGACAGGATAAGGCATAAAAAAAGGTCTTAGAAACCTAAGACCTCTTGCAATGTGAGCGGGAAACGAGACTCGAACCCGCGACCCTCAGCTTGGAAGGCTGATGCTCTACCGACTGAGCTATTCCCGCTTACTTGGTAATTCTAAAAAAGGTGGGGAAAGAAGGATTCGAACCTCCGAAGGCTTAGCCAACAGATTTACAGTCTGCCCCATTTGACCGCTCTGGAATTTCCCCTTTTTTAAAGAACTTAAATGCGGCGCAAAAATAGCGTGTGTTTTCGAATTATCCAAATAAACGCGCTTTCAAATTGTGTCAAATTATAAATCAAAATTTAAGTAGCTCCTAATTAAGCTTTTGTTAATGGAACAAACATCCACTCTGCGTGAAACCGCCAAGAAATCGAGGAAGCAAGAAGGATGAAAACAGGGGCAGAAGCTCGAAAAACACGACGAAGAATGCTTAAAAAGTATATTTTTAGAAATTGTATTCAAAGCCATACTGCCATGAAAAAATTTGCTCTTATCTTAAGCCTACTTAGCTTATTTTCAATTCATTATACGCAGGCTCAACGCTTTTATTTCGGACCTAAAGCCGGACTAAACATGTCGAGCATCACGCAGGCAATCTATCAATACAACGACGATCATCTTACGAACAGCCAATTTTTGGGCTTTGCAGGAGGAGCTGTTGGTGTTTTGGAATTCAATAATGGATTTGCCATTCAAACCGAGGTGCTATTCTCGAGAAAAGGGAGCAGGCTCGATTTGAATTTCGATACCATCGATTACCGGCAAAAAGGCCATCGCTCCATCGCATTAAACTATGTGGAAATACCGGTTCTCCTGAAACAACATTTTGGTGGAGGCGGTGTAAGAATGTATGTGAACGCCGGACCTTATTTTTCCTATTGGCTGGGAGGTTCCGAAAATTTCAAACTCACCCAATACTACCCCAATGAAGAAGTACAAACCGAGCTCTCAACAGACCTCAATTTCGACGACTATTGGTTGCCAAACGCCGATCAAAACCTGGCTGAGGCAAACCGTTGGGACTTGGGAGTAGGATTTGGAGGAGGATTTGCCTACGATTCCGGCCCCGGTTTACTGCTTATCGATTTGCGCTACAACATGGGCTTGCGCGACCTTAACCGATGGTTGGAAGGAGTCGAAGTCCCGGAAGATTACCGAACCCTCGAAAACCGAGTATTCAATCTATCCTTCACGTATCTTATTTCATTCTAAAAAATAAAAAAGCAGGGCGATTCGTTGAATCACCCTGCGTTGCATTTCATTAAAAGTAACTGCTTAATATTTTTTATATTCCCCTTTTGAACAGGCAGTGATAGCATCCTCGTCCCAAATGAAAGCAGTGGCCGAAACAGCTCCCTCGGTACAAACATGAAGGCTTGCTTCTTGCGGCAAATAGAGTTTATTTTTCTCTTCCATCAGTTCAAAAGCGAGGATATGTCCTGTTTCACTTCCTTGACACAATAAAAAGTACGAATCCTTTTGTTGAATCACCTGCATTTGTTCAAACTTTTCCGCAGTGTTCTCGCGAAATATAAAACGGTTATAAGCATACAGGCTGCCCGGTGCTATTAATAATTCTTCGGGCTTATCGAGATCGGCAACGATTCGATTCCCATCTTGAGCTGAAGCTGCGAGGGATAAACTGATAACAGCTATTAATCCTAACACTATTTTTTTCATGGATTCGATGTTGATTTTTCAATGAGAACAAAAACTACCTTCGGAAGAAATACCCAGTCCTATCAAAAAAAAGGTCGTTTGACAAAGCAGGTATTCATCCAGCAAGTTCTTAATCGCCAAAACTAATACCCAAACCACGAGCGGTTTTCATGAGCGCTGTATCGAGGGTTACAAGGTTTGGCTCCGCAATAGCTTCCTCCAGACTTACATCGATAATTCGCGGATGACGATAGGAAACCATCCGGCCGAATTTCTGTTCCAGAACCATTTCAAAAGCCTTCACCCCAAATTGGGAGGCCAGCACCCGATCGTAAGCAATGGGAACTCCACCGCGCTGTATGTGACCTAAGACGGTTTCACGAATTCCGTAACGGCAACCGGCATCTTTCAAATCTTGCGATAGTTTTCCGGCAACTCCACCCAATCGCACATGCGCTGAGCCAACTTCTATCTCGGAAATGGTATGCTGATTTCCATCGATCGGACGAGCGCCTTCGGCGACTACGATGATGGCAAAGCCACGGTCTTTATGGAAACGAGCTTCAATGGCACTTAAAACCTTATTGATATCGTATGGAATTTCGGGAATCAGGCAAATTTCTGCACCACCTGCCACAGCTGCATTGAGTGCAATCCAACCGGCATCGCGGCCCATCACCTCAAGGATAAACACCCGATTATGACTCGCTGCGGTTGTTACCAACTTATCGACCGATTCGGTAGCAATTTGAATGGCCGTTTGAAACCCGAATGTGCTATCGGTTGCCGACAAATCATTATCGATGGTTTTCGGCACTCCAATAATATTCAATCCTTTTTTGTACAAAGCATGCGAAATACGCTGACTTCCATCTCCTCCAAGATTGATGACGGCATCGATGTTCAGGTATTTCAATCGATTAATCAAATCGTCGGAGCGATCGACCGATCCCCAGGTTCCATCATTATTTTTAACAGGCCAGTTAAATGGACCTCCTTTATTGGTTGTTTCCAAAATAGTACCGCCACGATAATGGATTCCGGCGACCGCCTTTTCATCTAATTCAACGATTTCCATGGGCTCGCGCAAGATCCCATTAAAAGCCTGAATACTACCCAAAACCTGCCAATTCTTGGCAAGCTGGGCTCTTTTCACAATAGCACGAATTACTGCATTCAATCCGGGGGCATCTCCCCCGCCGTTCATTACTAATACTCTATTCATTGTTTAACGTTTCAATTTTCGGAGTCCAAACTTAGTAGAAAGAATTTATTTCTGCCGATAAGTTTAGATTAATATTTTCGACCAAAAGTATGATGGAAAAGCCCTATTTTAGAGCGTTTATTTAAGGCTTATGTTATTAAAGGAAGGTGAATCGTATCGTTTTTTATTCTACAAACAAGTGGACCTGGAAGGAGAAATCTATTGGGTTGTGTTGGCTCCAAACGATAAGAAACACCTCATCGAAGCCCGTTACTATGAGCCTTATCTCTTGCAAGAAGGAAATTATTATTCCTGTAAAGTTGAGAAAATTAGCTGCACGGGGAAGGTTAAGCTGGAACCGCATCATCCGCATTATCGCGAAGGAGCTATTTATCCCTTTAAAATAGTTGAACACCGCAAGATTGTCAATTCTTGGGGCGAAACAGAAACATTCATTCGAGTGAAAGATATTTTTGGAAGAGAAGCTCAAGCAATCCTACCCAAGCACCTTAAAAACAGCTTACTAGAAGAAATCGACCTAAAGATAGAACGCATTCGCAACGGACAATTAGTCCTTTCTGTTCCGATTTTTACCGGTTCATACGACCATTTGCAAAAAGGAGAATTTTATCAGTTTCGCATCACCGGATTGACCAGTATTGGCGAAAATCGCGAGTTCTTCGTACTAAAAGACGAACAAAATGCTCTGCATTATTTGCGTAAAAAATTTTACGAGGATTATCAATTCCATAAAGGCGACCGAATTCGCGCACTCATTATCCAGGAGCCGGTGCGTGGCAAATATTACCTCGAACCAGCCTATCCGGATTATGAAATTGGAAAAGAGTATGAATTTACCTTCTTACGCGAAGCGGAGTTTCAGCGGGAAGATAAAACCACCCGACAAATATTCATTGTCGCCGATAAGCATGGCAAAGAATGCTACTTGTTTTACCATACCGATGTACCACCTCCTGTAATCGATGGAAAAATCAAGGCCAAAGTAAATTATTATCGTAGAGGCAAGCTCTTCCTCGACTATTCCGGAGAAAACAGCCTCTCCTTCAACCCCTCATTTTAATACGAACATGAACAACCGCCTCGACACTACAACAGAACGAAAAGATATACTGGCTCGATACAAAAACCTCTTGCAATTATGCAAGCCCTTTTTAACGGCCGACGACCTGAAGATAATCCGGAATGCAACCGACCTAATTTTAGAAATCTACAAAGACGAACGCGACAACCAAGGACAACCTTACGTTTTCTTCCCCTTAGGAGTTGCGAGCATCGTGGTAGAGGAAATTGGATTAGCAACCACCTCGATTGTTTGCACGCTGCTTTATAAACCCGTTCAGCAGGGAAAATTATCTTTAGCAAGTGTGGAAGAAAAGTTCGGGAAACAAACCGCTACTATCATTGGCGATTTAAATCGTATAACCGAAACTTCGCGGAATTACCACAGTTTGCAAAGCGATAACCTCCGTAAATTCCTCTTGAGTTTGGCTTCGGATGTAAGGGTTTTGCTAATTCAAATTGCCATCCGCCTATACAAGCTCCGAAACATAGAACTTTTTCCGGTCAATTCACGCGAGCGAATGGCCCTCGAAGCAACTTATCTTTTTTCGCCCTTGGCACACCGACTAGGACTCTACAACATGAAAGGAGAGCTCGACGATTTGGCGATGAAAATTACCCAGCCTACCACGTATCTGAGCATTCATAAAAAGTTAGAAGACACCCAGCATTTGCGAAGCGAGTTCGTCAATAATTTCATCAAGCCTATTGAACAATCGCTTCACGATGCCAAGTTGAAGTTCGAAACAAAATGGAGAACCAAACGCGTCCATTCCATTTACCGAAAAATGAAAGCTCAACAAGTCGAGTTTGAAGAGGTAATGGACACCTTTGCCATCCGAATCATTTTGGAAAGTAAACCTAAGAACGAAAAATCGGATTGTTGGCGAGCCTACTCGCTCATAACCGATGTGTACCCTCCCAATCCGAAACGATTACGCGATTGGATTTCGATTCCCAAATCATCGGGTTACGAATCGCTCCATACAACCGTAATGAGTCCCATTGGACGTTGGGTAGAAATTCAGATTCGTACCCGGCGGATGGACGACATTGCAGAGAAAGGATTTGCAGCCCATTGGAAATACAAAGGTGAATCGAGCGAGGAGCAACTCGACAAGCTCCTCACCAGTTTTCGTGAAGTACTAGAAGACAACAACACCAGCGCAATCGATGTGCTGGATACCTTCAAAATGAACGCCTATTCCGAGGATGTTTTTGTCTTCACTCCAAAAGGAGATTTGGTCAAATTACCCAAAGGAGCAACCGTACTCGATTTTGCTTTCGAAATTCACAGCGAGGTAGGTGCGAAATGTGTGGGAGCGAAAGTGAATAAGCGCGTGGTGCCCTTGAGGCAAGAGCTCAAAAATGGCGATCAAATTGAACTCAACCTATCGAAGAATCAAAAACCCAAACAAGATTGGTTATCGTTTGTGGTTACCGCCAAAGCGAAAGCCAGAATTAAAAAAGAGCTGAATGAAATTCGCTTAAAACAAGCCGAAGAGGGTAAAGCGACGGTTAAAAGAAAGTTTCGGAATTGGAAAATTCACTACAACGATACACTTATTAACCAGATCATTAAGCACTTCAAATACAAAACTGCTATCGATTTTTATCATGATGTAGCGCACGAGCACATCGACTTGCTTACCATTAAGCAGTTTATTCAGCAACCTCTAAAATCAAACGAAGAAGAAAAAGTACTCCAGCAACCAGAAAGGCAACAAGCACAACAAAAAAGTGATTTAATTCTGTTCGAGAACAAAGACTTCGAAGGACTCAACTACCGGATGGCTCGTTGTTGCACTCCGGCCGAAGGCGATACCATTGTTGGTTTCGTAACTTTATCGGGCGAAGTATCCATTCATCGGAAAAACTGCAATAATGCCATTCGTATGTCGGAACGCTACGGATACCGCGAAATTCAGGTTCGCTGGCACTCATCGGTTGAAAGTTTTCAGGAAGAAATCAGAATTCAAGGTTCCGACCGAGTTGGCATCATGAGCGATATCTCCTCCGAGTTTCACAAGGATTTAAAAATCAGCTTGCGATCGATTAACCTTGAAGCTAAAGGGAAAAACTTCGAAGGAATCTTGAAAGTATTAATCGAAGATCCGGAACATTTAGACGTACTATTGAGTCGCATTAATAAAATCCCAGGTGTATCGAAAGCAGGAGTAAGTCGTTGACAATAAACGATTATCAAATAAGATAAAAATAACAATCAGGCATAGTTGAGTCTGTTTTATTTCAGACTTAATCCTTACATTTGAGCTACTCAATCAGTAGCATCCTTTTAAAATTCGACCCAAATGGAATTAAAACTATCCAATTTAAAGGTTGAGGTTTATAGTTCGTACCAGCCGATTACTTCCAAAAGAAAAGCAGAGCTGACGCAGTTTATGTTGCTGCACTACGAACCTACACCTCAACTGAAACAGCATATCCATCAGGCAATGACCTATGCCCTAAAAGATGCTTCTCTCCTAAGAGGTTCCTATAGTCATGGAGGAATCGTTTTAATTGCTTTTGCCGATGAACAACTAGTAGGTGGTTTAATTGCCAATCGAACGGGTCTCATGGATTTTCTTCCGCAAACCTTGGTTAGCTTTATCGCAACTGAAACGGACTATCGGCAAAAAGGGATTGCCGGGCAATTAATCGAACATTGTAAAAAATTCCTACCAGGGACGATGGCCATCGTTCCCGATCAAGATCAGATTTACAGCGAGTATTTGAAGAGGAGATCAAATCTCTCGCAAAATTTATTCTTCATTTAACCCCCAAACTTATATAGCCAGCCCAATTGGTAAAGTTGTTAGTCGCCGCTTACCGACTTAATATCCAAAATTTTAATTTCATAAATCAAGGTAGAACCTGGCGGAATGCCCGGCATTGGTGCGGTTCGACCGTAGGCCATCTCCTGAGGAATGGCTACCTTATATTTATCGCCCTCGTGCATCAACGGAATAATTTCTTCCCAACCCTTAATCAGTTCGCTGGCTCCAAAAGCAAAATCGTAAGGTTTCATGCGCTCTACGGAACTGTCCACCAAGGTCCCATCAACCGTCCAGGTTTGGTAATGCACCACTACCCGATCACCCACTTGAACCTGTTTTTCAGACCAACCTTCGCTCAATACCTCATAGTACATTCCGGAGGGCAAAGCGGTTACGCCGTCCTGTTGAGCATAATCGGCTATCCATAGCTTTCCGATTGAATCGTTGAACTGCACAGCCCGATCGACGATTACCTCGCCATAAGCACGAATCATTGCTTTCACCTCCTCGATGGGCATGGGTAAGGTATCGGATGCGAAGGCATCGGCAAATCCCTTTTTCATGAGATCCAAATCGATCGAATCGTAGTGATAGCCTTTCAGGAAATCGGCAAAATTGACTCCCCAGGCATAACTGATCGAATCATATTGATTCACCAGCTTAGGAGATTCTCCGGAAGGAGAATTGGAGCGAAGAGCCGTATCGGTCGATTTGCACTGAAAAAACAAAATCGGAATAAGAAGCAAAAGGCTTACTTTTTGGAGAGTATTCATGCTTGATGGATTAAAATTAGATTCTACTTATTCAAAGATCGAAAGATAACAGACGAAAAAAAATCCTTTCGGTAACCAACGAAAGGATTTTTTTTGAAAAATAGTTCAATTCTGCTGATCTAAAACACTTAAACAATTGCAAATCAAGCAAAGATCAAACCTATAAATACGTTAATTTACTTGGTAACCGGTTTAATATCGAGTAATTCAACCTCGAAAATCAAGGCCATTCCGGGCTCAATTAAGCCTCCTGGACGAGGATTATCGCCATAGGCTAAATCGGGAGAAAGGTAAATGATCCACTTCGAGCCTTTGGGCATGAGCGAAAATGCTTCGTCCCAACCGCGAATCACGCGACCTTGACCTAATGGAAATTCAAAAGGAGTACCCCGATCGACCGAGCTATCGAAAACTTGTCCATCGATGAGCGTACCATGGTAATGAGCTACAACCGTTTCGCCCGGTTGTGCGAGAGGACCATTTCCTTCGGTAACCACTTTGTATTGAAGCCCGGAGGCAGTAGTGATAACTCCCTCTTTGGCAGCATTTTCGGCCAAAAAAGTCTCCGATTCCACTCGATTCGACTCACCAGCCATCGCCACCGATGCCATTTGATAGTTTTGAATAATCTCGTTGGTTTGCTCCAAATCAATAATGGTGGGAGTTGCAGCATATACTTGGTGCAAAGCAGCCGACATGATTTCAGGATTAATTTTCTCAAAACCATTATCCAAAAGTGAATGAGCCAGGTTTACACCCAGTGCATAACTAGCACTATCGGTAATGTTAGTTAGTTCCACCGTTTTGGGTGTACTGGCGGATTCGCCGGAGTTGGTTTCGCAAGATGTCAAGAGCAAAGCTCCTGCAAAAATGGCTAAAGCCATTGTTTTCAATTTGTTCATAGTTTATTAATTAAGGATTTAGAATGGCAATAAATCGTCGTTGTTATCGTCGGGTGGAGCGAGGCCAGGATTATATTCGGGTGCCGGTGGTTCGGTTCCGGGTTGATTGGTTCCGTTACCTTTTCCTTCTATTTTCCAAGCATCCAGGTTGGTGAAATAATTCACCTTATCGTTGCTTACCCATTTGTTTCCACGAATGTTAAAACTTACCTCCACTTCGTCGCCCACCTTGAAATTACTCATCAGGTTAGTTCGATTTTGGGTAAGTTGGAACTTGATATAATCGGTTGAAGGGAAATTTCCTACCTGTTCCATTTTTTCGAGGATGAATTCCTGTTTTTTAAACTTATCATTTACCTGAACGAGGGGTAGAATCTCGTAAATCTTTCCATTTAACTGGTAACTACTCATATTGATATTCTTAAGCTTCGAGGATAATAATTTTTTCAATGCGGTCGCCGGCGCGAATTTCGTCTATCACGTCCAAGCCTTCGTACACCTTTGCAAAACATGTATGATTCCGATCGAGGTGGGCAGTATTTTTTCGGCTGTGGCAAATAAAAAACTGCGAGCCTCCGGTATTTCTTCCGGCATGAGCCATGGATAGAACGCCCCGATCGTGATGCTGATTATCGCCGTCGAGTTCGCAATCGATAGCATAACCGGGTCCACCTGTTCCAACGCGAGGATCCGACATATCGATGGAATATGGGCAACCGCCCTGAATCACAAAATCGGGGATAACGCGATGGAAGGCAAGGCCATCGTAGTAGTTCATGTTGGCGAGTTTTACGAAGTTTGCAACGGTTTGAGGTGCATCTTCTTCGTAAAAGTTAACTTTCATAATTCCTTTAGAGGTGTGAATTTCTGCTTTGTACATAACACTTTAATTTAAAATCGACCAAAAGTAAGAATAAATGAACCTGTTCCGCATGAAAATGAGCAAATATTCAAACAACTTAAGGCGAATTAACGTAAGTTTCAAGAACGCCTTCCCTGAATGCTTAGGACCTTTTTGAGTTGCAAAGCCCCGTTAAAAGAAGAATTTAGGATTAAAAAAGGTTATCGATGTAAAAATTTCATCAACAATAGATTTCATATAAACAAAATCGTTACATTTGCCTCACTGCATCCCTCATTCTAGCAGTATTTTCGTAATAATACCTAATAATGACATACGTAGTAATACTTAATAAGCTTAAATTATTACTTCACCTTTTGATTATAGAAAATATACCATACATTTGACACACTAAACAACTTAATTAAACCATCAAATTAAACCCCTATGTTTAAAGTTAGTATTCTGGTACGCAGTAACCAAGCGGCTGGTTTTGCCGATTTTGCCTCCTCAGTAGCAAACAGACTGCTATTGCATGGTTATGTATCCAAAAGTAAAAGAGAAGGCGTTTACATTGTAGAAGCTGAAGGTCGATCCAACCAAATAAACGACTTGATTGAAGCATGTAACGAAAACGACTATGGTTGGTCGGTGATTCAGTACAATTTGCAAAGCATTGAACGCATTGCCTACCCCGCTTTCACGGTACACAATTATGAAAAAGCATCTTAAGCTTACGCTGCATGGAGATGTAAGACACACCGGAGTTCGATTTTCGATTATGCAAAAAGCATATCAGTTAGCCATTACCGGTAATGCAACCTATTCCGATAATGGTAAAAAACTGATTATCCATGCAGAGGGAAACGACCTCCCGCTTAAAACCTTTATCGAATATTGCAGTCGAGGACTTTTCGAGCTGAACATTGAAAAACAGGATGTCGAAGAACTCCCCCCGGAGAACTTCCCTTCTTTCGATCTAATAGGCTGATAAACAAGTAAAAAAACAAAGTCAAGAAACCCTGGCGAAAACTTCGGCTGACCGGTATTTTTACGAATAGACTTTTATCTTTGTTCGAATTAATTCAATTCGAAAAAGTCTATGTATTCAAGTCTTGCAGCCATCGTATGGGATGTCGATCCGGAAATTTTCAGTTTAGGACCGCTATCTGTCCGATGGTATGGTTTATCCTGGGTTCTTGCCTTTGTTAGTTCCATTTATTTGGTCAAATCCTTCTTCAAAAAAGATGGAGTCAACCCCGAACTGGTCGATTCCGCCTTCATGTATGTCTTTATCGGTACCGTTCTGGGGGCTCGCCTCGGACATGTTTTCTTTTACGGCTGGGAATATTATTCAAAACATCCGGGAGAAATACTGGCCATTTGGCAGGGTGGTCTTGCCTCTCATGGTGCGGCAGTAGGGATAATCCTTTCGGTATGGTTGTTCAGTAAATACGTCCTCAAAAAGCACATGTTCTGGATGCTCGATCGAGTAGTAATTGCTGTTGCCATTGCCGGAACCTTCATTCGCCTTGGCAATCTGATGAACAGCGAAATTGTAGGAAGTCCTACCGACTTACCCTGGGGATTCATTTTTGTTGCCTTAAACGATGGCATTGCTCGCCATCCGAGTCAAATATACGAAGCACTTTTCTCAACCCTCCTTTTTGGCGCCCTGCTAATTCTCTATCATAAAACCGAAATCAAATATTATCGAGGAAGACTTTTCGGACTCTTTATGGCACTTCTGTTTACTTTTCGCTTTCTAGTTGAATTCCTCAAAGAGAATCAAGAAGCTTTCGAAGATCAATTGGTCTTGAATATGGGCCAAATTCTCAGCATTCCTTTAGTCATTGCCGGACTTGTTCTCGTGTATTTAGCCCAAGACGAACGAATCAAAAAATAATGCTCACTGTTCGAACTTTTCCAGCCTCATTTGTCTTTATTGAAAAGTTTTAATCCGTTTTTAAATGACTGATATACACCATGATTCTTTTTTCTTACAATGATTTACTTCGGTCAATTTAGTTAATCCATGAACCTCATGAAACCATCTTCGAAAATATCCTTACGAAGCTTATCCATAGTGGAGTCGTTGGAGCGATATGGTTCCTTTGCCTAAGGTTCTTAATAAATTAAGCAATGAAAAAATCCACCATCTTACTGAGTATTTTACTTCTTTTCCTTGCAGGATTTAATTCCTATGCTCAAGAATTTCGAGGAAATGCTGCCCGGGAAATCGTAGCAGAGGCAAATCATTTACATTTTCAGAATGGACACAAAATCCCCGACTTCCTTGCCTTTGATGAAGAAAGCACCATGTTACCGAATGATTTTTTCCGCTATCTAAGTAAAACCTTTCCACTACCCAAGGGTATCGAATTCGATCTCCTAAATGCTTTCACCGATGAATCGGGCGATACGCATCTTCGCTATCAAGTTATTTTCCAGAATACTCCCCTACACGATGCAGTGATTGTGGTTCACCAATCGCAGGGGAAAGTCATCTCCTTCAATGGGCATCTCCCCTCCAGTATCGATGCTTCGAACACCATTCTCCTTAACAAACCGGATGCTCTGGCACGTGCATTGGAATTAGCACCTGCCGAAGTATATAAATGGGAAATCCCTGACGAAGAAGCTCACTTGAAATGGGAAACCCAGGATAGCACCGCCAGCTACTACCCCGAAGCCAAACTTCTTTTATTTCCAGGCTCATACCCAAAATCGGACAATACCTATCGCTACGTTTACGAACTTACTGTATACGCCCATTCGCCCCTTTTTCGCAAACGGATTGTCCTCGATGCTGCTTCCGGCGAACTCATTCTTGCAATGGATCTGATTCAAACCATCGATGTTCCCGGAACAGCTCAAACAAAATATTCAGGACTTCAGGAGATTACCTCTGATTCCTTTACCGGTGGATTCCGGTTAAGAGAAAGTGGAAGAGGAAACGGAATCAATACCTATAATCTGCAAAACTCCACCAACTATTCTGCAGCAGTCGATTTTACCGACAGCGATAATTTCTGGAATAATTTCAATGTTCAACTCGACGAAGTGGCTACCGATGCGCATTGGGGTTCTGAAATGACTTACGACTACTATTTCAACACCCACAACCGAAATAGCATCGACAACAATGGCTTTGCTCTAAACAGTTACGTACATTACGATGTAAATTATGTTAATGCATTTTGGGATGGTCAACGAATGACCTATGGCGATGGCGATGGAAGCACCGTGGATCCTCTAACCGCTCTCGATGTCGTTGCACATGAAATCACACATGGCTTAACTACCTACACTGCCGATCTCGATTATGCTTACGAATCGGGCGCAATTAACGAAAGCTTCTCCGATATTTTTGGAGCAGCGGTCGAATTTTATGCCAAGCCCAACGATGCCAACTGGACTATTGGCGAAGACATGAACATGATTATTCGCGACATGGCGAACCCGAATGCGTACGGATCGCCCGATACCTACCAGGGTAATTTCTGGAATTTTTCCAGTAGCGATAATGGTGGTGTGCATACCAACAGTGGCATCATGAATTACTGGTATCATTTAATAGTCGACGGAGGATCGGGAACTAACGACTTAGGGAATGCTTATAGCGTTAGCTCGATTGGAAGAAGCAAAGCCGATAAAATTGCTTACCGAACCTTGGTCGTTTACCTAACCAATACCTCACAGTATGCCGATGCACGCTTCTTAAGCATCATGGCAGCCATCGATTTGTATGGTGCCTGCTCTCCTGAGGTTGAAGCAGTTACACGTGCCTGGCATGCTGTTGGAGTTGGCCCGAACTATGTGAACGATGTTGTTGCCGACTTTGCAGTTGATTTCAACATTTTTTGTACTCCAGGAAGTCCCATTCAGTTCACGAATAACTCCATCAACGGACTCGACTTTTTATGGGATTTTGGCGATGGAACTACCAGCACCTTGCTCAATCCGGTTCACACCTACAACACCTTTGGGAACTACACCGTCAGTCTCATTGCCGAGGGAGGTACCTGCGGAACCGATACAACCATTCAAACTTCCTTCATCAGCATCGACCCGACCTATCCCTGCGTCGCCAACATGGGAATCAGCGGTTCCCTGATTTTTACTAGTTGTCAAGGAACCTTGTTCGATAGCGGAGGAAGCCAAAATTACCAAGACAATACCAATGGGACAGCCACCATTGCTCCAAACGGAGCAATGGCTGTGGTACTCAACTTCTCGGAGTTTTCCTTCGAGAGTGGATACGATTTCTTGTACATTTACGATGGACCAACCACTCAAAGCCCATTGATCGGTTCCTATTCCGGAAATCTGTTACCCGAAGGAGGTCAGATTATCTCGTCGGGAGGAGCTATTACCCTTCGGCAAAGCAGCGATGGATATTTGACGGAAAGTGGATTTGAACTCACCTGGAACTGTGTTATGCCCAATACCCCGCCAATTGCCAATTTCAATGCATTTCCACTGGTTAGTTGCGACGGATCTGTTTCTTTTCAAGATATCAGCGCCAACCTACCCAACGGCTGGCATTGGGATTTTGGCGATGGAAACACTAGCCAGCTGGCTGCTCCTACGCATGTTTATCAAAGCGATGGAGCATATACCATTCAATTAATTGTGGAAAATCCTTACGGAACCGACACAATTGTACTGCCCAATTTCATTACAGTTAACATGAACATTGAACCGGAAATAAGTTCCATCGATACTTGTGCAAACTCCAGTTTCTACCTCAGCAGCGAAAATAGTCAACCCCTGCTCTGGTATGAGGATTCACTCGGAACTGAACTAATCGATATCCAATCGGAATACTACATCGACAATCTTAGCACCGATCGTTCCTTCTGGGTGCAAGCAATGGGGCAAGACGACTTATACTCCGCAGGTAAGCCCGACAACAGTGGGTCCGGCAGTAATTTTACCAGTGCTTTTAATCATCATTTAGTTTTCGATGTCTATCGACCTATTAAACTCGTTTCAGTAAAAGTGTATTCCGGAGCTGCGGCTAATCGTGCCATTACGATTTACGATAATCAAGACAACATTGTTTTCTACGATATCATTTTTATACCCGAGGGAGAACAGCGAGTTTATTTGAATGCCGATTTACCTGTGGGGACAGATTATCGGATTCAAGGGCCCACCAGCCCGAATCTTTTTCGGAACAATGAAGGAACTCAATATCCTTATGTTCTGAATCAGCTTTTAAGCGTAAAATACTCCAGTGCAGGCAATGGATCCGGCGATCCCGATAGCTACAACTACTACTATTATTTCTACGATTGGGAAGTGATTGATGCTGGTTGTTTATCGGAACTTGTTCCTATAACCGTTGGAGTTATTCCGGAAGTATCCGCCGATTTTACCAGCAATGTCGATGGTGGCAGCGTTCAATTTAATTCCCTGACATCCAACGCCGATAATTATGCCTGGGATTTTGGCGATGGCAACTCCTCATTCGAAGCGAATCCTTTGCATGTATATCAGGCAATTGGCGACTACACCGTCAGTTTGACGGCTTCGAATGCTTGTTTTAATCAAACGGCAACGGAAACTATCAGTATTTCGGAGCTTGAATCGGACGAAATGGCCTGGATGAAAGAAGTCAACATTTATCCGAACCCGACACAGTCGGAAATTCAAATTGAACTAAATAATAATCCGGGACTAATGGTTGCTAGACTGTATAATGCTCTTGGCCAGGAGGTATTGAGCCGGTCATTTGCAGGCAAGCAAGCAAGAATTTCCCTGGCTGGTTTACCTGCCGGGGTTTATCAAATTAGCCTGAACAACGGACAAAGCACTTATAAAAGCAATCTGGTATTAATCAACTAGCGAAACAATCTTCATGAAGCTTTCGTGGCAACCCAAACGATGGATGCGAATCTTTCTCCGTTGGAGAATGAAGCACATTACTCATACCCAGTTCATTTACATACTGAGTGTTCTGGTTGGGTTAGCTGTTGGCCTAAGTGTCGTCATTCTAAAAAATACCGTCCATCTCATTCAACACCTACTGACCTTTGGTTTTTCGAAAGAATACTTTCACTATCCTTATGTGATTTACCCAACAATTGGCATACTGATTACGGTTCTGTTTGTTAAGTATGTGATTAAAAAGCCGGTTCGATCTGGCGTTCCTTTAGTGCTTAATTCTTTATCCAAGCAAAAAGGAAAAATTGAGAGCCACAACATGTACTCATCCATTGTTGCCAGTGCATTAACGGTTGGGTTTGGTGGCTCGGTGGGGCTGGAGGGTCCATCGGTTGCAACCGGTTCGGCCATCGGATCGAACATTGGGCGATTATTTCATTTGCATTACAAGGACATTATACTCTTGCTGGGTTGTGCTGCCGCCGGAGCAATGGCAGCCATCTTCAAAGCTCCCATTGCAGGAATTGTTTTTGCACTCGAAGTAATCATGCTCGATTTGACCATGACTCGCATCATTCCACTGTTGCTTTCCACGGTTACCGGAACCATGACTTCCTACCTCATTTACGGACAAGAAGTGCTTTACAAAGTAGAGCTAACCGAAAGCTTTCACATCGACCAACTTCCTTTCTTCATTTTGCTTGGGGTGATTGCTGGGTTTGTTTCCATCTATTTTACCCATACCTTTCTTTACATTAACAAACGTTTTTCGAAAGTAAATTCTTGGTACAAGCGGTTATTGTTCGGTTCAATCCTGTTGGGAGTGCTCATCTTTTTCTTCCCATCACTTTATGGGGAAGGGTACGAAGACCTTAATCTTGCGCTTAACGATAACCTATATTACCTCTACGAAGAAAGTATCTTCTACGATTATCAGCATGAAATCCTGCTTACGGCAGGTTTACTTATTTTCCTGGTCTTATTTAAAGTGGTGGCGACTGCCATCACCATTGCGGCCGGTGGTGTGGGTGGAATTTTCGCTCCCAGCCTATTCATTGGAGCGAACACGGGACTAGCATTCAGCACTATAGCTAACCTCTTCAATGCGGGTCTTTCGAATAGTACATTTGCCCTCGTTGGCATGGCCGGTCTCATGGCCGGGGTAATTCATGCACCACTCACGGCCATCTTCATGATTGCCGAAATTACGGGTGGGTATGAACTTTTCATTCCCTTGATGATCGTCTCAACCATTGCATACGCCACGACTAAAATATTCGTCAACAATTCCGTTTATACCACCCAATTAGCAAAAGCCGGCGAGTTAATGACTCACCATAAGGATAAGGCCATTTTAAGGATGATGAATATTGAAAAACTCATTGAAAAAAATTTCGAACCTGTTCCTGTCGATGGCACTCTCCAAGATTTAATCGACGCAATAGCCCGTTCCACCCGGAATGTTTTTCCGGTTGTTGATCCGGAAAATCGCTTAGTTGGTCTGGTTACCCTCGACAGCGTGCGGGATAAAATTTTCAAACCGGAGCTCTATCAGGAAATCTTAATCAAAGAATTGTTGTACGTTCCCACCCAGCTGGTTAATCGCCGCGATTCGATGGAGGAAGTTGCTCAAAAATTTAACACCAGCGGCAAATATGTTTTAGCTGTTGTAGATGAAGATAAGTACCTTGGCTTTGTTTCCCGCTCGAATGTTTTTTCCAAGTACCGACGGTTGATTAAACATTTCAGCGAAGATTAATTCAGTGAAGATTAATTGGAAAATCAGCTTTCCTTTTCGAACTTAGCACAGGAAAGTTTAGGATAAGGTTCTTATCTGATTATTCAACCTTTCCAAAACACGCTAGCTATTTTATATCTGTAATTCTATGAAAAAGAAAAAAATTGCCGTTATCCTAAGCGGATCAGGAGTGTACGACGGTTCGGAGATACACGAGGCAACCCTGTCGATGTACGAAATAATGAAACAAGGTGCTGAATATGAAATATTTGCACCCAACATTGATCAAGCTCATGTAATCAATCATCTTACAGGCGAGGTGATGAACGAAACACGCAATGTATTGATTGAATCGGCTCGTATTGCACGAGGAGCAATCAAACCCTTGGTTGAATTTAGAGCGAATCAATTCGACGGTTTGCTTCTTCCGGGTGGATTTGGTGCAGCCAAGAACTTATCGAGTTTTGCTTTCGATGGGGAGAACATGACCGTAAACGAGGCATTGAAACAAGCGGTACTTGATGCGGTCGAGAATGACTTATGCCTCGGAGCACTCTGCATTGCACCGGTTATCTTAGCCAAGATTCTCGATGAGCCAACCTTGACGATTGGATCCGATCCGGGAACCATCAAGGCTATTGAGTCGATGGGAGGAGAACATGAAGTAACCGACCACGGCGAAGTAATTATCGATGAGAAATATAAGCTCGTTACCACTCCTTGTTACATGCTCGATGCAACCATTGTTCAAATCGGAGAAGGGGCAGCAGCTGTTGTAAAAGAAATGCTCGCTTTAATGAATGAGTAAATCGGTTTCGTTTCGTTCAATCCGCATCACAATCTCTTCGATCATCTTATCTTCTAAATTTTGGTCGGCATCGTATTGCTCTTTCAAATCGTTACGGAAGAGCAATGCGATAGACTGCCAAAAGAAAGCTTGAAAAGCTCCCCTCATTTCCCGAATAATCTCATACGAGGAATTACCCGTTTGCCGGTCGATTAATTTCACGAGGATTCGTCCTTCGCTGAGGGTCATTTTCCATATAACCTCTTCGAATTCAGCGAACAATTCCTTTTCCGTTTCTTTAATGAGCTTTTTACGTTCCCACTCCGATTCGGCCTGGTCTAATTCTTTTTCTAATTCGGCCAAACGTGCTTCCAGAATCTTTGAATAGGGATAAACTTTCTTAACCTTTTTAGCCAGGCGATTGTACTTACGGATATGTCGCTTCTTGGTATAGGAGGGTTTTTTGTAGATTGCTATTTCTTCCAGGGCGTAAATTGGCATGGAATCTTCCGCCGACCAGGGCAAAACAAACCACTCTTCTTCGCTAATGACGCTTACTGCACTATCGGTTGGTTGCTCGTTTTGGCCCCAGGCATTAATTGAAAAAGCCACCAGGGAAAAGATGAAAAAGGAAGCAAATAGAAAGAAAAGAAGACCTCGACTTTGGGAGGATGGTATGGTATACTGAATCATGGATTGTAAATGCCTTTTCATCATAACTCGCTCCGGTTAGCAAATGGTATGCCGCGGTGAGCAAGATACAATTTTTATCAGGCTAAAAAGGAAAGGTTCTAATCGATAGAACCAAAAAAAAAGTGCTCAGATTGCTGAACACTTTTTTATTTTTTCTTGAATTGCTACTCGCTTATTCAGGATGAATAGCCTCTACAGGACAAACATCGGCACAAGCTCCACAATCGGTGCAAGCATCAGGGTCTATGGAGTAGATATCGCCTTCCGAGATTGCGTCAACCGGACATTCGTCGATGCAAGAACCGCATGCGGTGCAATCGTCATTAATTACGTAAGCCATTTTGATAAGTTTTAAAGTGATTAAGAACTACTCCGGCAAAGTTAGGTTCATTTTCGAATAAGCAAAAAAGCCGGACTATTTTTTTACCTAAGTGTAGGTATATTGTTCAGCAGGATTTTTACCCATAATTAGACTGAATCCAAAGAGCTTCAATCGGGTTTTATACGACCCACTATTCTCCCTCTAATCTGAATTATATTCGAACATACGAATCCCTTTACGAATTGCGTTTTATGTTTAATTTGCAACCCGATTATTACCGGTTAAACCTTCGCTATGAAATTCCTTTCGTCTGCCCGATGGCTGTCTGTTTCCCTCCTCGTACTTGTAGCTTACAGTCAACTTTTCACCTCCTGTAATTCGGATGATGTAGTTCTGAGCGGCTCGGCTGTCCAATTGGAATTTTCGCGCGATACGGTGCTCTTCGATACCGTTTTTACGTCGATAGGATCAACAACTCAATACATTACGGTTATTAACCCTTCCAAGACCGGAACCGTCCAAATTGATGAAATCCGCTTAGCTGGGGGCGATGAATCAAATTACCGTCTCAATGTAGATGGAAGGCAAAGTAATGAAGCCTCCCTGATTCAAATCCGACCACAGGATAGCTTATTTATTTTTGTTGAAGTAACCGTCGATCCGACTGGCAATAACCTTCCAGTATTAGTTACCGACAGCATTCTTTTCATGCTTGGCAGCAAACAGGAAAAAGTTCAGTTAATGGCATTTGGGCAAGATTATCACTACATCGACAATTCCTGGATTCCAACGCAAACCTGGACCAACGACAAACCGTATGTAATTTATAATTCCATGGGAGTAGATTACGACGAAGAACTCACCATCGAAGCAGGCTGCCAGCTATATTTCCATAAAAACTCCAGCTTATTTGTGCGCGGAACATTGAAAGTACAGGGAACAAACAACGACCCGGTTGTATTTCAAGGCGACCGATTGGAAAGTCATTACGACGAAATTCCAGGGCAATGGGGTTACATTCATTTCTTACCAGGCAGTAAATACAACGAAATTGATTGGGCCATCATCAAAAACAGTGTCATTGGCATACAAGTCGATACCTTTGCAACCATTGAACCTTGTTTACGCATCAGCAACACAGAAATCCGAAACATGACCGCTGTTGGGTTGCTGGCGCAAGGATCGAAAGTGAGCGTGGATAATACTCTTTTTACTAATTGTGGTCAATATGCAGTCGTTTTAAGCATTGGTGGAGAATACAACTTTAATCATTGTACGATTGGTAATTATTATCAATTTGGCAACCGTGTCACACCCTCCCTCGTCCTGAATAATTATTACGAAGACGTGAATGGGAATTTTCAGGTTCGAGCGCTTGAAAATGCCTATTTCATCAATTGCATCATTTACGGAAGTAACGAGAATGAATTGGTCCTCGACAAATATCCCAATGCCTTTTCAATTTTCAATTATCATTTTGAAAACTGTTTAATACGTATCGAAGAAGATAAATTGGAGGATCCTGAGAGGATGATTAACTGTATCCTCAATCAAGAACCGGCCTTTTACAATAGTTTCGATCAGAATTTTTCCCTGACCGAAAGTTCACCTGCCCGCAGCAAGGCTTTGATTCAAGCCTCCTATCTTCTGCCCTTCGACCTGAGTGGTCGGAATCGACTTTCGGATGGAGCACCCGATATAGGTGCCTTTGAATGGTTCGTGGGCGATGGTGATGAGAATGAATCGGAATAATGAAGTGCGACTCCGTTTTTTTTCCTGCTTATTGTACCTTTGAGGCCAATTGAAAAAATGTCTCATTGGCTTATACTACCTGCAATTAGAAGGAAATCATGAATTTAAATCAACTCACTGCCCTATCACCGATCGACGGTCGATATCGAAAAAAAACTGAAAGCTTAGCTCCATTCTTCAGTGAATTTGGACTCATCAAATACCGCGTTCAAGTTGAAATAGAATACTTCATCACCCTTACCAAGCTTCCTATTCCAGGACTTAAAACGATTGATCCTGTAAGCTTCATCGACCTAAGAAAACTCTATCAGGAATTCAGTTTGGACGACGCGGAGTCGATCAAAGCGATAGAGCAAGTTACCAACCACGATGTGAAAGCGGTTGAGTATTTCATCAAGGAAAAAATGGATGGAATGGGCTTATCTGCTTATAAGGAATACGTTCATTTCGGACTTACCTCGCAGGATATTAACAATACCGCTACTCCGCTTTCCATGAAAGAAGCAATGGAAAAAGTAATCCTTCCGGCCATCGACCAATTACAATTGAAATTAAATGAGTTAAGCGAAAGTTGGAAAGAGGTCCCCATGCTAGCTCGTACTCACGGACAACCCGCCTCTCCTACCCGATTGGGAAAAGAGATACAAGTATTCGCAGAACGACTTCACATTCAAGCCGCTTCCTTAAAACAAATACCCTTTGCAGCGAAATTTGGTGGAGCTACCGGTAATTTCAACGCTCACCACGTAGCTTTTCCCGCTATCGATTGGGTTCAATTTGGAAATACTTTCGTCAACAATATCCTGGGGCTGCACCGCTCACAAACAACCACCCAAATAGAACATTACGATAACATCGCCGCCTTTTTCGATAACATTAAGCGCCTTTCCAGTATCCTCATCGACTTAAACCGCGATGTATGGACCTACATCTCCATGGATTATTTTAAACAAACCATCCGCAAAGGAGAGGTTGGTTCATCGGCTATGCCCCATAAAGTAAACCCCATCGATTTCGAAAATTCCGAAGGCAACTTAGGGATCTGTATTGCCTTTAGTGAGCATCTTGCTGCTAAGCTGCCTGTTTCCAGACTGCAACGCGACCTAACAGACTCAACCGTTCTGCGAAATATAGGAGTTCCCCTGTCGCACTTTCTCATTGCTATCGAATCGACCTTAAAGGGGTTGAATAAATTATTGCTCAATCAGGATAAAATAAATCGCGATTTGGAAGAAAACCGGATTGTTATTGCCGAGGCAATTCAAACCGTGCTACGTCGCGAAGCTTATCCCGAACCATACGAAGCCTTAAAAGCGCTCACTCGCACCAATGAGAAAATCACTGAAAAAACCTTCCTCGATTTTATCGAACAATTAGCCGTTAGCGATACCATCAAGGAAGAACTGCGAAAAATCACACCTTACAATTATACCGGAATTTAATATGCATCGCTACTCATTCTTAGCCTTCGTGCTCCTGCTTAACCCCCTCTTCCTTTTGGCACAATCAGCAACCAACTGGCCTGATAAACCAGAGCATACAGCCCTACTCGAAGGAAAGGTGAACATTTACTCAAATGCTCTTAATCAGGACTTTATACAAGCGCTCTACCTTGGCGATTACCTGAATGCCGACATCAAAGAGGGAGTCGATTTGCAATCGAGAAACTACTTGTTCGCTGAGACTCGCATGGGATTGGGCATTGAAGTAAAAACCCGTCTGAAAGAAGGATCAAGGTTCCGGAACATTTTTGGTATGCGGATTTTTAATCAGCAGTTTATCCATGCCAATTTCAATGCCGACTCCTATCAACTGCTGTTTTTTGGAAACACCCTCTTTCAGAGCGAAGATGCATACCTTAATAAGCTGGAGTATAACGACATGCATTATTCCGGCTTACAATTATTTTACGGTAAAGAATGGATAAACGGTCAGCATCGGCACACGCTGCTGTCGCGACCAAGTTTACTGATAGGTCATTCCTACCAACGATTGTTCTTCGACTCCGGCAAACTGTACACCGCCTTGTTCGGCGAGTTCCTGAACCTGGAAGCCAATTACACCTACCAAGAAGTTAACCCCAACAATACCTTCTCCATTAACGGCTTAGGTGCTGGAATCGACTTAATCTATCAGTATAAAAACGACGAACAGGACTGGTCGATTTCGGCTGGTTTGGAAGATTTAGGAATGATTCGATGGATGAATCAAGCTGAATCGGTTAGTAAAGATACGAGCTTGTGGCTGCAGGGAGCGGTGAGCGATTTATTTCCGGAATTTAATTTTGAAAATGGAGATGATTTCATTTACTCCGAGCTTAGCCGCGATCTTTATTACGATGCCTTGCAAGACGACCAGTTTTATTCACTTACCCCTGCTCGTATTCATCTGCAGTTCCATAAGAAATGGTTCGATCAGGAGTTGGAAACCGGATTTCACTACACCCACCTGTTAATTGATCCGACGGTTTTTATGATTCAGGCCAATGTTCGCTACCAGATCATGCCATTTTGGAAACTCGGGCTTGAACCAGGTCTTTTGGCAGGCAATCGGTTTTATTTCCAGATTTCGTCCGATTTTAAAATCTGGAACGAGTTAGCTTTACGACTTCATTACGGCGATTTCAACACTTTCATACAACCCGCCAACTCCTATACACAACAAGCCCGTGTGGCTTTACACTTTTCTTGGTAGAAAGCTCTTAACAACACCTTTTATGACTCATCCATTACAATCCATTTCAAACATACAACATCTAGCGGCTGGTAATTTTTTCCTTTTGGCCGGACCTTGCGTCGTTGAGGGGGAGACCATTACCTTAAAAATCGCCGAACAGATTCAACTGTTAAGCGATCAATTGGAAATACCCTTGGTTTTCAAAGCATCCTATCGAAAAGCGAATCGATCGAAAGCCGATTCATTTACCGGGCTGGGTGATCAGGAGGCCCTTCGAATATTAGAGAAAGTAAAAACGACTTTTGGATTGCCGATTATCAGCGACATTCATACCGCCGAAGAAGCGAGCATTGCAGCTGAGGTGTGCGACATTCTTCAAATTCCCGCATTTTTATGCCGTCAGACCGATTTACTGGAAGCTGCAGCACAAACCGGCAGAATAGTCAATATCAAGAAAGGACAATTTTTATCTCCACTTTCCATGCAATTTGCGGCCGGAAAAGTAAGTAATGCCGGAAATTCAAAAATCCTGCTCACCGAGCGCGGCACTCAATTCGGGTATCAAGATTTAATTGTTGATATGCGATCCATTCCACAGATGAAATCGCTTGGTTACCCGGTTGTGATGGATGCGACGCATAGTTTGCAGCAACCGAATCAGGAAAAAGGAGTTACAGGCGGCAATCCGGCAATGATTGAAACCATTGCCCGTGCGGCCATTTCTGTGGGAGCAGACGGGCTGTTTCTGGAGACACATCCCGAACCTGCAAAAGCCCTGTCCGACGGAGCGAACATGCTTCCCTTGGATCAACTCGAGGGGCTGCTCCAACGCTTAGTTCGTTTGCATCAAGTGGTGAGAACTCTGTCGTAGCTGGCTGTTGGCTGTTGGCTGTTGGCTGGTTCGTGGTTTAACTAATTGCTACGAAGATTTGTGGGCTACGCCCCCATGACGCGTTGTTCAATGTCCACTGACTCGCTCCGATTTTGGCTGTTGGCGGTTGGCGGTTGGCTTTTGGCTGGTTCGTGGTTGCTGCTTTCGCCTCTTCGCCATTTCGCCATTTCGCCTAGTCGCCAAGTCGCTCGTGCTCGTGCTGTTGTTGCTTTTGGTTCGAAAAAGCTCGCGGAGGTTTAAAAAGGATGCGAAGGTTCGCGCAAAGGGCGCAGAGGAGGCGCGAAGTCCGCAAAGTTTTTTGAGTTGAATTGGAATGCTTGCCACGCGCCAGGAGTCGCGCGGCAGTTCGTTGTTGCCACGCGCCGGGTGTCGCGCGGCAGTTCGTTGTAGCTGGCTGTTGGCTTTTGGCTTTTGGGAGGCTGATAGCTCTTGCTCTTGCAGTTTTTCGCCCCGTCGCCAAGTAGCCTAGTCGCTCGTGCTGTCATTGCTTCAGAAGCGAATAATTCTCTCGACTTTTTTATGCTTTAAAAACGACCGAATAATCTGATAAGCATCCCGATTATCATCCCGTCGGGTTAGGAATTCAACCACTTCATCCTTATGCTGAAAAGTGGCATTTTCATCGCAATAGCCATATCCCATGTATTTCCCTTTTTCGATCCACACAATTGATTTCTCCTCGATTGATCGTCCGCTGTCAATTAAAAAGCAATTCTCTTCGCCTAATTCGAATAAGCGTAAAAAGGCATAAACCCGACTGTTGTACTCTTCCGGTGCTTCTTCCTGAATGCAGGCTCCGTTGCACTGACCGATTCCGTGGTGAAAGCAAGCTGCCTGACTTTGGTAGAGGCCACAAAGTTTCTGACACAAACCAAACTCCTCTACAAAAGCCGACATACGCGACCGGGCATCGTCTTGCGAAGTAAATGTGGTGATTGGTATCTCCGAATTCCTGGCCGATGATAGGAATAAACGAATGTAACCCAATTGATCGGTATAGCTGTATAAGCCCACTGGAAAGGAATTACGGCGCAACGCTTTGTTGTAAATAGGCCGATGTGTTTTGATTTCTTCCGATTCCAACAGGAGTGCAATTAACTCACTTCCTGTGAGTTGATAATCGATATCGGCCACCTCCGACTTCATTCTTAATGCCTTGGATGTTTTTTCGTTCGTAAAATGAGCCAGGATTCTGGATTTTATTTGTTTACTTTTCCCTACATAGATCAATACGCCCTCATCGTTATAGAAATAGTACACACCCGGTTGATCGGGGAGTTTTTCAAAAATAGCCGGGTTTAAGTTGGGGTTAATACCGGAGAGTCGGAGAGTTTTCGGGACAACAATGAATTTTTGATTTACATCCAGGGCTAGCAAACGTTGAAAAAGTTCAACCGTAGCGAGTGCATCGCCTGCGGCTCGGTGTCGGGCATGAATGGGAATACCCAAGTTTTGACACAAGTTACCCAAGCTGTAGGAGGGTTGTCCGGGAATAAGCTTACGCGAAAGCTTGACTGTGCAGAGCTGTTTACGAGAGAACTCGTAACCGAGCGAGCGAAACTCTTGTTTCATGAAGTTATAATCGAAGGTTGCATTATGCGCCACAAAAGTGCAATCGGCAGTAACTTCGACTATTTGTCGGGCAATTTCGAAGAAACGAGGTGCATCCATCAGCATTTCATTGCTGATTCCGGTGAGTTGTGTAATGTAGGCCGGAACAAGCCGTTCGGGATTGACCAAACTAACGAACTCATCGACTATTTTTGTTCCATCGAAGCGATAGATTGCTACTTCGGTTATGCGTTCGTTCCGATAGCTTCCTCCGGTAGTTTCAATATCGACAATAGCAAACATGTTGCAAAAATAGCCTTTGGATTGAGAGATTTACAGGCGTGGATTTTATTTTTGTCAACAGTCAATTTTGCTTCTTTGAAATACATGATTAGTTTAGTGGTTTCGGCCAAAAGTGGAGCAGTTAAGTTGTTCCCGACACCTAAATAAACAGAACTATGTACGAACCATTGCTAGCCCTCGACTCTGTACGACTAAACTTTAATCCTCAGGGACTTCATATCCTGAATCTCACCTTAGCCATTATTATGTTTGGCGTTGCCTTAGGCATTAAGATTGACCATTTTAAGCAACTGTGGGCTCAACCCAAGCCGGCTCTGGTAGGTATTTTCTCTCAATTCCTGCTGCTACCATTCTTAACATTTTTATTGGTGTTAGTAATCAAACCTACCCCTACTGTCGCCTTGGGAATGATTTTAGTTGCCTCCTGTCCGGGCGGAAACATCAGCAATTTTATTTCTTCGCTGGGTAAAGGGAATGTAGCCCTCTCGGTAAGTCTGACGGCTTTTAGTTCCTTAGCTGCCATCTTTATGACTCCCCTTAATTTTGAAATTTGGGGAGGATTGTACCATGCTACCTCCGATGCTTTTCGCCCCATCGAAATTGAACCGGGCAGTATGTTTCAAACCGTCTTTATCATTTTAGGTCTTCCCTTAGTAGCCGGCATGTGGGTTGCTCATCGTTTCCCAAATTTCACCGCTAAGATAATTAAACCCTTAAAGATTACTTCTATCTTCATCTTTCTGGGGTATGTGGTAATAGCCCTGCTCAACAACTTCGATTATTTCATCCAGTTCATTCATCTGATCGTTCTCATTGTTTTGATCCATAATGCGCTTGCCCTACTTACCGGCTTCTCCTTAGCCAGCATTTTTCGTCTTGCTCCAAACGATCGTCGCACCATCAGCATTGAGACCGGTATTCAAAACTCCGGCTTAGCCTTAGTGCTCATCTTTAACCCTAAAATTTTTCCGGTTGAATTGGAAATCGGAGGGATGGCAATCATCGCAGCCTGGTGGGGTGTTTGGCACATTATCAGCGGATTGGGAATTGCATTCTTTTGGTCGAGGAAACCACTTCCAACCGGAGGTATTGAATAACAGCTATAAACTTGGTGGAGGAAGCGTAAAAATAGCTCTCAAAAATGTAAATTCGCAGCATGATTAAAGAGAGCGCCATTTAGCGATCCAAACAACAAGAAATCAAACACTTACAATGAAAATTAGCAAGTCAGCCGACCCATCCTACACGCTCGATAGCATCGAAAGCGCTATCGAAGACATTAAACAAGGTAAAGTTGTTATAGTGGTGGACGATGAGAACCGGGAAAACGAAGGAGATTTTATTGCTGCAGCCGAGCTGATTACTCCCGAAATTATCAACTTCATGGCTACCCATGGTCGGGGACTTATTTGCGCACCACTTCCTGAAAAAACCTGCGACCGCCTTGAACTGGAATTAATGGTTGGTAAAAATACCGCCTTGCACGAAACACCGTTTACCGTTTCGGTCGATTTGATTGGTCAGGGGTGCACCACCGGAATATCGGCACACGATCGCGCCAAAACCGTCCAAGCCCTTGTTAATCCGAATACCGGCCCACAAGAATTAGGACGCCCCGGACACATCTTTCCTCTTAAGGCAAAGGAGAGAGGTGTACTCCGTCGCGCCGGCCACACTGAGGCAGCAGTCGATTTAAGCCGATTAGCCGGACTAGAACCCGGTGGAGTGCTTGTCGAGATCATGAACGAAGATGGATCGATGGCTCGCTTGCCGGAGCTCATTCAAATAGCCAAAAAATTTGAGCTTAAAATTATTTCAATCGAAGACTTAATTAAATACCGATTGCAATCGGAAAGCTTAATCGACCGCGGCGATACGATTCATCTGCCTACGGTTTATGGCGATTTTGAACTCACCACTTTCCGTCAACTATCGAATGGAATCGAGCATGTTGCTCTAACAAAAGGAAGTTGGAACGAGAACGATGCAGTAATCGTGCGCGTTCACTCCTCGTGCGTTACCGGGGATATTTTTGGAAGCAAACGATGCGATTGTGGCGACCAACTTCACCGTTCCATGGAACTTATTCATAAGGAAGGGCGAGGCGTAATCGTTTACATGAACCAAGAAGGACGTGGTATTGGACTTTTCAATAAAATTGCAGCCTACAAACTGCAAGAAGAAGGGATGGATACCGTTGAGGCGAACCTTCATCTCGGGTTTCAAGCCGACGAACGCGATTATGGAGTGGGAGCTCAAATTCTACGAGAAATGGGGGTCAAGAAAATGCGCCTCCTCACGAATAATCCTGTAAAAAGAGCCGGCTTAGAAGGCTACGACATTGAAATTGTCGAGAATATTCCGCTGGTTATTGAACCTAACTCGCACAATGAGTTCTACTTGAAAACGAAACGAATCAAGATGGGACATTTCCTCCCATTCAAAGACAAATAGCTTTCAGCCTTTCTTATCGAGCACCAGTTTTACCGCTGCGGCATTAAAAGCGAGGTCTTCCCAACTGTCGCCCAACCACTCGAAACAAACGAAAGTAGCTGTTCCCAGAAAGATATTCTGTTTATCGCGGGCTAGTGCGTTGCAAAAGTACTCTAGTCCCGGATTATGACCAATGAGCATTAACCGCTGCACATCGGGCGAAACCCGTTGCACAAAATGCATATAATGATTGGAGGATGCGAGGTACAAATTCTCTTCAATTTCCAAAGGGACAGTCGTTCCTAAAGTCTTTTGAACTATCTGCGCCGTTTCGACCGTTCGAGCTGCTGCACTCAGAAGAATTAAATCGGGGGCTTTACCCAAGCGCTTCAAAGCCATTGCCTGGTTTTCGGCATCGATTCGGCCGCGCGAAGTAAGGGGCCGACTAAAATCGTCGCCATCCCAATTAATTCGAGCTGCCTTAGCGTGACGCATTACAATCAGTTCCTTTTTCATAAGCTATGGTATGGAATTCATTCAATCCGAAAAAGAATACGAGCAAGCCGAGATTAACGTTCCCCTTCTACGCGCATCATCACCCCTGTTTTAAGACTTCGCAATACTGAAAAAGCTTTCTCAACACAATCGTTCTTCACGACAATGGAAAATTCATGGGTGGTGGAAATAACCTCGTACACATTGATACCTTCCCAAATAATCCTGGAAAAAATAAAATGATATAAACCCGGAATTTCCTTATTCATGATGGGTAAACGTAAGGTAATCGATGCCAGGGAATCGGTTTGATTTATCAAACTTTCCTGTGGGAAAAACTTGAACATTCGCTCTTTAACAGTATCACTGATAATGATGGTGGTTTCAAAAACTCCTTGCGAAATGGTGTAAAAAATGGTTTTATTACTGGCAATGTCTTTAATAAATTTCGATTGGGCATCGGCCAAAGTGTGACTATTCTGATAGGTGAAAGATGCTAAGTTTGATCGGACCGTAATATCCTCACTCGCTTGTACGACCTCCAAGATTCGGTTCGATAAGAGGTTTTGCACTTTGGGTTCAAATCGTTTCAATGCCATTACCAAAGCTCCCATCTTCACTTCCCTTTTTAGGATTAACTCCACATCGGGTTGAATTTTTCGAGCCAATGACGATAAGTTGATAATTCCTTCCGATAATCCCTCCAATAGAAGAGGTTTTTGACGAATAATGCGTTCAAGAGCCTGTGGGACCGATATCATTTTTAAATATTTAAACTCAGAAGAGGATATTTAACAAATTCATTTTGGATGCAAATATATTCAACAAACACCAATTATTTCACCCTCCTTGAAGGAAAGCTATTGGAAAACATAAAAAAATCACAAAAATCGGCGAATCGAATCCTAAGTAATCAGGCCTGAAAGAAACTAAAATGCACTTTACTGTAACGCCGCAATTCAGTGAACTGCGGGTGTTTTGAAAAGTCGTATTCCGAAGGATGTTCCAGAATAAATAAGCCTCCTTCCTTCAGGTGGTTCTGTTGAAAAACCGCATTCGGAAGAGCTTGAAGTTCTTTTAAGTCGTAAGGCGGATCGGCAAAAATGACATCGAAGCCTTCTTGTTTTTCTTTCAAGAAACGAAAAGCATCCATTCGGACAACTCGAATTCCATTTAGGCTAAAATCGGATGCTTGTTTTTCGATAAACGCGGCATACCGGGAATTTTTCTCAACGCAAATTACTTCCCTGGCTCCGCGAGAAGCAAATTCAAAACTTATACTTCCGGTCCCTGCAAATAAATCGAGAACCGTTATGCCATCAAGGTCAATGGAGTGGCTTAAAATATTAAACAAGGCCTCCTTCGCAAGATCGGTAGTAGGTCTGGCTTTAAAATAGCTGGGAGGCTTAATGAGTCTTCCTCCATGAGTTCCACTTATAATTCGCATGATTTCAGGCTCATTAACAGATTGTATCGCAGGGGATTTAGTTCCGTGAGAGTAGCTGACAGCGTTCCTGTTTCAGGGTTAGGCCACCAGCTTACCGTATCGAAATAGGAATTGGCCCAGCTGGTCCAATCCGAGTAAGAGAAACCATTGCCACTATAAAGAAGATGAAACTTCTTAGCATCATCGGCATATACCGAACGTAGGGAAGCTAATTGATAAAGGCACTCGTCGAAGGTTTTGAATAACTGCGATTGAGCCAGTAGAAATTCGTTTCCGTGCCAGATAGCCAAATGAAAGACTCCCGATTGAATATCGAGAAAGAAATGATAGGAATCAGATTTTTTCGGATAGCGATTGGCCAGGCTAATAAGAGGGAAAAGAGCATGATAGAGCTTAGCACCAGGGAATTGATTCTGAAGCATTCGGTACAGACAGTCGCTCAAGGCAAACACTAGTTTTGCATCCATATTTTGGAGCAAATTTTCCTCGACAAATCCATCGTTTAAATTGGGAAACTGCAACATAAAGAGTAATTCATGACCAGTGGGATTGGCGAGCGCTTGAGGAACGAGCATCACTTCGGGCTGATGAAAGAGTATTCGGATAGCGCGAAAATTTGTGTCGAACGGGAAGGTTGCGAGCAAGGCATCGTACAGAAACTGGCAATAATATTCATTGCTCAGTTGATGAGGGATATCGACCTTTTCTGGTAAGAGAATATCGTTCGCATACACCCATTTAGCCGCAATTGCATCGTAGATAAAAAAAGAAAATCCATTCAGCCTTGCCTGAATGGATAATTCATAATTTTTTATCCGACTACTATCGTAACTCGAATCGACCAGCGGGAAAGGAGTCATCATGGGGCTTATTCCCAGTTTCCTGCATTATTATTGGTTTCGGTAAGGCTTCCAACCTTAAGGCCTTCGTATTGGTCGTTCAAACGACGTTGCTCGTTTAAGTTGATAATTAGCTGTTCATTCAAACCTTTTAGCCACCAATCGAAAGGAGCACGAGCTTCGAACACTTGTACTTTCACTTTGGAAGCGGTTTCGATAACGCCCCGCTCTAGTTCAAATTCCATTCCACCGGAGAATGGAACATATTTGAGAGAATCGATAGGAAAATTTTTGGGGAAGGCAGAGGCAAGAATTGGCTCCAAGATAGTATCGCGGATAATGATTCCTTCCTGAGCGGCTCTTTTTTCGGTATAACCTTTTTCCAGCAGACTATCCGGCACTGAGCCGATTGCGCGAACATTCGGCAGGCTGTCATTTTTCACCGAGGCAATCAGTGAATCTAAATGATCGGCATACACACCGTAAATTTTGATATAAGCTTCCTGCGCTGTACGAATATCGATTAAGTTTTGCTTAACAACTTCGTAGCGTTTAGCTTTTTCCTTTTCAAACTGAATTGGTTCGTCGATTCCTTTGTAAATGTAGTAGGTAAGAGCAACGATGGCGATGGGAAGAACCACATAAAGAATGGGTTTCAATGCAGGCACTTTCACTAAAAGCCAATAAACAAAAATCCCTAAAGCAATTGCCAAAACGGCGATTAGAATGTAGACAGTCATTATCTAATTTTTTAATGATATTGGGCAAAATTAAACTTTTTTTGCAAGACTTTTGGAGCTTAAAATAATTATATAGCATAATGTTAACATCTCTTTTTTCCGAAACCATTACCGGTTTTTTAGGCTTTACTCCTACCCCTTCCCAGCGCTACGCGATTGATCAGTTTAGTCGGTTTATGGTTGATTACAATCAGCATCAGGTATTGATTATCAATGGATATGCTGGTACCGGAAAAACCTCTCTCATCCATGCCTTTGTAAAAGCGCTGGCAAGCTACGAGACGAATTCCGTGCTTATGGCTCCGACAGGTAGAGCAGCCAAGGTTTTGAGCAATATTGCTCAAAAACAAGCTTTTACCATTCACAAACAAATTTATAGGCAAAAAAACGCAGTGGATCAATCCAGTGGATTTGGGTTGAGTCAGAACCTGCACAAAAGCACGATCTTCATTGTAGACGAAGCCTCGATGATTTCGAATCAGTCGATGGAAGGAGGAATTTTTGGTTCGGGTCGATTGCTCGACGATTTAATCGAGTACACGTTCTCTGGCGAAAACAGCAAACTGATATTAGTTGGCGATTTAGCACAGCTGCCACCAGTGGGTGTAAATCAGAGTCCGGCGCTCGAACAAGAAGCCATTGAAGCGTATGGATTGCAATGCCAATACCTTACACTCACCGATGTGGTCCGGCAAGGCGAAGGTTCGGGCATCCTCACAAATGCCACTTCCCTGCGCAATCTCCTTCGGGAAGGGAAAGCCGGCAGACCAACTTTTAAGATTGATGGCTTTAGGGATTTCATTCCGCTTTCGGGCGAAGATTTAATCGAAAGTATTTCCAGTTCATACGACCGGGAAGGAATGGAAGAAACGATGGTGGTTTGTCGGTCGAATAAACGAGCGAATCTGTATAATCAAGGTATTCGGAATCAGATTTTGTGGCGAGATTCGGAGCTATCGCCCGGCGATTTACTGCTAGTAGTGAAGAACAACTATTTCTGGTTACCCGAAGAGTATGCCTCCACCGGATTTATTGCCAACGGCGATATTTTGGAAGTAAAGCGCATTCGAGCTTATCAAGATTTGTATGGATTACGATTCGCCGATGTGCTGGTGAGTATGCGCGATTACAGCGATTTGGAATTTGAAGCAAAAATCATGTTGAGCACCTTAACGCACGATGGGCCTTCTCTAAGCGAAAAAGAGAATCAATCTTTCTACGAACAGGTGTTGGAAGATTACGCCGACTTAGGAAGTAAAGCTCAGATTTACAAAGCTTTAAAATCGGATCCCTATTTCAATGCACTACAAGTTAAATTTGCTTATGCGGTTACCTGCCATAAAGCGCAAGGTGGACAATGGAAGCATGTGTATGTCGATCAAGGGTTTATCGACGAAAGCCAAATGGACCGTGAATACCTTCGTTGGTTATACACTGCTGTAACACGAGGCAGAGAAAAGGTTTACCTGGTTAATTTCCCTTCGGCATATTTCCAATCTTAATTTCGTAACCGACAACCATTTTAGGGGATGATTGTCTGTAATAGCGGGCAAAGAAAAAAAACCAAACGCGAGTCTTGTAATTAGCTGCATTATTGGTCTGAAATCAATTAATAAAATATATTTGCGTTTAAATAAACAAACACTTTATTATCCGTATGAAAATGAAAAATTTACTCAGAATCTCATGGTTATTGCTTCTCTTCGGATTATTCATCGGGAATAACTCTATGCAGGCTCAAACCTATAATTCTTGCAACTGCGCTTGCGATATAGGTTATACCAATACAGGAAATAATCATACTTTCCTCGTTCAAAGTACCTCTATCATCACCCTGGATGGGAGTACGCTCGTTGGCGATGGTGTTACCACCGACGTTTACATTGCAGCCTATTTCGATTCGGCTGGAGTTATTCGCCCTACGGGTTATTCGCTTTGGTACGGTTCCAACATTGGTATTACCGTATGGGGGAATGATGGTTCTGGAATTGACAATGGTTTTGGACCCGGAGAAACCGTTTTTTGGAAAGTCAGTGTAGTAGATTTAACGACCAACACCTGCATGACCTACGATGCCGATGTAACTTATGGAACCATTCTTCCGAACCAAGGTAGCTTCGTAACCAATGGTTTATCGGCAATTGAAACCCTTACGGCTGTTAGCACCGTGGGAGTGGAGGCCGTTGCCTGGTTAGCTCCGCTCGATGGTTGTGGCTTAACCGATCAGGAAATTGTAACGGTTTCGTTCCGAAACGATACCTTGGGTGTTATCACGGAAGATATTTACATCAGTTATTCCATCAATGGAGGGTTACCGGTTACCGAGACCTACAGTGGTGGAATTGATCCCGGCGACACCATCGAATATACTTTCCTTACACCTGCCGATTTATCGCTCATTGGAACCACCTATAATGTTTCCTTCAGCATTGAATTAGCCGATTCGCAAGAACCAGATACTACCGATAACTCCGGATCAACAAACGTTTCGAACATTGTCCCTCCAACAGTAAGTTTTGCCCTTCAAAATTCGGCCACTTATCCAACTTACCCGAATTTGTGCTATTACCCAAACATGGCTCCTCTGGTTTTAACAGGAACACCTTCTGGCGGAACCTTTTCGGGTGTTGGAGTTCAAGGAAATTACTTTTTCCCAACCATCGCCAAAAACATCTGTTCATCCTGCACCGATTTTGAAGTAACTTACAATTATTTCGACCCGATAACCGAATGTATTGGCACCTACACTGAAACGATTCAATTGAATACTGTTCCTGTTGCCAGCATTACCAATACTGATTTAGATTTGTGCGTTTTCGAAACCATTACCATCACTGGAACTCCAACCGGTGGAACCTTTAGCGGTGCTTCAGCAACTTATTTGAATCCCACTACCGGTGTATTTACACCCAGCATTGCCAACCCATACAATATCGTTTACAGCTTCGTCGATCCTGTAACCGGTTGTGGCGACACTTCGAACGTAAAAGTGTTTACGGCTCATGCCTTACCCGTAGCGGGTATTCCTAACCTGGAACGCGCTTATTGTTCCGATGGAGCCGATGTTCCTCTCACCGGATCACCAGCCGGTGGTGTTTTCTCCAGCCCCTCAGGAGCTGTTATTCAGAACAATGTTTTCATGCCATCACAAACATCGGTTTCTACCCATTCCATTAAGTATGAATACACCGACAGTTACGGATGTTTCGACGATTATCAGGTTAACGTTAGGGTGTTTAATGGGAATCCAACTATGGACTTTTCCGGTTTGGAGCAGACTTATTGTTTGAATGAAGATTCGAGTTTACTAACACCAAGCTATACCATTGCGCCCGGCATGATTACCTGGACGGGAGCAACTCCTGAAGGTTACTTTGTGCCCTCTTCTGTTGGAACGAAGAATGTTACGCTAACCGGTTTTTGGACCAATGTCTATTTCTCCGATACCGCAGTTTGCGACAATGTAGTTACAAAATCGACCTTAGTGTATGCCTTACCAAACCTGAATCTTGTAAACAATTCTAACTTGGTGCTTTCGAACATTGGTTCGGTTGAAACGGCCGAACCCGACACCGTTGTTTTGAACGGAGGTCCAGGTTTCTCTTATAACTGGAGTACCGGACAAAGCTCTCAATACATCACCACTACCGGCTACGGTGTTTACTCACTCACCATCACCAACAACAATACTACTTGTCAGAACACCGACAGCATATTTGTTTCCGGAACCGACCTTAAGATTCTTGAATTGATTAGCCCCAAAAGCGATTGTGAATTCATCGATCCTTGTTCGGTTCCAGTTACCGTTAGCGTAACTAATCCCGGAACCTACACCTTTACAACGAATGATATCATTGCCTTTACCGGAAAAATTGGCAACAACCTCGTTCAATCCCAAACCATTCAGTTAGGCGTTAATACTCCCATTCAATCGATTGCCCCCGGCGACACCGTCGAATTCACTTTTACCTCCCAATTACAAGGTTGTGCCAGCCTCGTAAATCCCGGTGAATACGAATTCCGCATTGTTGCTCGCTTTAATCACAATCAAACCATTTTGCAACTTCCCGATGTGAATTACAACAACGACACCTTATTCACTACTGTTGTAAACGGAGGCTTACCGGAGGTTGATTTAGGAGCCGACATCACCAGTGGAAGCCCCGATACCATCACCCTCGACGCCGGACCAGGATTTGTTTCCTACCTATGGACCGGTGGCGCAGGCGGTGCTGTGGATCAAACCGTCGATGTAAGCTACTTCAATGGAAGTCAAGAATTCTGTGTAGAAGTTGTCGACATTTATGAATGTAAAGCAACAGACTGTATCACCCTTATCAATTCGTTGGAAGATTGGGCAGATAGTTTCGCCGGCGTTAAGGTTTACCCGAATCCTAATGCCGGTCGGTTCAGCCTTCAGGTCGATTTAAAAGAACATTCCGACTTATTAATCGACATTATTGATGCGAGTGGACGCATTGTGATGCAGGAACAATCGAAGCAAGTGCTGAATCACTTGCAAGAATTCGACCTATCATCCTTACCACGAGGACTGTATCACATTCGCATATTCAACGGAACCGACTATTTCAGTCAAAAAATCATGTTCCAATAGGACAATCTTTTGATTCAAAAAAAAGCTTCCTGCCATCAGGAAGCTTTTTTTTTGCCTATTTCTTTTAGCAAGCAGTTGATTCGTTCTCAAATCCTTAAACCTAATTAAGGGTTTGAATATTTTCCCTAAAGCCCTTCCTATTTCGTCATTCCCCATTTAGTTGATAAAAAGGCCAATCAGCTTTTTAATGCACTACTCCTTTTTTATACTTTTAGAAGCTAAAGAATAAATTATGGCCTTAGAGAGAAAACCTAAAAATCAGAAACTTACAAACAATTCCCTCCCCGATTACGGAAAGATACCCCCGCAGGCAACCGATTTAGAAGAAGCTGTTCTTGGCGCTATCATGCTCGAAAAAGATGCATTCGATTCCGTTATCGAAGTGCTCACACCGGATAGTTTTTATGTAGAGGCGCATCAAAAAATTTTCAAAGCAATAATCGATCTAAGTCTGCATGAACAACCCATCGACATTCTTACCGTTACCCAGCAGCTAAAAAAAGAGAATCAACTCGACGAAGTAGGTGGTGCATCTTTTCTGGCTCAGCTGACCCGACGGGTTGTTTCGGGCGCACATGCTGAATTTCATGCCCGCATTATTGCTCAAAAATACATTCAACGCGAATTGATCAGGGCCTCGTCGGAAATACAACGTCGCTCCTTCGAAGAATCGGAAGATGTTCAGGAGCTATTAGAATTTGCCGAGATGGAGCTCTTCAACATAGCCGAGGGGAATATCAAGAAGCAAACGCAGGCCATTGGTCCGCTTATTAACGAGGCCATTCGACAAATACAGGAAGCCGGGAAAAAGGAAGATGGTTTGAGTGGTGTTGGGAGCGGCTTTACCGGGATCGACCGGATTACCGGAGGCTGGCAACCGAGCGATTTGATCATTGTAGCGGCGCGTCCGTCGATGGGTAAAACAGCCTTTGTATTGAGTATGGCTCGGAACATGGCGATTGATTTCAAGGATCAAGGAGTGGCTATTTTTTCGCTGGAAATGTCGTCGCTCCAGTTAGTAAACCGTTTAATCAGTGCCGAATCGGAATTGGCGAGCGAGAAGATTCGAAATGGGAAACTGGCTCCTTACGAATGGATACAGCTCGACGATAAAATTCGTGAATTGACCAAAGCTCCTATTTACGTCGATGATACCCCGGCTATATCGATTTTCGAGCTCCGGGCAAAATGTCGGCGCCTCATCAAGAAACATCCGAATATTCGTGCTGTAATTATCGATTACTTGCAGTTAATGACAGCCGGAGGCGACAATCGAGGAGGAAATCGGGAGCAGGAAGTAAGTATCATTTCCCGAAGCCTTAAAGCCTTAGCCAAAGAACTTAATATCCCCATTGTAGCTTTGTCGCAGTTGAATCGATCGGTTGAAACGCGTTCGGGCAGTAAGCGCCCTCAATTATCCGATTTGCGCGAATCGGGTGCTATCGAACAAGATGCCGACGTGGTTGTTTTCATCCACAGACCCGAATACTACGGTTTCGAAACCGACGATGAGGGTCAATCGCTGAAAGGAATTGCCGAAATCATTATCGCTAAACACCGGAATGGTCCTATTGGAGATGTGAAACTCAAGTTTAAGAAAGAGCTTGCCAAGTTTATGGATATGGATCAGGATGGTTTTGAGTTTGCCGACGATGGATTTACCCGTCAATCGCGCATAAACGAAGATTTTTCGGAGGCAGGTAAAAATCGTGATTTCCTATCGGATCCCTTTCCCGGGAACACCGATTTTGGCGAAGAAAATTCATTTTAATCTACTAGCAAGAGCATGAAAAAACACCTTTTAATCCTTCTATCCCTTCTACTTGGCTTGACGGCTATGTGGCCAGCGCGGTCGGCGCATATTTTAATTCCGATGGACGACAAGCAAACCGAGCACCTAAAGTCGTACGGGATTGCCTTTTGGGTATTGCAAAATGCGATAGCGGTGGACTGGTTACTCAACTATCGGGGCGGTAGTTTTATGGTGCCCTTTTTCCCCGATATCGAAAAAGAATGCCTCATCCGCAATGTTAGCTACGAAGTGATATCCGACGCCCAGTCTGTCCAAATTCTGGCAGAAATTGCAAGTCCGTCGGTGAATATGGATGCAGTGAAATTGGAAAAAGCCCCTCGTATTGCCGTTTATTCTCCCAGCAACAAACTTCCGTGGGACGATGCGGTTACCCTGGCCTTAACTTACGCTGAAATACCCTACGAATTGGTTTACGACGAGGAAGTTCTTCGAGGAGATTTGAAGGACTATGATTGGCTTCATTTACATCATGAAGATTTTACCGGTCAGTATGGGAAGTTTTATGGGGCCTACCACCACATGCCGTGGTATCAGGAAGAAGTTCAAACGAACCAGACCATGGCGGCCAAGTTGGGTTTCTCGAAGGTTTCGAAAATGAAACTAGCGGTTGCACAAACCATTAAAGAATTTGTCTTTAAGGGAGGATTTTTGTTCGCTATGTGCTCTGCTACCGATTCGTTCGACATCGCTTTAGCTGCGCAGGGAACTGATATTTGCGAATCGATGTTCGATGGTGATCCGGCCGATCCGCAAGCACAGGAGAAACTCGATTATGATCAATGCCTTGCTTTTACCAATTTTCAGCTTGTAAAAGATCCTTATCAATACGAATACTCCTCGATCGATGCTACCGAAACGCGTAAACTCAGACAAGAAGAAGATTTTTTCACCTTATTTGAATTTTCGGCCAAATGGGATCCTGTGCCAACCATGCTTTGTCAAAATCATACGAATGTGGTAAAAGGTTTTATGGGACAAACCACCGCTTTTCGCAACGAATACATTAAGCCTCATGTTTTGATCATGGGTGAAAGTAAAAAAGCAAGCGAATCGCGGTATATCCACTCTGAATTTGGGAAAGGAACCTGGACCTTTCTTTCGGGTCATGACCCGGAAGATTACCAACATCGGGTGGGCGAAGAGCATACCGAACTCGCAAAATATCCTAATTCTCCGGGTTATCGGCTCATTCTCAACAATGTTTTATTCCCGGCGGCCAAAAAAAAGAAATTGAAGACCTAGCTCGAGCCGCTTAATCGACTGATTCGGTTCATGGCAAAAAAGATTGATTAAAATGGATTCAGGCTATGGTAGAGAAGCTTATGAGAATCGATATCCCCTCCTGACTTCGTAGCGAAATTTCAGAGTGCACACAAGATTCAAGATTCAATTCCAATGAATCGAGACTTCCACCAGGCTTCAGAATTCAAGATTCAAAATTTGGGATGCTAAGCAAAAGGTGGAGAGATGATTCGATTCCTGAGGGCTTGTGTACGTCAAAATGGTTCGCAAGTGAGTAAAGAGAACAATCTTAAAATCTCCTAACTTCGACACAAGATTATAGAGTGCATAAGATTCCAATTTCAACGAGCCGAGCGCAGCTTCACTCGGCAAGTTGAAGTTGGGATAGATCCGATGAGGGAATTTAGTTTAGATAGTCTTCAAAATAATCCGTGACCTTTTGCATGAGGTGGATGCGATCCATGCCCCGCACATTGTGTTCGTGTTGTGGGTAAACAAAGAAATCGACCTGCTTGGCGGAGCGGATGCAGGCGTTGAGAAATTCTTGCGAATGCTGCAACACCACCACATTATCGAGCCCTCCGTGAATAATTAGCAATTTCCCTGAAAGGTTTTCGGCTTTTGTAAGGAGCGAAGCTTGAGCGTAACCATCCGGATTCTCTTCGGGAGTATCCATGTATCGTTCGCCGTACATCACTTCGTAAAACTTCCAATCGATAACCGGGCCACCGGCAACTCCGACCTTGAAAATTTTCGGATAGCGAGTCATCAGGTTGATGGTCATGAAACCGCCGTAGCTCCAACCGTGTACTCCAATTCGGTCTTTATCGATCCAGCCGAGTGAATCCAGGTATTCAATTCCTTTTAATTGGTCTTCAGCCTCAACCTGGCCTAACTGGCGATGGATAATTTGCTCAAAATCACGTCCGCGATGGGCCGATCCACGATTATCGAGAACGGCCACCAGGTAACCTTGTTGAGCCATGTAGTGTTCCCACATCCGGGCGCCACCCAACCAGGAATTAGTAATCATTTGAGCGTGCGGACCACCATACACATAAACGATGAGCGGATATTTTTTCCCTTCTTCAAAGCCAAAAGGCTTGATAACGCGCATGTTCAAAAGCGTAGAATCATCGGCTGCCTTTACCGAATGCAAGGACATTTCGCCCAGCGCTAAATCGACCAGTGGGTTTTCCGCTTCGAGCAAGCGATGAGTCATTTGCGATTTCAGGTTATACACTCCAATGGTTCGTGGAGTAGTAAGGTTGGAAAATTGATCGATGAAGTACTTTTTGTCGGCCGAAAAGGAAAGCTGATGAACGCCTGGGCCGGTTGTGAGTTGTTTTTCTTTCAGGTTATTCACATTAATTTGAAAGGTGTGGCGTTCCAGTCCTTGGTTGGTGCTTCGTTCAATGAACAAGTGCTTCCCTTTCGCATCAAATCCATAAACCGAAGTAACCGGTTCATTTTCTTTGGTAAGCTGTTTCAATAAGTTTCCGGATAAGTCGTACAGATAAACTTGATTATATCCATCGCGCTCACTTTCCCAGATAAAACGATCGGACGAGCCTGGCAAAAATACAGGGGCCTTCTCCGGTTCGACGTATTTTGGATGCTCTTCGGTAAAGAGTTCGCGAACCATCTTTCCTCCGGGCTCATACAATTGCAGGCTGAAACGATTCTGCTCACGGTTCAGGATACCAACCAATAAAAACTGCTCATCGGGAGTCCATACCACAGAGGTTAAATACTGATCCTTAGGACCTTCTACTTCCAGGAAAATGGTTTTTCCGGTCATACGATGGTAAACTCCGATGCTTACCTGATGCGATTCCATACCGGCCATTGGGTACTTTATATTTTTCAGGGTAGCAACGCGGCTCGACACATCGACTAGTGGATAATCGCTCACCATGGATTCGTCCATTCGATAGAAGGCCAAATAGCTAGCTTTTGGCGACCAGAATAAACCTTTATCGATTCCGAATTCGTTGCGATGGACTGATTCGCCGTACACTAATCCGTATTTCCCATCGGATGTAATGGCTTTTTCGGTACCTTCTTCTTGTTGAATGAAGATATTTTTTTCGCGAGTAAAAGCTATCCAGCCCTGATCGCTCTTTTCTACATTTTCAGCATTTTCAGGCAACAGTCCACCCTCCTCCAACAAACGTTCGTCCACTCGATAGGTGTAATTGCGTTTTTGATGCACGAATCGTATTTCAGCATCGGAAGACCAGCTAACTGCCGGAAAATAGCGCAAGCTATCGCGGCTTAAACCATACAGCGCTGCATTTAAATCGTCGAGAGTCAGCAGAATTTGCTCTTTTCCTCCTTTGGCGGCAACCTGTTTAAGGCTATCGCCATCGATCCAGGTTATTTGATGAGTTTCACCCCTCCAACTCAGGTTACGCAAATACTTCGGATAATACTCTCTCCATTGGCCAATAACGGCATCCTGCATGCTTAGTTGTTTCTCCTGACTCCAGGTAGAAAAAGTAAAAAGTGCGAGTAAACTGATGAGTAAAATTCGTGTTTTCATAGTTGAATCTTCTTATTTAGTATGATGACTGTAATTGATGAATCAAATTCAATTGCAATTCGTACTGAGCGGAAATTCGTTTCCATTCGGGAAGGGCAAAATGATTGTTATGCCAAATGAATCGGAAATGACCTCGATGGCGTTTTACTATTTGTGCAGCATTCAGGAATGATTCCCAAAACGAATCCGGATCCGGATTAGCCCTGAACGCGGCCGTATCCATCCAGCACACTGGCTCTTCGGAAATTAAGCTGATGGAATTTTCCTGGAAATTAAACAAGGGATAATCGTAGCAAACTCCTGATCGAAAGCCCCAGTGGGAGGAAAGAGCCAGGCTTGAATCGATGGTGATACCCATTTTTGACTGTATTGAAGGCGTAATTGCTAGATCGTATTGCAAATAATGCTGTCGGACTTTCGGTATAAATTTCATTTTAAGCTGAAATCGTTCCACTTCCTCCCGATACGTTTTCTCGTTGCGATAGGTTCCAAAATTTGGGTGCAAGGCAATTTGGTCGCCTTGGGCTTGAAGTCTTTTAACCCAGGCTTGCACCCAATCCTCTTCCCACTGATAATCGGCATTATCGGATTCCATTTTGAAATAGTAATCAGCTTTCCACCCTTTTTGTTGATTCACCTTCGACAATCGTTCGAACGATTGAAAGGGATCCTGTTGGCTTCCACGAAGCACTTTCCACCCTTCGACTAGAGTTTGAATGGATGTTGAGATTCCATATCCACGGAAGAAAGCGCCGAGCGAGCTCTTGATCCAGGAAGGATAGTTTGGATAGCGTTTCAGGTAATCGATATCGTGAGTGGGATGAATTTGAAACGATTGCTGCCTTACAGGAAGATCCGGCACCATCGCATGAGCCCAATAAACCCACTCATCGAGATATTCGTTTACGATGGGTCGTTGGTAAAAGCCCGCTTTGAAAGCGAGCATTTCGGATTCCGGCATTCGGTCGAAAGCATCTTTCTTCCCTGCATAAACCACTTCTTCCCAGCGGGATAACATAAAAAAAGTAGCAGCAAATAGATCGTTTCCCCAAACCAGTTCACGTCGATTCTCCCGGTTGTGCCACTCTAATTTATCCGAGCCGAATAGGATGATGAGCGGCTCGATTGTGGCGACAGCCTGCGACTGTTTTTTAATGGATTGTGGAATATATTTCGAATTCTGATACGTTTCACCCTCTGGGATCGAAGCAAAGAAGGCATCTTCGATCACCATCGCGTGATTTTCATCGAGATGAATACGCCAACAAGGCTCATCATGATGATATAGTTCGAATGGAATACCCAGAAAATGCGTTAGGAATATGTGGAGCACATAGTGCCTTTCAGCAACATAATTGGGAGGTATGCCAATTCGAAGCGGTTTCAAGGTTATTGAAGATTTTCCCAATACCAGGGGACAGCTAGTTCTAGTCCTTTGCGTAAATCGAACTGGGGGTTGTATTGCAGTAAGTTCGCTGCACGATCGATGGAAGCGAGCGAATGGCGCACATCACCAGGTCGCTCCGGTCCATGAATTGGTTCAATAGCAGCAATATCCGGATCGAACTGGCTGAGAAGTTCCCGTAAAATAGCATACAATTCCAGGAGGGAGGTATTTTCGCCAAAAGCCACGTTGTACACTTTATTCGTAGCTTCCGGATGATTGCTTAGCGCGGCTAACTGATTAATGCTCACCACATTTTCGACGAAGGTAAAATCTCGGCTATGCAAACCGTCGCCATTTATTACCGGGGCCTCATGTCGAATAAGAGCTTTGACAAACTTTGGGATAACGGCTGCGTAAGCTCCATAGGGATCTTGCTTAGGGCCAAATACATTGAAATAGCGTAAGCCGATGGTTTCGAGACCATAGAGTTTGGAAAAAACATCGGCATACAGCTCGTTTACGTACTTGGTAATGGCATAGGGAGAGAGTGGTTTACCGATACGGTCTTCTACTTTTGGCAGATCGGGATGATCGCCATAGGTAGACGAGCTGGCGGCATAGATGAATCGTTTTACCTTTTGGTCGCGGGCAGCAACCAGCATGTTCAGGAATCCGTTCACGTTAACCTCGTTGGAGGTGATAGGATCGTTAATGCTTCGAGGGACTGAGCCGAGGGCTGCCTGATGAAAAACGAAATCTACTTCTTGCGCAGCTGCCTGGCAGGTTTCCAGGTTTCGTATATCGCCCTCAAGTAATTCAAAATGGGGATTTGTAAGAAATTCCCGGATATTTTCCCGTTTACCGGTCGAGAAATTATCCAGGACTCTTACTTGGTTATCTTGTTTTAGGAGCGCCTCGACCAGGTTTGACCCGATAAAGCCTGCCCCACCGGTAACAAGCACCTTTGAATGATGTAATGTATTCACTTTTTGGTATTTAACTATTTTGCGTAGTTAACTGCCCTGGTTTCTCGAATCACGGTTACTTTGATTTGACCGGGGTAAGTCATCTCGTCTTGAATCTTTTTAGCTATATCGAACGATAGGCTTTCTGCCTCCTCGTCGCTTATTTTTTCGCTACCAACGATAACGCGCAGTTCACGACCAGCTTGAATAGCGTAAGTTTTGAGTACTCCTGGATAAGCCAGTGCAAGGTTTTCGAGTTCTTTCAATCGTTTGATGTAGCTTTCGACCACTTCGCGGCGAGCGCCTGGGCGTGAGCCTGAGATGGCATCACAAACCTGAATGATTGGCGATAGCATGGAGGTCATTTCGATTTCGTCGTGATGGGCTCCAATTGCATTACAGATCTCAGGAATTTCTTTGTACTTCTCGGCGATTTTCATACCCAGGATAGCGTGTGGTAATTCCGGCTCATCGTCGGGTACCTTACCAATATCGTGGAGTAAGCCAGCCCGTTTAGCTGCTTTGGGGTTCAGACCCAGTTCGCTGGCCATGATAGCAGCCAGGTTGGCTACTTCACGCGAGTGTTGTAAGAGGTTTTGACCGTAGGAAGAGCGATATTTCATTTTACCAACCAGGCGGATAATTTCCGGATGCAGGCCATGAATTCCGAGATCGATAGCGGTTCGTTTACCCACTTCGACGATTTCTTCTTCGATTTGTTTTTCAGTTTTTTGGACCACCTCTTCGATACGAGCCGGGTGGATCCGACCATCGGAGATGAGTTTATGCAAGGCGAGTCGAGCTATTTCGCGGCGTACTGGGTCGAAGGCGGAGAGGATAATAGCTTCGGGGGTATCGTCGACAATAATTTCGACTCCGGTGGCAGCTTCGAGTGCTCGGATATTTCGGCCTTCGCGACCAATGATTCGGCCTTTAATTTCGTCCGATTCGATGTGGAAAACAGTAACTGCATTTTCGATGGCTGTTTCGGTAGCAACCCGCTGAATGGTTTGGAGGACAATTCGTTTTGCTTCTTTATTAGCCGTCATTTTAGCTTCGTCGACAATCTCGTTAATAACCGACATTGCTTCGGTTTTGGCTTCGGCCTGAAGCGATTCGATGAGTTGCGTTTTAGCTTCGGTTGCGGATAATCCTGCGATATTTTCGAGCTTTTCGACTTGCTCTTTATGCATGCGCTCGAGGTCCGTATTTCGTTTCTCGATTAATTGAAGCTGACCGTTCAGGTTGGCTTTAATAGCATCGATTTCTTTGCGGCTTATTTCGAGTTCTTTTTGTTTTTTCTGCAGTTCATCGCGACGTTGGTTGATCGACATTTCCTTTTGCTTCATCCGGTTTTCGGATTGAGCGAGGCGATTATTTACTTCGTTTACTTGTCGTTCGTGTTCCGATTTGAGCGATAGGAACTTTTCTTTTGATTCGAGGATTTTTTCTTGTTTAATCCTCTCTGCTTCTGCTTCAGCATCGTTGACTATTTTGATGCTTTTCTTTTTGAAAGCAGCCTGCCTTTGGAAGAAGATGATTCCTCCCCCGACCAGCAGTCCAATAATACCATATACTATTTCCATTTGTTAGTTGAGTTTTACAATAGACTTAAATAAAAAAAGCCCGACATTTTCCAATGGATTTGAAAACCCCATAAAGACATGGACGAAGTTGCCACTTCATCTCTGGCTTCCACTGCCCGATAACGGGACCCTTTCGGGTTGAGGCCTGCCATACTTAAAGCTGAGCATTACTTCTGTGGTTTTTTGTGTTGAGTTCCCAAATACAGAATGAAAAATGCGGGCGAATATTTTTCTTTTTTTCTTTCAAAGAACGTTTACTTATCAGTGGTTAAGCAGCTGAAGTTTTTGATGAATTCGTTCGATAGCATCCTGATCGATAAGAACTTCTTTCTTTTGCTTTTCGAGAATCAACTCTTTAGCAAACTCCAGCAAGACCATTGCTAATATATCATTTTTTTGTTTATCAGAAAACTTAATCTGATAATCTTTTAGCCTTTTATCAATCAGTTTGGCAGCCAATCGAACAACTTCTTCCTCGGTCGGGTCGGTAGCAGAAACTCGCAATGGAAGTTTCGTATCGCCGACCGAAACATGAATCATTCGTTTGGTCGTCATGGCTTAGTCATTATTTAAAAGAGCTATACAACGATTTATTTCCCGCAGCATTTTATCGACTTCCTTTTTGGCATTATCCACGTCGGATTGAGCGGTAAAGGCTTGTCCTAATTTTATGTGATTCAATGATTGATTCAAATCCTGATTGTTTTTTAGGGCTTCTTCGTGCTCATCTTTCAGGGTTTCAAACTGCTGTTTGAGCAACTCATACGCTGATTTTAGCTCCTGATAATTCGCTACCAATCGGTCAATTCTTGATTCGAGTCGATAAAAATCCATACAATTGGTTCACACTTAAGTCCTTTTTTACTTTCGAAAAAACCCGGCTGTTACGCCTTTCGAAAGATTTGAACAATCTTTGCAAATTTAGCATTGGAAAGGATATTCCCAAAATTATTTAGACTCGTATTGATGCCCGTTTACAACCGGAAATTGAATTCCGGGAAAAGGCATTAAAACCTATATTTGCGAGTCAAATCTGGTAATCGAACTTTTCTATGAACCGACCTTTCATCAGCGCCCTTTCCTCCATCCACATGCTTGCCCTCAAGCTAGTACTCTTATTATACATTTTTTTACTACCCACTGCCCAAACCCTTTGGGGACAAGTGCCCATCGATTCGACCAAGTTCGTTTTACCCGTTAAAATTCCCGTATTTTTTTCCGGCAATTTCGGAGAACTCAGGGCCAGCCATTTCCATGCCGGAATCGACATCAAAACGCAAGGGAAAACAGGTTTTCCTATTTATAGCATCGACGAGGGATATGTGTATCGCATCAATATCTCAGGTGGTGGATATGGAAACGCGCTGTACGTTCGGCATCCCAATGGTTATTCCAGTGTATATGCCCATCTGGAAGCATTCAGTCCAGAAATTGAAAAGAAAGTTCTTCAACTGCAATATGAAAAGCAAAAGTTTGATCAAAACATCTTTCCCGCCCCCGATGAATTTACCGTTACGAAAGGACAACAAATCGGGTTAAGCGGAAACACCGGTCGATCGGGTGGACCGCACCTGCATTTCGAAATCCGCGACAGCCAAACGGAAGAGCCTTTGAATCCTTTCTTCTTTTACCCACACATAATCGATACCACCCCACCGGTTATCAATCGCATTGCGATTTATCCCTTATCGGACTCAAGTTGGGTTAATGGGAGTCAGGAGCCATTCATCTTCGACCTAAAAAAACTTCCTATCGACAACCAAGTCACGGTAGAAGCTAGCGGAACGATTGGTTTTGGAATCGATGCTACGGAATATTTGAGCGGGTCGAACAATCGCTGCGGACTCTACACCATCGAGCTCCTTGGTCCTAATGGAGAGATACTTTATACGAGCCAAATCGATCGATTAAACTTTTCACAGAATAGAATGATTTTGAGTCATGTGGATTATGCTCAACGAAAGAAAAATGGACATAAGCTTCAGAAAAGTTTTTTACAAGCTGGCAATTCCCTTTCCATTTATCAAAAAGATGCTCCGGGGACCTTTCCGTTATCAGACACCAGCACCTATCGATTCACCTATCGCATTCACGATTTTCACGGCAATGCCGATTCTATCAGTTTTCGCATTAAATCGGTTGCCTCCCCTTTTAGTCCAACAGTTCGACAAGCTACTCCTAACTATCCGGTTGTTTGGAACGAAGCCACCACCCTGGAATTTAATGAGGTAAAAATTCAATTTCCAGCTAAAGCCTTGTTCGAAACCATCGACTTCGAATTTGAAGCCTGCGGAACACGCGATTCTCTGGTCTCTGAAGTTTATCGATTACATCGTGCTGATGTACCACTTTTTCGTCCCTTTCGTCTAAGTATTCCATACCAAGCCGATACGAGCTTATTGGACAAGGCATTCATTCTTCAACTCGACACCCTTGAGGGTAAACCCATTCGGTTTTCACAAGGCGGTGAATCCGACGCTGATAGATTCATTTCAACCCGCAGTTATGATTTCGGCTATTTTGCGATTGGAATCGACACCGTAGCTCCTAAAATCAAGATTCTTAATCCGGATAAAGATTATGGCATGATTGGAAAGATTGAGATTTTTGCGAAAGACGAATTAACGGGGATTAGTCATTACGAAGCCTATTTAGACGATACTTGGATTCTTTTCCGGTATGATGCGAAGTACGACTACTATTATCATTTGCTCGAGGATCTCGACTGGGAAAGAGGAAAGGTAAGAACGCTTCGATTCATAGCGGAAGATGCTAAAGGAAATCGAAGCGAGTTGATTCAAGAAATCATTTACTAAAAAAAACTCCTTACCGGTTGGCAAGGAGTTTTTTTGCTGAGCAAGAATCGCTTTTAAGCTTTAGGCTGATAAACCCGCACCCAGTCTATTTCGAAGGCAGCGGGTAGTTTGGTATCGTTTCCATCGACATACAATCCGGAATTGAGGACCAGGTACATTTTTTCTTTCGGCACACCGGTTGTTTCCTCGCGCACGATTACACCGTTAATGGTCCATTGGATCGAATTGGGAGTCCAGTTGATTCCAAAGATGTACCAATCGGATTTAAATTTTGGTTTAGACAATTTTGCAATAGACGATTGCATCTGTGGTCCCCAGTGGTTGGCAAAAACCAGTTTGCCTTGATCGTCGGTTTTTACGATATCGATTTGTGGGATAATTTTTTCGGAGGCTAACCAAAAGGCATTACTAACCGGTTCGGTTGAGTTGATTTTCAGTTTAGCTTCAAATCGGCCATAGGCTTGCCGGAAACTATCGCCAGTCGAGATGATTCCTGAGGTATAGGCAAATTCACGGGGATAGAACCCAATTTTAGCATCCCATGCTTTCCCTTCGGCAGCTTCTTTTTTGGTAAGAATGGAGAGGACGCTATTTTTGATTTGCAGGTTTTTTCCGGCCGTAAGAAAGTGTTTATCGGAGGCCAGCGCGTAGCCTTCGTTTAGGAGCGCTTTACCCCAGTAGTAGTGAGTGATCCATTTTTCGGTATTCAGGTTGGCATAGGCAAATTCATCGCTAAAGGTGAGTTCCCATTTGTCCAGTTCCTTGAAGTCATTTTTCTTATTGGTTGCTTCATACCATTGGTAATCTGCTCCTGCTTTAAACTGCTCGTATTCTTGAAGAGCTAGATACTCTTCCGATTGTTTGTATCGTTCTTTATCTTCTTTTTCAGCCTTTACTTGTTTGAACTCCTCGCTTTGGATGTATTCTTCGAGCGCTTGAAGTTTTTTCAATTCGGAGGACTTCAGTGTTTGCGTGTAACGGTTGAATTTGGAGGATTTGCTTGTTTTGAGGTAGAACTTCAGGTCCGCATTATTCTGCAATGACTGCCATTCCTGGTGTTGTTTATCTGTTTCGCTACCTGCGAGTTGTCCGGAGGCTTTCAGCTCTTTCAATTTAGATTGAAAAGAGGCAGAGCTGGTAATTTTCTGCAGTTCTTGATATCGCTTGAAGGTATCTGATTTTTCGAAGGCATCGATTTGGGAGGGGATTCCGGTATCGAGGTATTTGAAATACTTTTTGATAGCGGAATTCTTCTGCAGCGTTTGATACTCCGACCATTTTTTAAACTCCGGAGTTTTTTCAAAGGTATCTGCTTTAATAGCTTCCAATTTTTTCTTGAATGCATCGCTGGTAACTCTTTTTTCCAGTTCCTTAAAGGACAGGAAAGACTCCGATTGTTCGAAGTCGTGAAAGCGTTTGAAATCTGCAAGAAGTTGCTGATGTTTTTCCTCTATGGCCTGAGTGCTAGGTATTTTACCTAAGAAAGAGAGCCATTTGAACTTAAAACTGATACCCGACATGTTGTATTGAATAGATTGTAATTTTAAACCGCTTCCAAAGATAAAAAAAAAAGGCAGCCACAAAATCGGTTTATTGCGGCTGCCCGGACAAAAATGAATCACTCTACAAAATAAAAGTCATTTCATAGGCTGTTAAATACTTTTCTCGATATTCATATAAAGCATCTGACTAATATCGCACTTGCTAAGGAACTTTCGTTCACGCGTTTTTTTCAGTTAAATACCCTTAGCGACTACGCATGGTCTGTGATTGATTTAATAATTAACCCAAAACAATTCAGCATATCGAGTTCCAGCATTTCAAACAACGTTCATTTTCATCTTGTCTTTGGGAGTGATGAAGCTTACGCTTCCCTCGTTCTTTCCCAAAAGCATTATAAAGGTACGTTGAAGGAGCCCTCTTGTCAAGAGGTAAATTGTTAAAAATTGGAAGATTTTACAACAATCTGGCTTTCGTTTTTGGGGTGGGTGTTTTGACCACCAGCACACGAGCGGTGTCGTAGGAATTGTTTGACAAACAATGAACTATATCCTTAGGGCTTTCAACTAAATGATTGGCGCTTACTTGGATGGTTTCCTCTCCTACCCTAACATCGACTATCCCTTCGAGGATGTAGAAAAAGACATCGACAGGAGTAATGTGAGGCTTCAGGCTCTCGCCCGGAGCCAGGCGAATATGCATGACTTGAGCGTCGTTGGTTTCGTACAATTTGCGCACATCGACCTTATGAGGAGTATCGATGATTTCCTGGTCGTTGATGGAGATAATTTTCATAAGACTATTTTAAGTTTCATTTTGGAAGGGTCGAAAATAGTCGATTGAGGAGAAAGGGAAGCTATTAAAAAACATAGGAAGATCGATTACCTTGAAAGGAAAGCTTTATTTCTTCATGGCATTCAAACGAAGCTGATTGAAAGGTATTCAGGAGGAAGATAGGAAGCAACCAATAAACTCACCAGTTTACTCACCCAACTTTCGACATCAATGTATATCAGTAAAAAACAAAAAAGCCCGTAAACACTGAGTTTTACGAGCTTTTGAGTTTTTTTGATTGGTAATCTTGTCGGGGTGGCAGGATTCGAACCTACGACCTCCTGCTCCCAAAGCAGGCGCGCTAACCGGACTACGCTACACCCCGCAACAAGCAAGCTTGTTTTTGCAGGCGCAAATGTACTGTTATTTGTGAATACCGCAAATAAAAAATGCGGGTTTGCCTGAATATCCTACCCGAGTTTCTGATATTAAACTCCTTACTAAGGAAAATAACTTTTGAAAACTTAAGCAATATACTTGAAATGAGGCACTTTCGATAGAAGAAAATCTCTCACTAAAACAAGAATCAATCAAAGTAAGTAATTCTCACGATTAAGTAACAATTGATTGAACCAAAACAATTCTAATAATCAGGTTTTCGCTACTATCCCTACGGCTTACTAAGCTTCACAATAATGGTTCGTTCCCGATAGGTGGCAGTACGAATCTCCAGGTAATACTTGCCAGCTGCATAGTTAGACAAATCGATTTGCACTTCGCTCAACTGATCTTCTAGCTGAAAGAGAAGTCTTCCAAACTCATCGTACAAGAAAACAGCCGCCGGACCACTTGCTGTAAGCGACTGACAGTAAAGGATATCCTCCACAGGATTTGGGAAGACCTTCCAGCGCTCCATCACCATCGCTTCAATGTGAACCCAATCCTCGACCGTGATGAGGACCGAATCGCCAGCGACACAGGAATGCTCCGATGTAACTTCAACCGCAATCGTGTAATCACCAGGCGCTGCATCCATAGCATTGAACACAATTTCCGAACTTGTTTCACCTGTGCTCCACAAGTAGGATTGATAATTCGGATCGACCGATAACTGAATGCTTGTAGTGTCAAAAACAGTCGTATCCGGTCCTAAATCAACTATTGGGAGCGGATAATGGGATAAATGAAACTCAACCAGACTGTCGCACATAAACTGATTCTGTAGCCAAACCTCGTACGTTCCGGCCTCGGAATAGATAGTACCCTGAAACATAACTGTATCACCGGCACAAACGAATTCAAAAACCTGAATCGTATCGACCGGCAAATAATTCAGCTCCAGTTCAAACACCGAATCGCAGCCAGCAGTGGTCGTGAAAAAGGCTTGGTAAGTGCCTGCTTGCGTAAGCTGTTGTCCGTGGAAATCGAAGGCTGTTCCTTCGCAAAGACTCAGTGCTTCGACAGTTGCAAACACCGGATTTTCGGTGAGTTGTAGTTGAATGAGGCTATCGCACTGAAACTGATTCTGCAAGAGAATTTCGTATTGTCCACCTTGCGTGTAGGTAGTTCCAAGGTAATTGAGCGTATCGCCGCTGCAAATCGATTCAACTAAAACTGTTGTATCAACCGGATGATAATTCAGCTCCAATTCAAACACCGAATCGCAACCGGCTGTGGTTGTAAAAAAGGCTTGGTATGTGCCTGCTTGCGTAAGCTGTTGTCCGTGGAAATCGTGGGCTGTTCCTTCGCAAAGACTCAGTGCTTCAACACTTGCATACACCGGATTTTCGGTGAGCTCCAGCTGAATCAGGCTATCGCACTGAAACTGATTCTGTAGGAGAATTTCGTATTGTCCACCTTGTGTGTAGGCGGTTCCGAGGTAATTAAGCGTATCGCCGCTGCAAATCGATTCAGCTAAAACTGTTGTATCAACCGGATGATAATTCAGCTCCAATTCAAACACCGAATCGCAACCGGCTGTGGTTGTAAAAAAGGCTTGGTATGTGCCTGCTTGCGTAAGCTGTTGTCCGTGGAAATCGTGGGCTGTTCCTTCGCAAAGACTCAGTGCTTCAACACTTGCATACACCGGATTTTCGGTGAGCTCCAGCTGAATCAGGCTATCACATGAAACGCTGATTCTGTAGGAGGAATTTCGTATCCGCACTTGCGTGTAGGTAGTTCCCAGGTAATTATGACATCGCCACCGCTGCAAATCGTTTCAACTAAAACTGTTGTATCAACCGGATGATAATTCAGCTCCAGTTCAAACACCGAATCGCAGCCGGCAGTGGTCGTGAAATAGGCTTGGTAAGTGCCTGCTTGCGTAAGTTGTTGTCCGTGGAAATCGTAGGCTGTTCCTTCGCAAAGACTTAGTGCCTCAACACTTGCATAGACCGGATTGTCGCTTAGCTCGAGTTGAATCAGACTATCGCACTGAAACTGATTCTGTAGGAGAATTTCGTATTGTCCTCCCTGCGTGTAGGCAGTTCCCAGGTAATTGAGCGTATCGCCACTGCAAATCGATTCGACCACGACTGTCGTATCGACAGGGTGGTAAACCAGTTCCAACTGAACAATCGAATCGCAGGAAAATTGATCCAGGAGTTGGAAAGTATACATACCGGGCATTTGCAGGGTATCATTCTGAAAAATAAAATCGGTACCGGAGCATACTTCAGCCAGTACCAAAGTGGTATCGTTCAGCACCGCTTCTACCGAAATGGGAGCACTTGTAACAGAACAAACCGAATCGGAAATTTCGACTTGATAGTTGCCACTTAGGCTGACACTTATTTGCGGTAAGGTATCGCCTTCAAGCGGGATTTGGTTGAGTAACCATTGGTAATGAACGGGAGTTTGGTTCGAAGTAGCTTCAAGCGCCACGGCACCTCCCTGACAAAACGTGAGCGGACCGTTGGCTGCCACCGACACACTGAGCGGACAATCAATTTCCAGATTTTTATATAGAACAATTTTATCCTGATAATCGAAACCGAGCATTACGTCCCAATCGCCATCATTTTCATAATCGACTACTTGCATAGGCTTGAGCATGCTAAGGTTTTCGGCATATAATTCGGGGATGAACCCACTTGTTCCCTCATTTCGGAATAGCCCCCATTCAAAGTGGGCAGAATTCGTGAATCCACTGTATCCCGATGAAAAGATAATATCGCGATCGCCATCGTTATCGACATCGAGGACCGAGAACTGGTACAGGTCGGGATAATGCAAAAGAGTATGACGTTCAAACTGCCAATTACCGAGATTCTCATAAAAATACAAGCTATCGTTGAAGAAATCGATAGCGAGAATATCCGGATCGTTGTCATCGTCCCAATCGATTATTTCCATGCTTTGAATCTGGATATTATCGAGGGTTACCAGGCTGAAGGCTCCTCCAAAGTTGGCTGCAATTTTCAACTGGCTAGAGGTGTAATAGTAAGCAGATAGAGCGAAGTCCATTTGTCCATCGCCATTAAAGTCGGCGCTACGAATAGAGCTACCGGCTCGGAATGAAGCAGAAATCGGGCTGATGCTAAAGTTTTCATTTCCATCGTTAATCAAGAGTTGTGCTCCGGTGTTTCCCGATTGAGTGTAGAGCCAGTAGCACATCACTGCTATATCGAGATCGCCGTCGTTATCGACATCGGTAATCCAGAAATCGCGGGGGCCGTTAATATTGGTGCTTATGTGAATGAGCGTAAAGTTGCCAAAGCCGTCATTTTTCCACCAGGTAATACGGTCGTCGTAATCGGAGGCAGCAATGATATCGAGGTCGCCGTCCTGATCCAAATCGGCCAACCGCACCATGTAGGGTTCTTCATAGTTCGTAAGCAGGATGTGTGTTTTGAAGATATCGTTCCCCATGTTTTCCATCCATGCGACCATATCTCCATCGTTCGAAACGGCAGCAACATCCTGGTCGCCATCGCCATCGAGGTCACCCATATCGAATGCACGTGGCGAATCGAACGAAAAGGCGAGTGCATTTTCGGTAAATTGCTGGTTTCCATCATTTAGATAGACCGCGAGTTTATCGGCCGATCCGTCGATGAGTACAAAATCGAGGTTACCTGTTTGGTCGAGGTCGCCAATTGCCAAACCGGACACACCGACAAGGTCCTCACCGATAAGTGTTCCTGCCGACAGAGTGTATGATTGCCCGGAGCCAGAGCCCTGGTAGTAATAAATTTCATCGCTGTTATAAGAGGCAGCAATCACATCTTTGATTCCATCCTGATTCACATCTTTAACATCGTATGATTCCACCCCGTCGAAGTTTTGATGGATTACGAACTGATTATAGAAATTATATTGGCCATCGTTTCGGAGCCAAACCAGCACGTCGCTGTTATAGTCGCCCAGGAGGATATCGAAATAGCCATCGTTGTTCATATCGTCGAGGATAATTTCGTGCAGAACGGAGAATCCACCTTTCAGTGTTTGCATGGTAAACTGATTGGTTCCATCGTTTACGAAAGCTCTAACTTCACTCATGGTAAAGCCGGTATAGGCCCGTGGGAAAATGATATCCCAATCGCCGTCGCCATGCAAATCGGCAATTTCGAATCGATTAATATACTGACCGATGGTATCGAGTTGCGTAAAATTGCCGGTTCCATCGTTCACCAGCCAATAAAGCTCATCGGTTTCGACCGAAGTAAACAGAACATCGAGGTCGCCATCGTTATCGATATCGAAGGCTTTCACATCGTATGGATCCATTACGGAATCGATCAGGATGTGAGGCTGAAACTGGTAATTACCCAGGTTTTCTAACCAAGCAACACCTTCGCCACCATACCAATTGTCGTAACTAAGAATTACATCGGTATCTCCATCGTTTTCCCAATCGACAAAATCGAATCGCCGGAAGTAACTAAGCGTGTCGCCGATGGAATGTTTAACGAATTCACCACTAGGAGAATTTTCATAAATGAGAAATTCTTCCAGCCCTGAAACCCAAATATCGATGAGGCTATCGTTATTGGCATCGAGCAAGGCCAAATCGGAAGGCGATTCAAGGTGTTGGGTAATGTTGACGACTGCGAAGTCTTGAGCGAATAATGGGGGAAAGGCCATCAGGCTTAAAAGAATAATCAGCAGTTTCTTCATGAAATACGAACGTTTTTAAAAAGTGAGTGAAAAGTTGCAAAAGGAAAGGTCTAAAGTCATCCTATCAGAAAGCGTAAAAGTAGAAAGCCCTCTGTAAGAATTAAAACCCGATGGAGCTTTTTTTTATGTTGTTCAATCTTTTTCAAAGCACGAGCAATGTACGGAACACAAAAGCCTCTACAACAAGCAAATGCGAAATACCTGAATCAACTTAGGGGGTTAATTTTTCAGGTACAAAAAGCATTTCAATAAATTAAGACATGCTTAATGCACGAAGAGCTCTGTGCCACTTCATTTGCGCTTTAAAAAACATTGCTAACAACAAATGTGGACTACATGAGCCAACAACCATCCTTCCGGGAAAGCATTCATGATTCCTTTCAACACTTTTTAAAAGAACAGGAAGATTTACTCCCCCGCCACAATTACCTTAAAATCGACTTGCATTGTCACGACCACCGGAGCTCGGTGCCCGACGAGTTACTGGGCCGCTTACTAAATGTGCCTGAAACCTGGCTACCTACCAAAGAGTTGGTGAAAACCCTTCAGAAACAAAAGACCGATTTAATTACGATTACCAATCACAACAATGCCACCAGTTGTTTTGAATTGAAAGAGCAAGGCATGGATGTTTTGGTAGGGACCGAATTTACCTGCCATATTCCCGAATATGGCGTTAGCATTCATGTTCTGGCCTATGGTTTTAATCGGGAGCAAGAAGATATTTTGAATGATTTGCGTTACAATGTGTACGATTTTTTGCGTTTTTGTAAGGAGGAAGAAATTCCGACTATTTGGGCGCATCCCTTGTATTTTTATAGTCCCGGAGGAATTCCTCCCATGGAGTTTTTTCACAAGATGGTCTTGGTTTTTGAGCGCTTCGAGGTGATTAATGGTCAGCGCGACAGTTGGCAAAACCTGCTCGTTAAATCCTGGTTGGAGAGCTACACTCATGAACAGCTCGATCGCTTAGCCGAGAAGTTTGCTATACAGCGAGAAGACTTTTGCATTGATCCTTATCGGAAAGCATTTTTTGCGGGCTCCGACAGCCACATGGGCCTGTTTGCCGGTACAACGGGAACCTACCTGATCATCGATAAATTAGCTGAACGGCGACAAAAGACCCCATTGAGCGATTTGGCGAAAGAAGCAATTTTGATGGGCAATTCAGCTGTTTTTGGCACCCATCAAACGAATGAAAAGCTCAACATGGCCTTTGTTGATTATTTCCTGCAAGTTGCTCAATTTAAAAAGGATCCGGGACTAATCCGATTGCTTTTGCACAAAGGCGATTATCAGGATAAATTATTGGCTTTGCTCATCTCGAATGCCGTTACCGAATTACAGTTTCACGGCATGACCATGCGGTTTGTGAAGGCTTTTCACAAAGCATTCCGCGGAAAACGCAATTTAAACCCCGAGCGGTTCATTTTTAATCAGGCATACCGCGACATCTTAAAGCAATCGAAAGTATTAGGACAATCGGCCAATGAATCGGGCGAAGCTCAATTGTATGGCATCAAAGAGACCATCGATAAAGTATACGAAACCCTGAGTGATTTGTTCTTCAAGCGTTTAGAAAGAAAGCTTGAGTATATCAAACGAAAAACCAAGAAAAAGCCTATCGATCCGGTTCAATTACTATCAACCCTTGAATTACCGGCTGACATTCGACACTATTTCAAGCCTGAAAAAAAGTACTTCGGAAGTACCCATCGGCAATATCCTTTGATTCGCTTATTGGATGGATTATCTTTTCCTTTTTTGGCTTCGAACCTCCTTTTAGCTGCTGAGTTCACCAGCACAAAGGTCTTGTTTAACAATCGGAAACTATTGAACGAATTCGCCGAAAATTTAGGACAGCATCAACATCCGAAGCGCATTTTATGGTTAACCGACACATTCGACGATAAAAACGGCGTAGCCTTGGTACTGCAAAGTATGCTGAAAGAAGTTCAGTCCTACGAATTGCCAATCGATTTTCTGGTATGTAGCCATGAGGTGGAACCCGATGCCCATTTATTTGTTGTAAAACCCCGCATGGAATTCGAAACCTCGCTATATCCGAATCAACGCATTCGAATTCCCGACATGAAAGAGATTCATCGTTTATTTCAAAACGGCGAATACGATCAGGTAATTTGTTCCACCGAAGGATTTATGGGATTTGCTGCTTTGTATTTGAAGCAAGCCTTTACTGTACCTGCCAGTTTTTTCATGCACACCGATTGGCTTCAATTTGCCAAGGATTCCGGTAAGATGAATCAGAAGAACCTCGACAAGCTACGAAGGATTTTAAGGGAATTTTACAAACAATTCGATTCAGTATTCGTGTTAAATAGCGAGCATCGCAACTGGCTGGCATCGGCCGAGATGATGGTCGATCGAGATAAAATCTTTCAAACCGCACATTGGGTTGAAGCCTATTTTGCACCCCGAGGATCGAAGAAAAAGGAACTGTTCGGCTTGGAAGAGGATGAACCGGTTCTGCTCTTTTCCGGCCGCTTATCGCGGGAAAAAGGGGTATTCGATGTAGTAGAAATTTATCGCGGGTTGCAAAAACGCTTGCCCAAATTACGCTTGGTCATTGCTGGTACAGGACCCATGGAAACCGAACTGAAAGAGCAGCTTCCAACAGCCATCTTTACCGGGTGGTTAGCCCACGATCAAATGCCCGAATTATACTCATCGGCCGATTTACTGCTCCTGCCATCGCGATTCGACACGTTCAGTGTGGTAGTGCTCGAAGCCATGAGTTGTGGTTTACCCGTAGCAGCCTACCCCGCAAAAGGACCGAAAGAAATCATTCAATCGAATAGCAATGGTTTCCTGGCGAAAGATATTCCGAACATGATTAGTCAGATAACGCTATATTTTCTCGATGACGAATTACAAGAGCAGGTTAAAATGAAAGCGTTAAAACGTGCGGGAGAATTCGACAAGAAAAAGATTTTGCAGCAATTTTTAAAGGACTTAGGGGTTTCGTCGAATCCTGTTCCGATTGTACCTGGCGAGGTAAATCATCGAGAGAAAAAGGAGTACCGGAATGGGAAGAAGCCAGTAAAAATCGTCGAAAAACTTCAGAACAAGGTCTTTTAAATTCATCACCAACAGGCCTAAGGCGATGGTCCATAACAAAATGGAAATAAAGCTGAAGCTTAAAAATTTTCGTGCCGAAGGATAATACATTCCCATTGCCACCAGGCTTGGGATGCGTAATCCGTACCAATAGCGGTAAGTAAAAGCCACCGAGGGGTTACTCACCACCGAGCGAATCGACAGGAACGCCTTGGTGGAAAACATTTGAGGGAAACGACGCTTTAAAAAATTGTGACCGTATCGTCCGGAAAAGAATAAGGTCCAATCGGTTAGCAGGGTGGCGACGAACGCCATGAGCATGATTTGCAAGGAGCTCAAATCGAGCAGATGAGTGGAGAGCAAACCAGTTGTGTAGGATAGCTCTCCCTCCATCATCATACTAAAGAATAAACCGGAAAGAATTAAAATACGATCGAACATGGCTTTGAGTAAACCACAAAGAAAGCTTAAAGTTCTTGTTCTTCGAGAATCCCCAATAGACCTTTGAGCGAAAGAATCTTAAAATTTTGAGGAGCCAGCTCGTCTTCTGCAAAATTATATCCATCCTGCACCACGAGTATTCCCTCCGGAAAAATATCCGATACATAACCGGTGTAAATTTCGAGGCCATCGGTTTCTTCTACCCCGTCGATACCCGTTTGGGAAGCTTCAATTTTAAAACTAAAGCGATAAGCCGGTTGATTGCCTAATTCAAAAACCGCATAACTAAAATTACCTTGCGAGCTGGCTACTAAAAAGGAACGCGATTGATAGGAAAACAAAGCTAGTCCCTCGATATCGTAACTAATAGCTTCGTTCTCTTCGCCCGAATTCGTGAATCGACTTGGTTGATTCAATTGATTGGAATCCAACCCAAAACAATAAATCCCATCCTCTTCTACACCAACATAAAGTTTCTTCGAGTAATCGTCGGCAACCATTCCTTCGGGTTGATTCGCAAAGGAGTAAGCGGTTAGAAATTCGTAATCCAACGAATCAGCACTTAAAATTTCATAGCCTTCTACTCGTCCGCCTTTGCCATTCACCCACACCACAAAGCGATTTTCTTCCGATGGTGCATAAAGGCAAAGTCCGTAAACTTCATCGACTTGGGTGGGAATACTCAAGCATTCGTTCGACAATGAATCGGTCTTAGGATGGTACAAATAAATAGCGATGCTGTTTTTATCGCGGTTACTACCCGCTACCAAAACCAGCGTATCCTTTTTCCAAACAAATCCGGAGCGCAGATCCACGTTATTGATTCGTCCGGCAGCTACAAATTGCAATTCCTCTCCCGTCAGGTTATATAGGTGAAGTCCGGCTTTTTTATTCGTGCCAATAAGGCGACTTTGAGCCGGATTGGCTGAGTTTATCCAGATAGCGGGATCATCGGCTGCATCATCGTTCTTTTCGGCCCCAACCGGATCTGTTTCAACCTCGGGGACCAGGCTCCATTCGATTAAATCCTGTTTCAGTTTCGATTCCTGAAAATCGACATCAGTCTCGAGCGACCAGGCGGAAACGAGCGAATCGGCGATGTTTGAATCTCTTTGCGTGTTGTTTCCCGATGGAGAGCAGGCTATAACCAGGATTGGCATTAGCAGTAGTAGAAAAACATTTATTTTCATAGATTATTCCTTATTAACAAATTAATTTTCAATTGATTAAAGATTTATTTTCACTCCAATTCGACCCCACCAGGAATAGTACTCTTGTTGTTTAAAATAGTCGCGTGTACCCATGTAGTAGCGAAGCGGTGTATTCGTAAGATTCATAAAATCGACAAAAGCATTCAAGGATTCATTAAACTGATAGTTTGCCGTTAAATCGAGGTGGAAGCTTTCGTCGTAAAACACATCGAGTCCTTTGTCGTTGCCCAATTCATAGAGAAAGGCCGACTGATAATTCCCTGATAGCCGGGCATAGAACTTATCCGATTCATAGAACAAGGAGACGTTAGCTGCATGTTTCGATTGGCCGGGGAGCGGAATGGATTCGACCTCGTCGGTTGCCGTAAAGAAGCTAGAGTTGTAATCGTCGAATTCATAAATGATATCCTTTTCGTTCTGCGGATAACGTTTTGAAATTCGGGCATCGGATTCGGTGAAAGTATAAGTCGAGTAAAAACCGAAGTTCTTCCACATACCCGGCAGAAAGGTGAATTTAAACTGCGATTGAAACTCGAAACCAAACACAAACGCTTCAATCCCATTCACCGGCATAGTTATTTCCTTCAGGCCATAGAGGTTGAAATTGGTTCCTTCGTGAGCTTTCCGAACATATTTAAATACGAAATTGTCGATTTTCTTGTAGAAGAGTCCACTGGAGATAATACCACCAAAAGGGAGAAAGGTTTCCTGAAGGATATCGAAATTGAGGGCAGCGGGAAACTCTAGATTGGGGTTTCCTTTTTTGATATCGCCATCTTCGTTTACAATTCGATAAGGGAGCAAGCTCTCAAACCCGGGGCGAGAGTAGGTGTAGGTAACAGCTGCTCGATAATTTGTACGGTCGTTCATCTTGTAACGGAGTTGTAATTGGGGCAGGACAAAGGGGATATCGCGGGTTCTTAGGGAATCCTTTCGCAGGAGCTGGCCGCGGGTTGGGGAGCCTATTTCTAAATCGAGCCATGCATTTTGAGTGGTGTATTCGATCCGATTAAACTCATAGCGTAAACCACCTAAGAACATCCAGTTTTTATAATCGTGCCTCACCATAAAATATCCGGCATAAATACCCTCATACGCCTGATAATCTTCCTGATAAGTATTCTCCCAGGTCGATTCCTCGTCGATTTTAAAATATTGTCGATTCTCCAGGAAAAACTGCTGCATGGAATCGGAGCTCGGAACCATGGTTACCGCATAATGATGATTAAGTAAGTTCGTTTCGGAGAAATCATCCACCACATTTTGTAAGGCAAGTGGCTCAAAGGCATGTGCATAGATATCGATTTTATCGTACTTGCTGTAGATCCAGGCGTTGTTGTCGCGTCGCTTGTCTTTGTAACGCACTTTAGCTCCCGTTTTAACTATTCCCCGGTGATTTTCGGAAAACTCATAATGCATGGCCAGGTTAATTCGTGCCACATAATTTTGATCGACCACTTGGTTATTTCGCACAGCAAGACCATTAAAATCGTAGGAATTATAATTAAAGGCATTAATTGAATCTTCTGGTTCGGTGAAAAGAACAAGAGGCCATTGCGGAACACTTTTATCGATGGTAACACCAATAAGCTTCTGCGAAAATTCAGCTGCCATGTAATCGGGCACCTCGTCGGTTGCTAAAGCATATGACACTTCGTAATCGAGGTCGAATAAACCGAGGGATTCATGCTTCCCCCCTAGGTTGATGGTTGATACTTCTTGCAATTGCAATCGGGAACGAAAATCGCGATCCATTCCTGCTGAACGATAAGTAGTTTCGGAGTTAGCATCGGTAAGCCGATGTGCAACTCGTCGTCGTAATTCATCATCGGAGAACTGATTATACATGCCCCGCAAGTAGAATTGAGAACCTTTTCGCGGATAATAATCCAAACTTGCGCTCAAACCGGTTTTCTTCCGTTGTATGGTATAGTGCCGGTATTCGATATCGGAATAGAGCACATAGAAATTCTCTCCTCCGGTGGTATCGTATGCCTGCCCTAGGGTCGGACCGCGGGTGTAATCGAACTCCATGTTATGCGCCCCTTGGTTGTTGGTAGAGGTCATGGCATTCATCTGAAAACCAAGCTTATTATGCAATTGTCCATAGGAAAATTGAAGCAAGGAATTCGCATTTTGCATCAGGTTATTGTATCCACCAGCCACCCTGGCGGTTATTTCAGGGGTTTCCTGTGTAGCCGATTTGGTTATGATGTTAATGTTACCGGCAATTCCGTCGGCATCCATGTCGGGAGTTAAAACCTTCGTAACCTCAATGAATTCAATCTGATCGGCTGCAATGATATCCATGCCCACATATCGTACATCTCCTTCGGGCGATGGAATTTGCTCGCCATTAACATTGAAATTCGATAATTCGGGAGGGGTTCCGCGCAATTGCACATAGCGTCCTTCACCTTGGTCTCGTTGAATGGTAATGCCCGGAATACGTTGCATCACTTCTGCCGCATTAACATCGGGGAACTGCTTAATTTGTTCGGCCGAAACCACATTTTTAATGTTTGCAGCCTCCTTTTGTATAATCCGAGCTTTAACAGTCCCTTTGGATTGTGCATTGACATTTACCTCAGAAACTCGCTCCTGATTCAATTGCAGCGATAGTTCCAGAAAATCGGCTGAAGGAGATCGAAATACATGTTCCATCTCCTTTTTCTCGTAACCCAGGTAAGTTACTTCGATTTTAACTTGTTTCGACTGAATGGATTCCAGTGTAAATCGTCCATCCTCATCCGTTGTAGTACCACGCTGAGTGCCGGAAATAATCACCGTTGCTCCCGGCAAACTGCTGCCACTCAAGGCATCTTTCACCACTCCCTGCAAACGGTAGCTTTGTCCGTTGCTAACTAACGACGAAAAGCCGAGCACGGCAATCATCCAAATTCTTAAAAGACCTTTCATGTTGGCTTAAAAACAGAAAATCCCCCCTGCCTTTGTGAGATGAAAAACAAAGGAACAGGAAGGATTACTGAGCTAAACTTTATTCAACTATGACTCTTCTGGTTTTATCAACTAAACCATCGGAAACTTTTAAGAAATAAACACCTTTCGATAAAGCACTTACATCGAAGCTGAAATCCATTCCTGAAAATGCTTGCGAAAGAACTACTTTACCGTCGATGGAATGCAAACTTGCTTGCCCCTCGGCAACCTGCGGCAATTCCACTTTCAGGGTTCCTCCGGAAACCGGATTAGGATAAACCATCATCGAAGGCTGACGTACTTCGTTCATTCCGACAGTAGTATAATTAATGGTCAATTTAGGAACACGTTCCGGATGATGTAAACCATCACCTCCATCGTCGGGGTCTTCGATATTCTCGAACGATTCAAAATCGCGAGCTTGATCCAATAAACTGGCTCCCTGATCCTGACCCTGGAAAAACAAGGTTAATGCGTTGCCCGATTTCCAACCCGGACGATCAACTATCTCTTGAATAATCGACGACAAATCAGGCGAAGAATAAGGCTGCCACATAGTCCACTGATCAGAAATAACCCAAGGCACGGTAGTAGCAGTATGCATCCGATCGGCCAGTGCTTCAGTTTCGGTGAACATGGCCGATGAATCGGTTGCTTCAGCAAAAACAGTTACGATGGCTTCATCGTACTCATCTTCGTGGGCATAAATTTCTAATACGGCACTGTTAATAATCGCTCCTTGAGGAATGGTCACATCGCGAAAACGAGTAAAAGTGGTCATGATGTTTAAATCATCGCCTTCCCATCCCATGTCCAAATCGTCGTCGTCGAGTTTATCGATGGAATCATTTTCGTATTCACCATCGTCGAACGAAACAGATACTCCACCATCCAGGTGAGTTTCTTTAATGGTAAGAATTAATTCTTGCGACTGAAGATTATTACTCCAAACCGACAGAACCACAATAGCTAAAACAGGTAAAAGTTTTTTCATGTTTGTTGTTTAAGTTGATTAGTAAATTCAGGAGCAAAGCAACCTAGCCTATCTTACATAAACCTTACTTCAAGCATTCCTTTTCCTTAGGGAAACCTTAATAAATCCTTACTCACAAAACCAAGATAAAACACACACTTACAGCAAGATACATAAAAAAACCAACAAAACCACTTACACAAAACTATAAGCTAATTTAACGCTGGGATAAGACCTAAATAATTTGCAGTCTATAAAAATGTTCAGGAGGAATTGAGATTACGGATAAGCGACTCGCTCGTAGCCGCTTTTTCAGGATTATTGGCTACTTTCACACGCCGAATAATGCACCAATCATTTGCTTCACCTACCATGAAAAAATGCTTCGAACGAAAGTTGGCAACAGCGAGCAAATCGGATTCGTTTCAGATCCGATGGCATGCTTCTGTTTCGAAGTTTTTTCATTGCAATCGGCATCGATTCCTATCCATCCTGTTACTCATCAGCTTTTTAGCTCCCCTTCCCGCTGTTTACACCTACCTAAAGCATCAGAAGTACCTGATACGAAAAACAGTTAAACACGAATTATTAAGAGGAATAGACCGGAGTGAATTGGTTCTGCTGAAATTCACAAAAGAAGAAACCCAAAGCCAACTGCGATGGGAGCATGCCGGAGAATTTGAATTCAGAGGCGAAATGTACGATATCGTAGAACAAACCCAACTGGGCGATTCTATTCACTATTGGTGCTGGTGGGATTACGAAGAAACCCAACTAAACCTCAAGCTCCAATCCTTGCTGGCCGGAGTCCTCGACCATAACACCGACCGTAAGGCGGTGACAAAACGATTGGCCGATTTCTTCCAAAAACTATTTCACGAAACCATTCCACTTTGGCAAGACTTGATTGCCACTCCCTTTGAATGGGAACATAGCACCAACCTCAAATTACCGGAAAACGGTCGGAAACCGCCGAGCCCTCCTCCTCAGGTTTCTTGATTCTGATTACCAAAACCCATTGTAATAATTAACGTAAATCCTTGCTGGTCGACGTAACCATGGCAATTTGCTTCATTGTGCTCAAAAGTACGTTTGTGAAGATCGATAGTTTTCGTTTTCCTAAGCTTCGATGGATGGAACAATGAGAAGCCAATCATTGGCTAAGTACGCAATTCATTGTATCATAAGTTAGCACTTTGGCAAAGCAAGCATTTGAATTTCCATCGATAATTCGGCGGAAATTATCTTGCATAATTAAATGGCATACAAGGATTTACACCGATCATTCTAAAAAAAATCAACATGAAAATAATGATTTGGCTTAGTTTGTTCATTGGTCTGTGGTCCACAGCCAATGCCCAACAGCTAAGTTTAATCGATTCCGAAAGTCGGTTACCCCTGGTAGGAGTAATCGTTCATAGCGAAGATCCATACGTATCCTTACAAAGCGATGCAGAAGGAAGAGTCGAGGTTAGCTCACTTAAGGAATCGAAGGAAATACAAATTCATTTTATGGGCTATAAGCCGCGAGTGCTTCGGTATGCGGATTTGCAGCAAGCGAACTGGATTATCGCGCTCCATCCTTCGCACATAGCCATCGACCAGGTGGTGGTTGCTGCAAATCGCTGGAAGCAGAGCAGCGGCAGCATCCCCACGAAGGTAGTGAGCATACCAAGCCGGGAAATCGAACTGCAAAATCCACAAACGGCTGCCGATTTATTGACCCTTTCCGGGGAAGTTTTCGTGCAAAAAAGCCAACAAGGCGGCGGGAGTCCGATGATACGCGGATTTGCCACCAACCGTCTCATTTACACGGTAGATGGTGTTCGAATGAATACGGCGATTTTCCGGAGCGGGAATATCCAAAACGTCATCAACCTCGATCCATTTGCATTGAGCAGTACCGAGGTGGTGTTAGGTCCCGGCTCGGTAATCTACGGCAGCGATGCCATTGGCGGAGTAATGAGTTTTGAAACACTTAAACCACAGCTGGGAAGCGAAGAAGCTCTCCTCGTTAAAGGGAAGGCTGTTGCCCGTTACTCATCGGCCAACAACGAGCGAACCGGACATTTCGACCTCAAGCTCGGCTGGAAGAAATGGGCCAGCGTTACCAGTTTCAGCTCCTGGGATTTTGGTCACTTACGTCAAGGGTCCAACGGTCCGGTCGATTACCTTAAATCGATTTATCCTCAACGAATTGATGGAAGCGATGTTACCCTCACGCAAGATGACCCTCTGCTGCAAATTCCCACTGCTTATGCGCAAACGAATTTGATGCAAAAGATCCGTTATCAGGCTTCGAAAAACTGGGACTTGAACTACGGATTTCATTACTCCGAAACCAGTCCTTATGGCCGGTACGACCGACATAATCGCTTAAAGGATGGAGAGCTGCGCTACGCTGAATGGGATTATGGTCCGCAATCGTGGATGATGAACTATTTTTCGGCCGAGAACAAGCAAGCATGCGTGCTGTCCGACCAATTCATCATTCGCATGGCTCACCAACAATTTGGCGAAAGCCGGATTGACCGAAACATGCACAGCGATGAGCGCAATCAAACCGCTGAGTCCGTTCAAGCCTATTCCGTCAATATGGATTGGATGAAAGCGACTTCGGGCCGAAACAAAGTGTATTATGGAGCAGAGTATGTTCTGAACCAGGTAAGGTCCGAAGGTTCGACAATCCTGCTTTCTACCGGTCAGATTGATCTTGGGCCGGCCCGTTACCCTGAGGCAAGCTGGCAATCGATGGGGGTGTATGTAAGCAATGAATACCAGCTTACGGATCGATTGAATTGGCACAGTGGATTGCGATACAACAGCATGAGCATCGATGCCGATTTTAGCTACAACGCAGCCTTTTATCCCTTTTCATTTAGTGAAACACAGCTGCAACACGGAGCTCTAACCGGTAGTTCGGGTCTTGTTTTTCGTCCCAACAATTCCACCCTGTTAAAAGCTAATTTGGGGACAGCCTTTCGTTCCCCCAATGTAGATGATTTAGGGAAAGTTTTCGATTCGGAACCGGGTGCGGTAACCCTTCCCAATCCAGATCTAAAACCTGAATATGCTTATAATATCGACATTGGAATGCTCAAAATTTTCCACGACAACATACGTTTCGAATGGAGTGCATACTACACTTTGTTGAACAATGCGATGGTGCGGCGGAACGATCAGTTAAACGGGCTCGACAGTATTCTTTACCTCGGAACCATGAGTCAGATCCAAAGCATTCAGAATGCAGCCGAGGCACGAGTGTATGGGATCCACACAGGGCTGGAAATTACCTTTGGCAAATCGTTTCATTTCTTGAGCGATTTTAATTTTCAAGAAGGAGAAGAAGAGCTCGACAACGGTAGTATAAGTCCTTCGCGGCATGCAGCGCCCTGGTTTGGCGTAAGCCGATTGCAATATCAAACGGATAAACTGATGTTAGAGTGTTATGTCCAGTATCAGGGTGAACGAAGTCACGAGGATTTAGCTGTGGAAGAGCAAGCCAAAACCGAGATCTACGCCCTCGACGAGCTAGGCAATACCTATGCGCCCGGCTGGTACACTTTAAATGTAAAGGCTAGTTACAAACTAAGCGAACGCATTAGCATACAAAGTGGATTGGAGAATATTACCGATCAGCGTTATCGGCCCTATAGCTCCGGCATATCGGGTGCAGGGAGGAATTTCGTGCTAGCGGTAAGTGCCCGTTTCTAATCCGAACAGTAAGCGATTGAGAACCGGTTGGAGATTCATTCCAATCGGTTTTCTTTTTGATTCTTATGCGAAGAATCACCCTAATTTCAAGAAACAAGTGATTTTTAACATTTTAATTCATATCAGACTGGTCATAAATCTTTTATCCGAAATAGATTTATTTTGCATTTAAGGTACAGGAGTAACCCATGCACCCTGAGCTATATCAGTGTTATTTAGAAGAAAATAACCGCTTTTTAGAAGAGATTTTCAAGAAGGATCATTCCAGAGTTTTGCTCGTTGCGTATAAGCGAACTGCCGCTTGACTCCAAGCGCGTGGCAATCATTCCAATTCAACTCAAAAACTTTGCGCCCTTACCGCATCCTCAGCGCTCTTTGCGAGAACCTTCAAGTCCTTTTAAACCTCAGCGGACTTTTTCGAACCAAAAGCAAAAACAGCAAGAGCAAGAGCTATCAGCCCCCCCATAGCCAATAGCCAATAGCCAAAAGCCAATAGCCAAAAGCCAGCAACAACGAACTGCCGCGCGACTCCGCAACAACGAACTGCCGCGCGGCTCCCGGCGCGTGGCCTTCATTCCAGTTCAGGGGAAAATTAGCAACAACGAACCAGCCAAAAGCCAAAAGCCAACAGCCAACAGCCAACTACCTCGAACCCTTAACCTCAGTATCCCATCAACTTCTTTACCCTAAGCGCATTATCGGGCGTAGTGAGTTCGCTCAGTAAGCTAAATGCCACTTCAATGGCAGTGGACGGATTCTGGGATGTAATGAGCCGATCGTCAATCACCAGGCGTTGGGACAAAGGCTTGCCTCCCATTTCCTGTAAACTGCTAACACGAACCGGATTAGGATACGTGGTACAATGCCGCCGGTGCAGAACACCACTCCTTGCCAGTGGCAAAGCCCCTACACATACAGAAGCGATCCATTTTTGCTGTGCCCTAAAGCTGCGAATAAGCTCCAAAAAGGGTTCCGAATAGGCTTCTTCGTAATAGCCATATTCCTCAAAACCACCAGGAATAGCCAGGGCAGCATAATCGTCGATCTGAATATCGTGTATAAGCTTATCCACCATGAATCGATGTCCAAATGAACTCATTACTTCACGATGCAAACCAACGGTGATGCAGTAAGTGGAACCATCGCCTTCAAGATAATTCCAGCCCATTACATCTAATATGGCACTTGCTTCGAGCAACTCAAAACCATTTGCCAGCAGGAGTAAAACTTGTTTCTTTTCCATTCAAAAATCAGTAAGGTATGTGCCTCACAAAATACTAAAAAGAAGTTGCTCACCCATCTATTCTAAACCGGAAGCCAATTGCATTAATCGCCTCCATGCTGAAAACACTTTCCATTTGGACTATAGGTTTTTCGCTTACATCGGGTTCCGGCTTTTGTGGTAGCCGAACAACGAACCGAAACACTCCGCCGCGCTTTCTTTACCGCAGTATTGGCTGGATCCTGGCTCGAATGGATGTAACAATAACCACTTTCATTTGTAGTGCGATTCTTACAGCGATGCCCGGACTGAGTGATTCCTTTACATTGCGCGGCCGTTACCCCAACACCCGATTCGGAACCTGTGTTTGAACTGGTGCTCCAGGTCCAGGCATTAACCGACATGCTCGATTCCATAAAATCTTCGCTCTTATCGGGCAATTGATAAAAAAAATCAATACCGGAAACAGCCTCCAGGCTATCGATGGTAAGCACAAAGCTTTGAAGCGGAGCTTTCGAAGCTTCATTCCTCAGCAGAAAAGCAATACCCACTGGTTGGGTTTGCTCAAAACGAAAAACTGCCTTGTAGAAGTACCGGGGAACACTCACTCGATTGGGACCAATGGCTTGTAAATTATCCGATAAGATTCCTCCGGTAACCACATAAACCGTATCGTATTCCACGGCCCAGTTTCGCACTAAGGCTTCGAGTCTTTTCCATATACCACGGTTAAAGCCTGCATATTGAGGCGACATGTTGGAATAGTAGAAGGATTCCTGCATAGTATGAGTTGAAAAACTCATATCGGCTGCCGGGGCGAGGTGACCACGGTCGAATCCACTCCCCTTATAATCGGCATGGGTGGCTGAACCTCCAGGGACCAAAGGATCGATTAGGAATTTATCCGACCGCTCGGCGCGTTTGATCGTTTCGTCCCTAACCAGCTCGTAAGCCACCCAACTTGCCTGTTCGTGCTCCTCGCTGTACGATAAGGAAAAAGCCCGATGATGAATGACCGTTTCGTTGGGGACAGGAGCAGCCAGTTCCCATTGCTGGGCGAAAAAGAAATTAGCATAAGCAGTAAAAAGTAAGAAGATGAGATAGCGTAATGGGGGCATCGAAATAAATTGTTTTTATTGAAAAGTGGCCTAAAGTTAATGAAGAGAGTTTACTATTTTGCAGGAAAAAATGAAAAGATCATTTCGTTCTATTTTTCTGATAGGATTTGTCCTCGTATTCCAGTTTTGCAAAGTAAACGATCCGTGGCCCGAACCAACTCCTGAACCTTACGGCACACCCTTTCACGGTGTTCCCGATACAGAAGATATCATCATGTACGAGGTTAATACAAGAGCATTCGGACCAACACACGACTTGGAAGCCGTTATTCAACAACTCGACTCGATTGCTTTGCTCGGCGTGAATGTTATTTGGCTCATGCCCATTCATCCAATAGGCACCATCCAATCGGTTAATTCACCTTATTCGGTTAAAGATTACGAAGCAGTGAATCCAGAGCTGGGCGATCTGTTCACGTTACGACGACTCACCGACTCGGCTCATGCTAAAGGAATGGCCGTTATTCTCGATTGGGTAGCGAATCATACCGCTTGGGATCATGAATGGATCGAAGCACACCCCGACTGGTACACAAACGATTCAGACGGGAACATCATCCATCCGGCCGGAACCAATTGGATGGATGTGGCCGACTTAAATTACATGAGTTACGACATGCGAGCCGAAATGATCCGTTCCATGGAATACTGGATCTATGAGGCAAACATCGATGGATTCCGCTGCGATTATGCCGATGGTGTACCCTTTTCCTTTTGGTTAGATGCCTGGACAGCCCTCCGGGAAATACCCGATAGGAAGCTCATTTTCCTCGCCGAAGGTAAACGGAAGGATCATTTCACAGCAGGTTTCGATATGTGTTTTTCCTGGGATTTCTACGGCATCACCAAGCAAGTGTTTTCGGGTTCACCGGCAACTCAAATACTACCCGTCCATCATGCTGAATATCAGAGCACTCCTCTCGGCAAACATTGGTTGCGATTCACCACCAATCACGATGAATCGGCCTGGGATGCCACACCCATAGAACTGTTCACCGGGGAAAAGGGCGCATTGGCAGCATCGGTCATCAGCATTTTTACCGGAGGTGTTCCTTTGATCTATGGTAGTCAAGAGGTTGGCACTGCGCAAACCATCCCGTTCTTTTCTCAATCGAGCATCGATTGGAGCAACAACCCGGAGCTTTTATCGAACTATCGGCAAATTCTTTCTTACTACCGGAATGCAACAATTGCGAAAGCCACGACAATAAGCGATTACTCTTCGGAGGACGTGTTTTGTATTTTAAAGGAAGAATCCGGAAAGGATTTACTGATAATGGTAAATGTGCGCAATACGGAACAAGTGTTTACCGTTCCGGGCGAACTGCAGGGTAATAATTGGATTGAAGGACCAAGCTCGCATAACTTAAGCGTAACATCCGAAATGAACCTAGCTCCGTACGCTATCTTACTGCTTGAGCGATAAACTGATAATCAAACTCTTAAACTACCTTACACACCGTAATTTATACCTGACCAGGTGGAGATGAACCGATGTTTCCCAGCAAAGGTATAGATGGATTATCCCCTCAGCATCGAAGACCAAACGCCCCCTTTCATCTTATTCTCTCAACATTGCACAAAGCGATGTTACAATTTACGAATAGCATGTAATAAATTATGTATTTCGGAACATTTTAAAAACCCATAGTGCTCATCGGGAAGCCCACTCAGCATTTTGTAAAAACTCACAAAAACTTGCATGAATGAATCCTTTTCTAACCTAAAGAGTTTGTCACTGCTGGCAATTTATCACTACATTTCCCATTTGTCACAATTTCCCTACAAGAGCGTATCATTTAACTTACATTTGCGGTGAAATGCTAACCCTAAAACTGTTTAATGTAATGAAAACCATAAAAATACGGTTCACTGCCGATTTCAAGTACGCCGGTGTCCGATTTTTAGTGATGGAGGCGGCCCTAAAACATCAAATTACCGGTTATATAAGGAAAAGAGCTCACCACACGTATTCGGTAATTGCAACTGGACGACCGGAAGATATTAAAGCATTTTCAGATTTTTTGAAAGGTGGATTTCTGGGTTCTGAAATCGAATCATATGAAGTAATCCCACTAAATTTTCAAGAACATCAGACCTTTGAAATTCAGAAATAAATCATCTATCCCCCAAAAGCATGAGAGAGCTAACCCTACGAAAATTCAGCCAACCCTTCTCGAAGATTCTCGACTTCTATTTAGTCCTGCCTTACAGGATTTCTTTCATTCTCTTCTTCTCGTTGTTGGTGGCGGCGTACAATTACTTATTCATAATCTACTTTCGCCCCTTTCGTATTGAATCGTCCGATGCAATTAGAGCCTGGCTGTCAGCTGGCTATGCATCCATCACGATGCTCTCTCTGCTTTCTTTCTTAGTTATTCTTCGGAAAAAGATTTCAAACCGTTCATCGAATACACTGATAATCAAACCCTTCATCCCTTTAACCATCATCTTATTACTGACAATCAGCCTTTTCAGCTGGCTATTTACCAAAACCATTGCTGATTCATACATAGAACCATATAGCCTTTTCGACTGCTTTGCATTTGTCGGATTGATTGCGTCTATCCCATTGATATTCTTAATCCTGCTCGCTCAAAATTGGCGACTAAAGACTCTAAAGTTCAAAAAAGGTTCGAATAAAGAAACTTCGACCTTACGTGTTATTGAGAAGAACATAGATACAGCTACTCTAAATGAAATTTCTTCCAAAGAAATCGCAATTCATGCCGACCAAGGTATTCAATCAGTTCCTGTAATTCCTGGCAATTTTATTTGCGCCATATCCGATGAGAACTATTGTAATATCTATTACCTAAAAGAAGAAAACGTCGAAATGAGTAACTTGCGTATTACGTTAACATCCATTCAATTGCAAATGAAACCTTATCCCTTGTTTCGCTGCCACCGCAGCGCCTTGATAAACACCCTTTACCTCGAACGCGTTTTTGGAAACACCAAATCGAAAAGGGTTCAGCTAAAGTATATTAGCGAATTTACTCTTCCGGTTTCCAGAAAACTGGCCAAACTACCGCTCTTTCAAAATGGAAAAAAAAACATAAATCGTAAACTCACCACGTATTCCATGACCTGAGAAGATCAAATGAATTATTAACTTTTATTTAAAATTCCCCTACACCAAACCGTAAGTCCTTTTCATAGTTTGCGCCGCTTTTTTTAACGCTCAATCTTTATGAAAATACTGTTTATCATGTACCCGTGGGAAAAGTTGAACCCCAAGCAGGATTCAACCATTCGGCTGGTGCATGAAGCCGTTAGCCGAAACCACGAGGTATCGCTTACCTGCCCGCAAAATCTTACTATTCGCGATAGCGTAGTGCAGAGCTTTTGCCGTACCATTGTCCTCTCGGAAAAAGTTTCCGACAGCATGACGGTCTTTCACCGAACCATCCAATTTCAAATCGGAATGCGGGCGCTTCAAGAATTTGACGTCATCATGATGCGGGATAATCCGCCGTTGGACCCACTCGTGCTTAATTTCCTCGATTCGGTGAAAGACGACACCTTCATTGTAAACGCCATCGACGGACTACGAAAAGCCAACAATAAAATTTATACAGCAGCATTTTACGACCCCGACCGGGAAATGATTCCCGTTACCCACGTGTCGAAAAACATCGATTACCTCATGAAGGTTATCGAAGAATCGACCGACGATAAAATGATTATGAAGCCACTCGACGGATACGGCGGACGAGGAATCATTGTAATCGAGAAAAAAGCCATGGCCAATATTCGTTCACTGCTCGAGTTTTACATCCACAAAGTGCAGGGAGAGACAAATTACATTATTCTGCAGGAATACGTTCACGGAGCTGAAAATGGCGACGTACGAGTACTCATGCTCAACGGCGAACCCATTGGTGCCTTACGCCGTCGTCCGGCAAGTGGCGATGTCCGTTCCAACTTGTCGGCTGGTGGAAGCGCCGAGCGTCATAAACTGAGCAAAGCAGAAAAAGCCATGTGCCGAAAAATTGGCAAAAAACTGGTCCAAGATGGAATCTTCTTTGCCGGACTCGACATCATCGAAGGAAAACTCATCGAGATTAACGTCTTAAGTCCCGGTACCATCACCGACATTAATCGACTTAACGGGACTAAGCTACAAGTTAAAATCATCGACTTCTTGGAAAGCATGGTGCCCGACAATAAGCTACCTGTCGGTTTATTAGAATCGGAAATGATTTATGAAAACTAAACTCTGGTCGGTCGAAGAAATCATTCGAAACATTGAACAGGAAACCCTCTTCGAGGCCCAAGAACAGTCGGGCGAATTTTCTATAAAAATTGCGCGTTACGTCCCTTTTTGCTGCACCGCCATTCACAGCGGCAGCAAACTTAGACCGGAATTGCAGGCAAAAATTGCCTTGAATGAATTCCAACGCTGGTACGAAGAAGATCCCTTCACCGATCTATTCATTCAATCGATGCCTATTACCCTGGTGGGGCACGATTCGCGCTACGAGTACGATTTGAATCGAAGCCCGGAGGATTGTATTTATACCGAAGCTTGGGGGCAACAGGTTTGGAAGAAAAAACTCTCCAACACCGACCTTCGAATTTCGCGTCGAAAGCATGCCAACTACTATCGAGTATTGCATGCTTTACTCAAAAAGTTAGAAGAAAAGTTCGGTGCAGCGCTACTCTACGATATTCACTCCTATAATTATCGCCGGTGGAATCGAGTCGTTCCGGTTTTTAACATCGGAACCGAACGCATCGATCACGATCGGTATCGAAAATCCATCGACCATTGGAAAACCGAATTGTCCAAGATTCAACTGTCGAATACTCATGTCGATGTAGCTGAAAACGATGTATTCAAAGGACACGGATATAATTTGGCCTACGCCACAGCGCATTTCCCCCATACCCTAGTATTGGCTACCGAGGTAAAAAAAGTGTATTGCGACGAACAAAACGGTGATGCCTTTCCCTCGATTATCAAAGAATTACAGCAACAATTCAAAACAGCCATTCTGAACCATGCCAGCGTTTTTTCGCAAGAGTTTGGAAACTGGCAGCCGGAATCGAAGCTAAAACTGCTGGGAAAGAAAATCGATTCAACCCTTGTAAAAGTCGATAAAAAGCTCTTTTCTCTGGTGAAACACTTCGAACTCTTAGCTTCGGTTAACCCAACAAATACACCCAGCGAAAAGAATAAATTTTTTCGCAGTAAATTTACCCAACCACCCCAATTCACCTATCAGCCAATTCGTTTCAACCCCTATATCCTCAAACAGGAACTGCTAAGCTTACGCGTGCAAGATATCGAGGACATATCGATTCGCAGCCTCTACGAATCGACGGTAAATAGTTTTTTCGATAAAATTGACTTACTACGTACCCTTAACACTCCCCGTTTTTTATACAATTCCTTACGATATTTCGGACGTCCGTCGGCGCAAGATTTAAGAAATGCTGCTTACTTGTTGCATTTACCTCCTATTCCCGGAGCAGCCCGTAAAGAGCCCATATACGATGCAAAGCAGGCAAGAGAAATGTTCACATCTGCGTTGGCAGCTTATGGTTTTCAGGCCAAAACTGAGCTGAGCAACATGGTGATTTCTAAAGTAATGGTACTTAATTCGAAACAAAGCATACTGATTCAACCCAATGCCCATTTTCGAAAAAAAGAACTACTGGCTTTGGTCGAGCACGAAATTGGAGTCCACATGCTCACTTCCAAAAATGCTCGGAAACAGGAATTGAAAATTCTCCAAGCCGGATTACCGCTCAACACCCTCACGCAGGAAGGGTTGGCCATTTTGGCCGAATACCTGAGTGGAAACTTATCCCTAACCCGCTTAAAGAAGCTTGCCCTGCGTGTGCTCATGGTGGATCGAATGGTAAACGGAGTCGATTTTGTTACCTGCTTTCAGGAACTTCATCGCGACTATGAACTCGATGCTAACGAAGCCTTTAACTTGCTAACCCGAATCTTTCGCGGGGGTGGCTTTACCAAGGACTTTCTCTATTTAGCCGGTTTTGTGCAAGTATTACGATTTTGGGAAGAACAACACGACTTGGGTCCTTTGTTAACCGGAAAAACCGCTCTGGCCTACTACCCCACTCTGGTAGAAATGCTTGAACGCGAATTAATTACACCACCACATTACGTCACCAATAGTTTTATCCATCCTGCTATCGATAAGAATGATCCACTATTTACTTATCTGCTGAGTGGTTTACGCTAGCGGGAATTACAGCATCATCATTACATTAAGAATAAGCACTCACCTACCCCAACAGGACCAATCAGGCGCGCTTACGATAAGTAAGAATAGCCAGGCTTAGCACCAGAAAAGCATACAAGCCAATCGTCAGGAAGTCTCTCCACAAATCGACTATGCTACTGCCTTTTAGCAAGATCATTCGGTTAACTTTCATGAAATAGGCAAAAGGATTAAGGTAGTTCACCTTACGCGCCCAATCGGGCATGGTTTCGACCGGAGTAAAAATCCCACTCATCAGTATAAACACCAGTAAAAAGAAAAAAGACATGAACATGACTTGTTGCTGCGTACGGCTGTGGGTCGATAACAATAAACCAAAACCAATCACCAACAATAAATACAGGAAGGCAAACGAAAAAAGCAGCCATAGGCTTCCCCGTAAAGGAATATCGAACAATAGCTTCCCAATTCCCAATCCCAGAGCTAGTTCAAACAAAGCAATGATGATAAACGGAATGAGCTTTCCAAGAATAAACTGAACCTTCCCTATTGGGCTGACATTGATTTGCTCCATGGTTCCGAGTTCCTTTTCACGAACAATATTGATGGCCGATAAAAACATACCGATAACGGTTACCAGAATTACTAAAATTCCAGGAACCATATAATGCTTGAAATTCAGGGAACTATTGAACCAAAATCTTCGGGTTATTTCAATTTGTTTTAGTTGGGAGCCGCTCTGTGCCGCATATAATCGAAGCGGTAAATCCTGATTGACACTAAGCAGAATCTGGGTCGCATAGGAGGAACTTAAGCCAGCAGTAAGCCCATTAATCGCATTCACCAGGATTTGAACCGACAGCGGTTCATTGCGATAGAAGGATTGCTCAAATCCACTGGGAATAATAATTAACAGATCGGCCGTTCCCTCGTAAAAATCTTGCATAGCGCGCTTCTCCGACGAATGAAAAGAATTTAAATGAAAAAAGGGAGAAGCCTCAAATCGTTGCCAAACGCCACGCGACTGTTCGGTTTGGTCGAGATCGACCACCGAAAAACGAATATCTTTCATCTCGAGCGTGGCAGCATACACCAAGATAACCAACTGCACGATAGGCATTAAAAAGATAATTGGTAACATGGTTCGATTTCGAAAAATCTGAATAAACTCTTTTTGTAACAGAAAAATCAAGGTTCTCATAGTGCTAACTTAAGTTGCGATTCGAATTAATTTGTCCTGATTCTATTTAGTCGAGCTAACTATCCGTTTCATTCTAAACGGATTTTAAATTTCCGAATACTTATCAGCATAAAAACAAGAAGGAATAAGCCGAGAATCGCTACTTCCTTCCAAATATAGCTCATCCCGATTCCTTTAATCATCAGATTCTTCAGGATGATAATGAAATATTTTGGAGGCATTAAAATGCTCAGATATTGAAGTATTTTGGGCATGTTTTCGATCGGAAAAATAAACCCGGACAAAAGCAAGGTGGGAAGCAAAAGCGCAAACATCGAAATAAACATGGCAACTTCCTGATTCTTAGCTACAGTCGAGATGAGTACTCCAAGCGATAAGGCCATCAGAATAAACAACATACTCACAAGCACCAGCAAAAGGCTAGAGCCTAAAATTGGAAGTCCGAAAACAAAATAGGCCATGAGTAAAATGAGGCTGGCGTTAATTAAGGATAAGAAAAAGTATGGAGTTAGTTTTCCAATCAAAATTTGGAAAGGATTCAGCGGAGATACAAGCAGAACCTCCATGGTTCCCATTTCTTTTTCACGAGCAATGGTAATACTGGTCATCATAGCAGAGATGAGCATGAGAATCAATGCCATGGTGCCGGGAACAAACATGTACACTCCCTTCAAAGCCGGGTTAAAAATCATTCGATACGAAGCTTGAATGAAGGTGGGGCTTTCGATCGTTCGATTCAAATCGTTTACGTATTCGAAAACAATTCCCTGCACATAATTACTCAGCATTTCAGCCATATTCGGATCCGACGCATCGGCAATTAATTGCATGGAAGCCCGATGATTCCGTTCGAGTTTACGACCAAAATCAGGCTCAAACACTACCACTAAATTGGCTTGGTTTGCCTTAAAACAGGCTTCAATGGACGATTCCGTTTCCAATTCGGCTCCAATTCGAAAATAGCCCGACGAAAGAAGACGATGAACAATTTCACGGCTTTGTTGGTCGTTCGACTTATCCAAAATGGCAATTTTAGCATCGCGTATCTCGTTGGAAATAACAAAACCAAAAATAAGTAGTTGGGCTACAGGCATCCCGAACAAAATAATCATGGTTCGCGGGTCGCGAAAAATATGCAGGAACTCTTTTCGGATAAACGCCAATAATCGTTTCATGTTAACTGGATTTTTCGCCCGTTCGAGCTAGTTGGACAAAAACATCATTCATACTAATGCTCCCGAAGCGTTGCTTCAGTGCTTCGGGGCTATCCAAGGCCACAATGCGGCCGTTTACCATCATGGATAATCGATGGCAATATTCCGCCTCGTCCATGTAGTGGGTAGTTACAAAAACAGTAATTCCTTGATCAATAGCCTCATAAATCAAATCCCAAAACTGTCGGCGAGTAACCGGATCGACCCCTCCGGTAGGTTCATCGAGAAATACAATTTGGGGCTTATGAAGAATAGCCACGGAAAAGGCTATCTTCTGCTTCCAACCGGGAGGAATATCCCGAATAAGTCGATTCGATAGATTAACAATTCCGAGCCGAGTAAGCATTTCCTTGGAACGATCGCGAATAGCTGATCGGCTTAAACCATAAATTCCTCCAAAAAATCGAATATTCTCCCAAATCGTTAGATCGTCGTACAAGGAAAACTTCTGACTCATATAACCGATATTCTTTTTTATCGATTCGGTTTGCGTGTAAGCATCGAAGCCGGCGACCTCCATTTCGCCCGAAGTGGGCTTGCTTAAACCACAAAGCATCCGAATAGCGGTGGTCTTCCCGGCCCCATTAGCTCCGAGGAAACCAAATATTTCCCCTTTTTTCACCTCAAAGGTGAGCTGATCGTTGGCGACAAAGTCACCGAACTTCTTGGTTAAATTCCGGACTCGAATTATATCCTTTTCCATCACGAATGGTTTATCAATACTAGTAGCCTAAAGGAGCCACTCCGAATATGTTTCTTTCCTTTTCCATCGGCTTTCTTCAAAAAACAGATCATGATCGTGCTATTTGAATAAAACAATCTTCGATTCCCGGTTCAATTTCCCGAAGCGAATCGATAGGTATATGAAACTGCTCCAATACTTGTTCTACCTTATCGATACTCATGTCTGCTTGGCTGGTCCAATGAAGGCACTGTCCGAACAAGTGAGCTACTTCGCGGCCAAAATGAGCATTGAGTCGCTGCTTAAGCGGATGTATTTGTGGTGTTTTAACTTCCCATAATCGGCCTATGAATTGGGTTCGCAGATGATGGGGATTACCGGCACTCAAAATCTTACCCTGCTGCATCAGAGCAATTCGATCGCATAAATCGGCTTCGTCCATGTAGGGAGTAGAAACGAGCAAGGTCATATCTTTCCCTTTCAGCCCTTGAAGCATGTCCCAGAACTCCATGCGGGAAACAGCATCCACACCGGTAGTTGGCTCATCGAGCAGCAGAAGCGAGGGAGAATGAATCAGGGCACAGCTTAGAGCGAGTTTTTGCTTCATTCCACCACTCAACTGACCGGCTTTTCGCTTTTTAAAGGGTTCGAGAGGTTTGTATATTTGTTCGATCAAATGATAGTGACGGTCGATGGTGGTTCCAAAAACTGTGGCCCAAAAATGCAAATTTTCTTCTACCGTTAGATCCGGATAAAGGGAAAATCGTCCGGGCATGTAGCCTAACTGTTTCCGAATAGATCGATAATCGCGCCGGGTGTCGAATCCAAAAACATGCACCGACCCGCTATCAGGCAATAACAAGCTGGCAATCAATCGCATCAAGCTAGTCTTACCCGCTCCATCCGGTCCAATCAATCCGAACAATTCTCCTCGATCGATATTCAGGCTCACCTGGTCAACAGCCCGATTCGACGCAAAGGATTTATGCAGATTATGAATACTAATGGCGTTCATGGCGTTGATTATTGGCTGGATGACTGGTAAAATAGACTTCCCCAGGCATGGCAATTTTTAATTTTCCGTCGTTAGGAACCCGAATTTTAATGGCATACACCAGATTTATTCTGTCCTCGGCTGTTTGAATTACTTTGGGAGTAAATTCAGCCCTGGATGCGATCCATTCGATGGTTCCAGGATAAAAAAGGAGCCCTTTCGGACCATCAACAGCAACCTCTACGATTTGCCCAAGGGTAATTTGACTCAGGTAAGAAGCACCAACATACGCTTTTAGTTCGAGCGTATCTAAATTAGCAATGCTATAAATCGGTTTACCGGTAAAGGCTAATTCATGGGATAGAAGGAATTTATCCAACACCACTCCATCGATGGGATTAATCAAGTAACAATCCTTCAATTGACGCTCCAATACATCCATTTGCCGATCGAGCACTACTTTTTCGTTCCGTATCGATTGTTCACTTACTCTTGCCTGTTCGATTTGTTGTTTTATCATCGATAATTCCAAACGCGCCTGATCCCATTGCTGAACACTGGCCGCAGCAGAAGATAACAAGGTATCCAGCCGTTTAAAATGCCTTGCTGCAAATTCCTCTTTAAGCGCCAGTAGGTGAATTTGTGCCTCCACTTCGTCGATTTTCCCTAATAAACTGAACTGTTTGGCATTTAACTGATTCTTTTGCAAAACCAATAAACTGGTATCGATGATGCCCACCGTATTGCCGGCCACAAGGAAATCCCCTTTATGTACATTAAAATGAAGCAATTCGCCCTGTGTTTTGGCTGAAACCAGGAGCTCCGATGCCTCAAAGTTACCATAGGCATCGGCACGAGGAGCATCATCGCGACAAGATGAAAAAATAAGAAGAAGCGCTATAAAGAAAACGCTGCAAGCATTGTCCGGGAAATTTAATTTGGATTTCATAACGCATTAGTATTAAAGTTCGAATTATCAGAATCAAGTTTAGCATCATCATCCTCGCGGTTGACCAGCATGCGGAGCATCAAGTCTTCCAGAAATACGCTTCGGTCTGTGATAAACCGATCGAATATCTTTTCATTATTTTCAAAAAATAACGGCATCAGTAAAGGTTTGGCGGCAAATGGAAAGATTACCCCTGAAATTAAGGTCAATAAAAGTTGGCGCGGATCGCCCGTTATGCCGGCTTCGGAGAAACGTATTTGCAATCGCTTCGGGAACTCACTTACCTTCATTTTCAGGAGTAAATGCTGAATTTTATCCGGATTCTGATGCATTTCATTCAGTAGAAAAGAGGGCAAATACGGCGACTTTTTAACCATCATAACGTACAGTCGAACCATATTTCGGAGCATTTGCCGAAAATCGTCGGTCGAATCGAACTCAAGGTGCATTAAGGGAACAAATTGCTGGAAAGTTTTTTCAAAGATAGCATCGAACAATTTCTCTTTAGAGCGGAAGTAATAATGAAGCAGCGCTTTATTAATTCCGGCTTCGTTGGCAATATCTTGCATTCGTGCTCCCGCCATTCCCTTTCGGGTGAAGACTTTTCCGGCTGCAGCCAGGATCTTTTCTTCGGTTGTTAAACCATCATTTGCAGTTTGTTGCTCTTTCATTGTTTCCATTTTCGAACAAATTTAAACAAATAGTTTAACCAAACGGTTAATAAGTGAAGTAAAAAGTGAAAAGTGGCTTCGCCGGTGAACAGTGAAGGGTGAAGGGTGAACGACGGGGCGACTTTAGCGACCAGGCGGCTTGCCGAAGAGGCGAAAGCCTGCAACAACGAACTGCCGCGCGGCTCCCGGCGCGTGGCAATCATTCTAGTTCAAGCTAAAAACTCCGCGCACTTTGCGGGTTCTTTGCGCCCTTTGCGCGAACCTTTGCGTTCTTTTTAAACCTTCGCGAACATTATTTAGGTGAACGGTGAACGGTGAACGGTGAAGGGTGAACGGTGAACGGTGAACGGTGAACGGTGAACAGTGAACAGGGGAGTGTTCAAAAAAGTGTGCTATTTTACCATTTGGAGTCACTTTTACTGGGAACAGCCCGTAGCCCTTAGGCTGGAGGGATGTATTCCAAATTTGAAAAGAACGAGACATAGCCCCAGCCTTCAG
>JAGYLP010000030.1 GCA_018401015.1 Bacteroidales bacterium
CGAGCAAACATTTCTCTTGGAAAAATGCGGTTCACCCCTTGCTTTTTCTGACCCTTAAAAAAGAAAAGAAAAAGACCGTACCGCTCGATATTGAATTGCAAAGTGGCGAACAATTGTTACTCATCAGCGGTCCAAATGCCGGAGGCAAATCGGTCTGCCTCAAAACCGTTGGACTCCTCCAATACATGGCTCAATGCGGACTATTGGCTCCAGTAGCCGAGGAATCGGTCTTTGGTCTCTTCGAAAAATTCTTCATCGACATTGGCGATGAGCAATCGATTGAAAATGATCTGAGTACCTACAGCTCCCATCTCACCAACCTCAAAAACATGCTCCGTAACGCCAACGAGAACACCCTCATTCTCATCGACGAATTAGGAGGCGGAACCGAGCCACTGCTGGGCGGGGCTATTGCGGAAGCAATCCTCGAACAATTCCTGGAGCTTAAGGTAAGCGGCGTGGTTACAACCCATTACACAAACCTGAAACACTTTGCGCTCAGCACTCCGGGAATTGTCAATGCAGCGATGCTTTACGACCAGAACCGCATGGAACCGCTTTTTCAGCTTTCCATCGGAAAACCAGGATCGTCCTTTGCCTTCGAAATTGCCCGAAAAATTGGGCTTCCGGAAAAAATCATTCAGTCGGCGAGTCAGAAAATTGGACAGGACCATGTGAACTTCGACAAAATCCTGAAAGAGGTTGCCCGCGACAAAAAATACTGGGAAAAGAAACGGAAAGCCATTCGAGCCGAAGAGAAACGATTCTTGGAAGTGAACAAATTTTACCAGGATGAATTAGCGCTGATTGAACGCGAACGGAAACGGATTCTTCTAGCCAGTAAGGAAGAAGCAGGGAAGTTGGTCATGGACGTAAATAAGCGAATTGAGAACACGATTCGAGAGATCCGCGAAGCACAGGCCGAGAAAGAAAAAACCCGACAGTTGCGTCAGGAGTTAGAGCAGTTCAAGAAACAGCTTGCATCCGAGGCCGACGATCCGGCCAACAGCTTACCCCGACTTAAGGAGTTTAAAGAGCGGGAGCAGAAATGGAAAGAAAAAATACCCGGGAAACTTCGTAAGCAGCTTGTTCAGGAAAAGCCAAAGCCCGATTCGGAAAGAGCACTTCAAGTTGGCGATTATGTCCGGCTGAAAGGAGAAACCACCTTGGGAGAAATCATTGAGTTAAACGAAAAGAATCTGGTAGTAGCTTTCGGAAACTTGATGACCAGCATTCCCAGGAGTAAGGTAGAGCGAGTTTCGAAAAACGAAGCAAAAAAACAATTAAAACAAGGAGGCAAACCGGCTGCGAAACTAGGCTGGAATTTAGCCGAGCGTCGTTTGAATTTTTCGCATACACTCGATGTTCGCGGAGAACGACTCGACGATGCCATTCAAAAACTTGCTTTATACCTCGATGAGTGCATGACTCTTAATGTGCCGGAGGTAAAAATCTTGCATGGAACCGGGAATGGAATCCTACGGAAACATCTTCGCGAATACATTCGGGCTATGGGGGTTGCAAGCTGGTTAGGCGACGAAGCCATTGAGTTGGGAGGAGCCGGTATTACCGTTGTAAAATTTTAATGGTCAAGCTAAGTAAATTCCCTAAATTTGCCTCTTTTAAAACTGACATCACAACCACATGAAACTGAAATCGATCCAATTGGCCACCTGGACCATTATCCTGGCCGTTAGCTTATCCTCTTGCGATGAATTAAACCTTGGCAACGCAAGCATGAAAGCCGACATTAACAACGATCCCTGGAACTCAATTACACGGGTTTGCCTCATGGAAGATAACTCCATTTCCCTAACCGGAATCGACACTCAAGGTCGAACCATCATTTTAACTGTAATGGGAACCGGAACAGGCAAATACATTTTAAATCCATTTACCGTTCAATTCGACACCGAAGCGATTTATAAATCCAGCGACCTCAGTGGCCTGGACGAAGCATGGATTGCCTACAGCGGAGAGGTTAACATCAGCGAAGTTAATTCTGAAGCGCAAGTTATTTCAGGCGATTTTGAATTTAATTTACTCAATCAGTCAGGCGATACGGTTAAAATTCGTAATGGTATTTTCGAAGACGTTAAATTCAACTAGCCCGTTGGCGAATTGTAAAATCAATGAATAGTTCATAAAAAAAGGCTACCCGCGGATAGCCTTTTTTTATTAGACTCGTTTTTCTTTATTGAGCAGCTTCGGCACGAACCTGAGCAACCTCTTCGAGGGTTACGGTTCCGCCATCGTTGCCCCAAGAGTTAAGAATATAATTCACTACATCCACTACTTCCTGATCGGTCATTTCAACCACGGTCATTACACCTCCGGGATAGGTCTGGCCATTTACAACGATGGGCTCTTTGGCTCCATACATGGTTTGGTGAATAGCACGCATTTTATCTTCCAATAAATAATCGGCTTGTGCTAATGGAGGGAAAGCAGGAGATAAACCCTGGCCGTTTGCCTGATGGCAAGTGACGCACATTCCTTTTCCATTGTAAATAGCTTCGCCGGCGGCTAAGTCCATTGCTGGGGCTTCTTCAACTACCTCGGTAGTTGCTGCTTTTTCAGCAGTTGTTTCGGTGCTTTCTTTCTTTTCTGCTCCGCCTCCGCATGCTGCTGCAAACAGAAGAGAACCAACTGAGAGTGTTACAAAAAATTTACGCATAATAATGATAGTTTAGGTTAATGATTATGATTCGATTAATAATTGGATTCAAATAAAGGAGGCCGTTTTTCGCCATAATAGGTCACAAAAACAATACTCTTGTGCACCTGCTCCCCATAGTACTCAAATCGAACAGGTGCTATTCCCAACACTTCCTTCACAATTGCACCATTCGTTGGGCTGATGAACCATTCCTCGATAAAAACAAGCGCTTTAATAGAGGAAAGCTCCAGTCGCTTTTCAACAATTTCTTCGCTAAAATCCCCTGTTTCCGGATGCTGAAACATAATGGTATCATTCACTGCATCCATGGCACGTAGAATAGCATCCCAGGTTAAAGCCGACTTTTCGCCCGGATCGTCGTAGGGGAAGTAAGCGGCAAGAGAACCATGCTCGATGCGTTCGAATAAATCGCTAACAAGTGCCCGATGATCGACATGAGCCATCCATTCGATATTTTTTTCGACATCGAGGATTTGAGTTTCGTAAATCACCACCTGACTGCTAGCCATTGCCGATTCCAAAGCGGCATCCTTACAAGAGGACATCCCTGACAGGAAGAGCAGACTCAAAACAAAAGGGCCGATTGTAAGTAAGCGTTGCGACATACTGTTCAGGATTAAAAGTTATCGGTACCGGGCATGAGCGCCCACAAAATGAAATATACCAGTACTCCGGGGAAAGCGGCCGATAAAATGGATAGTAAAGCATACAAGATTCTTACTGTAGTGACATCCCATCCGATAAAATCGGCAATACCTGCACACACTCCGGCAATCATGGCATCTTTGGAACGTTGTAAGCGCTTGGACATAATGGAATTCTTTGGCACAAATTAACAACCAAAAATGGTTGAAATCAATGGGTAACTGTATTTATTTCACTAAAACATAAAGGATTCGAAAATCCGAAAGTTCACCTTCTGGGAATGTTATATAACAAGCTTTTGGCGATTATTCTGTTTCCGATCTTTTCCTAAGCAAATAAACGTATCACTCTTCCTCAAAATAAAGCTTAATTAACTTCCATCTCTCCTTTAATTTAGCGTACTTTACCTGTTAATTATTTTGATTTAATCATGGTAAAACCAATCGGTAGGTTTCACCCCGCTTTTTATGACAAAACACCATTTTCACGTTCCCGTAATGGGAATAGGTTACACCATCGACACTCCCCTTCGTTTAGCACCTTACGGCATCGACTCAGTTATTTCGCTGGTTGACGATGCGCTTATCGAGCGTTTCCGAAAACTCTACTCCGAGAAATTCATGTTACCCTATCAGGAAATTTCTCGCAAAGTGAACGATTATCGTGCTAAACGGATTACTGCATACCTGGACCTTATCAGCGATTTAGCCGAACAAAAATTCGACGAAATGAAATCGATGGCGCAACAATCAGCGCGCGATTTACGAAACTATTTCGAGCTTCTCCCCGGCGAATCGGGCTTGAAGGAAGAATTCCTGAATCTAAAACAAAGAATTACAGACAAGCACTTCCTGAGCGATTGGCTCCATAAACACATGCATTTCGGACGAATCGATGTAAACATCATGACTAAAGTGGATCGGGAGAACTACCGCAAGGGGGAAAAGCTTCCTTCCGAATTCAACGATGCCCATGCAGCCCTGCGCGGATTTGCCGAAAGCAAAGTAAAATCGGCCGTAGTGCTTTCCGCCGGTATGAACCCTCGCCTTTACGGATATTTTGAGCAATTCGACGCTTTCTATCCTTATGCTGATGGTAGCTTCAACAAACAAATTGTTCTAAAAGTAAGCGACTATCGATCGGCCGTCATCCAAGGGAAATTCCTAGCAAAAAAAGGAATCTGGATTTCGGAGTACCGAGTCGAATCGGGGCTAAACTGCGGGGGCCATGCCTTTGCAACCGATGGCTATTTAATGGGCCCCATCCTGGCCGAATTTCGCAACAACCGCAAAGAACTCCAATCCATGCTCTTCGAAATCCTTACGGAGACCTTGAAGAAAAAAGGACGAACCGTTCCGGAACAAATGCCGGAACTGCGCATCACTGCGCAAGGTGGAGTAGGAACCTCCGAAGAACACTACTTCCTCCTCGATCATTATGGAGTAGACTCAGTGGGTTGGGGAACGCCTTTCATGCTCGTTCCCGAGGTGGTCAATATCGATAATAATACCCTCGGATTACTTGAAAACGCAAAGGAAAACGACTTATACCTCAGCAATATTTCCCCACTGGGAGTCCCTTTCAATAGCCTGCACAATAACACCAAGGATATCGAAAAGCAAGCCCTCATAGACCGTGGAACGCCGGGTAGCAGTTGTCCTAAACATTACGTTGCACTAAACGGTGAGTTCACAGATAAACCGATTTGTTCTGCCTCAAGGACCTATCAAAAATTGAAAATCGAACACATAAAAAAACAATCCTTCTCTCCCGAAAAAGAAAAACTTGAGATAGAGAAGGCTACTGAAAAATCCTGTATATGCGTTGGACTGGGAACCTCCTCTTTGCTAGTAAATGGACTTAGCACCCAAACCGAAGGACCCGGTGTATCGGTTTGCCCCGGACCAAACATGGCTTATTTCGATCGCACACTAAGTCTCAAAGAAATGGTGGATCATATTTACGGACGAATCAATGTGATGAACCGAAACGACCGGCCGCACATGTTCATGAAAGAACTGGACTTATACTTAAACCACCTTCAGGAAAAAGTAGAAGAAGCCCTAAATTCTACCGATGCATGGAATGAAAAATATTTCCGCACTTTTTTTCAAAACCTCTGCGACGGAATAACGTATTATCGTGGATTGTTTGGCTCAGTTAAAGCCTACTTCGAGAAAGAACAAAAAACCATCCTTGACTCCATCAATGAGGCCTCAAATCGGCTTCAGAATCTGAAAAGTAAATTATTTCCCGAAGCCGAAAAACAAGAGAAAGCTCCCTATCAAGCTTAAGTCAAAATACACTAAAGCTTAACTACTTTCAGCACTGACTGCGGATAATCCTCCAAAACAAGGACATAAATTCCACGGTTGAGTTCCGACATATCAACAGAAGTAATCTTAGAAAATAAGGAAACCTGTTTTACCAAACGAAAATCTACTGTATAAACACGGAGAGATACTCCCTTCGAATCAGGGTTAAACGGAAGATCAATCCAAAGTTGATCCTTAACCGGATTTGGATAGACCAATCCACCTAAATCCAAAAACGACTCTAGATTCAGGATACTTACTTCCAGGCTTACGGGCAATCCTTCGCATGCATCATTGCTCTCAACCACCTGCAAATAACCAGAACCAGGATTATTCCAGACCACCCAAATCTGCGATTGATCAACCGAATCGATTAATCCGCCCGAAACTTGCCATGCGTAAGTTGAACCTTCGGTGTAGGGCACCGAATACTCGTAAGGAACATTACTTGCAATAGGCGCCAATTCACCTGAAATTGGTCCGGTCGCAATTTGAATAACCTCAACTTGTGTCGAAAAATAACAACTGGCATAGGCATCGCTTACCGTCAGATAGAGTTCCACACTTTCGGTCGGATAAATGAACTGTACCGGTTCGGTGCTCCCATTACTCCACAAAACATCAAAAGAAGTGGTATTCGCATTCAGCCAGACCGACTCTCCTTCGCAAATCGTATCGTCGCTCTGCGTTAATTGAGCAGCAATGATACTGATCACGGCCGTATCGCTCAAACTGCAACCATCCTGATTCACCATATTCACCATAAATTCACCCGATTCCGAAACCCAAATAGAAGAACTTGTTTCCTGATTATTCCATGAATATGAAACATAGATTGGATTTGCCTCGAGCAAAATACTATCGCCAGTGCAATTCGCTATCGTATCGGGTAATCCACTGTTTATTGGCGGGCTGACAGAAACCGAAACACTATCGGCGCAAACGAAACTACCAAGCACAGTCTGTACCCAAATGGTGGAACTTGCATTCACCCATAAATCTTGAGTAGCCGCGGTGGAACCATTGAACCATTCAAACGGATGACTAGCATTTACCGATAGAGTAAGATAGCTTGCCTCGCATAGCAAAGTATCCAAGGGATCAATTTGCAGCTCTACCCATTCAATAAAGCTAGAATCGGCAGCGGCACATAAAAACTCATTCGTCGCCGTAAGGAAATACCAGCCACCGGATGAGAGGCTTAAGGCACTGCTTTGAGAACCCGTATTCCATTGATACGTATAATCGCCACTCAACCCGGAGCTGATTACGGCCGAGGTTTCATTGCAAAAGCTTACACTATCGGGCAAACTCAAAACCGGCAAAGGATGCACTGTTATCCAGGCTGAATCGTAACAAGTCAAATTCCCTTCTTGCGACATGACCCAAACGTATTGCGAACTATCCGGATGTAAACTAATAGAATCGGTAACAGCATCGTTGCTCCAGTATAGCAAGCCATTGGAAGAACTGGCACTCAAGCTAATGCCTTCTCCTGCGCAAATCGAAGAGAAAGCTGGATTCACTTCTACAGAGAGCAACTCCACCAAAACACTATCGGTAAAGACACAACTGCCCAATTCGGCCTGCAATGAGTAAAGCCCACTTTCGAAGACAATTAGGGTATCTGTGCTGCTACCATTATTCCATTGATAGGTATCGTATTGTTCCGTAGAAAAAAGTACGATGCTATCGGTTTGGCAGGCACTCAAATAAGCGGGCAATGCGGGAGGAGCAGCTAGAGTCGATTGAAAGATGCGACTAGCCTCTTGCAATCCATCGGTATAAATCAAGCTATCCTGAGTGGTTTGAGGTACCTGAATCCAGCTTGTATCGTTCGCTGGCAACCAAAATTGATTCAAGCGAACAGCATGATAATAGGTTGAAAATGGAACGAGTGTCGTACTAAATGCCGATAGGCTGAGTACAGGAAAACCGCTTACATCGTAAAAACTACCATTTGCTAATTCGTTAAACGAGTGATACAACACCAGCGCTGTATCAAAAAATGAAGCCAAATGAGTGAAGCGCCATGCCCGAATCTCTTCTCCCGAAAGTTCCCGATTCCACACACGAAATTCATCGATCATTCCATTAAAATGATTCCCGTTTTCAGAGGAACCAAGCATCGCTGCTCCAGTTAAACTCGTATTAAATGTGCCAGCGAGCTGACCGGTAAATTGCACCTCGCCATCGTAAAAGAAGGAATACTTCCCGGTGGCATCAACTACCAAAGCCAAATGAATCCAGGTCTGCAAGGGGAAAGCTATCGGACATGCATACGCTTCTCCGTTTGCTATGAGGACTAACGAATCGCTTGCTAGGAGCTGTAGTTCGAAGCCAGCCTGATTCAATACATCGCCATATTGCAACAAACTTTGTGTATTGGGCTGATTCTCCGCATACACCCATAGCTCGAAGCTTCTTGCGGAATTTCCGAAAGGGAAATTGGCATCGCTTAAAAGAAGGGAATCCTGAGGGGTGAAAAGCAAGGCCTGGTTATTCAATCCGGCCTCCAAAGCTGGTTGAACAGGAAAGGAATCAGCATTGCAAAAAATGGAATCGATTCCTGCTTCGGGCACAGGTAAAATGCTTACCCAAATCGTATCGTATCCTACACACAAGCTATCGGAAGTAATGGTAAGGCTATATAAACCAGAAAAATTGGCCTCAAGATAAGCATCCGTTGCACCAGTATTCCATAGATACGAGGCATAGCCGGTATCGGCAGTTAAGCTTACCGGAACTTCGCTTAAAAGACTATCGGGCAAGCCACTTTCCGGCACATGGTTGAGGCAGTAGGTTGAGCTTTGCGACTGCCCCATTGGACTAAAAACCAGAACAAAGAGCGTGACAAGAAGGAATTGTCGCTTCGACCAGAAAAAAATTAAATAGGTATTCATGAATCAGGTTTTCAGAAGAAAAATATTGCCTGGCAACAAATAAACTAAATATCTACGCCCTTTGTATCGGGAACTTTCTTAAAATTGAAGTTTCATCCGATTGGCAGCTCAGGATCGGAAAAACGCAATTATTTTTGCAGGCATAAACTACTTTATCCTCAATTTCGATGTTACCACTTCAACGCACTGTACTTCGAATCGTCAAGTACTTCAACATGGAACAGGATCTGGACAATTTCGACCGGATTCACGAAACCATTGTCAAAGACAGCATTTTTAAAGGCACCAACCTATGGATTTTAGTTTTTGCGATCATTGTAGCATCGGTTGGGTTGAACATGAATTCCACTGCGGTGATTATCGGAGCCATGTTAATCTCCCCCTTAATGGGTCCTATCAACGGGATGGGATACAGCATTGCTACCTACAATTTCGAACTATTCAGTCAATCGGTTAAAAATTTCTCTTTCGCAGTGGCGGCCAGTCTTGTGGCCTCAACTGCCTATTTTGCGCTCAGCCCCATCTCCACCGCTCATTCGGAACTGCTGGCACGAACCAGTCCTACCATTTACGATGTGCTTATTGCCCTATTTGGCGGATTAGCGGGGATTGTTGCGATAAGTAGTAAGCAAAAAGGAAATGTAATTCCGGGAGTTGCCATCGCTACCGCTTTAATGCCGCCTCTGTGTACGGCAGGCTATGGACTAGCAAGTGGTCAATTCGAGTTTTTCTTCGGAGCTTTCTACCTCTTTACAATCAACACCGTTTTTATTGCCATTTCTTCGGTTGCCATTTCACAAATCCTGAAATTCCCGATTCGCACACTGGTAGATCCAGAAAGAAAGAAAAACGTTAATCGAATCATTTCAACCATCATTACGCTGGTTCTGCTTCCCAGTATCTACTTTGGATATAGCTTGGTTCAAAAGGAGAAGTTCAACGAGAATGCGAATCGATACATTTCAAACATCAGCCTGATTGAAGGAAATTATTTGCTTAAAAGCAATATAGATGTGCAAACAAAAGTGATTACCCTGGTGTATGGAGGAGTAAACCTGAGCGAAAATCAACGGCAACTCATTTCCGATAAAGCACGCGATTTTAACCTGGGGAAGGCGGAAATTAAAATTGAACAAGGCTTGAAATTCGAAGCGCTCGATGAAAAATCGAACGAGGTAATGAAACTACGCGACGAACTTTATCGGGCAAACATGACAATCGATGAAAAAAGCCAGGTAATCGATAGCTTGCTCAACCAGGGAAGCCTGGGGCAAAACCTTCTAAACGAAATTCGCAGCTTGTATCCCGAAATCATTTCGTGTTCCTACAGTCCTACTCAACGATACATCGACTCACTGAACCGTTCCTTACCATCAGTTTTGGTTCTTTTTCAAACTAAAAACAACCAAACCTTGAGCGAAAGCGACACCCTTAAAATCAATCGTTGGGTACGCAACCGATTGCAATCCGACCAAGCAATTATCATTTATCAGTAGGTCTTGTCAACCTTTTATAACTGTCCAAGCTCACGAGTTACTGCCCAGGCAATTCACCTTTGCAGCACCCCAAACTTAGGCTTATGCCCTGGGAACAAACAACTTGAGAAAGAGAATTAATTCCTTGATAATTTAACCTCAGCGCCTTTCAATTTTTAATAACTTTGGTTGCTAATTTTTTTAACTAAACTAGAGGTATTATGTTCTCACCGGAAGATCGATTACAAATAGAAAAAAAAGGACTTACTCAAGACCAGGTGCTGGCTCAATTAGAACTATTTAAAAATGGTTTTCCCCCTCTCAACATTACCAAAGCGGCATCGGCCGGCGATGGAATTATCAAATCAAATCACAGTATAATTCCGAAAGCACTCGAAGAATACGATGCCCAATTGCCCGAACTGAATACCCTCAAATTTGTACCGGCATCGGGAGCCGCAACTCGCATGTTCAAGGACCTAATCGAGTTCATGAACAAGTACCAGGGAAGCGAAGAAGAATACCTGGAATTGCTATCCAACCGAAATCCCGATTCCATTTACTATTTCTTCGAAAACTTAAAATCATTTGCCTTTTACGAGGACCTCAAACTCTACTTCTTGAATCATGTCGGACAAGACCTCGATAAGCTTCTGGATAACAATGAATTTGTTTGGATTCTAAAAGGATTAATCAGTAGCGAAGGACTTAATTACGGCTCGCTGCCCAAAGCTTTAATCAAATTTCATAATTACAAAACCTTTTCTCGTACCGCCTTCGAGGAACAATTGCTGGAAGCTCAGGGCTATTGCACCGATAAACGAAACAGTGTGAACTTACACTTTACCGTCGCGGAAGATTTCCAACCCGAATTTGAAAAACTACTTGCAGAACTTGCGCCCCTTCATAAAGAAAAATACGGAATTCGATACAAAGTCGATTTTTCGATTCAGGATCCAACTACCGATACCATTGCCGCCAATGAACACAACGAACCCTTTCGCGAGGCCGACGGCTCCCTGGTGTTTCGTCCCGGTGGACACGGCTCCTTGTTGTATAACCTGAATCAACTTAAAAACGATGTCATCTTCATTAAAAACATCGACAATGTGGTTCCCGATCGATTGAAGGAAGAGAACATTCACCACAAGAAAGTATTAGGCGGTATTTTGCTGATTTATCAATCGCAAATTTTCGATTACATCCGTCTTCTAAAAAAACCAAAAGAACTCGACGACAATAAATTGCATAAAATCATCCGATTCCTGGAAAAAGATTTATGTACCATTCCGCCTGCATCCTTCCACGAAGCAAGTCGTCAAGAGCAAGTCGATTATTTACTCCGCAAACTAAACCGCCCTATTCGTGTGTGTGGGATGGTCGAAAACGAAGGCGAACCTGGCGGAGGCCCATTTTACACCTTAGAAGCCGATGGCACTCAAAGCTTGCAAATAGTTGAATCGTCGCAAATCGATAAGTCAAACCCCGACCAAATGACCATGCTCGAATCATCAACGCATTTCAATCCGGTCGATATTGTTTGCAGCTTAAAAGATTATCGGGGTAAAAAATTCGATTTAATGGAATTTACCGATCCTGACACGGCTTTCATCTCCCAAAAAAGTAAAGATGGGAAAGACCTCAAGGCCTTGGAATGGCCGGGGCTTTGGAACGGCGGCATGAGCAACTGGAACACCGTTTTTGTCGAAGTACCGATCATTACCTTCAATCCGGTAAAAGTAGTGAACGATTTATTACGCGAGGAGCATCTTACTTTAGCTTTCCTTCAATGGAGAGATCGTTAACGGCTCATTAACCATTCCTGAATAATCAGGCTATGATCGAATGCAAGGCGAGGCAGCTTGGTGAAATCAAACCAAGCTGCCTCGCTCGCATCATCCCCTCCCCTAACTTCAAGCTTTTCGCTACTTGCTGTGTAAATAATCGAAATGGTTCTTCCACGTGGATCACGACCCGGAGTGCCATAGGTTCGAAACTGAAGTAGAGATAACCCGCCAACACCCGTTTCCTCCTTCAACTCACGGGCGGCAGCCTGTGGCAAATCCTCGTCCATATCGACAAAACCACCCGGCAATGCCCACATTCCGGCATAAGGAGCTTGCCCCCGGCGAATGAGTAAAACTTCCTTCGGACGCAATTCGATTTCGGTATAAACTAAAATATCCACGGTTACCGAGGGCCGTGGATATTCATAGCAATAGGACATCCTACTAATATTTTTGATCAAAACGACGCGGCGAAACAAAATGCCGGGAAAACAACTCACTAGCTCCTCCATCCCATAAACCGTCGGGATGAGTCGACGATTGAATTACTGTCGAATAAGTTGGGTGACCGGTAAAAGCAGTAATCACCACCGGCTCAAATCCTTCGCCTTCAATTCGAATAACAAAATCGTCCGACAAAGTTGAAACATCCACGTCGTCGGAAACAAAGTTAGTAGAACCCATTCGACTTAAAGAGCTCAAGTAAGTGCTTACAGCCACCGAATCGCAAGCTTGCATATCGCGGAACCAAATATCGTTGTTCTTACTAAGGGTAAAAGAACTGTCGGCTGGATACTCAAAGCTCACTCGAGTAAAACTAGCGGCATCTAATTCGGTAATGGTCCGTAGCCGAAAAGCATTCACATCGCGATTAAAACTGCCATCGAGATATCCGCTCACAGAATAAGATTTCACATCGTCTTTTACACGTAAATAAGTAGTAGGAATTTGGGTCGTTTCGTTAAAATCGAATCCACCTAAAAATAAATCGGCTACTCTTTTACCACCAGCCTCAATTACAACGGAAGTGGCTTCATCGGCAGTTAACTCATACTTAGACCAGTCCTCTTCTTTTGTACCTACCAATTGTTCCACTTTGGAATTTTTCAAGGTAGTGAGAATCATTTGAATCGTTGAAGGATCGGCTTGATAGGATTTTCCCTGATGAGCAACAGTCCATGTTCCGGCAGTTTTCTCTAGAACAACTTCTTCACGATTCACCATTTCCGGATAAAAAACCATTTTATCAATTTCAGCCGTATCTGCCGTCAGAATAGACGATAACATAGTGGATTCCTGAGGATTCTTATCGAACACCTCCAGCAAGAGATAAACACCCGCCAAGACAATTACCAAAATGATTAAGACTTTATTTTTCATACGATTCTGTTTTAAAGTTCAATAAAATGCTGCGTATTAATTATCCCAGACTGCCACGTTCCATGCGACGCATCCGCTTGTTCTTATTGACCTGCGAACGGTAAAAACCAAAGGCCAGAATGAGCAATATAGGTAAGAAAAAATTGAACCATTTCAGCCATTGTTTTTTACTATCGTCCATTTCATCGAGAGGACGCGAACTAACACCTTTGGTTCGTAAATCGATGAGACCGGTATCGTCGGCCAACCAATCGATTGAGTTAACGAAAAGGCTGATATTATCGGGCTGTAATTGCTGTGCATTGGCTCCTTCTCCATTCACGGGAAAATCACCATCGGCAATCACAACCATTTGCGACTCAAGATTTCCCGATAATTTCCCGGATAAAATTCCTCCTAAAGCCACATTCGACAATGGAAAATCCTGATCGGTCCAGTTCCGGTTCACATCGAAAAAGAGCGGAACTGTTTTCGTATCGGCCTTGTTCGATGAGAAAACAAGAGGGGTGAATTTCTTCGTCGAATCACCTACATAACTCATGGTGCTTACCATGGGTAAAACTATGAGTTCCATTCCTTTGGTGATAACATGGTCGGCAAAATTCGACACCTGCGGAATGTAGGGGAAAGGTACAGGCACATTCATTACGAATGGACCGCGCTGTTGACGAACACTCACGTTAACACATTGAGCATCGACTAAGGCATTTTTCTCCACAATCAACCCTTTTTCCGATAACCAGGCATCGATTCCTGTCTCCAATAATTCAGCTTGAGACGTGTTAAAATCGTGTTTAACGGTATTGAAAGCGAGGAAAAGTTTTCCACCCTGAGCTAAGTATTGATCCAATATAGCCAATTCGGCTGGTTCCACAATCGCCTGAGGATTAATCCAAGCCATTGCCTGATATTTCATGAAATCGAGCGTGTCGCTTAAGGTTATCTCTTCCAAATTGTAAAGAACCTCTAAAGAATAGACCGCCTCTTGCATCTCGGCTAAGGAAGGTTCTTCGTGCCCTCCAATGATTCCAATCAAGGGTTTATTGACTACCGAAACCTTCTTGATACTGGTGGTAAGGGCATATTCCATTGGGGCATTATTATCCATAAACGGAATGACTTCTTTTTGAGACCCCATGCTAATAATGGCTCCCATGAACGCACGTTGCTGTTTCAATTGATCCTTCTCACGAACCTGAACAATAACCGGCTGAATTCCATTTTGCATAGCTTCCTGCTCAACCGATTCTCCTTCGGATGGATCGATAAATTCATACACCAAATCGCCGCCGGAAATTTTATTGTATTCAATTAACAGTTCCTTGAAGTCGCGGCGAACTTTCAAGTATTGGGGTGGCAAGCCTTCCGAAGTAAAATAAGCTTTAACGGTTACGGGCTCGTCGAGATTACGTAAAATGTCTTTGGTTGCTTTGCTCAGCGTGTATCGATTATCCTCGGTTAGGTCGATGCGCAAGTTAAACCGGTTCGATAAAACATTAACCAGAACCACCAGGACGATAACTAAACCAATGTAAATGACAGGTGTTTTTTTTGTATTCATTGCGATGTCTTTTTTGTTCTGTTTCTACTGATGTTTTTTGGAAAGAATACTCTCAGTGGCTACCAGGCCAATAACCATAATAGAAAGGAAGTAAAGCAAATCGGTAAAATCGATTACTCCTCGGCTCATGGAATCGAAATGAGAACTGGTACTCAGAAAATGAAATAAATCGGCAAAAAATCCTCCGAAATTCATGGAAATCATACCAAAAATCCAATGAAACATGATACCTATGAATAAAGCCGCCAGGAATCCCACAATCTGATTATTAGAGAAACTGCTGGCAAAAAGTCCAATGGCAATGTAAGAGCCACTCATCAGCAACAAACCAACATAACCCGAAATTACCGCTCCGTGGTCAACCGGTCCAATGTTCGCTACGGTGATATAATACGGCAAGGTTAAACCAATAGCAATGGCAATTAGCAGGAAAGTTGCCAGAAACTTACCCAGCACCACCTGCCAATCTTCAACCGGCTTGGTTAAAAGCAATTCAATGGTACCGGAACGATTCTCTTCGGCCAATAAGCCCATGGTTAGAGCTGGAATAAAAAAGAATAAGGTCCAATACGCAATGCTGAAAAACACTTGCAAGGAAGCTTGACCTTGAAAGAAGATATCAGCTACGTATAACCAGGTAAAAAAACCTGAAAAACCTAAAAAAGCTATAATCATGATGTAGGCCATCAGGGAGTCGAAAAACGACTTTAGTTCTCGTCGGGCAATAATCCAAATCTGTTTCATGAAACGATCTATTTTTTGGGGTCCGGGAATAATCCGCACGACCCTTCGATTTTACTTTTAAAATTTTCTATTCAATTCAATAAAGCTCGATCAAGCTTAACGATCCATCGTGAGTTCGTGGAAAATATCTTCCAACTTAGTTTGAATCGGCGTTAGTTCGGTAAGCACCCAATTCTTTTCACAGCATAAGGCAAAAATGGACTTACGACTGGACAAATCAGGTCGGCTTTGAATCTCGTAACTTCCCTCGTCATCCAGCGGATCAACCTGTTCAACCGTTGAAACTTGTTGGGCTTCGCGAATAAATGCATCGCGTTCTACCCCTTCAACGGTCACGCGCAAGATCTCTTTACCCTGACTATGCTTCCGAAGTTCTTCCGAAGTTCCATCGGCTACAATTTTCCCACGGTTTATGATGATAATCCGGTCGCAAGTTGCTTCTACCTCGGCCAAAATATGCGAACTTAAAATGACCGTTTTTTCGCGCCCAATTTTTCGAATCAACTCGCGAATTTCTACAATCTGATTAGGGTCAAGTCCCGTGGTTGGCTCATCCAAAATAAGAACCTCCGGATCGTGTATCAAGGCTTGAGCAAGGCCAACCCGCTGTCGGTAACCTTTCGATAACTCATTGATCTTTTTATGTTTCTCCGCTTCTAATCCGCACACATCAATCATCTCCAAGATGCGTCCGTTAATTTTATCTTTCGAAACCCCTTGAAGTTCAGCAACAAAACGCAAGTAGTCTATTACCGCCATGTCGAGGTACAAAGGGTTATGCTCCGGCAAATAGCCAATGCTTTTCTTCACCTCTTGTGAATCTTTGTTCACACTGTAATTTCCAACCAAAACATCGCCTTCGTCGGGAATCAGATACGATGTAATGGCCTTCATCGTAGTGGTTTTTCCAGCACCATTTGGTCCTAAAAATCCTAAAATCTCTCCTGTTTTAACCGTAAACGAGATGTCGTCCACGGCGCGTTGTGCACCGTATTTCTTGGTCAAATTGCGTATTACTATATCCATAAGCGTGATTTTGTTTAGACAATGACAAAAAAAATTAAAATTAAACGGGACATGAAGCCAAAATAGCTTAATTAACGTTTTTTAACACGCTCATTTATTGACACTTACAAACACGACCACCTATTTTCTTAAAATACCTTTTAACTTCTTGTTTACTATCAAAATGCATTAATTTCGCGACTTAAAAATGCGTTTATGATAAAAATTAGCTTCCCCGACAAACAAGTCAGAGAATATGAACCCGGGATAACCGGATTGGAGATTGCAAAATCGATTAGTAATCGTTTAGCCAAAGAAGTAGTAGCCGCCAAAGTCAATGGAGAAATTTGGGACATTATGCGTCCTATCCATAGCGATGCCGAAATAAGCTTACACGATTTTGAGAGCGACGAAGGAAAACACACCTTCTGGCATAGCTCCGCGCATCTGATGGCTCAAGCCTTGGAACACTTATATCCCGGTGTCAAACTATGGGTTGGACCGGCTCTCGAGAACAGTTTTTATTATGATGTCGATTTGCCCGAAGGAACTACCATCTCGGAAGCCGATTTTAAAACCATCGAAGATAAAATGCTGGAATTAGCGCGCCAGAAAAATCCATTCCAACGCTCGGAAGTTGCCAAAGACGAAGCCCTCGCTTTTTATACCGAAAAAGGCGATGAATATAAAATCGATTTGATTCAGGGATTGGAAGATGGAACGATTACCTTTTATAAGCATGGCGATTTTACCGATTTATGCCGTGGTCCGCACTTGCCCAATACGGAACTAATCAAAGCAGTCAAAATTTTAAGCGTGGCCGGTGCCTATTTCAAAGGCGATGAGAAAAACAAGCAATTGGTGCGCATTTATGGGGTTTCCTTCCCGAAACAAAAATTGCTCGAAGAATACCTTCACAATTTGGAGGAAGCGAAAAAACGCGATCATCGAAAACTTGGAAAGGAACTCGACTTATTCACCTTTTCACAAAACGTAGGTCAGGGACTACCGCTTTGGTTGCCGAAAGGAGCAGCTTTGCGCGAACGACTAGAACAGTTCCTGAAAAAGGTACAAAAGAAACATGGTTACGACCCGGTAATTACTCCTCACATTGGCAGCAAATCCTTGTATGTTACTTCAGGGCACTATGCTAAATACGGGAAAGATTCTTTTCAACCGATCTTAACGCCCGACGAAGGAGAAGAATTCTTGCTCAAGCCAATGAATTGTCCTCATCATTGCGAAATATATAAAGCACGCCCTCACTCTTACAAAGATCTTCCCATCCGATATGCCGAATTTGGTACCGTTTATCGCTATGAGCAATCGGGTGAATTGCATGGTTTAACGAGGGTTCGCGGATTTACTCAAGATGATGCACACATCTTTTGCCGACCCGATCAATTAAAAGAAGAGTTCATTAAGGTGATCGATATTGTTTTATACATCTTTAAAACACTCGATTTCAAAGACTTCATCACTCAAATTTCGCTTCGCGACCCAAGTAATACAGAAAAATATATTGGTTCGGAAGAGAACTGGAACAAAGCGGAGCAAGCCATTCAGGAAGCTGTTGCTGAAAAAGGACTCAAAGCGGTGGTTGAATTAGGCGAAGCCGCTTTCTACGGACCGAAGCTCGATTTTATGGTCAAAGATGCCTTAGGACGAAAATGGCAGCTAGGAACCATCCAAGTGGATTACAACCTACCCGAACGATTTGAACTAGAGTACATGGGCTCCGACAATCAAAAGCACCGTCCGGTGATGATTCATCGTGCACCTTTTGGATCCTTGGAGCGCTTTGTTGCCGTTTTAATCGAACATACCGCCGGCAAATTCCCCCTTTGGTTGGCACCCGAACAGGCAGTTATTATCCCTGTAAGTGAAAAATACAACGACTACGCGCAAAGCCTTTTGAAAATTCTAAATAATTCCGATATTCGCACCGTTGTTGATGAAAGGTCGGAAAAGGTAGGTAGAAAGATAAGGGACAATGAGTTAAAGCGTATTCCTTTCTTGCTTATCGTAGGAGAAAAAGAAGCCGAGGATGGAAGTATTTCCGTTCGAAGACAAGGACAAGGCGATACCGGCACTTTCACTACCGGGGAGTTCATTCAAATTGTCAATAAAGAAGTGGCCAACGAGCTTGAGGCCAACGAAATATAAGTTTAATTAATCATAGGAGGCATAGCTATAAATCAATCGAGAGATCGGGGTCGAGTACATCCACGCGAAATCAAATCACCCCACCGTATTAATGAAAGGATTAACGCTCCGCGCGTAAGGTTAGTTGGAGATAATATTGAAAATCCCGATGTGTATCCAACCAAACAGGCTCTTCAAATGGCCGACGAGTTGGAATTAGACTTGGTGGAAATATCTCCAAATGCCGATCCTCCTGTTTGTAAAATCATCGATTATCAAAAGTTCCTTTATCAGCAAAAGAAAAAGCAAAAGGAACTAAAAGCTAAATCGACCCAGATTACGGTTAAAGAAATTCGTTTCGGGCCTCAAACCGACGAGCACGATTTCAACTTCAAGTTAAATCATGCTATCAAGTTCTTAAAAGACGGAGCCAAAGTAAAAGCATTTGTATTCTTTAAAGGTCGTTCCATTTTATTCAAAGAGCAAGGAGAAATTCTTCTCCTTCGATTTGCGCAGGAATTGGAAGACTTAGGCAAAGTCGAATCCCTTCCTAAATTGGAAGGAAAACGAATGATTATGCTTCTTGCCCCTAAACCGGCCAAGAAAAAATAAATAGAGTAATAACCGAAGCTCCATGCTGCATAAGTATTATCGTCGATAATCGCTGGAGTCTTCACAAAAACCATTGTATTATGCCAAAAATGAAGACTAATTCCGGAGCTAAAAAGCGCTTTGTGCTTACCGGAAGTGGAAAAATCAAAAGAAAGCACGCTTACAAAAGTCACATCCTGACGAAAAAATCAACCAAACGGAAAAGAAACCTCAGTTACTTTACCACGGTTAACAAAGCAGATATGAACAACATCTTGCTTTGCTTAGCAATGAAATAGTTCAGGATTCATCGATTTTATTAAGCTTAACCAGAAGGAGAAAGCCGTGTAAGAATTCCTGGCAGGAATCGCTTCTCATTCAAAAAACCAAAAAAATATGCCAAGATCAGTAAACAGTGTTGCTTCAAGAGCAAGAAGAAAAAAGCTTCTCAAATTAACCCGGGGTAATTTCCTCGCCAGAAGAAATGTTTGGACCGTAGCCAAAAACACTTGGGAAAAAGGTCAACAGTACGCTTATCGCGACCGTAAAAACAAAAAAAGAAGTTTCCGCTCACTTTGGATTCAACGGATTAATGCCGGTGCACGCGAAAACGGTTTGTCTTATTCCGATTTAATGGGGAAACTGCACAAAAACAATGTGCAACTCAGCCGGAAAGTACTGGCCGATTTAGCCATGAATCATCCCGAAGCCTTTACAGCCATCGTAAACGCAGTAAAATAAATCAGAAAGTCCTGCCAAGTGCAGGACTTTTTTTTAACACCCTCCTCATGAAAATTTGGATTATCGGTTACGGGAAAATGGGTAAAGAAATCCATCGGCAACTCACGGAACGTGGATACCCGGAACCATTTATCTCGGAGCGCCTAACCCCGGAAATTTTAGCCAATCCCGAAATCACTTCTTGCGAAGTTGCCATCGAATTCACGCATCCTGAAGCTGCTATCGACAATTACCTCCAAATTTTTTCAACCGGTATCCCACTGGTTAGTGGAACCACCGGCTGGCTCAATCAAGAAGATAGAATCTTGAAAGCCCGTGAAGAATTCAACACCGGATTTTTCTATGCAAGTAATTTTAGTCCAGGGATGTATTTATTCCGAAAAATGCATCGCGAGCTGGCACGGCAAATGAACCGATTCCCACAATACGGAGTTAGCATGGAGGAAAGTCATCACCTCCAAAAACAAGATGCACCGAGCGGGACAGCCATTAGCCTAGCCCAAGACTTGCTGGATGAACTCGACAGCAAAACCAGCTGGGTATGCAATCAACCGGCTCAAGCGCATCAAATCCCCATCACCGCTCATCGAATTGGAGAAGTACCTGGCACACATCAGGTTCACTACGCATCGGCTTTCGACCAAATTAGCATCCGACACGATGCAAAAAGTCGAGCAGGCTTTGCTTGGGGTGCTATCGAAGCAGCCCTCTTCATGCGTGGAAAAAAAGGCCTTTTCACCCTCGAAAACTTATACGGTGAAAAATAATTACCGGAAAGCACAGTTTAACAAGCGTTGATTTGTATTTTCGTCATCCTTATTTTCATCTCCTAAAAACGGAGCTATACCTTATTTATTCATGCTTCTTTCAGTAAAACCTATTATGGATAATCGATTAAGCCCTCAGCAGGAAAATCATTATTCCGCTATTCTTGGTTCAACTATAATGTCTAGTACGCTAAACTTAATCTGATGAAAAACCCGGGTCTAAAAAACTGGATAAAATTTATTGTCTTCGGAACCATTTATCTACTTTGGGTTATTTGGCTTCAAAACTATTGGTTCCTACTGGGCCTGCCCATCATTTTTGATATCTATATTTCTCAAAAAGTTCATTGGGCATTTTGGAAAAAGAAAGGGGTAAAAAAGCAAACGGCCTTTGTCGAATGGGTCGATGCACTGATCTTCGCTGTTGTAGCGGCTACTTTTATCCGGATGTTCCTGATCGAAGCCTATACCATCCCTACACCCTCGATGGAAAAATCCTTACTGGTAGGCGACTATCTATTCGTAAGCAAATACAGCTATGGACCCAAAATGCCCAATACACCGCTATCCTTCCCCTTTGTCCATAATACCATGCCCGGAACTCGCGAAACCAAATCATACCTGGAATGGATCCAAAATCCTTATCGTCGTCTCGCCGGACTAACCGACATAAAACGGGGGGATGCCTTAGTATTTAACTTCCCTGAAGGTGACACTGTTGCCACTGCCTTTATGGGACACAGCTATTACGGGCTCTGTCGTGTTTACGGTCGGGAAATGGTCAACCGCGATAAACGAAACTTCGGAAATATCATTACCCGGCCTGTCGATAAGCGCGAAAATTATATCAAACGTTGTGTCGGTTTGCCGTCCGACACCCTTCAGATTATCGATGGTGAACTTTTTATCAATGGAATTAAACAACAAGAACCAACAGGAAAACAATTCAATTATACCATCCAAACCAATGGCCAGTCAATCAATCCAAAATGGTTTGATGAATTTGAGGTATCGGCCGATGATTATCAGGGGAAATTTGCCAGTCCATTTTACCAAAACTTACCCCTTACTTTGAACCAGATAGAGGAGATCAAGAGTATTCCGGTGGTAGAAAAATCCAAAGCGAAACTAGACGAAGCCGGGAAAGTCGATGCTCGGGTTTTCCCGCATAATATCCGCTATCCGTGGAACGAAGATAATTTCGGACCACTCTATATTCCCGAGAAAGGAAAAACCATCGAACTTACCATTGAGAATTTACCTCTTTACCAACGCATTATCGATGTTTACGAGGGAAATGAACTCAAAGTAGAAGGAAACGCGATTTATATTAACGGTGAAAAAACCAATACGTACACCTTTCAAATGAACTACTACTGGGCAATGGGCGATAACCGACATAATTCAGCCGATTCACGTTATTGGGGTTTCGTTCCGGAAGATCATGTGGTTGGAAAAGCTGTTTTCGTGTGGTTATCACTCGATAAAAACAAATCCCTTTTTAAAGGAAAAATTCGCTGGAACCGCCTGTTCCGAAAAGTATCTGGGCTAATGGAATAATGCGCAAAAAAGGAATTCAACTTCTAATTGTATCAATCGCAGTCGTTGTTGTACTGTCACTTCTGTCGGTAAAAATTGTATCCGTTGAGGGGAAAGCCATGTACCCGGGATTAAGCGATGGACAAAGAATTGTGGCACACTCCATTAAAAGTCCCTGGATTCAACTCGCCAAATTGTTTAGCAAAGACGATTCTTATCCGCTAAAACGGTTTCAGCTCATCGCATTTCGACCTCCACAGCTGAATGACATCCCGCTGCCCAAGAGAGATTTAATCATCCGCAGACTGATTGCCTTTCCGGGCGAAGAGGTTCTAATTGAACCCAACGAAGTCCGTATCGATAATCAAGCTATCCCTGAGCCTGCAGAAGTTATTTATCCTTATCGCATTGTCGGCAATCAGAAACTGAGCGAAGAAACTTTAAATCATCCGCTTTTACATTTTCCAACATGGATAGCAGCTCCCGGTTTTTACAATGCGCACCTCGCTCCCATTCATCGCGATTCTTTAATTAAATTGCCCGGAATCGACCAGATTCGCGAAATTCGCGAACCGTCTAAACAGAGTGCCCAACGTAATTTCCCAAAATCCTATTATATTCAATGGAATCAAAGCTTTTTTGGACCAGTGGTCATTCCTAAAAAAAATCAGACCGTCACCCTAAACGAACAAAACATCGACCTCTATCGTAGAATCATCGAAGTTTACGAGGGGAATAATCTGGAAATCACATCCAATAAAGAATTTGTAATACAAGGAGTTACTACTCGGTACTACACCTTTCGGCAAAACTATTATTTCGTGTTAAATGATTTTCGTGCTGAATTTGGCGATTCCCGGACGTGGGGTTTCTTACCCGAAGATCATATCGTAGGATTTCGAACGTTAAGAACCGTTGAGCAATAAGCATAAGTCATTGTGTATTCCTATTTAGTGGTGACGGTTTTTTAGGCGACTTCAGCGAAGGGGCGATATGGCGACATGGCGAGGAGGCGAATGTCGGAGCAAATCGGTGAACGGTGAACAATGAACAGTGAACGACGGGTGAAAGTGAAAAGTGAAGAGTGAAAAACTGGGCGAAGAGGCGACTGGGCGAGGGGGCGCCTTAGGCGAATGGGCGAACTGCCGCGTCCCATCATTCTAGTTCAACGAGCTGCCGTGCGGCTCCCGGCGCGTGGCAATCATTCCAGTTCAAGGTTTTTTTCACCGAGCTCCTATAAAACTAATCTTTGATGCATCTCACCGAGAATCCCCAGGATCGTTTGTAGGAATATAAGGTTGCATTAGAGACAAAAAAGTGCTGAGAAAAAGCTCCTACTGCATCGATGGTGCTCGACCAATAACCGCCACTGGCACCCACATAACCGAGCGTCCCATTATTGCCGTACCGTCCACCGCCTAGACTTAACTTGAGAGGTGAGTTGAACGCACCAGCTTCGTTGTTGCTGCTCCAACTGAGTCGCTCCTGGGTCCACTCTGCTCCGGTTGGAACACGAAACCCAATCGGACATGGATTATTGATTCCGTTCACTCCTTGCCATAAGCTATCGTTCTGTGGACTCCTCCAATCGAGGGGAAAAAGAGGTGAAAGGATGAAAAACTTTCGATCTAAAGGTTGATCCGTGCTGCTTAAATTGCTTGTTAATGGGGAATTTCGGCACTGATGACCGTCGGCAAATCGCCCCCATTGATATAGATCGCCATAGGCAGCAGTATCGACCAAATCGGTGGCAACCTGAGCCGCCCCCAGATTTCTATCCATCCAAATCCTACCTGTTAAGGGATTCACAACTTCTGCAATGATGGTCGCATTAAAAGGATCGCAGTGCGAAGTTCCCGATGGATAATAAACCCCTGTATTCAACAAGACTTCGTCGCTGTAGGCAGTCCCAACGCTATTACTCGCATACGACCTGACGTAGATAAGGGAATTAGGGCTTAGTCCATACAAATTCGTGGTAAAAGCCCCTAATCCGCTTCCATCAACCGTAAAGGTATCGGCCAAACTAGGGGAACCTGTTGTATTCCAACAAATTCCTCGTTCCATAACAGGCGAACCACCATCGTACAGCACGCTTGTAAAAACATCGGCCATGCTTGGCGAAAGAGTGGCAATCCCCGAATTTATCACAGTAGGGTAATACAAAACATGACAAACTTCGGAATATTCCGTCGAACAACCCGGCACATCCAACTTAGCTCGATAATACAGCTCAGCTTCAGGGAAAAAAGTATAAACCGTATCGTTCGCTCCCAAAATGGGAGTCCACGACAAACTATCGGTCGATTCCTCCCATTGAAGGGTTCCATAATGGAAATTATCTAGCTGCAAATGGATGGTATCATTGCCAAATAGCAAACTTTGTGAATAAGTCGAATGAGACGCTAAGGAACATCCAAGTATGAACAGGGTAACTAAGGTTAGATTCCTCATTGCTAAGCTACTTTAATATCAATTTATAATTAACCTGGTAAACTTTATTCCTGAGTCGCAGGATATAAAAACCTTTCGCCAAATGCTTGATATCTAAACCACTCGTGTATGATTCCACCGGAATATATACTTGCTCTTGAACCATCAATTTACCATCCATGGAAAGAATTTCAAGAGAAGCTTCTCCAATGACTGAGTTGGCAGCGATGGACCATTCAAATTCACCCTCATTTGGATTCGGGAAAACCACTAAGAGCGGATTAGAAGTATCCGCAAATTGGTCGATACTTAAATTGCATGGATCGGGAAGTTGAAGGACGGTTGTAATCTGAGCTTGAACAAGCCCCGTTACAAATACCATCGACAAAATCAAAACAGTAAGTCGTTTCATAGCATGATTAGTTTAGGAAAGTTATCAAGGAGTAACTTCTACTTTTTCAGACTTAAAAAATAATGAATAGTTGCAACACCTAATCTAGAAAACGTTCAAGGCTAGCTATTTTGAACCATTTCAAATAGCCCAAATTCTAGTAATGTAATCGGAAAGATTGGTATCCAACTATACTCATTGTCCAGCCAGAAAAACTATTTAGACAGCATTTAGAAAGAATCCATACAAAACCAGCAGTAAGCAACTTCTAACCAGCGATTTAAACAATCAAACTTTCCCTTAACTCTTAACATCGAGAGCCTGGAAGTGATTGCCTTTGTTTGAACTTCGGATGCATTCATTAAACAAAATAGAAGGTCAAGCAGTTCTTTGAGCATAAAACACTAAAGCAAATAACTAAAACCATCTAGTCATGACAAAAAGAATTACTACCATCGTATTAAGCCTCCTATTAGGCTTTCAAGCGTTCGCTCAATCAACTACTGCCAGAGTGCAGGTCATTCACAACTCTGCTGCCAGCGCGGCTGCCAATGTGGATGTTTGGATTTCGTTCGATTCAAACTCGGTTAAACTCCTGGAAGATTTTACCTTTCGTGCGGCAACACCTTACATCGATGCTCCTGCCGGAACCGATTTAACCATTTCCGTTACAGGTCCCAATAGCGTCGATACAGCCAATGCAGTATTCCACAAAACCTTTAATTTGGTAGCCAACGACACTTATGTAGTTGTAGCTGCCGGCGACCCAGGCTCCAACTTCGACCTCCTCGCTTTTGCAGGACGTGAAAATCCCATCACTGCAGGAAATACCAGCGCAAACATTCTCCATGGCGCAACCGATGCTCCTGCTGTAGATTTAGTTGAAGTGGCTGTTCCTGCCGGAACCCTCGT
>JAGYLP010000031.1 GCA_018401015.1 Bacteroidales bacterium
TCTTCGACGGTGGGAAACTTACTCTTTTGTTCCACAATCATCATTCCCGGCATCATTTTCCAGGCAACTACTCCGGTGAGCACAACTCCGAGAACTAAGCCGATTAGGAGGCTACTTACATTTACATTTTTCATTTGTGTAATTTTTTTGATGAATGAATTTGAATACCTAGTGGTTTGAATGACTCCTTGAACAGCTTGCAAGGAATCTTGTTTAGCAGGTTTTTCAAATCCGGATTCAAATTCGTGATTATTATGATTTTTTAGGATGCTTTTTTGGTGAAGAATTCTTCCGGTACATCTTCGGGAGCATCTACTCCGTTTACTTTACCATTGTTTTTAGCCGCTTCGGCATCGATGTAATCCTGAATATCTTCGGTGTTGTAATGAACCAGGTGAACGGGTTGCAAACCAGTATTTTTCATGGCTTTTTTAATGAAGAAATACACCACCCATGCCAGGAAGGCAAACCACAGCACGAGGACTAGTTTATGCACTATCGGGTTATCGCTGAAGAGTTGATATACTTTGAAGGCTTCGGACCATTTTCCGTTAGTTCCTACCAGCGAGGTGTTGGCCAGGAAGGCTTTATGAGCATCGTAGTAAAGGGTGAAAGGAAGGTAGCCAACCGCAAACCCGATGAATCCAACTAAGGTATTCAAGTAACCCATTCCGATACGCATGTAAGAACGAATTTCGCAGCCAATCATGAGTACTGCACCAAGCCCCAGAGCAAGTCCGCCGAGGAAGCTGCCGGCTGTAAGGGAGTATTTGATATCGTCTTCGAAACCAGGATTAATTCCGAAGAAGATCCAGGCAATTACGATGAATACGAGCATTACTAACCAATGAGTAGCAATTCCAAGGAAAGGAACATAAGAGCGCATGAGGGTACGGGTAATTTTAGGAACGCCCATCCGGGAGAAGACAGAGTCTTTTTTCGCCATAACGCCACCGGTTTCGACCGCTATGAGGCAGCATTCGGTTCCAAATCCACTCTTTGCCAAAGCAATTCCGCCAATGATACCGGCCAGGAGCGTGGCTCCCATGTAGAACCATCCTTTACCATCGATCGATTTGCTAAAGGCAACCATTTCACCATTCTTGAGGTGTTGTAAACTTTCCGGATTGAAAACTCCTCCAATAATCGCAACTACCACAAAAACGATTGAAAAGATCATTCCAAACCAGTAAATAGGATTTTTGAAAGCATTGTAGCCTTTTTTGTAGGTGATTTGTTCTCCTTTGTGCGCTTTCTCAACATAGGCGCGGGTTTCCTGATGTTTGAAGTATTTAGCGAGGTCGAGCTTCGACATAATGCCAAAAGCCATGGTTCCGCCAATGGCCATGAAGATGATGGTTACCAGGCTGTGGATGTTCATCATCGGTACGCCTCCCATGAGGTGATTCAGGGTACATCCGCCTGCCAAACGGGTTCCGTAACTGAATAAGGCTCCTCCGATAAAGGCAACGAGCAGGGCTTTCCCTGAATAGTGAGCCCAATGGCGACTTTCTTTCTCCATAAGCGAAACGATGAAACCTCCAATGACCATTCCAACGATGGGCCAGCCAATTCCGGGAATGAAAGCTCCTCCGGTTGCAGGTACAAGTTTCTCTACTCCATCTACAATCATGGTTTCGTACTTACCATATAGCTCGGTGTGGAAACCAAATACATTGTTGATGAATACTTCCATCCCGCGGAACATGCGTCCGAGGTCGGTTGTAACGGTAATGGGTTCGAGTTTAGGGGTTTTGCCCTGCACTACAGCGCCGATCCATAAGCCAATCATATAAAGGATTTGGGCTATACCAACCAGCACACCGGCATAAATGAACGACCATTGCCGGCCGAAAAGATTTTTAAAGTGTGTTTTCATGTGTATGTTTTTTGTTTTAAAAGGTCGCATGAAGAAGCTCGATGAATGGCAATTTTCACGTTCGATTTCCATTCAGTAAGCGTGCTTTGTTTTGCTAAAGTTTTAAAGAATTAATCGAGTGTTATCGTTCTTAGGTCGCTTGATTTGAGTTGGTTACGATGGTGCCGAGTTCGTGCGAAAACGGGCGGATGTGGTTGAACTGAAGTTTGAATAGCTAGGTAAGGATTGAGTGAAAAAAGCTGCAATACCCGAGGGTATCGCAGCTTTCAAATTTTTTACCACTGGAATTGCAATCCCAAGGCAATGTGATCGTTGTTATATTCTTCTTTTTCTTCCATTACATTTACATAATGCAAGGCAATTCGGTACTTGTCGTTTTTCAGGTAATAGTTAAACCCAAAATCCATGAAGGCAACTTTACCATATTGATTTGCATATTTTTTATCAATAATGCTCAGTGTACCTAATTCGAGTGCTTCGTCGGCTGCAACACCAGTGTAAGCTGCAGTGGCGGCCAATAAGCCGGGGCCAATTTTAGCGATGTTGTAAGCTGCTGCCACATCATAAGTTACCATGGTGTAGTTGCCGGTTGCCGATTCGGTGTCGCCCATCAAGTTTGAATAGGTAATAACGCTATATTCAGCTTTCAAATTAAAATTGCCATAATTAGCAAGCAGGTCGGAACCATAGGAAAGTACGGACACACTGTTTAAAGGATTGAATGCATTTTCCGGGTTGGTAATGGAAATGGCTGTAAGTGCCGATTGGTCAACTGCCGACTGCGAAGTTCCATAAAACGCAAGTGTAACGCCATTGCGTTTGCCAAAATGGTTGTCGCGTAATCCACCTTTTTCTTCGTCGCCTAACCAAAATGCTAAACGACCGGCAAACATGGGTGAGAAGTTTTCTTTCGCTACAAAAGCATTGAACATTCCAAAGTCATATTTCATGCCCATGCCTGAGCCTTTAAAAGTACCGCCGAGGTTTACACCGGGAACTCGTCCGGGACCGCTAGATACGGTGTAAGTGCGGTGGATGAAGTTCGGAAAAGTTTTTTCGAAACTAAGGGTGGTAAATCCGGAACGGATGCTTTCACGGGATGTTTGAGGGCGGAAAAACCCGACAGTTACATTGTATTTAGGATCGAATTTGAATTTGAAAAATGCATCCCAAACTTGAAAAACCTGGTTGCTGGTGTTCGTTCCAAACATGCCGTTTAACCAGTTGGTTCCAGGGTCTTTCCCTAAAAGGTCGAAGGCATACCAAACTTGAAAATCGACCAGTTTATTTACTTTACCTTTGGCTCCAAATCGACCTCGACGAATGTTCATGTCGAAATGAGCATCGCCACCGGGTAAACGATCGTCGTCCATCGTTTGATAGGTTCCCCAGAATTGATACATGTGGAATAATTCCAGTTTCTGACCGGTTTCTTCGTTGTTGTACACAACCTGTGCTTGAGTGGGCAGGCTTACCATAGCCAGCATGATGAGTGCAAGTGCGCTTGTATAAATATGTTTCATGTTAGTTGATGTTTAGTTTTGGAAGAAAAGGATCTGCGCGCTTTTGTTTTTGTGCCTAAAAAATGCGGAGCAGATACCTTCCCTCCAATGATTCGTTAGTTGATTGAGTTGAATTAGTTTAGCTAGTGTTATTTGCCGCTTACATAAGGGAAATTAGCCGCTTTTTTAAATTGCGATTTCTTGAGGTTGTCGTAAATCAAACCGTTTACGCCGTATTTTACTCCTTTTGCATTGTAACCCAAAAGGTTCATCCAGGCTGCAGTCGTGATGGCTGCATGGCCTGTCCAACAATACTGTACGATGGTTTCGTCGGTAGGATAATTATTCAACGACCCATGGTTCGTTTTTTCTTGCAACATTGGCTCATTGAACTGATAGGCTCCTTTCATAATTCCATATTGACCATAGGCTTTTTCATCGCCTTGATTCACTACGAAATAATCTTTCGGGTTATTCAACACGTCCATTGGATCGATTCCGTATTGAAATCCTTTGGCCAAGAAAGCATCTACTTGTGCTGCTAAAATTTCCTTACCGTTTTTCTTGCCAGTTTTAAGTTCGGGGCTGTTTTTGAAGGTTGTGGTTTTTGCAGCCTTATCCTTGGTCCAGTTCTTATGCTTCATGGCGTCGGTGCTCAGCGCAGAAGTCCACATATCGAAATCTTTATTCCAACCGCTCATGCCGAATTTCAGTACTTTAGTATTTGGATAACCTGAAACACGCAAAGCTACCGCTGCAGCTGCAGCTGCTTGTCCGTCGCACGATACTAATAAAATCCGGTCGGGTGCATTCTTCGATTTGGCAAATTTCAACACGTTTTCAAACGAAGTATTCATGGCTCCGGGAATGTGCCCGTCTTCGAAATCGGGCTTGCCGTTTTTTGGTGCGATGTCGCCGGTACGAATATCGATAATGAAATAATCACTGAGATTTTCTACTACATCTTCGGGACCGGGAATCCAGGTTTTGCGCTCCATTACTTTGTTTAGGTCGTAACCTTCTTTTTTCATGTATTCGACCAGGATATCAAATTCGCTTGCAGACTGCGCATTGAGCGTTGGATTACCAAATCCGATGGCCAGGATGAGTAAGCTGATGATTTGAATGGATATTGTTTTCATGCTTTTTTGTTTTTTAAGTTGATAAGTTTCTCCTTAGGGGTGGTAGCCGCCCGGGATTAGCGGGCGACTACCCTTCATCAACCACTAGAATTCCCCTTGGAGTTTACTTCTGTAAATATATGAGTGTGTTTACTATGACTTCTCTTATTGAGCGGAATTATGCTCCTTTTGGTAATTTGGTTAATTGACCTTTCCAGCTTTTACCACCTGCTTTGTGTACGTCTAGTTTCCCTTTTACAATGTGTTTTTGTCCCATTTTCTGGTACCAGGCTTCCATGCCACCGTTCAGGACATAAGCCTCGTAACCTAAAAGGTTCAAAGCTACTGCAGCAGCTGCTGCATGTTGTCCGTTAGCGCTTACTAAAACGATTTTAACTTTTTCGCTTGGTTGAGGTAAAAGCTGAATGCCATCGCGGCTTAATAGCTCTTTGAGAGGTACTTGGAAGGCAGTTTCCAAACGACCTTCTTCGGTGAAGGATTCGTAGCGTAAGTCGATTACTTTTAAGTTAGCTTTTTGCGCATACCATTGCTCTAATGCTTCGGGTTCAAGCATCCAGGAGTTTGGATTATGGGCCGATTTGAACATTTTCTGCATAGGCAGGTAAGAATCGTTGCGACTTTCGACGGGTAAGCCTTTTTTATCCCAACCGGGTTGTCCTTCGCGATACCAATAAACATTGGTGTAACCTCGCTTTGCTGCTTCGTCGGCTACTTTGTATGACTTCCAACAGGCATCGCCCATGCAATAAAAGGCAATCGCTTTGTTTTTATCCTTGGGCAAGGTGGTCCAGTCCCAGGTGTCTTCGTTAATGTTGTAATCTACCGATTTCTTTGAGTATTCGGTAAATGGAACAGTAATAGCAGTAGGAATATGTCCTTCGAAAACATACTCACTGTAGTGCCAACGTACGTCGTAAATGATACCGCCTTCTTTGATAAGACGCTGAATATCGTCGGAACTGGCAATTTTAACTCCTTTGGGTGGAGTTTCAGGGGTCATAACCTGAGCGAATGTCAGATTGCTAATAAACATGGCTGCGATGAGCCCGATCAAAGGTAAAATTCTTTTCATGTTGATTAAGTTAGTTGATTATACATAGTTGCTTCGTTTAATTGAGCGATTCAAATGTAGAATCTAACGTAACTTAATACAAATTGTATTTATTTATGCTCTATAACTAAAAGTTATGCTTTCGGAGGAAATCGTAGAAAAGACTGGCGGTTTCGGATAAAGGACCTTGTCGCTGAGCAATGCGAAGCTGCCGTTTAACATGGATGTTTTTGATGGGAAGGATTTTCAATCGATTATCGATTAATTCACGTTCAACAGAACGCTTGCTCACCAAAGCAACTCCATCGAAATTAGACAGGAAGTTTTTAATCGATTCGGTTGAACCTAAGTGCATTACTACATTCAATTGATGGATTTTTACCGAGGCTAAACCCAACAGGTTGTTAATTACTTCGAGCGTACCACTTCCTTTTTCCCGTAAAACCATGGGTAAGGTCTCTAAATCGATTGCTGAAATGCTGCTAAGCTTCCCATATAAACTGTGGGGCGAAGTTACGACCACAATCTCGTCTTCCAAAAAATCTTCGTAATGAATGTTCGTTTGCTTACTGAAATTTTCGACCAAAGCTATGTCAATTTTTTTCTCCAATAGCTTTTCTTCCATCTCGCGGGAATTTCCGTTCATCAAACATATTTCAATACCCGGATACTTCTTGTAAAACGCCCCAATTGCCGGAGGAATAATATATTGTGCAATGGTTGAACTGGCTCCAATGATGAGCCGGCCACGAAAACGATCGTTGAGCTTCCCAATTTGAAACTTCAGATTCTCATATTGCTCGCGTATTTCCTTCAGGTGATTATAACACAGGTTGCCGGCTGTGGTTAACTTAATCTTATTGCCAACTCGTTCGAATAGTGCAATGCCTAACTTATTTTCAAGCTCCTTAACATGTTTGGTAACAGCTGGTTGTGATATGAATAGGTCATCTGCTGCTTTCGAAAAGCTCAAATTCTCAGCAACCCTTAGAAATACTTTGTCTCGATAATCCATCTTTCTTGATTAAGTGCCCTAAAGTTATCCAAACTTTTCAGTCGACCTGCATTCAATGGGGTTCTTTTTAAGCAAACAGGGGCCAAGGCGAACTGCTGTAAAATGCCTAATATTGTGGCTTAAAACCGTGTTGATTTATGAGAATTTCCACCCTTTCGCATATCCTACTAGTCATACTCTTAGCTGCCTCGCCTCTTGGTTCGGCCGGTCAATCGAATCATGCATTTTCCGATTCGATTCACACCCGTATTACGCTTACCGGTAAGATCCTCGATTCGAATGAAAATGCTTTGCCTTATGTCAATATTTATCGGTCGAATGGTGTCGAAGGAACGATTTCGAACGAGCATGGAGCCTTTAGCTGGAGCTTTAAGCCCACCGAGGGAAGGGGCGATTCTGTGTTTTTTCAATCCATGGGCTACAAAACGCAGGGATTTGCCCTACCGCAGTCGGATACGAATATAGTTCTTGTCCTGCAAGAGGATTTAATTCAACTGAACGAAATGGTCATTTATGCTCAAACGCCTTCTGCGGATGATCTTATCCGAAGAGTGAAGGAAAATATCGCTCGGAATTATCCTTATCAATACCAGGGAAGCCAATTCTTCTACCGATCGCGAACCACCATGAACCTTCGTAAGCTCGATGCTCAGTTTGATAAAAGCAGCTTGGAGAGTATTCATGCCGGAATGGTGGATTCTATTCGCGATCATTTCCCGGATGAACTGATGTCCTTTACCGACTTGGTAGGAAAGCTTTATCGGTCGGGCAATCCAAACGATTCGGTGCGCCAAAAGGTTGTGGCCGATAAAGCTGTGTCGCTCGACGATGCGAACCTCGATTTTGCTTTCGAAGTCATCGAGACCTTGAACAAGCAGATGGAAGAGGCCTCAAACAACGAATACTGGAGGGTGAAATCCGGTCTTTATAAGAAGGAGATTAGCCATAGCTCGGCTGGCGACAATCCCATAAGCGATAAAATGCAGGAGAAGCAAACGCAAACGCTTCGGAATCTCCGCTATAGTTTCAAAAACGAAATGGCTTTTGCCGATTTAACCGACGAAGATCGGTGGGAATTCATCTACCATCCACGCCGGTACGAATTCACTATTGCAGGGGGAACCCTCATCGATGGAGAAGAGGTTTACCGCATCGATTTTTCCCCTCGCCGCAGGGGATTGTATGCAGGACGCATTTTTGTTTCGTCGAAAAGCTTTGCTATTCTCAAAGCCGATTTTGGTCTGGCTCCAGGGAAAGTGGGTCGCGATTTTTGGTTTCCCGGGATTCAATACGAAGAGCAAGCCCTACACCTTGTTATCCAATACGAGGCTGTTGGCGACCATTATCGTCTTAAATACCTTTCGAACCAATCGGCCGAGGCGCTTCAATTCGACCGCAAAGTGAAACTGCAAAAAGTAAAAGATCGCTTCCTCTTTCCCAAAGTGCTGGAAGAAGTTGCGGTGCGCTTCGATTTCGACCTCTATAACGAAGAATCGGTCGAAATCTTAATCGTGGATCGTTTCCCGGTTGAATCGACTGTTTTTCGAACCTTAAAGGAGAATCGAAGCCTCAACGTGCAGTATGTTAACCAGTTCAGTGATGCCGACTGGGAATCGTACAGCATCATTGAACCAACTCAGGCTATGAAAGATTATCGACGGAAGGAATAAATCCCTCGGTAGAATAGCTTCTTTTGTGTTGATTGTCAAACTTTTGTTTTAAAAGAGAAGCCCTGATTCGAAGAAAAGTATTCATCATCTTAAAAGGATAAAACATAGTTCCATAACATATTCGTTTTTTATCGTTGAGAACTTAACATCGGTCTAAATCCTTAATTTTGCCTTGATTTTGGGTGAAGAAAAGTGGAAGAAGAGGACAAAGAAGGCAGCCCGAACGGACGCGATTGAACTTATGAATGACTAAACATACGATCATGAATGAACTTTTAACAGAAACAGCTAAACAGCTAAGATTTACTCCGGAAGATGTAATGACCATGATGCATCGTTTTCATTACACGAACGACATGATTTCCATCGTTCAACGCGAAAATCTTTTACCCCAAGGCGTCCTTTCCCGATTACAAAATGCGTTTCCACAACTTGCCAGTTTTACCGAAACGGAAGATTTTCACTTCACCGACCGGAAACATTACAGCGGTATTGTAGGGTATCGCGAAATCGTTAAGACCCTCGAAGCAAATAACATTTTTATTGGTCATCACGAAGAACGGGAACTCTTCATTCGGGTTTATCGTTTCCTGGCAACCAAGCATGTGTTGAATACGATTAACTGGTCGGATTTTGAGCACGATTCAGTGTTCCAATTAGTTTTCCCGCAGCCGGGAATGATTCGTCCGGATATTACCAAAGCATATCTGGCAGCCAAAACCGAAGAGGAAAAAGAGCAAATCGTTCAAGCTTATATCAAGGAAACGAACCCCCACGATGGCAATCAGCAGCTTAACAAGCCTACCTACATCAACGACGAAGGGAAATTGCAGGTTGTAGAGGGTTCTCAGCATAAGTATCCACACGTTCTGCTCATCTTCGATGTTCAAACACAATCGTGCTTTGCATTCTGCAATTATTGTTTCCGTCATGCTCAGGTTCGTGGCGACGAGGATATGTTTATCCAGCGCGATATTCAACAAATTCACGAATACCTGAAACGCCATAAAGAAATAACCGATGTGCTCATTACCGGAGGCGATGCCAGTTACATTAAACCGGAACGATTCGAACAATACATCACACCGATTATCGAAGATCCGGAGCTGAGTCATGTGCGTACCATTCGTCTGGGCACACGCGTACTAACTTTTCATCCGGAATTGATTCTCAGCCCGGATTACGAACCCATGCTGAAGCTTTTTCAACGATTATACGATAATGGTATTCAACCTTTATTGATGTCGCATTTCTCTGCTCCTCGCGAAGTGCTGAATATTAGCACTGTAGCTGCCATTCGTCGCTTAAAGGCTCATGGCGTTACCCTGCGGAGTCAAAGCCCGATTATGAACCACATTAGTTTGTTTACCGATGAAAATGGGGAAGTGGATGTGGATCGTTCCGCTCAAAACTGGATCGATCTCGGCGATGTGTTTGCAACCCTGGGAGTCGGTTTCCACTCCATGTACTTGGCTCGTCCTACCGGCGAATTCCATTATTTTAATCAACCGGTAGCAAAAATTAACGAAGTGTTTAGTAAAGTATATCGAGGCCTCTCGTCGATTAATCGCCCAAGCCGATACATTACTCAAACTTCGTCGGCCGGTAAGGTTTCTCTTTTGGGTGAGGTGAATCTACCCGGACAAAAATTATTTGCCCTGAAATTTAACGAGGGTAGGAACATGGAATGGATGGATAAAGTGTACTTGGTTCAATTCGATGAGAAAGAGAACACCATTGCGAATTTGAAACCATTTGGTTTCGACCAGCATTTCTACGAAGAGGAATTAGCAGCCATTGAACATAAGCTGCATTCATCCATTGCTACCGGAAGGAATTCTTAATTTATCCGCTTATGATTCAGAAAGTTGTAGGGAGTTTGGAAGAAGCTGTTGCCGGGGTCTTCGATGGAGCAACCGTCATGATTGGTGGCTTTGGCGAAGCGGGAAGTCCCATCGAGCTTATTCACGCACTCATCGACTCCGGAGCGAAAGATCTTACCGTGGTGAGTAATAATACCGGAAGCGGGGAGGTTGGCCTAGCTGCCTTAATTGCCAATCGAAGGGTTCGGAAAATGATTTGCTCTTTTCCACGAACGGCGAATTCTACCGTCTTTCCCGAATTGTACAAAAAAGGAGAAATTGAGCTCGAATTGGTTCCGCAAGGTACGCTTGCGGAACGGATTCGTGCCGGAGGAGCCGGTATTCCTGCTTTCTACACTCCTGCCTCAGTGAATACTCCCTTAGCGGAAGGTAAAGAACATCGGGTTTTCAAAGGGAATACTTTTGTCCTTGAGGAAGGAATCCGGGCCGATTTTTCCTTGGTTAAAGCTCATCGGGCCGACCGATTTGGAAACCTGGTGTATAACAAAACGGCTCGCAATTTTGGTCCCATCATGTGCATGGCAGCCAATACCGCTATCGTTCAGGTTAAAGAGGTAGTAGAGGCCGGAACGCTGGATCCGGAGCAGGTGGTTACTCCCGGTATCTTTGTTCAAAGGGTTGTGGAAATTGCGCATCCGGCTCATGAATCGGAATTAGTAGCTGCAAAAAGGAGGTATCCATGGTAGATCAAGCACCTAAGGGCTGGACAATGAATGAAGTGGCCCAAAAACTAGCCCTCGATATCCCCGATGGTTCCTATGTGAATCTCGGCATCGGCATTCCTGAATTAGTCGCCGACCATGTTCCTGAAGGAAGGGAACTGATTTATCACACCGAAAATGGTTTGTTGGGTATGGGACCGGTTCCCTCGCCCGGAACGGAGGATCCGGAGCTAATTAATGCCGGGAAGAAACCGGTTACAGCACTCCCGGGTGCTGCGTACTTTCATCATGCCGATAGCTTCGCCATGATACGCGGTCAGCATTTGGATGTATGCGTTTTAGGAGCCTTGCAAATTTCCGGTAAAGGCGATCTGGCAAACTGGTCTACCGGTGAGCCCGGAGCCATCCCTGCAGTTGGAGGAGCCATGGATTTAGTAGCGGGTGTAAAACATATTTACGTCATTAGTCAGCATACCACCAAAACCGGCGAAGCCAAAATTGTGCGCGAATGTACTTATCCGCTCACCGGGAAAGGGGTTGTTAGTCGGATTTATACCAACTTGGCGATAATCGAAGTACAACCCGGCGGGCTCTATGTGCTCGAAATGGCCCCGGGTGTGACAAAAGAGTACCTCCAAGCGCAAACCGATGCTCCTTTAGTCGGATTTCCTTAAAGGAAAGTATTGTTCATGAATCTTCCATCAATCTGCTTATTTTATATTCGTTAACCAATATCAATCATGAGCGAATCAACAGCCAATACCCGGAAAACCAGTTCGGAAATTTATGCAGAGGCTCTTCAGGTTATTCCCGGAGGTGTGAGCCGAAACACCGTTTTTCACAAACCGCATCCTTATTATGCTTCGCATGCTAAAGGTGCCTACGTAACCGATATCGACGGTGTGCGAAGGGTCGATTTTGCCAATAATATGGCTTCTCTCATCCACGGACATGCCTACGACCCGATTGTAGAAGCCGTTATTGCTCAGTTACAGCGAGGAACAGCATTTACTATGGCTACTGAAATAGAAGTGGCTTATGCTCAGTTACTTACTCGTAGAGTAGCCAGTGTCGATAAAATCCGTTTTGTAAACTCCGGTACCGAGGCCGTGATGGCCATGATGAAGGCTGCACGGGCATACACCGGTAAAGCTAAGATAGCCAAAGCCGAAGGAGCCTATCATGGCACCTACGACTTTGCCGAAATAAGTCAAACCTCTAATCCATCGAACTGGGGCGATCCGCATGCTCCCAATAGCGTACCTCTTGCCCATGGAACACCTCCCGGAGTGCTAAGCGATATGCTCATCTTCCCGTTCAACGACATCGAAACAACCCTGGCGATCCTAGACGCTCATGCCGATGATATTGCCGCAGTGCTCATCGATCCGGTGCCTCATAGAGTAGGGCTTTCGCCTGCTTCAAACGAATATATTGAAGCACTGTATGCCTGGACTCAAAAAAATGGGGCTTTACTCTTATTCGACGAAGTGGTTACTTTCCGCGTTGGCTATGGAGGTACGCAGGAACGCTACACGGTTAAGCCCGATTTAACCGCATTTGGGAAAATTATTGGAGGAGGCTTTCCGGTAGGAGCATTCGGTGGACGAGCTGATGTGATGGAGGTTCTCAATCCGCATCAGTCAAAATTACTTTTCCCCCATTCAGGAACTTTTTCGGCAAATCCAATTACCCTTACGGCCGGATATGTGGCCATGGAACACTACCATCAGGAAGCCGTTAGCCGACTGAATGAATTGAGTTGCGTGGCTATGAAGCAAGTAGAAGAGGCCATTCAATTGGCTCAGGTTCCGGTATCAATAACCGGTGCCGGAAGTATGTTCCGCGTGCATTTGCGACCAAGCCCTCCGGTTACTTATCGCGAAGCCTATCAAAAGCCCGAAGTAGTTCAAGTGATTGCTAAAATGCTCGATTACCTTTTCAACGAAGAAAAAATGATGATGATCAATACCTGTTCGGTTATGTTATCGACGGTGATGAATCAAACCGAGATTGATTATTTATCGGAAGCTCTACTAAAAGCGTTCAGGACTTTCAAACCGGAAATTGAAGCCGTCCAATCGAAAGAAGTATAAGAGTTTAAAACCATTTGTTAAACGTTTCGCCATCGGTTAATTCTAGTATAAGTTGTTTCATGTTAGATTGCTAACGGGTGGTAGAATGAAATAAAAATAGTATGATGAAGCCAGTTTACATTTGCGATGCCTTACGAACACCCATTGGAAAATACGGAGGCGTTTTGTCATCGGTTCGCCCCGACGACTTGGCGGCCCTGACCATTAAAGCTTTGATGGAAAGGAATACGGGTGTTGATTGGTCGCAAGTGGACGATGTGTTGCTCGGTTGCGCGAATCAAGCTGGGGAAGATAATCGTAATATTGGACGAATGGCTGCTTTGTTGGCCGGTTTGCCGGAAACGATTCCCGGAGCCACGATTAATCGACTATGCGGTTCCGGAATGGATGCCATTGGGACAGCAGCCCGTGCGATTATGGCAGGTGAGGCTGAATTGATTATTGCCGGTGGAGTGGAAAGTATGTCGCGTTCGCCTTATGTAATGGATAAAGCTTCCAGTGCATTCGACCGAAACGTTCGAATTTTTGACACCACCATTGGGTGGCGCTTCGTGAATCCTCTGTTGAATGCACGTTATGGAACAGAGAGCATGCCCGAAACAGCCGAAAATATTGCTGTCGAGTACCAAATTTCCCGCATGGATCAGGATCGATTTGCACAATGGAGTCAGGAGAAAACACACGAAGCCATCCTGAAAGGGTATTTCGACGACGAAATGATTCCGGTAAGTATTCCCCAGCGCAAAGGCGATGATTTGATCGTTCGGGCCGATGAGCACCCGCGTTTATCTTCGCTGGAAACTTTATCGAAATTGAAACCGATTTCCGGCCGCGAAGGAACCATTACTGCCGGGAATGCCTCTGGAGTGAACGATGGGGCAGCAGCTTTGCTCATTGCTTCGGAAGAAGCGGTTAAACGATTCGGATTAAAACCCATAGCCCGCATTGAAGGGATGGCTGTTGCTGGTGTGGCACCTCGCCTTATGGGATTAGGGCCGGTTCCGGCTACTCAAAAACTCTTGCAGCGATTGAATGTAGGTTTGAAGGATTTCGATTTGATTGAGCTCAATGAAGCCTTTGCTGCTCAATCGCTCGGTTGCACCCGCGTATTGGGTTTATCCGACGATGATTCCCGAATTAATCCGTATGGTGGAGCCATTGCTTTGGGTCATCCATTGGGAATGAGCGGAGCTCGATTGGTAACCACCGCTGTTCACCAACTGCAAAGCCATGGGGGAACTCGCGCTTTGTGTACGATGTGCATTGGGGTAGGCCAGGGAATAGCGATGTCGGTGGAGCGAGTCGATCGGAATTTCTAAGTTCCTGTGCTCCTTTGTTTGTAGGCCGAAGGAATCGATGCTGTGGTCTGGCTCACGAAGGTCTTAAGCCGAATGCGCAATCATAAAGCCAATCGATTGCTGGAATTGCCTCCGGGGATGTATCCATCCTCCTAAAGTCGCTGTAAACAGCTGCATAATAATACTAGCTAAGCTGGCAAGACGCTCATGGCAGAAGGTTTACGGTTTTAATGGGGCAATACGCTTGTAGCCCTAGGCTTACAAATCAATAGACTTGTATCCTTATGGTATATTCATTGTCAAGATCTCTGTCAACATATAGTTGATTTGAAGTGAAATATATTTTATCGTTCAAATCTTTTACGATTGCTCGATATCCATTGTATTCATTTAATGGAACTAGTTCAAAAACAACTTCACCTATACTATTTGCTGAATTAGTTTGAATTGTATTATTAATTATTTCACTTGTATCTGGAAATAACTCATTAAAAGCATTTCCGGTAATGATCGATACATCAGCATTTGCAATTATGTTGTTATATTGATCTTTGACATGTAAGGTCAAATCCTTTTTCAAATCAATTGCATGAAATTCAAAATTTTTATCATATTCAGCAGTAACCATAAATGGTTTATACAAATAATAATCCATGCCTGTTGTTGGGTCATTGAATTCAATATCATAGAAATATTCACCTTGCACAAAGTCTAAAAATTCAGCGACTCCATTTTCATCAGTGATTGAGTAGTAAGAATACAATTTTGAATCAATTTTTATTGAAGTGTTTTCTATTCCTTCGCCATTTTCATCGAACAATTGAAAGCTAATGTTTGAAGTTTGGTCTAAGATGATGTAGTTATCTTGACATGAAGTAAAAATGACAAGAGCTAAGACGATTAAAAGATTTTTCATATTATTTGGTTTTTTATTTATTATTTAATGAACGTTTACAATTACTCGATAATCATTTATTTGATTTCGATATACTCGACTATTGATCATTTCATAATCACATTCTGCTGGATTTTGATATAGAATCAAACCATACCCAATGTATTCTTGTATAGGAACATTTTTAAATTGCACTTTCCCCAAAGAGTCAACTAATTGCGAGTCAATTGCAAGTTCAATTCCAGAACAATCAGTTGGCGCAAAAGAATTAAATGTATCAAAAGTTATTAAGCAAGCATGGTAATTAGTTAAATCTATTCCCGATTGATTTATTATAGTAAGACTTAAATCCCGCTTCATTTCTTTAAGATGAATTTCAAAAAAAGAGTCATGACCTGAGTTTAGAAAAAAGGGTTCAATGATTGAATAATCAAGATTGGTTTTAGGATCCTTGAATATAAGGGAATATTGATATTCTCCTGAATTAAAAAACCCAAAATCTGCATATCCTTCTTGATTGGTTAATTCTAAATATTCATTAATCAAACTGTGGACTTTAATTTTGATATCTTCCATTCCATTTTCATCTTCATCAAAGATTTGAAAACTCACGTTTGCAGGTTGATCAAGAATAATAGAGTTCGGTTGACACGCACTCACAACAATTAGTGATATGATAATAAAACAGATATTTCTCATTCTTTTATATTTTACAAGATTATAAGTTTTGATTGATAAGATTTATCTTTATGACGGACCTTACAAATGTAGGTTCCAGGTAGTAGTGATTCAATATTAATATGTAGAGAATTTCCAATTATTTTAGCGTCCTTTACTAATTTTCCATCAATATTAAAAATTTGTAAGTTTCCATGATTGAATCCACCCGGTAATTCAAGGTGGAAATTATCTTTTGCTGGATTCGGATAAATACTAATTTCTTCCGACGTATCTGAAAATTCCGGAGTAGAAATATAATTCTCTCCAAATATTCTGATAATTGGAGAACAATCTTCTCCATTATATCTTCCAAATTTACCATAGATATAGTATTTGTTATCATCAGTTGGAAAAATTCCGTATACCTCAGGATAATCTGAAGCATAAACCACTGCACAGGAATCACAGCCTCCCAGATTAAAATTATTCAAATCTAATTGACCAGTAGTATCAATAATTGCAATGTTTCCTCTCTGTTGTCCTTGAATAGAGTCAAATAATCCGCCAATGAGATAACTACCACTCGGTAGCACCTCAACATCTGAAATGCCACCACTTAACTGGAAATTATTAACAACAAGATTCTCCTCGTTAAGAATTTGAAAATCAGTATCTAATTGCCCGTCTGGATGTAACCTTATCAAGTAACATTCTCCTAAGTCGGCATATGGAGAGAATTGTTGAAACTGAAATCTTCCATGAACCAGAATTTTACCATCTGCTAAAACTTTCATGTGGCGCCACCCCCCTGGATATAGAAATTCACAAGAAAAAGTAGTATCAATATCCCCATTATGATCAACTCGTAAAAAACAACTGTTGGTCTCATAAATATCACCTGTGCTATCATAATAATAAAAAAAACCATTTATTAATATTCTCTCTTGATCATAATGAACCATATCCAATATATCACCTGTTATATCATGGCGCCAGGTTGTATCAAAGGTCAAATCTAAATTTACCCTTGCAAACCTAATTCTGTTATCATTGTCGTGATCAAATGCAAAGGGCTCGCCATTTTTGTAATAAACTCCTGAGAAAATGATCTTACTATCTTCAATGAAAAGATAGCGTAAAGCACCTAATGTTGTTGAGTCAGTACTGTTATTCTGGTAATAACCCAAATCATGTTCTCCTAATATGCTGTATCTTTTAAAATACCCCCCTGAGCCACCATATCCTTGTGTAGAATAAATGGAATCTCTAAAAAAATTAAGACTCATATCAGGTTGTGCTGATTGTGGTGGGAAATAGGGCATAATATTTCCTTCTAAATCTAACATTACCAAACACATACGGCGAGTAATATCACTGGTATCTCGCCACTCTCCACATACAAACATAGTTGAATTAGGTAATAATAATATCTCAGTGATTTTACCTGGATGATAATTGTGAAAGTTATAGCTTGATTGGAAACTATGATCCATTTTAAAAGATTGAGATATACTCGTCATTGGACTAAAAAGCCAGATGACGAGTATGACAAATATTAAGTTTTTCATTTTCTAATGAGAAATAATTAAGTTTCCTGATTCTATGTATTCATTTGAATCATGAACCTGATACAAATAAATTCCGCTAGTAAATAAACTAATATTAACTGCTCTTCCTCCTGATTTATCAAACAGGTCGAAAGTGAAAACAAGTTTACCTTCTGCGTTGAATACTGAAATGGTTCGATCACTATTTTCAGGGAAATCCCATTCAATATTTATAAATTCATCTGCCGGAATAGGTGTTACTTTAACAAAACCTATTTTATTTTGATCGTTTAGATCATATATTCTGGCCCTTTTCTGTGGTATAATTGTATCTATTGTTGGAGATTTATCAATACACTCATCAAATACAAAACATAAAATGTTTTGAGCTTTTGATGATGCAATTAATACATCTAATTGAGCAATATTAATCAATTGATCATGTTCGTATCTCGATAACTCCATTAGAGTTCTTGCGCTATCTTTTGCACTCCTTAATACTGAAATCAGGTCCTCTAAAGCATAAATTCCATCAATAATATCTTGTGTGTGATTTGAAGATTTCAGTTCATTCAAAATTAAATCACAATTAGTATAATCTTCATTTTCAAAATATAGATCAATTAATGCCAATTGGTCTGATAAATCATTTTTATTCTGATGCATAGTTATCAATGAATCAATCTCAAGGTCATTTATTTTCTGATCCATAATCAGATAATTGAAAATCCTACTTCTATTGGCGGCAAATAAAGACAAATTTCGTTCAATTATCGTTCTTGATGTTTCAGCCAACCAGTTATCTCTAATCAATTGAATCATATATGTGGGAGATGAATTAATGTTTGATTAGGTGTATAACTTGAAGAATAAGATGCAAATTGGTAAGGAAACTCTAAAATTTTCACAACAGGGTGTTCACCGCATAATGTCAATGCAAGTTTATATTTGTTATTTGTATTCTCATAGAATAATTCCATTTCATTCGTATTATATCCTTTAAAAAAATTGGAATTACTCAAGTCTCCAGATTGTAAATAATTATATGGGATTGGATTTAATGAAGCATCTAAATTTAATTCAATCCCTTGAGAACTAATTCTACACACTTCAATATATGTTGCAGCATGAATAAAGTACATCAGATAATCATTTTCAGAACTTCGATAATCCGAAATAGCCAAATGATGCCTTTTGTTTTCAGAGCAATAGACTTCATTAGATATAATTTCTGCTGGTGTCATTGTAATTTCCGTATCACTATAGTAAGTTAGCTTTCTGTAATAAAAATAGTGATTCCTATCAGTGTTATTTGTTTGATTATACTCAGTATCAATAGAATAGATTAAGTAATATACATTGACGCTACCAGGGACTGGAACGATTGACATTTCTTGACCTAGAGTTAAAGTGCTTAATGGAATCGGGCTAGTACCAACCATGAATGATCTATTAATCTTTTCACTTACTGGATTATTCGATTCGAGTGATGCTGGTATCTGATGAAGCCAATAGTGTTGCTGAGAATATAGATTCTGCTGATGAATATTTTCGAATGATTCTCCATATCGATTGTAAATGTTGTTATCAATAATAAAAAATAGAATATTCCCTAGTTTATCAGTTTGAATATTTTGACAAAACACAGGATGTTGCCCATAATAATAGATTTGTGCGGAGATGTCATCATCTCGTTCCATAACTAAGTTTTGGCACAGTATTGTTTCATCATGTTGTGGCGTTGTATATGGGCAATCTGGGCTCATTGGTAAGTTCTCGATTGTCATTCCAGTGGTATTTGTGGAATTTAACAATTGTCCTCCACTATAAGAAGTTTTGTTGATTGTGCTGATAATTCGTTCACCACAAATATTACCCCAAAGAAAATAATAGCTAAACTAGATAGATGTTTTTTCATCATTTTTATTTGAGATTTTACATTATTTTATCAAACAAATGTATGTTATAAAATATTTAAAACCATTGTTGTCCGATATAAACTCAAATTTAATCTTATAATTTTACAAGTGTCTGATTTTCAGCGATTATTTTTTTCATTTTTCTTCATTTTCAAAAGTAAGCCCCCTCAAATAAAGTCAACTGTTTACGATCTGGAATAATTTCTTGCCATTCTTTTTCAGGGGCTTCCAAAAATGCCAAGCGATTGATGTAGTTAAAGAGATGGAGTTTGGTGAAACTAAGCATCGAATTAATTTCATCTGAATAACTCCTGGAGTAAGACACCAGCTATTCATCATTAAATTTATTTTTTTTAATATTACTAAAAGACCTTTTTGTCTTTTGAATAAATGATTTTATCTTCGTGGCGTAAAAATTTTGTTTCACTTAATCAATTATTCGATGAATACACGAAAACTTTGGCTGGGCTTTATTGCGGTGATGGTAATCTCTTTTGCTGTGCTGCTATACTACGGCCGCGAAATCTATCGGCAAGCACCGCCAATCCCGGAACAGGTGCTCACCGAGACAGGGGAACTTTTGTTTACCGGACAGGACATAAAAGATGGTCAAAACGTTTGGCAATCGTTGGGAGGACATCATGTAGGTACCGTTTGGGGACACGGAGCTTATCAGGCACCCGATTGGAGCGCTGATTATTTACACCGCGAATCGGTTCACATATTGGATCAATTTGCTCAACGCGATTATCATACTACTTTTCAGGAGTTGCAGGAGGAGCAACAGGCAGCTTTAAAGGCTCGACTGCAGCAGGAAGTTCGAAAAAACCGGGTGAATGCGGATCAGCAATTAGTCATTTCAGCGGAAAGAGCTGCTGCTTTTACTGAAAATAGTCGCTATTATGGCGGTTTGTTCACCAACAATCCGGAAATGGCTTCGGACAGAAACACTTTTGGAATTCAAGATAATGCCTTGAAAGATGCTGAACGCGTTCGGCAAATGAATGCATTTTTCTTCTGGATTTCCTGGACCTGTGCCACCGAGCGGCCAGGCTCCGACATAACCTATACCAATAACTGGCCACCCGAGGAACTCATTGATAATAAGCCTACCAGCTCTTTGTTGCTGTGGTCCATATTCAGTGTCATTTTGCTGCTGGCGGGTATTGGTTTAATGGCTTGGTACTATGCTACACGTAAGGAGGACGGGCATTCTTTCTCGCCAACCTTTGTGCTTAAAAATGAAAACCAAACGCCATCGCAACGTGCTACGCTGAAGTATTTCTGGATTGTGTCGGCCTTGCTCTTGGTTCAAATTCTGATGGGTATTATTACCGCCCACTACACGGTCGAAGGGCAGGCTTTTTATGGCATTCCCTTAGCGGAATGGTTGCCTTATTCCATTTCGAGAACCTGGCACGTACAAATAGCCATTTTCTGGATTGCCACTTCCTGGTTGGCTACGGGACTTTATTATGCTCCGGCCATTTCCGGTCACGAGCCCAAGTTTCAAAAACTAGGAGTTAATTTTCTTTTTGGCGCCTTGTTAGTGATTGTGGTGGGTTCGCTCGCCGGTCAATGGATGGGTGTGATGCAAAAAATGGGTTATCTCCAAAACTTCTGGTTTGGCCATCAGGGTCATGAATATGTCGAATTAGGTCGTTTTTGGCAGCTCTTTTTGTTTATCGGATTGATTCTGTGGTTATTCCTCATGGGGCGAGCTATTTGGCCGGCTTTGCGTCAACGTACCGAAGGTCGAAATCTTTTGATACTTTTCCTCATTTCCACCATTGCCATTGCTGCCTTTTATGGTGCCGGTTTAATGTGGGGACAACAAACACACCTGGCCATAGCCGAGTATTGGCGTTGGTGGGTTGTTCATCTTTGGGTAGAAGGATTTTTCGAGGTTTTTGCTACCGTTGTTACCGCTTTCCTTTTTGTACGGATGCAAATTATTAAAGCGGCCACTGCAACGGTTGGGGTGTTATTTGCAACCATCGTTTTCCTTTCAGGCGGTATCCTCGGCACTTTTCATCATTTATACTTTACAGGAACCCCAACGGCTGTAATGGCGCTGGGAGCTACCTTTAGTGCGCTCGAGGTGGTTCCTTTGGTCCTCATTGGTTTCGAAGCATTCGAAAACCTGAAGATTAGTCGAAGCAGCGAATGGATAAAGGCTTACAAATGGCCCATTTACAGTTTTATTGCAGTCGCATTCTGGAATCTGGTAGGTGCCGGTTTGTTTGGGTTTCTCATTAATCCGCCCATCGCCTTGTACTATATGCAAGGATTAAATACTACTCCGGTACACGGACATACTGCCTTGTTTGGCGTGTACGGAATGTTAGGTATCGGTTTGATGCTCTTCGTATTGCGAGATATGAATCGCGAGGTAATATGGAAGGAAAAAGCGCTTAAGATTGGTTTCTGGTCCATCAACATTGGGCTAGCAGCCATGGTGCTTATTAGCGTGCTTCCAGTGGGTATTGCTCAAACCATTGCCAGTGTGCAGGAGGGACTTTGGTATGCTCGCTCGGCCGAATTTATGGAGCAAGGGTATATTCTCACTTTCAAGTGGTTGCGCTCCATTGGCGACATCATCTTTACGGTAGGTGCTATTGCAATTGCCTGGTTTGTTTTTGGTTTGAAAACCGGCTGGAGTATTCAGAAATAAGGAAAGTTTTCAATACTTATTAACGCGCCTCTTTTCCGAAAGGATGGGAGGCGTGTTCTTTTTAGCAATTCATCTATCTTAGCGCCGGCAAAAAAAAACGTCATGATTCAGGAAAAGATTCTTATTCTCGATTTCGGTTCACAGTACACCCAACTGATTGCCCGACGCGTGCGGGAACTCAATGTTTATTGCGAAATTCATCCATTTAATAAAATTCCTACACTCGACGAGTCGATTAAAGGGGTTATTCTGTCGGGTAGTCCGTATTCGGTTCGCGACGAGGAAGCACCCATTCCCGATTTATCGGCAATAAAAGGGAAACTCTCCACGCTGGGGGTTTGTTATGGAGCGCAATACCTGGCTCATTTTTACGGTGGCGAAGTACTTCCGTCGAATAAACGAGAATACGGAAGAGCCAATTTAACCTACATCGATCGGTCGAATTTATTGATGCAGGAACTTGAACTGGATACTCAGGTTTGGATGTCGCATGGCGATACCATTGAACGATTGCCGGACAACTACCAGCCGATTGCCAGCACCAAGCAAGTGCAATATGGAGCTTATCAAATTCAAGGAGAACCAACCTGGGGAATTCAATTTCACCCGGAAGTGTATCATACGGTTCAAGGCAAAACCTTGTTGCGGAATTTCGTGGTCGATATTTGCGGTTGCCGGCAAGATTGGACTCCCGATTCCTTTATCGACACTACGATAAGCGAATTGAAAGAAACCCTGGGCAGCGATAAAGTCGTGTTGGGCCTTTCCGGTGGAGTCGATTCGTCGGTTGCTGCCGTGTTGCTGCATAAAGCAATTGGAAAACAGTTAACCTGTATTTTTGTCGATAACGGTTTGTTGCGAAAAAATGAATTTGAACAAGTACTGGATAGCTATCGGCACATGGGCTTACAGGTGATAGGAGTCGATGCACGCGAACGCTTTTGGTCGGCGCTGTCCGGTGAAAGCGATCCTGAGACGAAACGCAAAATAATTGGTCGGGTATTCATAGAGGTGTTCGACGACGAAGCGCATAAAATTCAGGATGTGAAATGGTTAGCTCAGGGAACCATCTATCCCGATGTCATTGAATCCGTTTCAGTTAACGGTCCTTCGGCAACCATTAAATCGCATCATAATGTGGGAGGCCTTCCCGATTTTATGAAGTTGAAGATAGTTGAACCGCTAAAGTTGCTTTTTAAGGATGAAGTGCGCAGGGTAGGGCGCGCTTTGCACATGGACGAAGCCTTGATTGGCCGACATCCATTTCCCGGGCCGGGCTTAGCGATTCGAATTTTGGGCGATATTACCCCTGAAAAAGTAGCCTTGCTCCAAGAAGCCGATTCCATTTTTATCAAAGCCTTGAAGGAAGATGGTTTATACGATAAAGTGTGGCAAGCGGGCGTTATTTTACTCCCGGTACAATCGGTGGGAGTAATGGGCGACGAGCGGACTTACGAGCGAGCAGTAGTTCTTCGTGCCGTTGAATCGACCGATGGAATGACGGCCGATTGGGTCCATTTACCGTATGAGTTTCTGGCGAAAGTATCGAACGAAATCATCAATCAGGTAAAAGGAATCAACCGGGTGGTTTACGATATTTCGTCGAAACCACCGGCAACCATCGAATGGGAGTAGCGTCCTAGGACTTACGCCAATTACTTCCTTCCTTGTAATTTTCCAGGGCCGGAACTATTTCCTTCAGTTGATAACTCGTAATCAGGTTGCCTACTTCTTCCCGAAGGAGTTCCAGGGCATTGTTAATAAGGTCTTTGCGGAATAGGGTGGATTCCATATCCAGTACCATTTCGGTCGAGATTACTTTGCTCAGTATCTTTCCTAGATCGACCATTTTTCGTTGCGGCATCGAAAAATCCGGTTTGAAATTCAAGAGTTTCTGATAAAACTCACTCGATCGGGTAGTTAAGTCGAAGGATTTTAACCAGGTGTACAGGTTTGATTCCCGGGTGTTCTTCATGAGTTTCAGGGCAGCGGCCGAGATTTGTGCGTAAAGCATATCGTTCGATCCTTCGAAAATTTGGAACGGACGCGAATCAACGATGCCTCGTCCTGCAATGTGATCGAGCTTGTAGGCACGGGCACCAAACAATTGGGTCGCGGTTTGTGCCGATTCCTGCATCATGTCGCTTACCACGCATTTGATTGAATTAGCCAGAATATTTTCATTGGATAAATCCTTATCGACGCCGGCAATTTTCGACACTTTCACACACATAGCGCTGCACACGGTGTAATACGATTGCAAGACACTCAGCCGGTATTGAACCTGATCGTTGTAGAATAAGCTTTTGGCTCCAACCATCCGTTTTTTCATGTATTCCGAGGCTTCGTCGATCATGCGCTGAATGAATCCGAGAGCCATACCGGGAAATTGCAATCGACTGCGATGCAATAAATCTAACATGAGTTTAACCCCGGTGCTTTCGGGAATCAGTTTCTGATGCGCTGGAATTTCGACTTCAATCTTATTTAATCCATAGGGTATTTGGTAAAGTCCGAGGTTCGAGAAATACTCCAGAACCTCAATGCTTTGACCGGGAGCTGTAACGTCGCAAATGAAGAAGTCGATATCGCGTTGCAGGTCTCCTTTTGGGGTTTGAGCTCGAGCGGTAAGCAGCCAAAAATCGGCCCAGCCGGTTAGTCCGGCCCAATGTTTCATGCCACTGAGTCGGTAAGAGCCTTCGTGCTTGGTGTAAAAGGTTTGCATGTTCAAAGCATCGCTTCCGAATCCCGGTTCCGTAATCATCAGGCCACCCATATTTTGTTGATTCATGAAACGATGAAAAACTTCTTGTTTCGATTCAGGGAGGGCATATTTCCCTACCGGCTGAAGAAAAAGGGCGAGGTTGATGCCAAAGGTAAGAGCCATCCCGAGCGATTCGTAGGAGGTTACCTCCAGTAAAGCTAAGGTCTCTTCAATATCGGCTCCACGTCCTCCATATTCTTTCGGAATTCCAACCGAAAGCGGATTGAGGCTCATCACTTCGCGCAACACAAAGGGGGGAATTCCTCGGTTGAGCGAT
>JAGYLP010000032.1 GCA_018401015.1 Bacteroidales bacterium
GGGTTCTCCCGATGGCAATCGGGACAGCTGAGTCACCAACAATTTGAAGGCTGTTCGTTACAATACGGACAGCTTTTTTTGATGAATAATAGCCCCATAGAGGCGGAATCTTTGTAGCGAATCTGGCTAGAATCATCCAACTCCACAGCCCCGTAGGGGCGAAATCTTTGTTGCAAAAATCGGACGGTAGCTAAAGCCAGCAACAACGAGCTGCCTCGTTGCTCCCGGCTCGTCGTTTACTGACTAGTTAAAGGAAAAGTTTGCAACAACGAACTAGCCAATTCCAAGGTTGAGATTAGGGTCAAAGCCAATAAGCTTAAGCTAAGAGCTTAAGAAAGTGTCCGGGAGGGTGATATCTATAATTTACCAGTAAAAAGTGTACCAGTAAATCGGTAGGGCAAAGCTTGCCATTCGCTCTGTTTGCCATTTTAAAAAGCGTTGCCATGCTCTGGCACCTAGCAAGTAGAAAAATAGCTTGTGTTAATTTTCAAATTTGCTGATCACAACACCTTGGAATTATGCTTTTCAAAAAAGCAACATCAATGTATTTTTGCTTTCCATAATAGCAAAATCAATGTATATTTGCTTTTTTAAATAGCAAAAATGGACAAACTACTCGAAAAATCGGTACGAAAAATCAACAATGTATCCGTCGTATTTAAACGTCATTTATACTATGAAATAAATAAAGGGAATCGATTAATAGCCATAAAGGGTGCTAGAGGAACAGGCAAAACAACCTTATTACTTCAACTCGCAAAGGATTACAAGCTTGACGAAGTCCTTTATGTTGCTCTGGATGATTTATTTTTTTCCGAAAACACACTATATGATTTGGCTGAAAAATTCGCCAGAATCGGTGGTAAAATTCTTCTTCTAGATGAGGTTCATAAATACCCGAATTGGTCCCGTGAACTAAAATTAGTTTATGATGATTTTGCGGATTTGAAAGTCATTTTCACCTCATCATCCATACTAGATATTTACAAAGGCGAGTCCGATTTGAGCAGAAGAGCGGTAACCTACCATCTGACTGAATTATCCTTTCGAGAATATTTGTGGCTTTATGAAAAGATAGAACTGCCGGTTTTGAGTCTTCAGGAAATAGTAATAAATCATCGATCAATCAGTATAAGTTTACTTAGCCAATTTACTCCCTTGAAACATTTTTCCATGTACCTCAAAATCGGCAATTATCCCTATTTTGAATACAATTCCGAGGAGTATTATCAAAAACTTAGAAACACGGTCAATCTTATTTTAGAGGTAGATTTACCAACTGCAGAGAATATCGATTTTCAATCAATAGCAAAATTAAAACGTTTGCTGTATGTCATATCATCCAATGTCCCGTTCACTCCTAATATTCAAAAAATGAGTAATGCGCTGAGCTTGAATCGAAATGCACTCGTTCGTGCATTGCAATTGCTAGATAGGGCGGAATTAATTCGAATGATTTATAAGCAAACAAGAAGTATAAGTCTCTTAAATAAGCCCGATAAAATATGGATGCACAATACTAATTTAATGTATGCAATCAGCGGAGAACAATTAGAGACAGGGACAATCAGAGAAACGTTTTTTCTACAAAATATAGCTCACCGTCATTCGGTTTCCTTACCTGAAAAAGGAGACGTTCTGGTAGACAATACATACTTATTCGAAATTGGTGGTAAGAATAAATCAAAAAAGCAGATTGTGGAGTCAGAAAATGCATTTATTGTCAAGGATGATCTTGAGATTGGAACCCAAAATAGTATTCCTTTATGGCTTTTCGGATTTCTGTACTAATTATATTCTCTATTCCAGGGATTTCTGACCCTACTTCTCGCTAAAAGCGGACACCAGTTGTGGCCGAAAACAGGTCCTTATCATCCCCCTCATTCAAAATTCCGACAAACTCACCAACAATCCTCATGTTAGCTGCGTTCTCTTCCGTTATAATAATATTTTGGTAGGAGTCGTGGAATGAATTGGGGCGCAAGACAATGGCCAGGTGTTCCCAATGTTCGTCGGACACAATTTTTTCGCTGGAATAGGTCTTTATTGTAAAAGCTGAGTTGAAGTCAGGATCTTGGAGGTCTCGGTTTTCAATCAACAATATTTTACCGTTTCTGGTTCCACCCAAATAGGGTTTGAACAGGCAAATCGATCCGTTTGGAATGATTCTGTTCATCGATTCTCCAACTATTCTGCATGCAAAATAATCCTTATGGGAAATATTTTCGGGTCCTTCGATTAGGGTATAATTCTTATCGGATTGAATTTCACTGAAAGTACCTGCAGCGGCATAAAAATCATACAATGGAATTGGATTCCTCAATTCTTGTTCAGATTTTAGAGCTGGCGTAAGAGGAATCAACTTAGTTTTGATGGTTGATATTGGATTTCGCTGATGAATTTTCTCCTGTAAATAAATAAACATGTTTGCAGCAACAGGAATAGCAAGGTTAAATCGAATTTTCACCACAGGGAGCTCATGTCCTTGATTATTTGGAATGGTAGTTTGTTGCACTTGCTCTAATTCAGGACTTACTTCGCCCATGTAATAGAAGTCCATTCCTTCATCATTATTTTTTTTGATAAACAGTGGAAGTCGTATCGGGCCATTTCTACCCAGGATTGACCGTACATCCTTGCTATTAAGCGTTCTATTCGATTTCGACATCCAATCAAATTCTTTGTTGTTTACAAATTCATCGTGATATTTTGTTGATTCAGAAATATGATCTTCTTTGTGATAGTTGACGAAAATAGGACAATGCTTATTATCCGGACTAACCAAATAACCACCTACATTTTGAGCAACAGGATTTTCAGAAACATTTAAAATTCGAAAAACATCTTTGCGCGAGTATTTTCGATATAACACGAAACCGTCAAACCAGTTTTCCATCTCAAACAAGCGGTCGAATTCGTAAATTGAATAATTCACCGAGTCTAGCAAATAGTTTTTAAAATCGGCTTGACTTAAGTGATGTCTAAATTCATTGGAAAGGACTAGCGTATCCTGCACAAGAGAAAGCACATCGACCTTGTATATTTCTTTAGCAGACAGCATTTTGCCATCTTTTTTTTCACGAATAAATTCAAAATTAAGATTTGCGACACACGATTTTAAAGTCTCATCCGAAACAGTGTAATGATAAGTTGATTGGACGAAGTCTTTTAATTCTCTCAAAGTGAGTAGGCCTGGTTCCAGGATAAGTTTAAGAATTAGGCTTTCCTCCACTCGTTTGGCATTATTTATTTCTTTGGAGAACAATTCCAACAATTTAACTTGTTGATTCGACAGCAAGTTTTTTTCAAGCTTTTCAACCTTTACCGCGAAATTATAATACGAGTTAGCGTAATTCACATAAACGTATGGATCGCGAGCACCATGTTCAACAAAGTCCATCATCATGGGTATACGACCTAACTTGAATTTTAATAACTGGTAATCTTTTTTCAAGTCGGCATAGAGCTGCATGTTTGCAGCATCGATGGATTGAAAGATTTGCTTTTTGGTGATTTCATCAAAGTTGATGGAAGAAGCTCCGGGTATCATTCTACTACCCTCTGTGATTAACTTCCTTAGTGAGTCTTTGTTGTAAGAGGTATCTCCATACAAGGCAATTGGTATTAGGTAGTTGTTATCGTAGTTCCCAATAAAATCGATCACCGTGAGGTAAGCTTTCCCATCAATTTTCCGAAGGCCTCGACCTAATTGCTGTATAAAAATGATGGCCGATTCAGTGGGGCGAAGCATGATAATCTGATTTATTTTAGGGATATCAATTCCTTCGTTGAAGATATCCACGGTAAAAATATAATCAAGTTTATCGCTCAATTGGTCAGTTTCCAATCGTTCAATAGCCGAAGCTCTTTCGTCCTCGGCACTATCACCTGTAAGCGCTACCGAACGATAACCATTGGCATTAAATAATTTAGACAACTCAACAGCCTCGTTCTTGCGAGAACAGAATATCAAGCCTCGGGTTATTCCGTTGTCGCTACCATAATATTTAGCATGATGCAAGATATGCTCAACCCGCTCTTGCGCAATTAAATACCTAAAATCCGATTTGGTGTCTACCGGAATATTATCAACCGTCAAGTCGGCAACGCCATAATAATGAAATGAGCTGAGCATATCTTCTTCCATGGCCTTGCTTAATCGAATTTCGTATGCAATGTTATGGTCGAAAAGCCGAAAGATATCGTTTCCATCGGTTCGCTCGGGGGTGGCGGTCATACCTAGAAGAAACGTAGGCTCAAAATATTCCAATAAGCGCAAATAGGAATCAGCTCCCGACCGATGGGATTCGTCGAGGATGATATAATCAAAATGATCTTTGGAAAAGTTGTATAGGTGGTTTATTTTGGAGATGGTTTGAATAGTAGAAAACACAAAATCAGAGTCCAATTCTTGCCGATTACCCGAATATAAACCCATAGTAATTCCCGGACCAAATACTTTTTTAAACGTATTCAAAGCATCTTTTGCTATGGTTAATCGATGAACCACAAAGAGTAATCGTTTCGCAGCAAAAGCTTTTGCATCGAAGGCCGATAAATAAGTTTTTCCGGTTCCGGTAGCAGAAATGATCAATGCTTTCTTTTTCCCTTCGGCCCTCAATTGTAGGAGATTACTCAATGCTTCTATTTGCATCGAATTGGGGCTTACCAGTAATTGCTTATTTGCTGGAATAACTCCATTTACTGTTCGAGTTTGAATTAGTTGCTGTTGATATACACCCTCGTAAGAAGTTATAAATTCGGACGTTACAGGCTCTCCTTTCCCAAAATCGGACATGAATTCCCGTAGAACGATATCAACAATCCCGCTCTCATCGAGGGCAGAAACTTTAAGGTTCCATTCCCTATTGGTACTTAACGCTTGCGCAGTTAGGTTACTGCTTCCAACTATTAAATTGTAATACTTATCGCTTCTAAAGAGGTAACCTTTTGTATGTGCATTTCCCTCGGTAGCAATTTTAAGTTCGATATTTGAAAACTGAAGAAGTCTTCTCAGCGCCTCGGGTTGAGTAAAATTCAGATATTGCGAAACGAGTATTTTCCCTTCAACTCCTTTTGATTCAAGCTCTTTTAATGTATTGATAAGGACTGCCACTCCACTGGTTGTTACAAAAGCAACCGATATAAAAAACTCGTGGCAATTTTGAAGCTCGTGAAGGATGGCTGAGAGCACCTTTTGAGGTGGTTTCTTCCGATTCACCAGTAATTCAGGTTGATATTCGGGATCGGATGAAATAGACTTATCGATATAGCCCGTTTGTAAACTTCGTGTAAAAAGGGAGATTAAATCACGCATTCATTACTAATTTATGGACTATTGGCAGGTCAGCTGCAGCCCAATCAAGTTCATTGAGCTCATTAATTTTCAACCATTTTTGAGCAACGTGCTCTCTCAAAATAAGCTCTTTTGAACCTACTTCGCATAGATAGCTATGCATCGTTAATTCAAAATCGGGGTATTGATGAACAACAGTAAGGAAGTAAGATTGAATTTGTACGGAAAGATTCAACTCTTCTAACAATTCCCGATGTAAAGCTTCCACCTGTGTTTCCCCTTCTTCCAACTTCCCTCCAGGAAACTCGAATTTTTCCGAAATATAATGGAATTGATGGTAGGGTCTTTGAACACAAAGCACCTCGTCTTTACAAAAAACTATTCCTGCAACCACTTCAATCTTTTTCACGAACGACTTGTTTTTCAGATTACTAAACCCAGCCTCCATCTCACCAACCCAAATACTCGATTGTTCGAGGGAAAAGAACGATCTACATTAATAGATAGGTTTAAGTTCACAACTACTTGTAAGGGCTTCATTATCGATTCATATTTAATGCCTCTAAACTAGGATTTTTCTTCATTTTAACCAGGAATAATCAAGCTTAAAAATTATTCATACAACGAACTGTACGGCTAGTTTACTGCTTCAAGTTAACTACCTGCAATGCACGTAATCAGGATTCAGAAATCAAAATGTACGTTACATAATAGATCAGTCTCAAGGTTTGGAGTGGCTTGGGTATTTACTCAGCTTAGGAGAAAATCGCAGTCCAATAGCCAATAGCCAAAAGAGAAACCATTCACAACAATCAAGGTCGAACACTTGGCTAAACAATCCATCTTACAGTATTATAATCAGTCGTCTTTTCTTTTTAAAATAACCTTGAAGTGGTCTTCGTGATTCTGAGCTCAATGGTAAGTAAGGGGCAGAAACCGAGATAAAATAAGCCAAAACCAAGTAAATAGTAAATCAAACTGTTGTCAAAAGATAAATGAGGAAACCATTGCAAAAGGAGGAATCGAAGCAATTCTTCAATCAAGATAAAAGCCATTACCCAAACTCCGTTTGACAAAATATAACTCACGCGCCGTTGTCGCCAAAAGGACCAATAGGAAAAACCACTGGTCGTTCTGGGTGAATAAACCAATGTTCTGTAATTTTTGCGCACACTGGACTCTTTTCTGGTTCGATTCTACGTCAGTCTTTTCATATCGTAAGGTTTATCGATGTTTTTGGATAGAATACAAATCCTTCCGGCGATCCTTCAAATTGCGAACGCTTCCAAACTGATTTTGAGCTCCCCAAGCATGGCTAAATCCACATCGGCGAGCAGAATCATTTCTGTGTTGGGAGTCGCTTCAGCTTTGATGCCGTTGGTTGGAAAAGAAAATCGCAGGTGTAAACACCACGATTGAGCATATTGAATATCCATGTTATGCACTTGGGCAAATTCTCACACTTCCGGCAATGGCAACATAACATTCGTTTTCGATTGCACGAGCCTGAGCACAGTTCCTAACCCGAGAATAACCATTTTGTGTGTCGGTAAGAAAAGGAACAAAAAGAATATCCATGCCTTCTTCTGCCAGTAATCGGCTTAATTCCGGAAATTCAACATCGTAACAAATTAAAACGCCAATTTTCCCACAATCGGTGTCGAATGTTTTCAAACTATTTCCTCCCTGGAGGCCCCACACTTTCGATTCGTCGGGGGTAATATGCAGCTTTTCGAATCGTTCTACTCCTCCATCACGCTTACACACATACCCTGCATTGTACAACTGATTATCAATCATTTCTGGCATGGAGCCGGTAATGATATTGATGTTGTAAGCAATCGCTAATTCAGAAAATTTCCCGACAATATCGCTAGTGTATTGTGCTAATTCCCGAATAGCCTCCGATTCGGAAAGATGATTATTCTCAGCCATCAGCGGAGCATTAAAGAACTCGGGGAAAAGCGCAAAATCTGCCCGATAACCAGAAACAGCATCGATAAAATATTCGGCTTGTTGCATTACTTCATCGAAGTTCTTGTACAAACGCATCTGCCATTGGATTAATCCAAGCCGGACGACTGTTTTTCTAACGCTCGCTCTTTGGGTGGGTTTCTCGTAATACACATTATCCCAACGCAACAACACGGCGTATTCCTTCGATTCCTTATCGCCTTCCAGGTAGCCTTGCAACACGCGTGAAGGATAAAAATCGTTGGATAATTGAAAATCGAGTACCGGATCGTGTATTTCTCGGGTCTTTACCCGGTCGATGTATTCGCGTGGGGAAATTTCGCCGGAATACTTATGGTAATTCGGGATGCGTCCACCGAAAACAATTCCTTTTAAATTGAGACGCTCGCATAATTCTTTTCGATAGTCATATAATCGCCTACCAAGACGCAAACCGCGAAATTGTGGCCGGATAAAAATATCGATACCGTATAATCGGTCACCATCGGGGGTATGGGTTTCGAAACTATAGTTTCCGGTAATTTCGGAATAGGTGTGTTTGTGCTCGAAGCGGGCGTAATCCACAATTATAGACAAGGCGCAACCAGCTAATTCCCCATCAATTTTGATAACGACTTGTCCTTCCGGGAACTTTTCAATCAGGTTTCGAAGATGGTGTTCCCGCCAAAAAGCACCAGGCATTTGGGCATAAGACTCAATCATAGCGTCCTTAAGTGCCGGATAATCTTCTACTTTCAAAAAATCAAGGTTTATCGAATCAATCTCCTTCATACATGCAATAATTTCCCTTAAAGGTAGGAAGTTTAGGGAAACAGCAGACTGGCAGGAGTAGGAAATACGTTAATTCTGTGGCAGTACTCGAAGCATGGTGTCCTATTTAACAGAGATGTCCCCTGCAGCTGACGACCTTCTGCATATTCCTCGCTTGCATCAGCCTTTTAAAACGACCTCCCATTTCGACTAAAAAGTGTAGTTTCCCACACGAAAAAAATTGGTCCTAATGAGAATTTTAAAACTGATACTGATTGTAGGAGCAGCAATCAATCTACCAGCCATCAACAACATACAAGCACAGAGCTTTGCCAGGCAGTATTGGAATAAACTGGTAAACGACACCAGCGATGTAGCTAATCCGCAGCTCCTCGTTTATCCAACCTTAGCTTACGCCCCGGAAACAAGCTGGGAGTTCGGATTAAGCAGCCTATACGTTTACTATGCCAATCGCGACACTAGCAATCGCTTGAGCGAGATCAACGGATTTACTTTTTTAACCCTCGAGAACCAATATGGATTGTGGTTCGACCACGCAATCTATTCCGACCGGAATACCTGGTTTTTCCTCGGACGGATGCGTTTGCAAAGCTTTCCCCTATTTTACCACGGCATAGGTATGCAAACACCCAAGTCCTACATTGCTCAGGTCGAGGTGAATCAAATAGCTATTAAAGAACGCATCTTGCGACAATTACACAACAACCTTTTCATTGGTTTCGAAATTGATTATCAGCGACTTTCCGGGGTTAATTTTATTTGGGAAGAATCAAATGAGGCTTCTTTCGATTTTCCTTTGGGCAGTAACGGCTTATCGAGCATTGGACTGGGTTTTGGTTTGGTTCACGACGACCGGCATAATGTATTAAACGTTCGAAAAGGATTGTTTTCCGAACAAGCGATACTTCACTACGATGCGTTATGGGGCAGTACGTACACCTTTACCTCCTATTTATCGGATACGCGGTTGTACAGGCCAATCGGGAAGCAGAATGTGCTGGCCATGCAGTTATTCGGGCAATTCAATACCGGCGATGTTCCTTTTAATCAGTTAGCACTCATGGGCGGTGAAAGTATCATGCGCGGATATTACTATGGTCGGTACCGAGATAAAAATCAGGTAGCAACTCAAATAGAATTCCGGTTTCTACCTATTCCCTTCCACTTCACCAATCGTATTGGAGCTGCAGTTTTTGCAGGAACGGGAACTGTTTTCGAGCAATGGAACGAGGTAAATCCCTCTAACTTCGTTTTTTCGGGAGGTGCAGGCTTACGATTCCTCCTTTTCCCGAAGAAAGATATTTGGACGCGCCTGGACTTTGCCTTCACCAAAGAAGGAAACGGCATTTATTTGTTTATTGGAGAAGCGTTTTAATATAAAATTCAATCCCGATGAATCGGGACTTAAGCAACTCTATCGAATTGAAGATTCAAAATTCAAAATTGAAGATTCAATAGTTAAAAGATAGGTGATTTATCAAGGTTGAAAATAGCTTGTGGTTATATCTCTTTACCGGTAAGGTAAGCCGGTTAATTCGAGGAATTCGTTAAGGACCATCGAGGTTGCTCCCCAAATAACGTAATCGTCAACGGCAAAACAAGGCACTAGGTATTCGCGTCCGTTGGCATACACAACTTTTCGAGTCTGACAGGTTTCCGATTTCAACAGATGATCAATCTCGACCGTAAAGAATCCGCTTACTTCCGACAATTGAGGAATGAAATCGGGTTTCGAAAGGCTGTATCCAACAACCGGTTGCACATCGAAATTGCTGGGCGGAATGTACAGCTTCGTTAAACAACCTAATACTTCAACCTGATTTCTATCGATGCCTATTTCCTCCTCGGCCTCACGTAGGGCGGTGGCTACGAGGTCGGCATCTTCAGGCTCAGCTCTTCCTCCGGGAAAAGCAATTTGACCGCTATGCACCCCATCGTATAAATTTCTACGGATGAATACAGTGTGTACTTTTCCTGCATCGGGGAAAAGTAGGATTAGCACAGCCGATTGCCTGGGCGGTTCGGAAAAGTTATTCTTTTCGATTAATTCTTGTCGGTATTCGGGAGCCCATTTTAACTGCGATTCAATCCCGGGAAGGGGCAGATCAAACCGCTTTTTCAATTGGCTCATTTGTTCTTTGAAGTGAGTCAAATTGCTGTATATCATCGGACTAACACATTAACATTATGCTTTAACTACACCGGCTTCAGCTTGCAATTTTTCTTCGGAAGGAACGACTTCCAACACTAATTTACCACGAGTACGTCCCATTTCCAGAACCTGATGGGCACGCGCACCTTCCTTGAGAGGGAAAACAGCATCGATTACCGGCTTCAGTTTACCTTGGGCCATCCATTCGGCCAGTATTTTCAAATCGTTCCCAAGCGGCTTAACCATAATGAAATGCGCCTTCTTGGAGCGAATCAGGTTAAAGAATCGGTGCCAGAGCAAACCATGATTGGGTACTGTTGTGATGTAGAATCCGTTGGGTTCGAGTAAACGCTTGCACTTTTTGAAGGAGCTGGTGGCAACGGCATCGAAAACCATATCGTACTTATGGGTCGATTGGGTAAAATCGGAAAAGGTGTAATCAATCACTTCGTCGGCTCCCAAATTTCTCACCAGGTCAACATTGCGTTTACTAGTAATACCAACTACGTAGGCTCCCATAGCCTTTGCAATTTGTACCGCAAAGCTACCTACTCCACCGGAGGCACCGTTGATTAGTACGCGGCTTCCCCCTTTGACTGCCGCCTTTTTAAAGGACTGAAAAGCGGTTAATGCAGCCAGCGGAACGGCTGCAGCTTCAGCGAACCCGAATCCATCGGGAATTTTAGCCAACTGCGATTCTTTCACCGAAACATATTCGGCATAGGCGCCACCCTTGAGGTTGAGCATGGCAAAAACTTTATCGCCTACGCGGAAGTGTTTGCTGTTTTGCTCGACCATTCCGGCCACATCAGCACCTAATACTTTAGGAAACTTGCTTCCACTAATCGCTTTAATTGACCCATTTCGAATTTTAAAATCGATCGGATTTACGCCGGCAGCGTGCACCTTAATTAAAACCTCGTTCGATTTGGGCGAGGGTAAACCCACCTCTTCGAGCGTTAATTGTTCGGGTCCTCCGTATTCACGTATAAGAAGCGCTTTCATAATCAATTTGCATTTAGCTTAAAAATCGAACATTTCATTAATTATCAGCCCATTGAAGAGATGAATTATTTTCAAGATCGACTCTTCAATTATACAGGTTTTCAGAGTGAAAAACGAGAATGGAGGCTTAAAATACATTAAGCTTTTATTTCGCGAAGAATCGATAATTCGAGTCTGCTTAGTTTGCCGGATGCAGAGCTGTCGTATATTTGCGGGTTGAAATTATTAAGGTGAAGGAAAGCGTAAGCTATAAGAAAATTTGGTTGGTTGCCTACCCCATAATCCTGGGGAGTATGGCTCAAAACTTAATCAATGTAACCGATACTGCATTTTTAGGTCGTGTTGGAGAGGTAGAGTTGGGAGCATCTGCGTTGGGTGGGATGTTTTATTTTGTCCTCATGATGATTGGAGCGGGTATTGGTACCGGTGCACAAATTCTGATTGCTCGCCGTTACGGAGAAGCCAATAAAGCATTGATTGGTAAAACCTTCGATCACATTGTTTACTTGATGCTACCAATTGGACTGATTCTGCTTGGTGTGATGTATTTTTTAGGCTCCAACATTCTTAGACCGCTCATTCAGAGTGATGAAATTTATCGGGCCAGTGTAGCTTTTCTTGATTACCGAATGTATGGGATTGTTTTCGCTTTGGGTCAAATTCTGTTTCGCTCGTTCTACATTGGTGTTGCAAACACTAAAGTCATCACCTACAGCACGCTGATAATGGCCGGAGTGAATATTTTCCTGGACTATGTCCTCATTTTTGGGCACTTTGGTTTGCCCTCGATGGGCATTGAGGGGGCCGCGCTCGCCAGTGTAATTGCTGAGTTTGCCGCAGTGGTTTATTTGGTTCTATATGCCTATTATCGCAACCACATGCAAGAATTTTCATTGTTTCGATTTCCACGATTCGAGCAGGCGCTTTTCAACTCCAACCTGAAATTATCCTACCCCATTATGATTCAAAACTTTTTGAGTCTAGGGGTTTGGTTTGCATTTTTCCTCATGGTTGAGAAGATGGGGGAACGCGAATTAGCCATCTCCAATATCATCCGCAGCGCCTATATTGTGATTATGATTCCGATTTGGGGCTTTGCCTCAGCTGCCAACTCACTCGCTAGTTTCCTGATTGGCTTACGCGAAGAGAATCAGCTATTTCGCTTGCTGTGGAAAACGGTTTGGATGTGTTTGGCCGGAACTGGTATCTTCATTGTTTTCAGCTTCCTCTTCCCCACAGAAATCATATCCATCTACACGAATAACATAGCCTTAGTTGAAGCCACCATACCTGTTCTGTATGTAGTAAATTTTGGAGCATTAGCTTTGGCGGTTGGTTTTATGTTCTTTAACGGAGTGCTAGGTACCGGACAAACTCAGGTAGGATTGATTATCGAGTTGGTGGTTCTAACCCTCTACTTGCTCTACATTTTCATTCTCATCCGCTATTTCGATGCCAATGTGGTCGCCGTTTGGACTTCGGAACTGGTTTATGGGGTCATCCTGGCGGTCTTGTCCTATGCCTATCTTCGATTTGGCAAATGGAAAGAAAAAATAAGTTGAAGAAGGGAAACCCGTTCTCTGACTTTATAAACGGTTCCATTTATTCCATGAATAGTTAGGGTGATTCAATCCAACTTGCTACTTTTGAAGAATTCGAAAAAAGATTAGCAATAAGACTGAATATGAATTACTTAAAGGATGCAACAATACCACTTAGAACCAACAGAGAGCTAGAGCTAGCCACATCCTATATTCAACATACTCAGGAGCATATTTTTCTAACGGGAAAAGCAGGAACCGGAAAGACAACCTTTTTGCGGGGACTTGCCCAAATTACTTCCAAACGATTTGCTGTAGTAGCTCCAACAGGAGTAGCGGCGATTAATGCCGGTGGAGTTACGATTCACTCTTTCTTTCAGTTGTCCTTTGGTCCGCAAGTTCCTGAAAACTTTGGAGAGGGAACATCTAACAGCTCTTCCTTTAAAACTGACTTCATGCGTTTTCGGAAGGAACGCATCAAGCTCATTCGTAGCCTCGACTTATTGGTTATCGACGAAATAAGCATGGTTCGGGCCGATCTACTCGACGCCATCGACCGGGTACTCCGGCGATTGCGATTCAGTAAAGAACCCTTTGGAGGAATCCAATTACTGCTTATTGGCGATGTGCATCAGTTAGCACCTATAGCCCGCGACGACGACTGGGAAATTCTGAAAAAGTATTACCAATCGATTTATTTTTTCAACAGCCTTGCACTCCGAAAATCTGGCTATCGTAAAATCGAATTGAAAGAAATTTTCCGTCAACAAGATCTTCCCTTTATCAATTTATTGAATCAAATTCGGGAGAATCGATTGGATTCGTCAAGTATAAATAAGCTAGCAGAGCGATATAATCCGAATTTTTATCCCAAGGAGGAGGAGCAATACATTACCTTAACTACGCATAATTACCAAGCCGACGCAATTAATCAGCAGAAGCTCGATGCGCTCGAGGCAAAAAAATGGAGCTTCACAGCAAATATACAAGGAGATTTTCCGAGCAACGCCTACCCTACCGAAGAACATTTGAAGCTAAAGGTTGGAGCACAAGTCATGTTTGTCAAAAACGATCCGTCGCCAGAGAAGCTTTATTACAATGGGAAAATTGGTCGATTAGCAGGCCGAGACGGAGAAACCTTATTGGTTGAGTGTGGCGAGGATCAATTAAGGGTGGAGCCGGTTAGTTGGCACAACATGAAATATCAGTTGAATGAGAAAACCGGGGCAATTGAAGAAATTATCCTTGGTAGTTTTCAACAATATCCCCTACGGCTCGCTTGGGCCATAACCATTCACAAGAGTCAGGGGCTTACCTTCGACCGCGTTATTATTGATGCGGCCTCGGCTTTTGCTCCCGGACAAGTGTATGTAGCGTTGAGTCGTTGCACCCGATTGGAGGGAATTATTTTGAAAACGCCTGTTCAATCGCAAGGGATAGCCTACGAAACCGCTATAAAAAGCTTCCAAAGCGAATCGGACGCAAGGGTGGCCAACGAATCAAACTTGATGCAGGCCCGTAGAAGCTTTGAATGGAAGCTGCTTCAGGATTGTTTTTCCTTCGATGGATTGGCTCGCCAATGGAGTGGATTCCAACGATGGATTCAAGAAGAAAGTCAATCGTTCGAATCGGAATATGTAGAACAAATAGGGAAACTGGCAGCCTATCATTCCGAATGGGCGAACCTAGGGAAGCGCTTCGAACCTCAGTTGTGGAAACTCTTCATGGAGCAAGAAGAATTGAGCACAAACGCAGCTCTTCACAAAAGAATTTCCGAAGCAGCCCGCTACTTTTTAAAAGAGATGGAAGAGAAGCATGATTTTCAGTTTACGATTCCCGATTTAGACCACAAAGAACACAAAAAACGGATTACCAATATCCTAGATGGATTAGAAGAAGCCTTTCAAATGAAGCAAGCTAGTTTAACAATGATCCAATCAGGCTTTGATCCTGCCCTATACCTATCGGCCCGAAATAAAGCCATTGCCACTCATACCGAAAAAAGAAAACCACAACGGAAAGCATCGGTCAATACAAAGGTTTCTAATCCAGAACTATACGATTCATTGAAAGAGTGGCGTAATTTAATGGCACAAACGCGTGATGTGGAAGTGTACGAAATATTAACCTTACGCTCGATTCGGGAACTTTGCGAAAAACCACCGCGCAATCGAAAGGAATTGAGCAAGATAGCTGGAATCGGCCCAAAAAAATCAGAACAATTTGGCGATGACTTATTGGAATTCATCAAAGAGCAAATTGATACAGCAAGCACCAAGCCTGAAAAAAAATCCGAGCAAACTCGCTTAAACCGGTCCCTTCAGGAGACCCTGGAACTCTTGGAAGAGGGCGCCAGTTTAGAGGATATTGCCTTACAACGGCAATTAACCGTTTCGACTATTGTCGGACATGTTGCACGCCTGATTCCAATGATTGATTTAGATTTAAACAAGTGGATTCCAATAGAAAAACAAGCAAGAATCGATGCTCATTTCAAATCCCATAATGATTGGGATTTAAAAACAGCTAAGGAAGCTTTGGGTACTGATTTTAGTTACGATGAGCTGAAATTGATGCGAAGTTACCTTCTTCACGAAAAAAACAAAGCAGACAATACTACAGAAACTAGTGAATAAGAGACGTTTACGCTCACTTTCGTGTGTCCATATCTTTTAAAACCACATTGTATAAAGCTTGCATTCGTTCATCGATCTGAGCCATTTCCTCCGCCACTTCTTTCAACTCCCGGTCGATGGATACCGTTTTTTCCTTGCTTAGCTTATAGTTCAAATCGTGCTCCAGCGAAGCCCAGTAATCCATGGCAATGGTTCGAAACTGGATTTCGACATTGACCTTTTCTTTTCGGTTTGAAAGAAATACCGGAATTTTCACAATGTGGTGCAAGGATCGATAGCCATTTGGTTTCGGATCCCGAATATAGTCGGAAGTACGCACCAGCTCCACATCGTCCTGCGACACTAACATATTAGCAACCAGATAAATATCTTCGATATAGGAACAAATAACCCGAACTCCGGCAATATCGGTTAGGTTTTCACGGGCCGATTGAACGGTTAAGTCGAGACCCCGCTTCTGTAGTTTTTGAATGATACTCAGGGGAGCTTTGATCCGAGTGTGGATGCTATGAATAGGATTTCGCTCCTTGGTATAATGAAATTCATTGTTCAGGTTTTGTAACTTGGTTTCCACCTCCCGGTTAGCAGCCAGGTACAAGTTTTCGGTTGCAATGAAATCCTGCACCTTGTGGATCAGTTCTTCGTGAGCCGGACTTCCGGTTAATCCTTCAAAAAAGAAGGAGGCATTAGCGTACTCCTGTCGAAAAGTCATCTTAAATGGGTATTAAAAAAACGGTTGAATGAAACAGTATGATGCAATTTCCAATTAAACAGGAAAGACAACATCCGCTATGGTTGATAAAGAATTTGTTCACGAAAAACCCGCCTATTATCATCTAATTCAATGAGATAATAGCCTTGCGGCAATCCTTGCGGCTGCCAAATAGATCTTCCCTGCAAGGAAGGAATTGTTTCCAGTAAACGCCCTGCTGCATCGTAACAACGAAGGGTAAACGTCCTGTTATGTGAAGGATGAATGCTCAGTTGGTTTCGCACCGGATTGGGGAAAATAGAGTATTCCTTAGGCAAGGTTTCGCTAGCAATGTCCACTTGATTAACTTCCACATTCAAGGTGTCGGAATACTTGCTAAACCGTTCACAGGCAGATGACTTAAGCTCAACCACATAGGTTCCCGACTGAGCATAAACATGAGTAGGATTTGTTTCTTGCGAGGTATTCCCATCGCCAAAATCCCACCAATAATCGGTAGTATTTACCGATTCGTTTTGAAAAGTAATTTGATTTGTTTGCAGGCTATCGGCTATGGAAGTAAACTGGGCAAGCGGGTCGAACAATCCTACTTGCCATTCGATCAAGGAATCGTAAACAACGGTTTTGGCAGCTGCGCGGATAAGAGCAGCATCCGATGCACTGAGGGTAAAATCGTAGCTTAATCCTTCGGGGTTATCACGAAACAGAACAGTGTAAAATGCGCAAGCAGCTGCATACGAACCAGCTTCGGACGGATGACTTTCGTCGGGTTGGTATAGCTCAATCCCCGGATGATTGGCACGGATGTATCGCCAGAGTGCACCCGCCGGGGCAAGAATACCTTGGTTCATTTCGGCCATCATTCGGTATCGAAAATTGAGCAAGCTGTCCATTCCCTCGTAGGTGCAAATGGGTGGCCAGGCCGCACAATTCATCGCGTCGCCATTCTTTCGTCCCCAGGTCATGAAGAATACTGTTTCGGTGCAAGGGTTTGCTGCAAGAATTCGATCATTCAGTTCTTCGGCAAAGGGAAAAACTTCTACTTCTACTTGCGAAATCGGGAAAGCGGGTCGTTGACTTTGTTCCTGTAGAACGACAAAATCCCAGGATCCTTGATCAATGTATTGCAAGGTCGAAGGGTCGGATGCATGCATTTGAAACGTGTAGCCTCCCGGAGCGACTGTTTGAAAGAGGAGTGTATCGCCAGCCGAGGCTGCGAGCGTCGCGGTTAGCAAAGGCAAGTCATTGACTGAGGTATAGCTATTTCCGAGGAACAGCACCTGTTTGGTTTGGGCAGCAAGCTGAGAGGAAAAGGCTATCAAACCCAGAAATATAGCTGATAAAAGCAGATTTTTCATGATGCAAATTATGTTAATCGACAAAGATAATGCTTCCCCTGAAAAACAAAGGCATCGACCTCTTTTGCCACAGAATTTGTATCTAATTAGGATTTTTTAAACGAATACAAATTTACTCTTAGTACGATAATTTGAAACCAGCTTACAATTTATTTGAATGGTAAATTGAGCATGGCGCCACTAAAAAAGATTGGAGGCATTTAGGGCGCACCAAGCACTTTCACCTCGGCTCCTTCCGAAGCTTCGTAAACACCGGAAACAATCAAGTTACCCCCTTGTCGGACAGTTAAATTAACTCCTGATTCCAAGACACTTAGATCCTTTATCTGAATTGAAGCAGGAGATTCAATAATTGGATAATTGGCCAATCCTGCAGGAATAATCACAGCGTCGGTAGTTGATGGAACTTGAGAAGGAGTCCAATTAAATGCCTTGCTCCAATCGGAATCGACGCTACCATTCCACGTAATCGGAAGGACTAAAACGAAATCCAAGTTAGGATAACCATCGTTATAATTGGGCGAAAGAGACCAAACAGTTGTAAAATTCCATCCGGCTAAAGTAAATGTTGTAAGCGTTTTCATCTCCGATGTTGTCTTTCCGGTTCCAGCAGCACTGGTCAAAAGCTGTGAAGTCTCTGTATCCCAAAAACAGTTTCCAACCGAAGCGGTATTCTTTCCCATCAAACCACCATAATCCGTGGTTGGGTTCAATATTTTTCCGGTTGAATAATCCCGGTTAGCAATCCGAGCATTATTTCCAATAAATCCGCCTGCTTCGAAAACTTTATTATTACAATCGACTGTACCGGTACTATACGAATCGGAAATCCATCCGCCGCTTGTGCTAATTCCAGCAAAACCGCCGTAACGCCCCACACTGCTCGCTCCAACATGACTCACATTCCCCGTTGCATAGCAATAATTTATTGCTGCTTTGTTGTATCCGATAAAACCACCTACCTCATAATGAGTAGCTGAAACAAGGCTAGCCGACGAACTCCAGGTTATTTGCCCTGCATCAGCTCGTCCTATAAAACCACCAACGTAGCGGTTGCCGCTAACTGTGCCACTCACATTACAATTTGTAATAACCGAAGGCGTCGAGGAGGCAAAACCAATCAGAGCTCCCACACGATAATCGCCTGTTACCGACGCATTGATCAAAGTCAGATTTCTTATAGAAGCACCACTTAGAGATCCGAATAGTCCAACATAATCGGTGGAAGGCAGGTTGATCGTCAAGTTGGAAATTGAAAAATCTTTTCCATCATAAGTTCCTGTAAAAGGGGTCGTTGAGTTTCCAATGGGTGCAAAATTGGGTGTTTGAGCCGGATCAATAATAATATTGGCTGTTTGTTCAAAATAACCTCCCCAAAGTGAAGATTGGTTCGAAAGGTACACTAAGGTTGAAACATCTGGAACTTGATAGGGATCTTGCTCTGTACCTGAGCCTTGTATGGATTGAGCGAAAATTGTGGTCGTTAGCATCATCATGATTAATAAAATCATGGCAATTCTCTGGGAAAAAAGAGTCATTTCTGTTTTCTGATTGATTTATGTATCAACAAACTTAACTGAATAAAAATGGTTAATCGACCTAAGCATTATGGATACTTTTTAAACTCGTGGTTGCTTACCATTGTTAGTCAGATAAAGGTTTAGAACAGCTCTAAACGATAAAAACCAAATGCATTCTAATTAAATCACACAAAAATACTGATGCGATTCAATGTAAAGTTAGATTTCTATTAACGATTGATTAATTAATGCTATCCGAGAAACCGTAAGTTTGAGGCATTGAGCGGGTGTTTTCATTATCAGCGTGCTCAACCAATTATAATCCCAATGTTTAAAAAGATAAGACTCCAATGTAAAAACCTAATATCTATAACAATACTCAATCCACCTTCTACACATCACGATCTACTGCAGCTTTATTCTTTTTCCTGAAAAAGCTTCAGATTATCGATTTCAAGTGCTTCGAAAATTCGATGGTTCCACTCGTTCATGGCTCGTTGATTTTCTCCCATTTGAACCTCGAATAAGAACTTACGGGTCGTTGCCTCCGCATTCTTTAAGGTTTCTTCGTAAAGGATCATAATTTCCTTCTCGCTCAGATCCATTTGTGTCAATTTGGCTTCAAAATCCAAGCGATTCATTTCGTATAAATCGAAATACATATTGATGAGCGCATCGTGAATAGGTTCTACCGGCAAATGAAAGAAGGTTTTATCGGAATCGAACAACGTATAGCTTTTAACCGACCAACCGTGAGGAGTTGGATTAATATCGACTAAGATTTGAACTTCGAAATGGAATAAATCATAAATTGAGTGAACCTGAGGAAAACCGTTAGGCGATAACTTCCGAACCTTGGGATTTGGGTCAATCCGAATGCGTTTATCCCGTGTCCAAAACCAGTAAGGATTTGCAAACAATAGATTATCAGGAAGTTCAGAAGAAAACCGGATCTGATTATCAAATCCTTCTGGTTTAAGATCCGAAGTATCTGCTTGATCTTCGTTTTTCGTGAGGAAGTGTAAACTCTCCAACTCCCTCTCGGATAGGGTGCGGTGTTGATGATACTTCCAAAAATCTTCATTATACGGAATTAACGTCATTTTGTAGTAATCGTAGAGCTTATCCGAGTATTGCAGGGTGGGTTCCAAAAACTGCGAGGTATAATCGAAACAACTCAAGACCCCTTTGCTTCTAATTCTCCGCTGAATGGTTTTGTAGTGGAGCGGGCGAATTGGGCTGAGCGAATCGCGATGACTCAGGTAATCGAATTCCAATTCGAAAGAAGTAAGCAAGAATTTTGGCTGCTCATTAGTCCAATCAAAATAAGTTTCGAGCTTCATACAGGGGAAAAAGATGGAATCGAAGTCGTGAACCGGAATGAGCGGAAAAACGGAAGCCGAATCAATCTCCTGTAAAATCTTATACACCTGATTATTAGTAGGATTAACCCATATTTCACCTTGAAAATACTTTCGAAGATCTTGTTTAGGAACATACTCGATTATCCAGAGTGAATCGTGCCTGGGAAGGATTAAAAAATCGAACTGTTTATCATTCTCCTTTTTACTGAGCTGAAGCGGATTATAGGGGAAATAGACATTCTTTTCCATCCAATGATTTTGCTTAATCGCTTCCGAAGTGTGCAAGGAAAGGAAATAGTTATCGATCGGTTGCAAGGCCACCCTTCCGTTTTTATACACCAACGATTCAATGGTGATATTCCGAATGTAGGCATTGTAGTAAACCTCTAACACTTCAAGCGGAACTCCATCATAATCAGACTCTACTGCGAAATAGGCTTTGCTTTTATGGTATCCTGTTTTTTGTCCGAGTTTTTTCCGACAAGCATCAATGATTCGCAAAACCTTTCCGTTATCCTTTCCAACAACGACCTCATTTAATGAGTAATCTATTGGAATAAGGCTGAGCTGCGGATTTTCGGCAAACTGCGAAGCGGCAACAAGCTTCGATTCATAGCCGAGGTAAGTCACCAAGATGCTATCACTTTGAGGGAAACAAAGCAATGCGAAGGATCCTTCGGCATTACTGACGCAGGCATTCGTTCCATTCTGCACTCTTAGATGAGCATATGCAAGCGGATCGCCGGTGTGTTGATCGATTACCTGCCCTTTAACCCACACTTGCGACCATAGTCCCGGTGAGAGGAAAAATAAGAATACTAGGATTAGAATTCCGATACGCATCTTCAACTAAATTTACGTGGAAAGTTACGCTAAAAAAGTGTAAAAACACACCCCGGGAGGCATGCGGCAGTTCGTTGTTGCAAAGATTTGAGAATTCCACACGCCGGAAGGCTTGAGGCAGTTCGTTGATGAAAAGATTAGAGAAGACTACACGCCGGGAGACGGCCGACAGCAAGCTAAAGATGTTATCTTTGCCCTATGGAAACATCGTCCTTACGAGAGAAAATAGAAGAAGAAATAGGTAAAACCCAGCTCTTAATAACTGAATACAAGGAATTGACCCAACCGATTGAACCCGATTGTGCCATAGGTCGGGTTTCCCGGATGGATGCCATCAACAATAAAAGCGTAACAGAATCGGCCTTACGCTCAGCCGAACAGAAGCTGAAAAGCTTAGAACGCGTTTTATCTCTTTACGGAACACCCGAATTTGGACGATGCATTCGCTGTAAAGCCCTCATCCCCATCGGAAGGATACTGTTTCGGCCGGAAAGTTTAACCTGCGTTAACTGTGCCTCCTGATGTCCCCTCCCAATTGTCCCATTTGCCAATCAACCTCCTTTTTATTCGCGGAAGATCGCTTTCGAAAATTTTTTCGTTGCGAGTTTTGTGAGAGCGTCTTCGTTCCCTTAGAGTACTGGCCTGATGCCAAAGCAGAAAAAGCACGGTACGACGAGCATCAGAACGATGTAAACGATGCTGGTTATCAATTATTTGTTCGACCGATAATCGAGGCTGTTACCAGCCATTTCACAAAGCATCATCGAGGATTGGATTATGGAGCAGGTCCGGGTCCGGTGGTTACGAAGTTATTGCGCGATTTGGATTACTCCATCGATTTGTACGATCCATTTTATTACAACGATAAAGAACTTTTAAATTTTCAGTACGATTATCTGGTTGCCAGCGAAGTAGTTGAACATTTCCATCATCCGCTTGAGAATTTCAAAAAGATGAAAAACCTTCTTCTACCCGGAGGGAAGCTCTTTATCTTTACTCATTTATACGAGGACTCGATTCCGTTTCAGAACTGGTATTATAAGAATGATCTAACCCACGTTATTTTTTTCACACAAAAGAGCATGCAATACCTTGCTGAACGATTATCCTTTAGCAAAATTGAAATCGCTAAACGATTGATTATCTTGAGTCATTCATGACTCCTTTTCGGCATCATTTTCTTCCTCTAATTCAAAGTCTTCATTTTTATCGGTAAAAACCTCCTGAATAGCGGTGGGCAATTCTTCCACTTTTCGCAATTTCGACATCATCATTCTCGTTCGGGTTCCTACAAGCGTATCAATTTCCTTATTGGCTTCGGATATTTTTTGTTGCGCTTTTTCGAGGACTTTCCCGAATTTTCCAAATTCTGTTTTTACCGCACCGAGGATTGTCCAAACCTCCGAGCTTCGTTGTTGAATGGCTAAGGTCCGGAATCCCATTTGAAGGCTGTTGAGCATTGCGGCAAGCGTGGTTGGTCCTGTAACAATGATTTTGAAATCGCGTTGCAAGCTTGCAACCAGTTCCGGTTGCCGAACCACTTCCGCAAAAAGGCCTTCGACGGGCAGGAAGAGGATCCCAAAATCGGTGGTGTTTGGCGGATCGAGGTATTTATCGCGTATATCGCGCGCCGCTTTTTTAATGGCTTGCACAAGTGCTTTCGAGGATTGTTCGATACTAGCTGGCTCCCCCTTATCGTATGCTTCTTGCAAGCGCAAGTAATCTTCCTGCGGAAATTTTGCATCGATGGGAAGATAAACAGGTTTGCCTTCATCATCGCGACCAGGCAGTTTGATGGCGTATTCCACCTGATCGTTCGAGCCTGATTTCGTTCTCACATTGCTATCGTATTGTTCCGGAGCCATGATTTGTTCAAGGATATTTCCCAATTGAATTTCACCCAGGACACCCCGTGTTTTGACATTATTGAGTACTTTTTTCAGGTCGCCCACTCCGGTTGCGAGCTGTTGCATCTCACCCAATCCTTTCTGCACTGCTTCCAGCCGTTCACTCACTAATTGAAACGATTGACCGAGACGTTCTTCCAAAGTTTTATGCAGTTTTTCATCGACTGTTTCACGCATTTTCTCCAATTTCTCGGCCGTCGATTTCACCAGTTCATCCTGTTTAAGGGACATTGCATCGAATTTTTCTCGTTGCAGGGAATTAAAGTTCTGAACATTTTTATTGAATACTTCCCCGAAATCGGCGAGGACACGATTCAATTCGAGGCGGTTTTCTCGTGCTTGCGATTGATTCGAATCATTTATTTGCCGCAGACGTTCATCAAGGTTTTTACTCAGACGTTCCAAAGCATTTCCCAATTCCTCCCGATTTGAGCGAAGCGATTCATTCAGTTCCCTGCGATTATCTGTCAGCTCCTGCTTCAAGAGCGCAGCCATGTCCGGTTCATTTCCTTTACTTGCCACTAACTTTCGACCAAACCAAACGATTAGGCCAAGCGACAACAGACTCATACTAAGGGCGATAATTTCCATATCAGATTGATTTTCATTCAAGGAGCTAAGCTAGTTAAAAGCCTTTGGAAAGGGAAGATAATTGGATTGTAAAAAGACAGAAATAAATTTCGTTGGAGTATTTGGAGAAGGATAAGGAAATACTATTTTTGCACCGCTTTCAGTCGAAGCAACATCAGGAGAGATGGGTGAGTGGCTGAAACCAGCAGTTTGCTAAACTGCCGTACGGGTGAACCGTACCGGGGGTTCGAATCCCCCTCTCTCCGCTTAAAATTAATCTCAAAATGTAACAAAGCGTGTAAATCAGTCATTTACACGC
>JAGYLP010000033.1 GCA_018401015.1 Bacteroidales bacterium
CGTTTGCCAAGGCGAACAAACAACTCTTACCGCTTCTGGCGGAACTACTTACCAATGGATTGGTCTTGGGAATACGGCTAGTATTGATGTAATAGTCGATGAGACAGAAACTTATACTGTGCTTGTTACCGATGCTAATGGTTGTTCTGATTTTGCCACTGTAACGGTGAATAGTTTAGACTTACCAATTGGTTCTATAACCGCTGATCTCACAATTTGTAACGACCAGTCGGCTACTTTAACGGCAATTGGTGGAGATACTTATTCTTGGAGTACAGGTGCAACTGATAGCTCCATTGAGGTTAGTCCGCTCGCAACTCAAATCTACGATGTAACCATCACAAATGTTGAGGGTTGTTCTGTTGTAGAAGAAGTTGAAGTGACGGTTAATAATCGTCCTGTTGTGACCAATTCGATTGTTACGCCGAATTATTGCTTCGAAGGAAGTGCTGGTAGCATTGAGTTAACTGTAGATGGAGTTGCTCCTATTCAATATGAATGGTCCAACAGTCTTGGAACTACCAGTTCTGTTCAGAATCTTCCTGCTGGAACTTACTCCGTTACAATTCAAGATGCTTTAGGAAGTTTATGTCCGTCGGTTTACGAATACACCATAACTGAACCTGCTGGCCCAATGGTCGCTACCATTGTTGATGTTGCGAATCATGTTGGTTATAGCATAAGCTGTAATGGAGCCAATGATGGTAGCTTACTGGCTGTTGTTACAGCTGGAAACTCCCCATTTGTGTATAACTGGTCGAACGGTGTGACTACCTCAGCTAATGAAAATTTAGCCCCTGGTGTTTATACTTTGACCGTTACCGATGTTAATTCTTGCGTTGCAACGGCTGAATACACCGTTACGGAGCCTGCTGTGTTAAGTGTTATTGAAACAATTAGTGACGTTACTTGTAACGGTGCCAATGATGGTGAGATTGAGTTATCGGTTACCGGTGGAACTCAACCTTATAATTTCAATTGGACGACACTGTCATTGAATAGTTCTAATCCTGTTTTAGATCAAATTAGCGGAGGCACCTATGAATTAGTTTTAACTGACGCTAATGGATGTAGCACGACTCAGACCTATTTAGTTGCTGAGCCAGATCCATTAACGGTTACTAATATCGTTGTAAGTGATTATAATGGTTATCAAGTTAGTTGTCCATTAGCTACCGATGGCAGTATTAGTTTGACTGCTCAAGGAGGAAATGGCACATACGTTTATAATTGGAGCAACGGAGAAACTACCTCTACTATCGAAGGACTAGCTGCTGGAACTTATACCTTAACTTTAAGCGATGCTTTAGGTTGTGAATTTGTTCAAAGTTTCACCTTAACTCAACCATTCCCAATTAGTACCTCTATCTCTTCGACAAACGTTAGTTGTTTCGGAGGTAACGATGGTGCAATCAACCTCAATGTTTCTTTCGGTGGTGTTCCTCCATTCACTTTTGAGTGGTCCAATGGTGCAACTACTGAAGATATTAGTGGTTTAACTGCAGGAGTTTATACCGTCACAATTTCAGATCAAAATAACTGTGGAATCGAAGTTAGTAGAACTGTAAATCAACCGGCTGAGCTGATTGCTACTGCATTTGTAAGTTCAGATTATAATGGTTCCGATGTAACATGTCCAGGTGCTAGTGATGGTTCTGTTTCAGTTTCTGTAACTGGCGGTGTTCAACCATATTCCTACAACTGGGATGTAGAGGTTGGTAGCACAAATCAGACATTAAATGATTTGGCTGCTGGTACCTATGACCTAACTGTTACCGATGCGAATGGATGTACAAGTGAATCATCCGTTACAATTGTTGATCCTGAGCAGCTGTCTGCTAGTGTCACTGTATTGTCGAACTATGGCTTGACAAATACTAATGTTACCTGTTTTGGTGGCAATGATGGTAGTGCTGAAGTAATCACTTCGGGTGGATCAGGTACCTTAGTCTATAACTGGAGTAATTCTGCAGCAGGAACTTCTTTGGTAAATGATTTAACGGCTGGAGTCCAAACAATAATCGTGGCCGATGGTAACGGTTGTTCCGTTGAAGTTGAATTTGAGCTTACTCAGCCAGAGCAACTTGTTTTATCTGCCGGTGTTGAACAGGAAGTCTCCTGTACTAATGCCGATGACGGAGCCGTTGGTGTAATCGCCACCGGAGGTGTTGGTAGTTATGTATACTCTTGGAGTACAGGAGCTACCACCGCAAGTATTGCTAATCTATCTGCAGGTACTTACGAAGTTACAGTTCAAGATGGAAATGGATGTATTGCCATTGAATCGGTTGTATTAAACAATCCTATTCCTGTATCAGTGAATTTGGTGGCGACTTCTAATTATAATGGTTTTAATGTGTCTTGTAATGGAGGAACCGATGGTACCGCTAATGCAATTGCCGCTGGTGGAACCGGTGTTTACACCTATGCTTGGTCTGTTCCCAGCTTGGAGGGAGCAACAGTAGGTAACTTATCCGCTATCGCTTATAGTGTTACAGCCACCGATGAAAACGGATGTAGCGCTAATGACTTTATCGTACTTACTCAACCAGCAGCTTTAGAGGCTACAAGTACGCTTTCCGATTACAATGGATTTAACATCGATTGCAATGGAAATGCTACCGGAAGTATTTCGGTTTCAATTACTGGAGGATACGGTGCATACACTTATAGCTGGAGTGATGGTTCAACCAACACTTTAGTTGAGAATCTTTCTGCTGGTAGTTATGAGCTTACCGTAACCGACGAAAATGGTTGCGAGCTTGTATTACCATATACTTTAACCGAACCAGGAGTACTCGCTTTATCATTCACTACCAGCGACTATAACGGATATGATGTAAGTTGTTATGGTGGAAGTGATGGAGAAGTCAGCGTTGAGGTAACTGAAGGTGTTTTACCCTACAGCTACAGTTGGAGTAATGGAGTAACCGATGCTTCACTTAGTTCGCTTGAGGCTGGTTCTTATGAAGTTACCATTACCGATACAAATGGTTGTGAGCTTGTTTCTGCAATTGTGTTAGAAGCTGCTCCCGCCTTAGCCATTGATGCAATCGTAATTAATTCCGACTACAATGGTTTTGATGTTTCATGTAACGAAGCCTCTGATGGATCCGCAACTGTATCAATGAGTGTAGGAATTGAACCTTATACTTATATGTGGAGTAGTGGAGAGACTTCAGCGACTGCAACGTTGTTAACTGGAGGAATGAATTATGTGACAGTTACCGACGCGAACGATTGTTCTATTGTTGGTGAAATTGAATTAACTGCTCCTTCTGTATTCATGGTGGATGTGGCCGTAATTAGCGATTACAATGGCAACGATGTAACCTGTACTGGTAATATGGATGCTATTGTTAAGGCTACTCCAGTAACAGGATTTAGTCCATATACTTATGCTTGGTCTACCGGTGCGACTACCGATGCTGTTGGTGGATTAGGAGCTGGAGTATACACGGTTACAGTAACGGATGCTAATGGTTGTGTTTACGAGTCTTCCGTCGAAGTTATGGATGCCGAACCAATCAGCTATACTTACGATATGACTCAAGTTAGCTGTAATGGATTCAATAATGGTTCTATCGACGTCACTGTTTCTGGAGGTACTGGAACGTATATGTATTTCTGGAACCATGCTGAGAATACCGAAGATGTAGATAATTTGATGCCTGGCGTTTACTATTTCCTTGCGATTGACGAAAACTGGTGTCACGTTGTTTCTGAGTTATTCTACATTGAAGAGCCTGAAGAACTTTCTGTTTCTGCAGAAGTAACCAGCGATTATAGTGGCTTTGGTGTTAGCTGTTTCAATACAACTGACGGTGCTATTGCATCTATGACATCAGGAGGTACTGAACCTTATGCTTATTTGTGGAGTAATGGAGAGTCAACTGCAAATCTCACCAATGTTGGTGGTGGAACTTACACGCTTACCGTTACCGATGCTAATAACTGTGTCGTTATAACGGAGGTAGTTGTTTCTTCACCTGCGGAATTTGCTGCCGACATTACCTTATCCGATTTTAATGGATTTGGAGTTTCTTGTAATGGATCGAGCGATGGTTCGATTTCTATTATTCCTGTTGATGGTGTTGCTCCAGTTAGCTTCATTTGGTCTGATGGAAGTACTTCAGATAATCTGACTGGTTTAACGGCTGGTGTTTACTATGTTACATTGACCGACTTTAATGGTTGCGCTATCAACTATGAACTAGAGATTACCGAACCTACCAGCTTAGAAGCTAGCTTCTCTGTAACTTCCGATTATAACGGATACGATGTCAGTTGCTTTAATACCGCCGATGGTAATGTAACGGCAATCCTTAACGGAGGAGTTGCACCCTATACCTACTTGTGGGCGAATGGTGAAACCACAGCCAGCATTATGAACGGTGTAGCAGGTGACAACATGCTTACCGTCACTGACGCCAATGGATGTACCTTAGAGACAGTTGTGAATTTAGATTCACCATCGGAAATCGTTCTTACGATTACGGAAGGTTCTTCTATTACTTGTAACGGAGCTGCCAATGGTCAATTAGTGGCCGATGTAACTGGTGGTATGGGTAACTATGCTTATCTGTGGAGTAATGGAGAGGTAACACCTAGTATATCGAATTTGGCTGAAGGAACTTATTCCTTAACTGTGACTGACGGCACCGGCTGTATGGTAGTAAGTGAGTATGATTTTGTCGCTCCTGAACTATTAACTGTTACCGTCGACGTACAAAATCCTGCTTGTAATGGACAAACCGATGGTTTAGCTACTGCGATTGTTAGTGGAGGAGTAGAGCCTTATTCTTATTACTGGAGTAATGGAGCTACAACAGCTTCCATTACTGACTTAGGACCTGGAATCTATTACCTGTTCGTTCTTGATGCCAATAATTGTGCATCTACCTTTGTCCCATTTGAGATTATTAATCCTGCAGCATTTGATGTTAACTTAGTCGTTACTCAGGCTAATGTTTGCGGTGATGAATCGAATGGAGCTATTGAATTGAATCTTATTGGACTCAATGGAACACATAGCACTTTATGGTCGAATGGTGAGACCACTGATAATATTAGTGGTTTGACTAATGGCAGCTACACAGTTACTGTGTCGAATGCTACAGGATGTGAAATTGTACAAACTGCCACCATCAATTCTGATTCTCATTTGGATTTGGATTATGTTGTAAGCGATAACCTTTGCGCTGGTTCTACTAATGGTTCAATTGGTTTGATGGTTACCGGAGGATCGGGTAATTTAAGTTATGCTTGGTCTAATGGAGCTACAAGCGATTATGTGGATATGTTGGCAAGTGGTAATTACAGTGTTACTGTAACAGACGCTTTATCTTGTACTATCGTTGAGGAAATCCTGATCGAAGAGCCAGCAGCGATAGCAGTAAGCTCTACTGTTTCGATGGTTAGCTGTAATGGTTTAGCCGATGGATCGGTTGTGGTATCCTTAAGCGGTGGTATTGCTCCATATAACTATACTTGGAGTAATGGTGCGACTAGCTTGGAAAATACCGGTTTATTAGCCGGAACCTATGAGCTTAGCTATACTGATGCTAATGGATGCGAAGGAGTTGAAAGTTTTGTTGTAGCTGAACCTGCCGTGCTTGCGCTTGATCTTGCTGGTATAGATGAAGGTTGTGCTGATGGTGCATTGGGCAGTGTAACTGCTATGATTACCGGAGGTACTGAACCTTATACTTACACCTGGAGTAATGGAGGAACAGATAGTTTCATTGCTGAACTTACCGCAGGTTCTCACACTTTAACGGTTGTAGATGCTAGTAACTGTTCTGTCGAAGCTTCAACTACGCTTTCAACTGTTACTCCTCTAGCAGTATCTGCCCTTGTTAATCCTGTTTCCTGCAATGGACTTAGCGATGGAATGGTCGATGTAACTGTTACTGGAGGTAATGGAACTTACTACTACAATTGGGAGGGAAATAATCTAGGTGGAAGTTCCGTATTTAATTGGGACTATAGCATTACCGATAATAACCACACGGTTGTTATTCCTGCTAACGCCGCTATCTCTGTCAATGGTGTTTCGATTGCAAATGGAGACTACATTGGAGCTTTCTACGATAACAATGGTGTACTCGAATGTGCCGGTTACACTGAATGGACTGGTACGGTTACTTCCGTAGCTGTTTGGGGTGACGATGGAGTTACCACCACTGTTAAGGATGGATTTGAATCCGGTGAGACAATGCAGTGGTTTATATGGCAAGCCGCTACCGGCCAAACATTTGCTGCTGAAGCTGAGTATGGTACCTTGAATGTTACCCATGCCGGAAACTGGGCAGCCTTCGGCACATCTAGTATCCTTGGCTTAAATGCACTTGTAGCCGCTGATTTAGTGGATGTTGTTGCTGGAGAGTATTTCTTAACAGTTACAGATGAGAATGGTTGTTATACGAGTACTACAGTACAAGTATCCGAACCAGATGCTCTTGCGCTGGAAAGCACTTTAGTAGATGCTACTTGTGAAGGCAATATGAATGCAAGCATTGCTATTCAAGTTAGTGGTGGTACAGCTCCGTATGTCTATAGCTGGAATAATGGATCTACTGATATGAACCAAACGGGACTGGCTGCTGGATTATATGACGTGGTTGTTACGGATGCCAATGGCTGTGAATTAGCTCAAAGTTTTGAGTTGACTTACAATATCCTAACTCTGACAGCTGATATGGTTGAGCCAAGTGCCTTTGGAGAAGATGATGGATCTATTTCGATTGTTGCTGATGGTGGAGTAGCTCCTTACAGCTACAGCTGGAGTAATGGTGCAACCGATGCAATGATTGAAGGCCTTGTGGCTGGAAACTATGAAGTTACAGTTGTGGACGCCAATCTGTGTCAGGTGATTGCCTTATACGAATTAGGTCAGCCTGCACCTCCTTTGGTTGTTGATTATGTAATTACTCAGCCAACGGCTTGCTTAACAGATGGTATGATTGACTTGACTGTAAGTGGAGGAACTGGAGTTTATTCTTACGCTTGGAGTAATGGCGATCTTACTGAGGATCTGCTCAATGTTGGATCAGGTCTGTACACTGTTACCGTTAGTGATGCTAATGGATATGAGTTCGTTCTCTCTGAACTGGAATTAATGGGCATCACTATGGAAGTTGAGTTCATTGTAAGTAACAATGTTTGCTTCGGAGGAAGTGAGGCATCGGTTACTGTTCTAGTGAACAATCAACTGCCAGCTTCATTTGAATGGGCTCATGGACCAGCTTCAGACTACATTTCGAACTTAGAAGCTGGAAATTACACAGTGACTATTACTGATACCTACGGTTGTACTGTAGTTGAATCGGTAAGTGTAGTTGACCCGGATCCTATGGTTGTTGAAATTATTCACACATCGATTGGATTACAAGCAAATGTTGTCAGTGGAGCTACTGGAATGCTTAGCTACTCATGGAGTAATGGTAAGCCATATCAAAGCATCAAGAATTTAGTTGTTGGACAAGAGTATTGTGTTACCGTGACCGACGCTAACGGATGTCAAGGTGTTGCTTGTGCTACTTGGAACGGTGGAGTTAGTGCCAGCGTAGCCATGAGTAAAGAAGATGTTATTCTCTCGTTAGTTGAGTCTGATATCAAGCTCTTCCCGAATCCTACCCGCGATGGTATGGTTACCATTGAACTGCCAGCGATCGATATGGATCGTGTTCTGATTGATATTCTCGATAACCAAGGACGTGTTGTTTATCAGGAAGCTGTTTATCAGAATGCAGGAAATATGGTTCGTGCTAATCTCGGCAACTTACGCAGCGGTATTTATTTCGCTCGAATCAATCTCGACGACATCAAGTTAGTTACCAAACGAATTGTCGTAACTCGATAAAAAAAGAAGCCTCCTTCGGGAGGCTTTTTTTTTGCTTCTTGTTCTAAGTAGATACCAAGCTTGCTTGTCTTATCTAGTTATACCGCCAGCATGCTGATTGCGGTGGAGTACATCTTGTCATGTGTCTCGTTTTTTCTTTTACAGACTTCAAAATCTAGATAAAAGCGGCTTATCTTTGTCGTTTTCTGACTATAAAAACAGTATGAGTACTACAACTTCCAATTTTAAGCGAAATTTAGTAACCTGTGCCTTGCCTTATGCCAATGGGCCAATCCATATCGGGCACCTTGCAGGTGTTTATGTCCCAGCCGATATTTATGTGCGATATCTTCGATTACGAGGGAGAGATGTAAAGTTTATCTGTGGTTCCGATGAGCATGGTGTTCCGATTACCATCAAGGCTAAGAAGGAGGGAGTGCAGCCTCAGGATGTGGTGGATAAGTATCATGGAATCATTAAATCTTCCTTCAAGGAGTTTGGGATCGACTTTGATATTTATGCACGTACATCCGATCCGGTTCATCATGAAACAGCTAGTGCGTTTTTTACAAAACTGCATGATGGAGGTAAGTTTATTGAACGGGATACAGAGCAATTGTATGATCCGGAGGCTCATCAATTTTTAGCAGATCGTTATGTAACCGGAACGTGTCCGCATTGTCATTCGGAGGGAGCCTATGGTGATCAGTGCGAGAAATGCGGCACTTCGTTGAATGCGACCGATTTGATTAATCCGGTATCCGCCATTACCGGAGCTAAACCGGTATTAAAAGAGACTCGCCATTGGTATTTGCCATTGGACGCGTATAGTGATTTTTTAAGTGAGTGGATTTTAGACGGTCACAAAGAGTGGAAAACGAATGTTTATGGACAGTGTAAGTCCTGGATAAAAGATTCTGGTTTAATGCCAAGAGCTGTTACCAGGGATTTAAATTGGGGAGTACCTGTTCCTGTAGAGGGAGCCGAGGGTAAAGTTTTGTACGTATGGTTCGATGCTCCAATTGGATATATATCGGCAACGAAAGAGTTGACTGAAGATTGGGAACTCTATTGGAAAGATGCGGAAACCCGTTTAATTCATTTCATTGGGAAGGATAATATTGTTTTTCACTGTATCATTTTTCCAGCTATGTTAAAGGCAGAGGGGAGCTACATTCTGCCTGATAATGTGCCAGCTAATGAGTTTCTGAATCTTGAAGGGGATAAAATATCTACCTCTCGAAATTGGGCCGTTTGGTTGCACGAGTATTTAAAAGATTTTCCCGGAAAGCAGGATGTGCTGCGATACGTTTTAACGGCAAACGCTCCCGAAACAAAGGATAATGATTTTACCTGGAAAGACTTTCAGTCCAGGAATAATAATGAATTACTAGCCGATTTTGGCAATTTTGTAAATCGCACCTTAGTCTTAAGCAAAAAATATTTCGAGGGAGTCGTTCCTGCTCCTTCATCGATGGAGTCGATTGATGAGGATACTTTGGGCGAGATTGGGAAAATCAAATTACAAATTGAGCATCAACTTGAGCATTTTCATTTTCGTGAGGCTTTAAAAGAGCTTATAAATTTGGCTCGATTAGGCAATCGATACTTCGCTCTTACCGAGCCCTGGAAGTTGCAAAAAACAGATCCCAAACGTGTAGAGGCCATTCTTTTCGTAGCCTTGCAGATTACGGCCAACTTAGCGGCCTTGTCGGAACCCTTTTTGCCTTTCACGTCTAAGCGCTTGCATGATTTTTTACAGCTAGATACCGTTTCTTGGGATACGATTGGAGAAGAACCTCTCCTAAGTCCCGGGCATCAGTTAGGTGAGTTTGAACTCTTATTTGAAAAGATTGAGGATGAGGTTATTGAGGCGCAAGTTGCGAAGCTTCTTCAGACTAAAAAAGACAACTTAGCTGCCACTGTAGCGGTTCCTCCACAGAAACCCGCTGTGAGTTTCGATTCATTTTCGTCGATGGATATTCGTATTGCAAAGGTTTTAGAAGCTGAGAAAGTGCCAAAGACCAAGAAATTACTCAAGCTAACGATCGATACGGGCGTTGACAAACGGGTTATTGTTTCGGGGATAGCGGAGTATTATGAACCAGAATCTTTAATTGGAAGGCAAGTACAAGTCCTCATTAATTTAGAGCCTCGACAAATACGCGGAATCGAATCTCAAGGAATGATTTTAATGGCTCAGAATCCCGACGGAAGTTTGAGTCTCATGGTTCCCGATAAAGAGAATCCGAGCGGCTCTCCTGTAGCTTAAAATAAGCGTTTATTACACCTAAACCTGTCCGAGTTGGTCGAATATTTTTTGCACCGCGGGGCAGGTTTTTGTGTTTTCCAGGCTGAGGTCGATTAATTGAAAGAATTTTTTCCGGTCGGTGTGCGGGTATTCACGACATGCTTTCGGACGGGAAGGATAAATTTGGCAGATGTTGTCGGCTTGGAGGAAAGGGCATGGCATGGATTTAAATACGTAATCTTGATCTTCGTCTATTCTGAGGTATTCCTGAATGAATGCTGCTTCTTTTTTACCCGTAGCTTTGGCCATTTTTTCAATGTCCTTGCTGGTTATTCGCGGTCCAAGCGTTCGGCAGCAATTTCCACAGTCGAGGCAATTTATTTCTTCAAAAACCTTTTCATGCAATTCGTGGACATATTCGTCTAACAACCTGGGTTGCATTTTCTTTAGATTCTTGGCTAGGCTTACATAGGTTTTTTTCTTCTGCTTGGCCGCCAACAGAATGTTACTGGGATGAAAGGGTGGTTTTAGCATGCGGTTTAAACTTAATCTGGGATAGGAATAGGCCGGAAATGGTAATGCCTATTGCAAACATTTTCGTAAGCGTAAGTGTTTCGTTCAGGATTAGCCAGGCAAAAAAGGCAGTAAAAACCGGAATCAGGTTCGTGAAAATATTTGCTCGACTAATGCCAATTTGGCGAATGCCATAGGTAAAAAAGATAAAGGCGAGCGAAGAGGCAAAGAAGGCTAGTTGAAGCAGGGGAAGCCACATGGATGAATCGAAGTTTTCTGCAGAAAGGTGTGGAACATCGAGTATAATGAACATGGGCAAAAACCAGGCAATTCCAAACGTGTTTTGATAGGTAATGAGTGTTATGGTATTGTAGTTAGAAGCTTTCTTTATTAGTATCATACCATAGGCAACAGCAGCGAAAACAGAGAGTAACAGGAATGCGATTCCGATAGGATTTATTTGGAGGTCTTTATTGTTTTGAAGGATGAGGATGGCTACTCCTGAGAAAGATAAAACGAGACCCAAATAGTTTGAAAAGGCCAGTTTCTCTTTTAAGAAATAAGCTGCTGCAATGGGAGTAAAAAGGGGGATGGTGCTGATGATAACAGAGCCAAGCGTGCTGCTAACATAGTTCATTCCGTAGCTTTCGCCAACGAAGTACAAAAATGGTTGGAAGAATGAGAGTAACAGGATGGACCCTATGTCGCGCCGTTTTAGTTTTTGTAGCTTACCGGTAAGTGAGGTGAAGATCCATAAGATGATAGAGGAGATGATGAGCCGAAAAAGGACTAAGCTTACCGGATTTAGAAATACCAGAACTTGCTTATACCAAACGAACGATAAGGCCCAAAAAACCATGGAGAACACTATGGCCGAGTAGATTTTTAAAGTTGGTTCTTTCATTGAAAGGTATTAGGCGCTAGGACATTAACAGATCATCAAAGGAAATAGTTGATTCAAAAAAAAAGCTGTTCAAAGGAACAGCTTTAGGGTGAAAGACCGGACTCGAACCGGCGACCTTTGGAACCACAATCCAACGTTCTAACCAACTGAACTACATTCACCGTGTTATTGGCTGCGAATTTAATAGAAAAAATGGTTCGATGAATCAAGTAGATTAAGAATTTTCCTTCAGTTTAATGTCTTGCTCCTGAGGGGATTGGACGTGATGGACCTCTTCCAGGTCAACATACCAGAGGTAAGCAAATACGCTTGGATAGCCAATTTCCTGAAGAAGTTTCGAGTATTCATTCAATTGATGCTCGTACTTTTTCGGTTTTTGTTTGCCGAATTTGAAGTCGACAACCACAGTTTTGTCTTTGAAAAACATCACTCTGTCGGGACGATGAAAATCGTTTCCAGGGCTCAATATGAGTGCTTCGGATTTGACACGCACCTCAGGTGAGAACCATTCTTTGATGGGGTCGGTTTGAAACTGTTTTTCTAGTTTATTCTGAAGATTTTCTCCTTCGGGGGGAGTGATTTTCCCTTCGTCGATAGCCCGTTGCAAACTTCTCTTCAAGTCGGCAGGCTGAATTACTCGCGCCAATATTTCGTGATAGATGCTGCCTTTTTCCCGCATCCTGTTCGGGTCATCGCTATCGGCACGTGGAAACTTATGCTTGAAGTGTAAGGGAATGGATCGTGGTGTGCGTTTCATCGGTTTGATATCGGCGGTTGATTGCTGATCTTTTCCCTTGGTGGGTGCAATGCAATCACCTATTTCATAAACGGATGACACCCCTTCCGTTTCAGTCATTCGGGACTCCGGGAATTGCGTGAATTCATTCGAATTCAGTAAGTGCCAGAGTAAGTGACCTTGATTTTCTATTTTGTCATTTTTCGGTTGATAAGCCATGAAAATTAAGCTCGATTTTGCGCGAGTAAAAGCAACATACAGTAAGTTCAGGTTATCGACATACGCTTGAAGCTTTTCATGCGTGTAAGTATCCTGAAACAGTGTTTGCTCCAGTTTACTTGAATATTCGATGGGGATTAAAGGAATTTCATTGAAAGGCTCATCTTCAAGGCGAGTCCAGAGGATGGTGGTTTGATACCTATTGTGGTCGATATGCCAATCGCAAAAAGGGATAATCACTGCTTCGAACTCCATTCCTTTTGATTTATGGATGGTTAGGATTTGGATAGCCTCTTCACTGGCAGGAAATTGGACCTTTATGCGTTTACCTTCATCTTCCCAATATTGAATTAAATCGGGACTGCTCATTTTGACCGGTATGGAATTATCCAGCATCCAATCGGTGAAGGTATCTAAGTAGGCCAGGTCTCTGGTTTCGAGTTTCAGTTGAAAGGAATCGATTATTGCATAAACGGCATCCGGGGCCGATTTAAATTGAAGCGAAGCGTGGAGCTGTTGAACTTGTACTGGAGAAAAGTCAGGAATAAACTCGTCGGTTTCTATTTTGGATACAAAATCCTCCGGTTTTAGGTTTTTAGTTCGACAGAGATAATGAATGATAAAAAGCTTAGCGATTGTGTTTTTGGGGTTGATGTGATATTGGATAACTGCCAGGATAAAGTGAATTAGTTCGGAACTGTCCAGTTGCAGTGCATCTTCCGAAATGATATCGAAGGGAAATCCCTGTTGTTTGAATTGCTCTTTGATCGAAAGCAATTGTTGCACAACCTTGCCACTTTCTTTGCCGTCTCGGGTAAGGATGGCTATTTGATTTGGCTTATAGCCTTTCGAGAAGAGGAGGTGCAATTCATGCGTGAGTTGTTCGGCCGCTTGCTCACGGCGTTCATCGATCACTCCTAAGTTTACACTCTCGAAGAAAATTCCTTTTATGTATCCTTTTTCAGGGAGCTTTCGGGTTTTGGGGATTGCCTGCTTCACGTCGCCGTAGGCATCGGTTAAACGGAAAGTGTTTAAATCGACTTCCGCTGCCTGGAGCATATTGTCGAGTGTGCGGGCGGCTATTTCAAAAATAGTATTGTTGAAATGGACGATATTTTCGAGGCTTCGCCAATTGGCGGGAAGATTCTCTACTTTAAGGTTGAAAGGCTTAAAGTCGTTTTCAACTTGGTTGGCAAGGATTTTCCAATCGCCGTTTCGCCAACGATAGATGGATTGTTTGATGTCGCCTACCAGGATTGATGTATTGTTTTCGGAGAGGAGGTGATGGATGAGCGGCTTGAAATTATTCCATTGTAGTACGCTGGTGTCCTGGAATTCATCGATCATGATGGTTTGGTAGCGTGCTCCTGTTTTTTCGAAAATAAATGGGGTATCGCTTTGGTCGATGATTTTGTGTAACAATCGATTGGAGTCGGAGATGAGGAAAAGCTCTTTGTCCTGGCTTATTTCGGCAATTGCTTTGCTTACGTCGTTGAGTATTGCTACAACGTAGAATTTCTTCAAGACTTGGTGGGCAGTATTGTATCGAGGTCGTTCATTTTCGATCGATTGAACCATTCGTTGGTATAGTTCGAAAAAACCTGCGTTAAGCAAGTTGTGAATCTTGTTTTTGTGTTCAGCTGAATCGGATTTTTTTGTCCATGCATTTTGATCGGAATAAGCAGTTATAATTCGAGTGCCTAGGTCGAAGTTTTTATTGCGGATTTTTTGAAGGATTCCAATGAGTCCTGCGTTTTTGCTCGGAAAGTCCTCGATGGTCAGATCGTGTTTTTGAAGCATTTCTTCGGCTTGAACCCGCATTTGGTTCAAGTCGTTTTCTATTTTTTTGATTAGCTGCCGAAGTTTTACGATTGTTTTTTGGGGGTTCATGCCTTGATGGTCGAGGTCGAGCAGGCTTTGATACGATTCTTTATAAACTTCTTCTCCAAGTGCTGCGATAGGCTTTTTGATATTCCAGGATCTACCTTCGAGAATTTCTTCGCGAGAGAACTGAATGAGCCATTTTTTTAGTTCACTGTTTTCGTGAAGCTTTTCGTAGATCCTCTCAATTGCTTCGCGTAAGATTCGTTTTTGGTCTAGCTCAATGGTCAGTTTGTTTTGGATTTTTAGTTCCCAGGCAAAGGATCGGATGATTTTTTGGAAGAATTTATCGATGGTAAAAACGGAGAATGCGGAATAGTCGAAAAGTATCTTTTGAAGGGCTAATTGGGCATTCTCACTCAGTTTCTCTCTTGAGAGCAGCGTTGCTTCCTGGATTTTCTCCCAATGAAGTGATTCTTCATTTTTCGCCAGCGAGGAAAGTTCCTTTAGAATACGAAGTTTCATTTCTTCGGCTGCTTTATTTGTGAACGTTACAGCCAGAATGCTTCGATAGGTGTTTGGATTTTTCAGGAGAATTTTGAGGAATTCCTGAGTTATTTGGTGTGTTTTGCCTGATCCGGCAGATGCTTTGAAAATTAATAGTCCTTCCATCGTCAACGTAGGGGTTGAGATTTAATTTACCGATTTGATTAAAACTTATGTAAGGGTTTAGAGGCCACAGTTTACATCCTTTAAGATTAAGTAATTTTTCTGAATTGGTCTCGATAAATGGATAAGATTTTTATTTTTGTTGGCATAGAACTATTAATTGATGTTTGGTGAATTTACAAGGTTTAAAACCCCTTTTTGCTTAAAGGCAAGCGTCTTTTTTTGCCAGGTTAGGTTCACCTTTCGATTGAAAATGTAAGATACCATGATGAAAAATTGGATTGTAGTAGTATTACTTTTGGGTGTTTTCTCAGTTCATGCTCAAAACATGGACGATCGTATGTCAACTTTACCCTCCGGAACCATTCTTATCCTGAAAAATGACTACCTGATTCAGCCTTTTGAAAGCACTATCAGCATTGAGTCCGACGATCCTAATTTTGGGGTATTTAACATCGTATTTGATTCGAAGGAAACGCGACGCAGAATGCGCGCCGGTACTCAGTTTATTTTCGATCGAGTCGAAGTTCAGCCACGTGGCTTGAAACTGATGATTACCGATAAGATCAATTACATCTATTTTGGCGATGTGATTAAGAAAGATGATTTGAAAATTTCTGCACTTCAAAAAGTTTTCGATATCGAATTTCCTGGAATCGAAGATTTCTAACAATCGCCTATCGCACAATTACGACTATCCCATTTTTTTGATACTTGTTCCCTGCAAAGTCTTTGTAGGCAAGGAAATAGACATACGCTCCCTCGGGTAGAATGTTTCCCTTGTAATGTCCGTCCCACCGTTGGTTTATATCGCTTGTGAAGAAGATTTGTTCCCCCAAACGATTGTAAATAGAAAGTTCAAAACCCTCGTCTACAATGCCTCTCATATAGAATTCCCATTCATCGTTTAATCCATCCTGGTTGGGAGAAATAGCATTGGGGACAATTACTTCGACCTCCGTTTCAATTTGAATATCGTCGAATGTTGTTCCACAGATATTTTCCACTAAAACCCAATAGTAACCGGGTGCCTCAACGATAAAGCTTGAGTTGGTGCTTTCGTCTTGCCAAAGATAAATAGCATCCTGAGTAAAAGCGTTTAGGAATATTTGCTCGCCTGGTTCGAGTATCTGATTGGGACCTAAATCGATATCGGGAGTGTATCCAATTTCAACCCAAGTGGTATCGCTTGTTTCGCCACAGCTGTTCATTCCGGTTGCCCAGTAAACGCCCGGGCTGTCGATTGATATCGAATTTCCTGTTTCTCCATTAGACCATTCCAGGGATTGGATGAATTGAGGGTTCGCATCGAGCTGAATGGTTTGATTTGCACAAACAAGATGTTGGGGTGAAAGATTCAGAGTAGGCGGCATGAGTATCTCGACTTGGATTTCATCGTTGGCTGAATATGAACCATTGCTAACCGTTACGCTATATGCTCCAGCTTCGTTAACAACCAGGTTTTGGCTGGTAGAACCGTTGTTCCAGAGGTATTCCGCACCTGGATTTTCAGCGGAAAGTAGAATGCTGGTTCCGAGGCAAATTGCGGTATCGGTGCCCAGATCGACAATCGGATAAGGTCGTTTGAAATGGGCAATGATGGTATCGGAGGTGTACAAGCTCACACTGCCGGTTTGTGAATCCATTTGAGGGAAAAGTGCATGATGATTCATTTCCCAGTAGTCGAACACATAATCGTTTTCCGGGATTGCTTCCAGTAGAAGGTTTATATCGCCGTAATAATCTCCGGAAAAAGGGAATTGATTGATTAGTAGCGAGTTGATTTGAATTTGACCGGAGAGTTCCGGCTCTATTTTGAATAAGATAGGGTAGGGGCCGGTAATGTCGTAGCAGTCGATTAATCCGGCGGCCAGCTCGGTGCAACGATCGTCGATAAAGGTTTTCAGTTGGAGTACTTCTGCCTCCCATAAAGTCATGTTGCCACCCCAGCGTTGGATCTGAGCGGGCATTTCCGGTTCAATCACAGCAAGCATGCTGTCCAGTACATGTTGCATGTAATTACAACTGAGGTGAGAATTGGCAAGGTCGATGAATCGGGAAATATAGTACTGTTGAAACGTTTCGTTGGTGAATAATTGGTTCAGGATGGGAATGTGACCTTGTCCTCCCGGGTTGTTTAAAAATTCAGGATCACAAGGGTCAGCATCGGGATTGGTGTTTGGAATCCCGGTGTAATTGATGTAGTGTCCAAAAGAGGCGTCCATATCCCACAAGGTGTAACGCCAGCGTGTTGCACCACCTTCGGGATTAAGCCCGCGCCACCAACCGGTATTCCAGTTGAGCCAATCCGAACAAACAATGTAGGAGTTGAGAACGACATAGTCGATGAGACTTTTCCAGTCGAATAAACTATCCACAAATTGAAAATTTGCCGCTTGGCTCATGTCGTTCCCCAGGATAAAGGTTCGTAAATTATTCCAATCGGTTTGTGCTGTAGCTCCGCCGTATTCCGACCAGGTTCCTCCCCAGGTTTTGAGGTATTGCAAATTGTTTTTGTCTTGTTGGTAGTAGTATTCGGTAAAGTCGTGGTCGTCAACTTTTTCTCTCATGTCGTAAAGGCCCCAATAGGCTCCATTAAGGTAAACCACGCAAAATTTCGAGGTCCTTTCATCGAGGTTGAGATTGGCCAATTGAGATAAGGTATGGACGTAGGCATCTCGAATATGTGCTCCGTTGGCGAAGGGATAGTTATCGTTTGCAGCTGCTTTTATGATGAGTCGTTGATAATCTTCTCGTTCCTTGATAGGGAATAGTTGGTCGCGAATTTCAGCATTGTATCCAAACTGATCGCGGCAAATAAAATCGACTCCTCTTTGCTGATAAGCCCAACTGTCGTTTCCGTGTTTGTTATAGTTACCAACACTTTCATCGATGAGGTTTAAATCTTCGTCGAAATATTCGAGGCTACCAATTCGCACCGTTTGATTTCCTCCGAAAAGGTTTGCTACTCCATTCCCCGAAATGGATAAAACGGGCAGTTCGTGACTTACATCGATGAAGTAGGTGTTCGTTTCAACGAAGGAAGGAGGAGTACCCGGATTGTTGTGAAAGGCTCGGGCTTTGATTACAGTCGTTTGGGAAACATTTATTGGGCTTGTGTAGAGAGTGGATCCGGTGGTCGGTTCCGACCCATCTGTAGTGTAATGGATTTGTGTATTCGGGTCGGGATTAATAAGGCTTAGGTTGATTGCTCCGGTATATCCTCCGGATGGAAGTCCAAAAAGAGGAGTTGGAGCATATTCGTTGCTCCCTGTTGCATTGGTATTGCCGGGAGTAGGGTTGATGAAAAGTGTTGAAAAGTTTGCACCATCGGGGAATCGACCTCGTGCGTGGTTAATTTGAGTAGGGATTAGTTGAACTACATCCACTGTTAGACCAAAGGGATCGCTTAAAACAATGTGTTCGTTTCGGGTTTGAGTAAGGTTGAAGTTGGTATGCAGTTCGCCGGGCGTGATTATATTTCTTCCTGAAGCAAATACGAGTAAAAAATCTCCCGGATTAAGAATGGTTGAAGCTGGAAATTGCCATTTTGTTGGATTGTTTAATTTATCGCTCAGGAAATAGAAACCGATATCGACCGAAACACTTCCGGCGTTATAGAGTTCGATGTAGTCTTCGTATTCGCCAAAGCTATCGCTCAGAATGTTCCAGTTTGCTGCCGAGTATTCATTAATAACTACTTGCGATAAGCTCGGCTGCGCCAGGATTAGTGCGAGAAATAGCTGGAAAAATCGAAATTTCAATCCAATTAGCTTCATTTTCTAAATTAAAACTTAGAAATGTAAGCAAAAAATGGATTCCCTTCAACGAAGAAAATCCATTTAGAGGAAGATTTTAGCCAATAACAGTTTAGCTTCTTTCTTCCATGATTAACAGTGGCATTTATCCCGATTATTCTCGGGAGGAAAGTCTGGAAAGTAGTTTTAATAGTTCGATATAGAGCCAAATTAAGGTTACCATTAGGCCGAATGCGCCGTACCATTCCATGTAACCGGGAGCTCTTGCTGCAACTCCTTTTTCAATGAAGTCGAAGTCGAGAATGAGGTTTAAGGCTGCAATAGCAACAATTACCAGGTTGATGCCAATTGCCAAAGGACCATTTCCATGAAGCATGCTCATGTTTACACCAAACATTCCGATTATCCAGCTCAACAGATAGAAAAAGAAAATACCTCCTGTTGCGGCAGCGATTCCCATAGTGAATTTTTGGGTGGGTTGGATAATTTTTGAACGGTATAAGAAAAGCATAATCAGAAAAACGCCAATGGTGAGAGCAACGGCCTGAATCACAATTTGGCTGTTAACAGCACCCCCTTCAGCAGGTGAGCTACCGGCCATGCTGCTTGCAATTAAGGCTGAAATTCCACCAAGGAAAAGGCCTTCTAAAAGAGCATATACGGGAACAGTAATGGGCGACCATTCTTTTTTGAACATGGTAATGAGGGCTACAACAAGGCCTCCAATTCCACCGCCCATGGCCCACATCATGGCATTTCCGCTTCCGCTAAGCGTCATTTTCCAGGTGTAGCCAGCTCCTACCAGTACGATAAGTAAGCTGATGATGGTTTTGTTAATGGTGCCATTCAAGGTCATAACACCATCTTGTGTACTCGAATAGGCAAATTGATTGAAAGCATTACTTAAGGCTGGGTTAGAGGATTTTCCAATATTCATAGGTTGCTATTTTTTAAAATACTTGGGCAAATTTAGTCAGCAGCTGCATTCCTGATAGCTGCTTAAGAATAATTAACAAGGGTTCAATACAATTGAGCGATGGTCTTAATTTCCTCGATAATCCAGAGTAGGTTTTTCCGGGAAAATTCTCCTGTTTCATTTATAAACTGAACTACCGATTCTTGTGTTTCCGGGTAATGCAGGTACAGTTGAGCCAAGGCAAAAGCGATACTGCGATTAAAATGTACCTCGTGAAAGGCACTGGTGATTATCCGGTGAGATAGCGGCAACGCAAATCCATCGGGGATTGCTTTTCGTGTAGCTAATTTGGCCGTGAGAATATTCCCCGTCATTTGGGCAAAATTGTTCTCCTGTTCCAATAGTGGCAGGCAAAGGGTCCAGGCATCTGCAAGATCCTGAAGGATATACTGAACCCAGACCTCTGCTTGTTCCTGATGCATGAGTGATTGCGACCATTTCCCGATGCTTGCAGGAGAAACACTGGCGCTTGGGATTAGGAAAAGTGCCAGGATTTGTGCTTCGCGTATCTTCTTTGTTTGCAGGTATTGGGCCAATGACTCATCGGCCTCCAGGGTTCGGGCAATGGAAATGATTTGTCGGATGTCTAAGCCGAAATTAATCCATTCTTCCTGTGGGTTTGCGAACATTCCTTCGGCAGTTGCTCCACTTTGAAAGCTTTTTATTTTCTGCCGAATCTCTTTCCATTTGGTATCCAGGATGTTATCTGATTTCATTTGCTGATTATTACGAATTCAAAAGAAGGCTAATTTCAGGATGCAACCAAATGAGTATTTTTTAATCTAAAGAAAGATGAACCAAGGGCAAGAATTACGAGTTAAAAGAGTTTTATTTTTCGATGATATGAATCATCTTAGAAGCATTGTAAATGTGCCTCCATTTAGGGGAATATTCTTTTCCCTGATGGGCGTCTGTTACTTGCAAGGTTCTGTAAATTAGGTTATTGTTTTATTAAAAAGAAAAGCATGCGGAAAATTTTCCTTTCAATTTTTTTAGTGATGTTGATGGGGGTTACGGTTCAATCGCAACGAATCGTGATGTATCCCGACCGGGTAGAAACCAATTTTTATCATGACACCTCAGAGCCTTTGCGTGAGCGTACCATGATTCCACCTCAGGAAGCAAGTAAAATGTATCCCGGAGGTATTGTGCCCAATTTTGAAAAGCGCGCCAAGTTTAAATCGGAACAGTTAAGGCCGCAGGCTCCCGATCCGATTGTTCAAACTAAAATGGGTACCAAGCAGCCGAATTTGCCTACCTTGGTAAATATCGAAGGGATGAATCGATTTAATGCCGGAGGGGCTACCCCTCCTGACTGCAGTGGCGATGTGGGACCTGAGAATTATATCCAAATGGTGAATCTGGCTTTCCAGGTTTTTGATAAATCGGGTAACTCTATATACGGACCGGCTTCGAATAGAACTATTTTCGATGGTTGGGACGATGGTCAGCCCTGGGATAATACCAACGATGGCGACCCGATTCTACTATACGACGACCAGGCAGAACGCTGGGTGTTTTCGCACTTCTCCTTACCCAACTGGGGTGCACCTTACTATATGCTGATTGCTTATTCTGCAACCTCCGATCCACTTGGACCGTATCATCGTTATGCCTTTACCTTCAACAACTTTCCCGATTATCCCAAATTAGGCATTTGGAACGATGGTTTATACATTACTTTCAATTCCAATAGTGGACAAGCAGCTGTTTTTGAAAGAGATTCCATGCTCGTTGGAGCTCCTGCCCGCATGGTGCAATTCACCATCCCCGATTATCCCGGACTTGGTTTCAAATCTGCTTTACCTGCCGATTGCGATGGTCCGATGCCTCCTGTTGGCACTCCAAACAATCTGGTGTATTTCAATGATAATTCCTGGGGGACTTTTTCGACCGATCACCTTCGAATCTGGGAATTTGATGTCGATTGGACCAATACTTCCAATTCGACCATCTCGATGGTCCAGACCCTTATAACTGAGCCTTTCGATTCCAATTTTACTTCGAACTGGAACGATATTACGCAGCCTAATTCAAGCCAAAAGCTCGATGCGATTGCCGGAGCCATGATGTTTCGTCTTCAATACCGCCGATTCCCGAGTCATGAGGTAATGCTCACGAACTACGTAGTGGACGTGAATGGAGCAAATCAAGCCGGTATCCGTTGGTATGAATTGCGTCGCGATACAGCCGACTGGTATATCTATCAGCAAGGAACTTATGCTCCGGATGATTTGAGCCGATGGAATGCCAGTATGTCGATGGATAAACATGGGAATATTGCGATGGCCTATTCCGTATCATCCTCTTCGGTATATCCTTCGCTCCGATATACCGGAAGAACGGCAGATGCCCCTTTGGGCGAAATGAATATTGAAGAAACGGAGATTTTTACCGGATCCGGTTCTCAGAGCGGAACCAACCGATTTGGCGATTATGCTCAAATGGGAGTAGATCCGGTCGATGATGAAACCTTTTGGTTTACCTCAGAATATATTCCTTCGAATGCTCAATGGAGAACTCGAATTGCCTCTTTCCGATTCGATGAGATGAATTCGGCCGATATCGATGCCGGTATCATTTCCTGGGTTTCGCCTGAGGAAGGAAGTGTTTTAACCAACTCCGAGCAGGTTACCGTGAATTTATTCAATTACGGTGTCAACCCGATTGATACCTTGCCTATTCGCTTGTGGCTCGACGGAGCGGTTGTTTCTGAGGATACTATTTTTGCCGGAATTTCCCCCATGTCGCATTATAACCACACTTTCAGCAATACGCTGGATTTGTCGGCTTATGGTAGTTATGAATTTGTGGTGGAATTATCCTTGAGCGGCGATACCATTACTCAAAACGATACCTTGGAGTACATTTTGGAGCATTTAGAGCCCCAGTATTGCGATGCATCGGGTGCCGAAGGAGGAGAATATATTTCTCAGTTGGAGCTGAATACCTATGTGGGAATGAGCGGCTCTTCAGCTTACAGCGATTTCACTACCGACACGATTGCCATTAAGCAAGGCGGAGAGTATAGTTTTAAGGTATTTACTACCGACGGACAAACGACCAATCAGGTTGTAGCCTGGTTTGACTGGAATGGAGATAAGGTGTTTAACGATACCGATGAAAAGCGCATTATAGGC
>JAGYLP010000034.1 GCA_018401015.1 Bacteroidales bacterium
CTTAATCACTAAGTTTTGAAGGAGGTATTTCGTAACGTCAGCCTACAAAAAAACCTGTTACTCGCAAAGTAGCAGGCTTTGTTGAGTGAGTTGTCCGACAAGGATTCGAACCTTGACAGGCAGAACCAAAATCTGCAGTGCTACCGTTACACCATCGGACAATCAACCTCAAATGCGCTGCGAAACTACAAAAAAAATGAAAACTTCAAATTCAAAAAATAATTTTTTAAGGCGGTGTTTTTTGTCTTTTTTTACTGTTGCTATCATCAATTGATAATCAACTAGAAACCAACTATAATGAAGCGATTTAAAGGCTATAATTTACTGTTTGGATGGTTAAGTTTTTTCGTAGCGGCCATTAGCTATATTCTTACGATAGAGCCAACTACCAGTTTTTGGGATTGCGGTGAGTTCATCACCACCGCTTATAAGCTCGAAGTGGGGCATCCTCCCGGGGCTCCTTTTTATATGATACTGGCCCGATTCTTCGCAATCTTCACCTCCGATTCATCGCAGGTAGCTGCTAGTATTAACATTTTATCTGCCTTAGCCAGTGCCTTTACCATTCTATTTCTCTTTTGGAGTATCACCCATTTAGCACGAAAGCTGGTTAGTCCTTCCGGAATTCCATCGACCGCCCAAACCATTAGCATTATCGCCGCTGGATTGGTGGGAGCTTTAGCCTATAGCTTTTCCGACACCTTTTGGTTCTCGGCAGTGGAAGCAGAAGTGTATGCCCTTTCATCGCTCTTTACGGCAGTTGTATTCTGGCTCATCCTCAAGTGGGAAGAGGAAGCCGACCAACCATACTCCCTACGATGGATCATATTAGCCGCTTACCTCATGGGATTATCCATTGGAGTCCATTTGCTCAATTTATTAACAATTCCCGCTCTTGTTTTCATTGTATATTTTAAAAAATACCCTGTCAACCTTAAAGGAGTGCTTGCAGCTAGCGGGATAGCCATCCTTATCCTCGGCAGTATCATGTACGGAATCATTCCCGGAGTAGTTAGAGTAGCTTCCTGGTTCGAACTGTTGTTTGTCAATAGCTTTGGATTACCCATTCACACAGGAGTTTTGTTTTTTGCTCTTCTTTTTATTGGCTTTATCGTTTACGGGCTGCGTTGGACCTACCTCCGAAAAAAACACCTGCTCAACACTGTATTGCTTGCTTTTACGGTTATCATGATAGGCTACAGTTCCTTTACCATGATCGTGATTCGAAGCCTTGCCGATCCCCCTCTCGACGAGAATAATCCGGAGGATGTTTTCTCTCTACTCAGTTACTTAAATCGGGAGCAGTATGGCGACCGACCCTTATTTTATGGAGAGTTCTACAACACTCCCATTACAGCGGTTGTGCCTGGCTCCGTTACCTATCGCGCAGAGAACGGCCGTTATGTAAAAACAAATGTCCGGGAAGAATATGAATTTGACGAACGATTCGAGACCATTTTTCCACGCATGTGGAGCCGTCAGCCAAGTCATATAACCGGGTATGAAAACTGGGGAAAAGTAAAAGGTTCGCCCATTCAAACTACCAATGCCCGTGGCGAACGCGAAATCGTCATGAAGCCTACCTTTGGCGAGAACCTACGATACTTTTTCAAGTACCAGATAGGTCACATGTACATTCGCTATTTCATGTGGAATTTTGCCGGTCGACAAAACGACCAGCAAGGATTTGGCAGCTCTTTGCACGGAAACTGGATTAGCGGAATTCCATTTTTAGATACGATGTTGGTTGGCAACCAGGAAAAACTTCCGGACCATTTTCGAGACATTCCTTCCCGCAACACCTATTTCTTGTTGCCTTTTCTGCTGGGACTCGTCGGCTTTATCTATCAGTACCAAAAGAATAAGCAATCTTTTATAATTCTGAATTTACTCTTCTTTTTCACCGGTATTGCAATTGTAATTTACCTGAATCAAACGCCCTATCAGCCGCGGGAACGAGATTATGCCTATGCCGGTTCTTTTTATGCCTTTGCTTTTTGGATAGGCTTGGGAACCTTATGGTTAATCGACCTACTGGGTCGGTTTATGCGAGGAAATATCGCACCCATTCTTGGCGGTACAATTGCCCTCGCAGCTGTTCCCGGAATCATGCTGGCCGAGAATTACGACGATCACGACCGGTCGGAACGATATCTGGCGCGCGATATTGCAAAGAACTACCTTCGCAGTTGCGAAAAAGATGCAATCCTCTTCACCTTTGGCGACAACGATACCTTCCCTTTGTGGTACATCCAGGAGGTTGAAGGATTCCGTACCGATGTACGCATCGTGAACATGAGTTTATTAAGTGTCGATTGGTACATTAACCAATTGCGGCAACAGTATTACGATTCGAAACCCATTAAACTTAGTTTTGAACCGGAAAAAATTACCACCGGGAATCGCGACCAAATCATTGTATTCGACCAGCTTAAATCGCATCGGGATTTGGGCGAATTATTAAAATTTGTTGCCAGCGACGACCCCAAATCCATGTATCGGGTTAATCGAGAAACCCAGCTACATTACCTTCCCGGTAAGAAGTTTTCTTTACCGGTCGATAAAACCAAAGTACTCGCCAATGGAACGGTAAACCCCAAGAATGAAGCGTTAATTCTTCCTTCCATCGATTGGCAAATTGGAAAAAGCTCCCTCATCAAAAATGAAATGATGATGCTCGATATCTTGGCTCAAAATGCCTGGGAGCGTCCTATTTATTTTGCAATTTCGGCACCCGACAACAGCTACCTGAACCTCGACCCCTTCTTACGGTTAGAAGGATTAGCCTATCGGCTTGTGCCCATTCGCTCCGATAATCCGGACAAAACCATCGGTCGAATCGAATCGGAGGTGCTTTACGATCGGCTGATGAATGAGTATGAATATGGAAATATGGAGTCGGAAGGCTTCCTCATGGATGAGCATCAGAAGCGCGTGCTGCAAATTATCGATTTGCGGACAGTTTTTGCCCGAGTGGCGATGGATTTGGCTAATAAAGGAAAAGCGGAAAAAGCGGTGAATCTGATTCGGAAAAACCTGGAGATAATGCCGTCGGACAAAATTCCGCTCGACTTCAATGCTATTTCTTTTATCCGGGTTGCCCGGTTAGCCGGCGACGTTGCATTAGCCGATGAATTAGAAGCAGGCCTTCGGGTTCAATACGGACAAGAAATGGAATATTACGAAAGTCTCCAATCACCCTATTATGAAATTGTAGAGCGTGAACGAAATATTGCTCGAACCCTTTATGAAATGGCTGCGCCTTAAATGAAGCTTGATTCGATCTACATTCAAGCTTATAGCAAACTGAGGGAAGGACAAGGAATTTATTGAGCTGAAGAACAATTGATTGTCAACTGAACAATCATTTAACCTAAAATCATGAGAGGAAAAGTAAAAGTAAATAATATGGAATTTTATGCTTACCACGGCCATTTTGCCGAAGAACAAGTGGTAGGCAATCAGTTCCGTGTAAACACTTGTTTAGAAACCGATTTTAGCCAAGTCGTTAAAACAGACGAATTAAGCGACGCTATCGATTATCAATTGGTGTATCGAATCATCAAAGAGGAGATGGACATCCCTTCGAAGTTACTGGAGCCTCTGGCTAATCGGATTATCGATCGCTTTTTCAAATCATTTCCCGGCTTATTCAAGACAAGCCTTGAGATTGAAAAAATGAATCCTCCCTTAGGCGGAAAGATAGAAAGCGTAAGCATAGCGATTACGAAGAAGAGAAAGGATTGGGCGGAGCAACTGGCTTGAGACTAAAAATGCATCGTCTGTTGAAGAAAAAGAGAGGATGTGAGCTTATCTTCAAATTCAAAAAAAGAAAATCACGAAAAAAATTTCCAAATAAAACCCAATCTTGAATTGGAATCAAGTCGTATTTCTATGAAGTCAAAAAAATGCTCCAAATGCGGAAAGCCCTTCACTTGCGGAGCCGATGAATCGTCCTGTTGGTGTTCGAATTACCCACTTACACAAGAAACACTCGAGCAGCTTCACTTGGAATTTTCGGATTGTTTGTGCGAAGACTGCCTGGCTACTTACGCCGCAAGTAATCCCGACGCTAACAAATAAATCGTGTTTTATTCCGACAGAATCCATTCAGGATGCTATAAGTTTTGCAGCACAAGGGCATGAATTATTCCGACAGTTTTTCTATATTCGCACCCGCTTAGGGTCAGTTGGCCGAGTGGCTAGGCAGTGGTCTGCAAAACCACGTACAGCGGTTCGACTCCGCTACTGACCTCCAAAAATGAAAAAGACCGCTTGATGTATCGAGCGGTCTTTTTTCTTTTCAGATGACTAGAAGTCCATATCGCCTCCGTCGTCACCTCCCTCCCTTGGAGACTTCCTTTCTTTAAAATTATTGATTTTATAAGTCAGATTTACTTGTAGCACCTGGCCGTTCCGACGGAAGAGAACACGCGAAGTAAAATCGTCTTGAATATCGATAAATTCCCATTTGGCGGAATAAAGCATATCACGCATTTGAAAGGTTACGCTCAATCGGTTTTCCAGAAAGTTCATTCGGAGCGCCGAGCCTAACATAAAAAAGCCAATGCTCTCACCCTGAGCGGTTACCGAATTACTTACATAGTACCCATCTAATTGGAATCGAACATTTTTAGCTAATCGGAAGGTTTGTCGGGTACGAGCATTCCAGTTGAAACTTTCGTTGTATGTCTGAATCAATTCGCTATCAATTTTATAATGATAGCCACTTCCCGAAAGATTAAAATTCCACCACGGATTGAAGTTCAAATTAAACATGAGCTCCGAACCGGTTGAATAATCTTTTCCCACATTATCCATGGTCATAAGAATCGTATTTTCGTCGTACACCTGACGCACTCGCTGCATCAAATCGTGGTTGGTTCGGTGAAATAAATCGAAGGAGATGAAAGACGTGCCCAGTTTTTTCTGATACGACAATTCGTAGGAATCGGTCATTTCGGGCAGAAGGGATGGATTTCCGGCCCAAATAGTGAAGGCATCTCGATAGGTTTGGAAGGGTTCCAGTTCATAATTTCGCGGACGTTGAATCCGTCGCGAATAGCTGGCTTGAATTTGTTGATCGGCCGGAAGCTGATAGGAGGCATGAATACTAGGGAACCAATCGAAACGATTCACATCGAAGGAAGCTCCGGTATCGCGATTCTTCATCGATCGGTCGGTATATTCGCCCCGCATTCCGAGCTGATAACTGAAGCGGTTCAGTTCGTGAGAAAAAATTCCATAAACCGACTGGATATTACGCAAATACTCACTATCCAGCGTACTATCCAGGAAGGAACTACCGGTTGGCCCAATAAATTCGACACCAAACAATTCATCTTGCCATTCCATATTGCTCTGATAACCGGTTTCAAGCTTTATTCCGCCCGAAAGCGGAAGGGAATAATCGAGGTTTATACGAAGATCCTGATCGCCTCCGCCTTCGGTATTCTCGATGGTATTCATGAGCGCATCGGAAACCAAAGCATTTTGTTCCGAAGCATTGCGCGATTCACTATAGCCTGTTTTGGTCGAAAGACTTGCTTTCAATTCGTGCCCCTCGTTATTGAACCGATGCTTATAATCGAGGTTTAGCTGCACGTTTTCATTCATTCGGCTACCCAAAGCCAGGGCCCGACTCTCGGTGGTATCGAAACCGGGTTCCGACCATTCATAATAACGAGTAACATGATTACTGTTAAAACCTCTTCGTCCGTAGGTTAACACAGCGGAGAAATCGTCCGATGCTGAGATCTTGTAGTCCATTCCCAAACGCAATCCTTGCGAACCACGCGAGCCTTTTCGTTCACCCTCACCTTCGGTAATAAAAGTAGAATCGGCAAAATAGTTTTGGGTTTCGCGTTGGAATTCACCAATCATAACCCGCTCATTGTAATTTCCGCCCAGGTAAAAATTAGCTTTCCCTCGATTCAAATTCACGATGAAGTCTCCACCATACGCTCCCTGAGTATCGCCTGTGAGGTTCACCAAGGCGCTAACTCCGTCCATCGAGTTCTTTTTGGTAATTACATTGATGATACCGGCCGTACCCTCCGGATCGTATTTTGCCGAAGGATTGGTGATAATTTCAATTTGATCGATGGTACTAACCGGAATCATTTCCAGCGCATCGCTTCCGGAGAAAGGGCTGGGTTTACCATCGATAAAAACCCGAAAGTTAGAACTACCTCTTAACGAAACGTTTCCTTCTACATCGACCGAGACAGAAGGCGTATTTTCGAGTGCATCTACTGCCGATCCGCCAGTACTATTGAGGTTACTACCAACCGTGACCACTTTTTTATCGAGTTTGAAGAGAACCTCCGACCGTTGAGCAGCAATTTCAACCTCCTGAATGCTTTGTGCATCGGGAACCAACTCAATTGGATCGAGCACCACATCGGTTTTTTGAGGATTGACCATGATGGGGGAAAGGGTTCTTTCTTCATAACCCAAGAAAATGAGTTTCATAAAATACCGTCCAAAGGGAACATCCGAAAAGGAGAACGCTCCTTTGGCATTGGTAATGGCTCCCGTAACCATCGTAGAGTCCTTTGCCGAGTATAGTACCACATTGGCATACTCCATGGGCGTTTGGGTTTGTTTATCCACGACCATGCCACTAATACTTCCGCTTCCAACAGCACCGCTGTATTGCCCGGAACCCTGCGGACGCTGAGCTTGGATGGTTAGGGTAAGTACCCCGAATAATAAAAGGAACAATGATTTGAGATTCATAGAAGAGTTGAAATTAAATAAACACCTGACATTAAAGTTGATACATCGAATTCAATGGCATCCTGAGCATCAGCTTTTACCGGTTGAATGATTGGGAAAAAACCCTGAATCGAGCGCCGCAAAGCTACCATTTACAAAGACTTGTATAAAAGATTTAACTTAATTTTAAATCGCTTTTCGCGAGGTAAGCGGTTTATTATCTTTGCCGGAAAATCCATATCTATGACATCATCCGTTCGCGTCCGATTTGCACCCAGCCCAACCGGCCCACTGCACATGGGCGGAGTGCGCACCGCGCTCTTCAATTACCTCTTTGCCAAAAAACATCAAGGAACTTTCATCCTTCGAATCGAAGATACCGATCAAACACGCTTCGTGCCCGGAGCCGAAGAATACATCATCGAATCGCTTGCCTGGTGCGGCATTCAATTCGACGAGGGAATCCGCGAAGGAGGTAATTATGGCCCCTACCGCCAGTCGGACCGCAAAGCGCTTTACGAACAATATGCCCAAGAACTAATCGAAACGGGCAAAGCTTATTATGCATTCGATACCCCCGAAGAGCTGGATCAATTGCGAAAAGATGCCGAACAAAAGGGAGAAACCTTTACCTACGATGCAAAAAGCAGACTAAGCCTAAAAAACTCCTTAGCATTTACTCCCGAAGAAACCCGCCAACGAATCGAACAAGGCGATCCCTTCGTGATTCGCTTTCGCATGCCCGAACAGGAAGAAGTGGTGATGGAGGACCTCATCCGTGGAACCGTAAAAGTAAATACCGCCAGTCTCGACGATAAAATCCTTTTCAAATCGGACGGCATGCCGACTTACCACCTGGCTAATATTGTGGACGATCATTTAATGGCTATTAGTCATGTAATTCGTGGCGAAGAATGGCTTCCGTCGCTTCCCTTGCATCAGTTACTTTACGAAGCTTTTGGTTGGAAGAAACCGGCCTTTGCCCATTTGCCCTTAATCCTGAAGCCTACTGGAAAAGGGAAGTTATCGAAGCGCGATGGCGACAAAATGGGTTTTCCCGTCTTTCCAACCGAGTGGACCGACCCCAGCGGGGAAGTGTATTCCGGATATCGTGAAAGCGGCTATTTACCCGAAGCTTTCATCAATCTATTAGCCCTCTTAGGATGGAATCCCGGCTCCGAGCAGGAACTATTCAGCCTAGATGAACTCATTGAAGCCTTTAGCCTTGAGCGCGTGGGCAAATCGGGTTCACGCTTCGACCCCGATAAAGCCAAGTGGTTTAATCATCAATGGATGCAAGCACACAAGCCGGATGAATTAGCCGAACAATTTCGGGAATTGCTAAAGGCTAGAGGACACAGCGCGAGCTCCGAGCAGGCACTTTACTTGGTAAATTTGCTACGGGAGCGAGTCAATTTTCTTTCAGAGCTGTGGAACGAAAGCTACTTCTTTTTCGAAGCTCCTGCAGAATACGACGAGAAAGTAGTGAAGAAGAAATGGAACTCCGAGGTGGCCCAGTGGGTTGAAGATGTGCTGGAAGCAATTAAAAATCAAGCATCCTTCGAAAGCACCGAATTAGAAGAAAAGATTAAAGCTTACATTCACGAAAAACAAATGAACCCCGGTGGCGTTTTAAACGCCTTGAGACTTTGTATGGTTGGAGCGTCGAAAGGACCTCACTTATTCGACATCATGAGTTTTTTAGGAAAAGAAGAAACCTGTGCTCGTTTGGAGCGCGCACTGCAACAGTTACCGAGATAATTCAAATCTAGCTTATACCTTAGCATGAAAAGAATAGAAATAGCAAAACTATTAGGGACAGCAGGTCCTGAACTCATTGGAACCGAAATATTGGTGCAGGGATGGGTTCGAACCAAAAGAGGGAATAAATTCGTAGGCTTCGTGGCCTTGAACGATGGTTCCTGCTTAGCCAATTTACAAGTGGTATTCGATTTTTCGGTTCATCCGGAATCCATTCTCCATAAAGTTCACTCCGGTGCAGCCATTGCCGTTCGTGGCAAACTTACAGCTAGTGAGGGAGGCGGACAGCAAGTGGAGCTCCAGGCGAACCAACTTGAGGTAATCGGTGAAGCAAACCCGGATGAGTATCCGATTCAACCTAAAAAACACAGCTTGGAATTTCTGCGCGAACACGCCCACCTTCGTTTCCGAACGAATACCTTTTCAGCTATCAACCGGATTCGCCATCACCTCATTTTTGCTATTCATCAGTTTTTTAACGAACAAGGCTTTTACAACATCCATACACCTATTATTACCGGATCCGATGCCGAAGGAGCAGGCGAAATGTTTCGCGTAAGCACCTTGTCGCCCGATAATCCACCACGCCGGGAAGATGGATCCATCGATTACTCGAAAGATTTCTTTGGTAAAGAAACCAATCTGACCGTTTCCGGACAGCTGGAAGCTGAACTGGCTGCCCTCGCCTTGGGCAAAGTGTACACCTTTGGCCCTACCTTCCGGGCCGAAAACTCCAACACCACCCGCCACCTGGCCGAGTTCTGGATGATTGAACCAGAAGTTGCCTTTTTCGATATTCACGACGACATGGATTTAGCCGAAAACATGCTGAAATACGTGATTCGGTATGTATTGGATAAAGCTCCTGAAGATTTGCAATTCCTGAGCAATCGACTCCAAGAAGAAGAAAAGAACAAACCGGAAAAAGACCGCGCTCCCATGGAACTGGTCGAGAAACTGAAGTTTGTTGCAGAGAATACCTTCGTTAGAACCACCTATACCGAAGCAATCGAAATCCTGAAAAACTCCAAACCCAATAAAAAGAAACAATTTCAATTCCCGGTCGAGGCCTGGGGAGCCGATCTGCAGTCGGAGCACGAACGCTACCTGGTCGAGAAACATTTTCAGAAACCGGTTATCCTAACCGACTATCCGAAAGAGATTAAAGCCTTTTACATGAAGCAAAACGACGATGGGAAAACGGTTCGTGCCATGGACATCCTCTTTCCGGGCATTGGCGAAATTGTTGGAGGTTCGCAACGCGAGGAAGTTTATGAAAAACTGCACCAGCGTATGATCGAAATGCACATTCCTTCCGAGGAAATGTCGTGGTACCTCGACACCCGCAAGTTCGGGAGCGTTCCGCACGCCGGTTTTGGACTTGGCTTCGAGCGACTCATGCTTTTTGTTACCGGAATGGGCAATATCCGCGACGTAATTCCTTTTCCGCGTACCCCTAAAAATGCCGAATTTTAAAAACGGTATCGCATACGATCATCGGCTATCTTGAATCCGTGTTATGTTAGAACAAAAACTACAACAAAAACTCCTGCAAAAGCTTACTCCTCAGCAGATTCAAACAATCAAACTGTTGGAGTTGCCTACGCTTTTGTTGGAACAACGGATTAAAAAAGAGTTGGAAGAAAACCCAACGCTGGAAGAAGGAAACGAAGCCGACGAATTGGATAATAACTTTGAAGAAGAATCGGACGACTCGAACGACGACGAGTTCGACCTGAGCGATTACCTCGACGACGACGACGACATTCCTGAATATCGGCTACAAGCAAATAATTATTCGAAAGACGACAAGCACACCGAGATTCCCTATTCCGAATCATCGAGTTTTCAGGAACATCTCACCTCTCAACTAGGATTAAGACCCTTATCGGAAGAAGAACAATTTCTGGGCTTATATCTTATTGGAAATCTCGACGAAGATGGCTATTTACGGCGCGATCTGGAAGCTGTTGCCGACGATTTAGCCTTTACGCACAACTGGTTCATCGATGTTCCCAAATTGGAAGAAGTCTTGAAAATCATTCAGGACCTTGAACCCGTTGGAGTGGGCGCCAGAAACTTGCAGGAGTGCTTGTTGATTCAAATCAAGGCTCGTAGTCCAAAATCTGAATCGGTCGAAATTGCTCAGCTTATTTTGGAAGATTACTTTAACGAATTCACGAAGAAACACTACGATAAAATTGTCCGGCAGCTCTCTATCGAAGAAGAAACACTCAAAGCAGCCATCGATGAAATAGTTAAGCTCAATCCGAAGCCGGGTGGAGCGCACAACGAAACACCCGCCAAAACCTTACAAGCGATCATTCCCGATTTCATACTCGATATCGAAGATGGAGAACTTCGTCTGAGTTTGAATCAACGAAACCTACCCGATTTACGAATCAGCAAAACCTACCAGGAGATGCTTGAGTCCCTGGCCGGAAACAAATCCAAAACGCGTCAGGAAAAAGAGACTCTCAATTATGTGAAGCAGAAAATCGATTCTGCCCGATGGTTCATGGATGCAATTCGGCAACGACAGCTCACCCTCCTGGGAACCATGCAAGAGATTCTTCATTTTCAGGAAGAATATTTTAAGGAAGGAGACGACACCAAGCTAAAACCGATGATTCTGAAGGACATTGCCGACAAAACCGGACAGGACATTTCGACTATTTCCCGTGTAGCAAACAGCAAGTATATTCAAACTCATTTTGGAATTTTCCCCCTCAAATCATTCTTTTCCGAAGGAATGATGACCGATTCCGGCGAAGAAGTTTCGACCCGCGAAATCAAAAAAATCCTGCAAGATTGCGTCGATAATGAGAATAAGCGCAAACCATTAACCGACGATAAACTCGCGGATATTTTAAATGAAAAAGGGTACCCGATTGCCCGACGCACCGTAGCAAAATATCGCGAGCAACTGGATATTCCGGTAGCCCGTTTGCGCAAAGAACTGTAAAAAAACACCATGACATTCAAAACGAGTCAACTCATACTCTCCTTATTTCATCCTATTACCGTTCCTCTTTGGACTCTCTTTCTCATTTTCTCTTCCGGGTCCTACCTATCCTACCTATCGCCCGAAATTAAGCGGCTCGTTTATTACATTCTTGGATTCGCCACAGTGATACTTCCCCTCTTAACTTTCGGATTTCTATACTTTTCTCGCATGCTTCCGGGAATCCTCGGAGGGAATAAAAAAGAGGTCTTTCTCTACTACGGCATCGTAACCTTCTCCCTGTTTTTCGCCTGGAATATTTTAAACCGATTGCCCCTCTCGAAGTACATCCTCTACTCCACCCTTATACTGGCCTTCAGCTATGGTGCGCACACCCTCGTTTTGCTCTTTAGCAGAACCTCCATGCATCTTGTTGCCTGGGGAAGTGCGAATGCCATTATTCTTGCCATCGCCATCAAACTCCATATCCCTTTCCATTGGGGAGTGATACTCCTGATTCTCATTGCCGGGTTGATCGGAACAGTGCTCCTTCGTACTCAAAAAGCCGAACCCTTTGAGGTTTACAGTGGTTGGATTTCGGGTTTCCTCTGGGTTTTCGTGCTTGCTATGTGGTTCTTCTAAGAAATTTTGCCTTGTTTTTAAGGTCATTTAAGGAAGCACTATTCCAAAACATATCCGAGCACCGTTTTTCATCTTCCTCGTAAACAGGCTTTTTATTACATTCGTCACCACTAAAATGGATTAAAAACTAGATTGCTTTTTAACACATCGACGAGTTTTCAGTCTAAAAATAGATTTTTAAATCTACATCGATTATTTCTTCCGGAATAGGAGGACATTTATGAGCCATTATAGAAATTAAGTTCTGGTTATTCCTACTGAACACTAAAACTAATACTGACCAATGAAAAAAATCACTTCACTACTCCTCATCCTCGCCTTCCCTATTTTGGCGATGGCTCAGGGTTATCAATTCGAAAACAAAGAGATCCTGCCGCACACATCCATCAAAGACCAACACCGTTCAGGAACCTGTTGGAGTTTTTCCGGCCTTTCCTTTTTTGAATCGGAATTGCTTCGCATGAATAAAGGTGAGTTCGACTTAAGCGATATGTTTATTGTGCGTCAAGCTTACTCCGAGAAAGCCGAAAAATACGTTCGGATGCATGGTAAAATTAATTTCGGAGCCGGTGGTGCTTTCCACGATATCAGCCTGGTATGGAAAAAATTCGGAATTGTTCCGGAAGAAGCTTATAGCGGTTTGGTAATCGGCGAAGAAAATCACATTCATGGCGAAATGGACGAAGTGTTCTTCGCTTATGTCGATGCCATTATCAAAAACAAAAACAAAAAACTCACCCCCAACTGGCACAAAGGATTCGAAGGATTACTCGATGTTTATCTGGGCGAATACCCGGAAACCTTTACTTACCAAGGGAAAGAATATACTCCTGCTAGTTTTGCAAAAGAGTTAGGCTTAAACATGGACGACTATGTGTACATCACCTCGTTTACCCATCATCCTTTTTATGAGCCATTTATCCTCGAACTACCCGACAACTGGGCTTACGGACAGGTGTACAACGTTCCTCTCGACGAAATGATGGAAACCATCGACTATGCACTGGCCGAAGGTTACACCGTTGCCTGGGCTAGCGATGTGAGCGAAAAAGGATTCGCCTACCGAAAAGGAGTTGCTGTGGTTCCAACGGTTAAAACAGAAAATCTGGAAGGATCAGAATTATTGAAATGGCAAGAAATGAGCGCGAAAGAGAAAGACAGTCAACTCTATAAACTCGAAGCGCCCGGCGATGAACTGGAAATTACGCAAGAGCTTCGTCAAATAGCATTCGATAATTACGAAACAACCGACGACCACGGAATGCACATCGTCGGAACAGCTACCGACCAAAACGGAACACCTTATTATTACGTAAAAAATAGCTGGGCAGCTTCGAACGATTACGATGGATTTTTCTACGCTTCGAAACCTTTCGTTGCATACAAAACCACCAACATCCTGATTCACAAAGATGCCGTCCCCAAAAAAATCGCTAAAAAATTAGGTTTATAAACTCCTTAAAGCGGCCATCCTGCTCACTTGCAGATGGCCGTTTTTCCTTTACCAACACCTTTCCTTTCCTTGGCTGAAGCTTATCTGCTCGAATCCATTTCGATAGACGACTATCGACGAATTGCACTGGAAATTACCCCTTGCGAAATCCGCACCCATTGCCAGAATCCAGCGCTTAGCGAAATAATCGCGCAGACTTTTTCTTTTCCGGCCGCGTTTTATCGAGTAGTTCGAAACAGTCGAACCCTTGCTATTTTTTGGATACATCAGGCAGGGAAAGTACACGTTTCCTTACCACACCTTTCCTACCATTCCATTCAAATCGACCAAGCCTTTCAACATGAACAGGCAGCTATTTATTACTTCATCATCAAATCTTTTTCCCAATCGGAAATCCGAACCTTCAAAGCCTACACTCCCGGACAATACAACGAAAAAGTTAGCTCTTGGCTCCTTCTTCCTGAATCGGGGGAAACCCTTCTTGGACAATTCAGTAACTCCATGCGCCGGAAAATCCGGAAAACAAGCCAACAGATCATCGAATTAAAAAAGGGAGACCATACAAAATCTCCCGAAGAACAAGAAAATTTACTCCAAGATTTTCATTGGGTTTATCGAAAACGCCTCAAGCAATTAGGAAGTCCCCACCTCGGCATTCACTTTTTCCGCCGCTTACTAAAAGACTATCGGCCAGGCGAAGCCACAGTGTGGGTTTTGTATCATCTGGATAAGCCCGTGGGTGCCGCCTTCAACCTGGGATTCGATGAATTTTTGGAAAATGGCTGGTTTGCAACGCTTCCGACACACCAACACCTTTTCCCTGCCTATTCCCTTCATTGGCACATGATTCAGGACGCTATTCAATCGGGTTACCGGATTTATTCCTTTGGGCGCAGTACAAGAGAGTCGGGCGTACATCAATTCAAGCGGCAATGGAAAACGACCGATGTAGCCTTAGTCTGGAATTACAGCAACGATCTTCAATCAAGCCGCAAGTCGATTCCCGATTTAAGAACATGGTGGAAAAGAAGCCCCTCTTTTATCACCCGCTGGCTAGGCCCGCCAATTGCTGCTCGCCTGTATTAACAAGCTCGTTTTGAGAGCTGATGATAAAAATATTTGATCAATCGAGTAATTATTTGCCTCAATCCGCTATATTTAGGAGGGCTAAGTCTCATTAAACGAAGCCAACACTCAACTTAACTAATTTATAGCGCACATGGCAACTGTAGTAGTACTCGGAGCCGGTATCGCAGGTCACACTGCCGCCGCTTTCCTCAAAAAAAAACTTGGGAAAAAGCACGAAGTAATCGTCGTTTCTCCCAATAGTTATTACCAATGGATTCCATCTAATATTTGGGTCGGCGTTGGGCGTATGACTGTCGATCAGGTTCGGTTCAAACTTCACAAGGTTTACGACCGTTGGAAAATTGTGTACAAGCAAGCCAAGGCTATCAGTATTCACCCGGAAGGGAATGAAACGCAGAGCAAAGGATTTGTAAGCATTGAATACACCTCGGAAGATAAACGCGGGCAGAAAGAAGAAGTGAGCTACGACTACCTGGTAAATGCAACCGGACCGAAGCTAAACTTTGAGGGCACACCCGGCTTGGGTCCTCAACAGCATACCGTTTCGGTTTGTAGTTACGACCACGCAGCTCACGCCTGGAAAGAACTTCAGGAAGCCATCCAAAAAATGGAAAAAGGGGAGAAACAACGCTTTGTGATAGGTACTGGTCACCCGATGGCCACGTGTCAGGGAGCAGCCTTCGAGTACATCCTAAATGTTGCCTTCGAAATTCGCAAACGCAAGCTCGACCATCTGGCTGAGATTACCTGGTTAACGAACGAATACGAGCTGGGCGATTTTGGAATGGGAGGAGCTTACATTAAGCGTGGTGGTTACATCACCAGCACCAAGGTATTTGCTGAATCCTTCTTATTGGAACATAATATTCACTGGGTGAAACGTGCCGGAGTTTATCAGGTAGAGCCTAACAGGATTCATTACGAAACCCTTGAAGGTGAAAAGAAGCAAATCGATTTCGACTTTGCTATGCTCATTCCGGGTTTTGCCGGTGCAGGATTAAAAGCCTTCGATAAAAATAACAACGACATCACCTCTACCCTCTTTGCTCCCAGTGGGTTTATGAAAGTAGATGCCGATTACACCGCCAAACCATACGAAGCATGGAAGGCAAGCGATTGGCCGGAAACCTACCGAAACCCCACTTACCCAAATATCTTTGCACCCGGAATTGCTTTTGCTCCGCCGCATCCAATTTCTAAACCGATGGCTTCGCCCAACGGAACCAATATCTTCCCGAGTCCACCTCGGACAGGTATGCCCTCAGGTGTTTCCGGTAAAATTGTAGCGCTGAATATCACCAACCTAATCAAACAAGGAGAGCACAGCCTTAAACACCGTGCCTCCATGGGCAAAATGGGAGCAGCCTGCATCGTTTCTGCCGGATATGGGATGACGAATGGCGCAGCAGCAACCATGACCGTTTATCCGATAGTTCCCGATTGGGAAAAATATCCTGAGTGGGGGCGAAACATCAACTACACCATGGGTGAACCCGGATTAGCCGGTCACTGGCTCAAATGGACTATGCATTATCTATTCCTGCATAAAGCAAAAGGATACCCATTCTGGTGGTTGGTACCTGAATAAAAACCCTTCAGCATACCCCCATTAGAATTCACTTTTAACGCAGAACTTTAAACATTGAATCATGAATAATTTACGCAGAGATTACCACGAGGAAGCTTATCCTCCCATGCCGACCAGCACCACCCGATTTTGGCGAAAAGAGATTTTCTGGCAGCTAAGCCGTTTTTTTGTACTGAATTTCAAGATTATACGAATTGTCGTGCTCGGTCACAGTTAATAGCAACTGACCTTTATTTACTATTTCAAAACATTTTCTTTCTTAGGCTTGGACCCACTGTTCAAGCCTAAGTTTTAATACCTTGCGCATCCCAAAACAACATGGAAATGAAGTCGAAGCCTGGTGAACAAAAAAACTGGAAAGAAACCCTCCTTGCTCACTATCATCAATACCGGCCTGTAGCCGATGCCGGATTATTTATCCTGATTACCTATTTAGCACACATCCTTTATTGGGCCAATATTTCCTGGTTCACTTCCCTACCCTGGTTCCTGAATTTTCAGGAATTCATGAAAGAAAGCCTCTTTCAGCATTCCTATGGGGTCGTGCGCCATTGGTACGATATTACACCCTCGGGTACTACCATGTGGTTCTCGAACGTGGGCTACATCGAAATCAATAATTCCTGTTCGGGAGTGAAACAGTTCTATCAAATCCTGGTCTTATTTCTCCTTTTCCCCGGTCCCTGGTTGAAAAAACTTTGGTACATTCCCATGAGCCTGCTCATCATGTATGGCGTGAATGTATTTCGCATCCTGGTGCTTTCCTTTGTGCTGATGAACTGGCCACAACACTGGGATTTCTCACATGATTGGATCCTACGGCCTTTCTTCTATGTAGTTATTTTCATCCTTTGGATTATCTGGAATGAACGGCTACGAGAAGCACCTTCAAGCCCTAAAGAGACTATTTCATAATTCGCGACTTCGTTTATATTTGCATGCAATAACAATCAGTATTAATCTAAAAATCAACAACAAATGAAGAAAGTTACAAGCTTGTTTAGCTTGCTGGCGCTCACATTCGGGTCCTATGCAAGCGAAGCCAATCTGGTAATTCCGGACTCAATCAAGGAGGAAAGCATCCTGTACTACGGATTTATCATTACCCTTCTTGGGTTCTTATTCGGCCTTTACCAATTTGTAAAAGTGAAAAAACTTCGTGCTCACGAATCGATGCTCGAGGTTGCCCAGGTAATCTACGAAACCGGAAAAACCTATCTGATTCAACAAGGTAAATTCCTGATGATTCTGTTCATTTTTATTGGTGCTGCTGTTAGCTTTTATTTCGGTTATTTATCCGAAGCTAATTTCGGGTTTGGTGGCGTAATGCTCATTTTAGGATGGACTATCGTGGGTATTTTAGGTTCCTACAGCGTTGCCTGGTTTGGTATTCGGATGAATACGCTTGCAAACTCCCGCATGGCTTTCGCCTCGCTTGAGCGCAAACCCATTAAGCTTCTCAATATACCCCTTAACGCCGGGATGAGTATCGGTGTAGTACTCATCTCCCTCGAATTAATCCTGATGCTGATTATCCTGATGTTTGTCCCCGGGAAATATGCCGGAGCCAGCTTCATTGGTTTCGCTATTGGTGAATCGCTCGGAGCATCGGCTCTCCGTATCGCAGGGGGTATCTTCACTAAAATTGCCGATATCGGTTCCGACCTCATGAAAGTAATTTTTAAAATTGGCGAAGATGACCCACGTAATCCGGGAACCATCGCCGACTGTGTAGGCGATAATGCCGGCGATAGCGTTGGACCCACCGCCGATGGATTCGAAACCTACGGTGTAACCGGAGTAGCGCTTATCTCCTTCATTCTATTGGCTGTTCCCGACCTCGCTCTCCAGGTTGAACTACTCGTTTGGATTTTCCTCATGCGTATCCTCATGATTATCACCTCCATCGTCTCCTTCTGGATTAACGGTAAATGGAGTAACATGAAATATAAAAATGCCGACGATCTCGATTTCGAACGCCCGCTTACCAATCTGGTTTGGATTACCTCTATTCTATCCATCGCGGTAACCTTCCTCATTAGCTACCTTACCATTGCCGAATTACCGAATAACCTGTGGATAACTTTATCGATTATCATTTCGGCCGGAACACTCGGGGCTGCTCTTATTCCTGAATTCACCAAACTGTTCACCTCTCCCAAATCAACCCACGTTAAGGAAGTGGTTCAAGCTTCGAAAGAAGGGGGAGCTTCTCTGAATATCTTATCGGGCTTGGTTGCCGGTAACTTTAGCGCTTTCTGGAACGGTATGGTTTTCTTCCTCCTCATGTTTGTTGCCTACTACGCGAGCACCTACGGACTAGGCGAATTCATGATTTATCCCTCTATTTTTGCTTTTGGGCTTGTTGCATTCGGGATGCTTGGAATGGGTCCGGTTACCATTGCGGTCGATAGTTACGGACCGGTAACCGACAACGCCCAATCCATTTACGAATTATCGCTCATCGAAGAAGTGCCTAATGTGTCGGAAGAAATTAAAAAAGACTTTGGATTTACTCCCGATTTCGAAAAAGCAAAACATTACCTTGAGGCTAACGATGGGGCCGGAAACACGTTTAAAGCAACGGCTAAACCCGTCCTTATCGGAACAGCAGTGGTTGGTGCTACTACCATGATCTTCAGCCTGATTTTGGTTATTAAAGACACCCTTCAGGTTCAACCCGAAGAAATTCTAAACCTACTGAACCCATACACCATCCTCGGATTCATCTTGGGGGGAGCGGTCATTTACTGGTTCACAGGAGCTTCCATCCAAGCAGTAACCACGGGAGCTAGCCGGGCGGTTGCTTACATCAAGGACAATATCAACCTCGATCCGAATGCCGAGAAAAAAGCTTCAACCGAAAAATCACGTCAAGTGGTTGAAATTTGTACTCGCTATGCTCAAAAAGGAATGCTGAACATCTTCATCGCCATTTTCTCTTTTGCTCTCGCTTTCGCCTTCCTTTCGGCTCCCTCCGACGACAGTAATTTAGCCGTCTCCATGTTCGTTTCTTACCTCATTTCCATCGCCGTATTCGGACTCTATCAAGCCATCTTCATGGCTAATGCAGGTGGAGCCTGGGACAATGCCAAAAAAGTAATCGAGGTCGATATGAAAGAAAAAGGAACCGAACTCCATGCTGCTTCCGTAGTGGGCGATACCGTTGGGGATCCCTTCAAAGACACCTCTTCGGTAGCTCTGAATCCAATTATCAAATTCACCACGCTATTCGGATTATTAGCCATGGAAATTGCTATTGCAGAACAATTCCGCGACATGGCTCCTTACGTCGGAATCGGATTCTTATTAGTAGCACTCTATTTCGTGTATGCCTCCTTCTATAAAACACGAATTAATCGATAAACACACTTTTCAAAGCCGATAAGATTGCTTTCTCATCGAGCTGTATGGAAGAAATCAACCTACCCACAGGGACTCCGGACTACCGGTGTCCCTGTTTTTTGTCACTTAAGACACAAAGCGTCATGAAGCTTTTTCCCAATTAGTTATAGAATTATGCTAGTCTTTTTTACTTATTGATCGATACTTATTCACCCTGAATCAATCCATCCAAAATTATAAGCCGGGAGGCCCAAGCAAGCTGAATGAATTAAACGAATTGGATGTTGCAAAAAAGCTTTACAATGCTTTTTACCGTTCAATATGTTTTTATATTTGGGGCATCGTTTTAAACTAAAGTTTACTTAAATCTATTTTAATTATGAAGAAACAATTACTCTTAATGCTGGCTCTGGTTATTAGCGTTGCTGCTTTTGGTCAATACAAAGCCATGCAATCAATGCAAGTTGAAGCCTACAAAAATGCATCACACACGAAAAGTGCTATGGCTTTAGCTCCCGACTTCACCGCCGTAGATCTCGATGGTAACTCTCACACTTTGTACGATTACCTGAATGCCGGCAAACCCGTTATTCTCGAAATCTCCGCTACCTGGTGTGAACCATGCTGGAACTTCCACCAAAATGGTGCTCTCAAAGATTTTTACAATGCTTATGGTCCAAACGGCACCGACGAAGCAATGGTTCTTTTTGTAGAAGGTGATCCTACTACCGATACTCTCGAATTATTTTCTGCTTCTGCTAACTCGCAAGGCGATTGGGTAACCGGTACTCCATTCCCAATCATCAACGACGATAACATCGCTGCTCTGTATAACCTGGCTTACTTCCCAACGATCTATATGATTTGCCCCACCGGCGATTATTACGAAGTTGGACAAGGTATCACCAATTATTTTACCGCTCAGGAATACTACGATTTCGCTATGGCTTGTCCTACTGCTAACGATGCTCCTATCAGCATGTTCTCAGGTCCTGGTTCTACGGTTATTGGTGCTTCGGTTACTTTTACCGACGAATCATTCGGTCTGCCAACTAGCTGGGCTTGGACTTTCGAAGATGGTACTCCTGCTACCTCTACCGACCAAAATCCTTCGGTTAGCTGGGCTACCGCCGGTACTTTCGAAGTTACTTTAATCGCTTCCAACGCTAATGGCGCTGGCGACGTTTACACCATGGAAATCGACGTTATCGACCCATCTTCAACCAACGACATGATGGTTACTTTCGAAGAATGTTTCAACAACTGGACTGGCGATTTTGCTCCTTACAACTGGATTACCGTTGATGGTGACGAAGGTGATGTTTGGGGTGACTATGGTGATGTTGGAGTTTCCGGCCAAATGGCTTTCAACGTGTACGATCATGCAGAAGCTGATGCTGCCGGTCTTACCACTCTTGCTCCTCACGGTGGAGGAAAAGCTGCAATGGTTATGAATGCTGTTACTGCTGACGCTCCAAACGATGACTGGTTCATTTCTCCTCAATTCCAATTAGGAACTGAATCTTCATTATCAGTTTGGGCTGCTTCTTTATCCGTACAATGGGGTGCTGAAGAATTTTATGTAGCCGTTTCGACTACCGATAACGCTCCTGCCAGCTTTACCTATGTATCGAACAAATTAGAACCAGGCGAAGCTTACGAAGAATTCAACGTAGATCTTTCTGCTTACGACGGACAAGCTGTTTACGTTGCTTTACATTGCGTAAGTAACGACCACTGGGTAATGTTAGTTGACGATATCACTATTACTACTACCAGTGTTGGTATTAACAACGAAGTCTTAAACCAAGTACGTGTTTATCCTAACCCAACTACTGGTTTGGTTCAGGTTGAAAACGCTCAAAATGCTTCCATCAACGTTTACAACGTAATTGGTGAACTCGTTATGTCGGTTCGCAAAGCTTCTCAATTAAACACCTTGGATTTATCAGGTCTGCACAACGGAACTTACATGATTCAAGTTGTTAGCGACAATGCTGTTAAAACTCAAAAAGTTGTTTTGAATCGCTAATCGATTCGATTAAACGAAAAATAATTGGCGGCTCCGAGATAATCTCGGAGCCGTTTTTTTTGCTCCTGACTGCTTCATCTTCAACAAATAACCCCATTCAATCGATACGCTCCGCCTTGCGCCGATTTACGCTCTTCCCTCCCCAGCCTGAAGGCTGGGGCTATGTCAGGTTCTTTTCAAAAATGAAATACCCCCTTTCCCCTGAAAGGATTTGAAGCCCTTAAGATTACCTCTCTACGGGGCAGTGTAATTCGATAACTGGTGCTTTGCTCTCTATCAATCAACCACTTCAGCATTGCAAAAAAACACTCTTCACTCCCGATACGCTGCACGACCGGGATCTCCGCTCCGACATTCACTTTTCACTTTTAACTTTTAACTTAAATCATCATCCCAAAAAAAGGAAAACCTGCTCTTTAACTTCTCTCCGCTAGTGGCCTATCCTTGCATTTTCCTGTAAGGCTACTATCTTTGTTCGAAATAATTTATTCCAATCAACTTATGCGAAGTATTCTCCTGATAATGGGAATTTTATTCATCTCTTCCCATGTAATGGCGCAAGTGCCTGCAGCCGAAGTAAAAACGCTTGATGGCCATACCTTCAACACCAGCGAAATTACCAACGATGGAAACCCAATCATCATCAGCTTTTGGGCAACCTGGTGCAAACCCTGTGTACAAGAACTCTCAGCGATTAACGAGCTTTACGACGACTGGATGGACGAAACCGGTGTAAAACTAATCGCCGTCTCTATCGACAACTCGCGCTCCATGAGGCAAGTGGCTCCTTTTGTAAACGGTAAAGCCTGGGATTACGATGTGCTACTCGATCCGAACGGAGAATTTAAACGTGCCATGAACGTAG
>JAGYLP010000035.1 GCA_018401015.1 Bacteroidales bacterium
AATGGAGATAAAGTGTTTAACGATACCGATGAAAAGCGCATTATAGGCACCGGAGTAGGACCGTTAGAGGCCAGTATTATGGTTCCGTTGGATGCTCCCCTGGGTGCTACCCGTATGCGCGTACGCTTACACGACCTTCAGGATGGTCCCAATTATAGTTCCTGCGGTACATCAACCTACGGCGAGGTAGAAGATTATACCATCCTGGTTGTCGATCCGCTGATTGATCAAATTATTGAGCCCCGAACTATATCCATGAACGTTTATCCTAATCCGGTGCAAGATCACCTATTCCTGAACCTCGATGCACTTGGTTTTGATAGCTACCTGCAGATTGTCGATGCAAACGGAAAACAAGTTTATCGTCGCGATGTACCTGCCGGAGCAGAAATGCGGGATGCGTCTATTTCGGTAAAAGATTTTAGTGCCGGGATGTATTTCGTTCGCTTACGTTTGTACAACGAGAATATCCTCAAGGTTGAAAAGTTCGTCAAACAATAATCAGCATTCAGGGTAATAAAAAAAGAGGCTGTTCCAATGAAGGACAGCCTCTTTTTTTTGATATGCCGGGTTTATTGCCAAATGGTGAGCAATTCATCCGGAGCTTGTTTAACATCTTCGGGGATATCGGCAGTCAGTGTTTTTAAGAAGGTAACAATCGAAGCGATTTCCTTGTCGCTTAGAGTTTTGTTTAAGGAAGTGAGTCCCATGATACGAACCGCTTCTTCGAGCGATTCCACTTTGCCATCGTGCATGTAGGGATAGGTTTTTTCTACGTTTCTGAGGCTTTGAGGTTTGAAGAGGTGCTTGTCGGATTCAACCTTCGTTTCTTCGTATTTACCATAATCGACCACAGTAGCGCCTGTAAATTCTTCGTAGCTTCCGAATAAGGGGAATTTTTGAAGCGCACCACCACCCAGAACTTCGCCTTTGTGGCAAGCGATACAGCCCGTGGTAATAAAGGTTTCCATTCCAGATAATTCTTCCAAACTCATTGCATCGATGTTCCCATTCAGGAATTCGTCGAATTTCGAAGGGGTAACCAGGGTTCTTTCAAAAGCGCCAATAGCTAGTTTAAGATTCTCGAAGCTAACAGGATCAGCATCGTTTGGAAAAGCTGCTTTAAACAAATCGGCGTAAGCATTGGATGTTTTGAGTCGATTTACGGTATAATCTTCGTCAACCATCATCATTTCGACCGGATTGGTAATCGGCATGCCGGCTTGCTCCTCTACATCCTTAGCACGTCCATCCCAAAATTGGGTAGTATGAAAAGCGGCATTGAATACGGTAGGAGAGTTGCGCGTGCCAAGCGTGCCATCGTCGCCGGGCGAAACCGGCAGATTATCAACTCCAAAGGTATTCAGATCGTGACAGCTGTTACAGCTAATGTTTCCGGTTTCGGAGAGTTTGTTGTCGAAATAGAGGATTTTACCGAGTTTAACTTTTTCTTCGGTAATTTCGTTGTGTTCCGCTAAAGCAACTGCGGGAAGTGGTTTGAAATAGAGTTTTGCTCGTTCGAGCAGTTCCATTTTTTTTGTTTGTTCTTCAGGATTTGTTTGTTCTTTTTTTTCGTCTCCGGAGCCTTTGCATGCTCCAAAGCCTAGCGCTAGTGCCAGTGCCAGGGTCCATGTTAAGTTTTTCATGTGCTTGAAGTTTAGTTTGTTGTATGATTAATTAAAGCTTTATTCGCAGTAACATAAGTTCCCCGGTGCCTACGGGAATACACGAGTTAAAAGTACAGAATTGAAGGCAAAAAAAAACCGGTCATAAAGCATATGACCGGTTTTTATCAGTAGTAGGTAACTATTAATATCTTTTTTCTTTGATCCGAGCTTTTTTACCGGTAAGCTGCCGCAAGTAGAAGATACGAGCTCTACGCACTTTACCGTACTTGTTGACCTCCACTTTTTCGATGGCAGGCGATTCGAAAGGGAAGATTCGTTCTACTCCAACGTTACCGGACATTTTTCGAACTGTAAAAGTTTTGGAGATTCCCGATCCTTTGATTTGAATCACAACCCCGCGATAAATCTGAATACGTTCTTTATTTCCTTCCGAAATTTTATAGTGCACCGAAATGGTATCACCCGGATTGAATTTAGTGAGCTCTCTGTTGAGCTTAAATTCTTGTTCTACGGCTTGCATTAATTCGTTCATCGGTAAATCATTTTAATGATTAATACTTGCAACATTATCTAGCCACGAAAAGAGGTTGCTATAAAAGTGGTGCAAAAGTAGTATTCTTTTTCAATTCACAAAAAGCCTTCGCCCAATTAAATGATTTTCGGTTATTGGGCTAAAGCCTTCTGCGTAAATTTATTAATCAAGTACTTTCAGTTTGTCGCCGGTTTCATCGACAATACGCTTCAAGGTGCGTGCATCATAGCCCGGGAATTCCACTTTGGCTGGGTTGTATTTGTACCCTTCTTGTGGTTCGGCGGGGTATTTTACATTTCCGTCGAGGTATTTCATGAAGAGATATTGGTAGAATTTTTTCATGTCGGTTACCAGTGCATCACCGGCTTGGCAACTGTAGTTGGTTACTAATTGAATGGCTTGTTCTCTGTCGGTTTTTAAAAGTTCCACAGCTTTTTGATCGATCGACGAAAGTTCGGCAACAAATTTCTCCTCCATGGCAACTTGTTTCTCACGAATTTCCGGATGGATGGCATTATAGCGAGTATAGGCCCAATTGCTGATTTGGTTAAAAACCCAGAACGCAGAATTATCGCTCCATTCCAACATATCGCCGTTGCCGGTTTGGTAGCTTGTAGGTACTCGGGTTGCCGAGCCATACATGGGGAAATAAACGGTGCTGGCAGCATCGTCGACCGAGAACCAATGTACTCCGCCAACTTCGTTCGGTAGCCAGGATCGCATTTGGCTTACAAATGAAAAGGCGGTTTGCTGCGTTCCGGTAGCCCGCTCGTTGCAATAAGTAACCCCGTCGACTTCCCACGTTAATGGACGCCAGCGATAGGGTAAGGCAAAAGGACCCGATCCAACATCGACCGACATATCATAGGGGGTTCCTTCGAGGTGGTCGCGCATAAAATCCATTACCTGACGCACTTCAATTTGATAATCGGGTTTGATCCAAAGTGGCATCCGGTTGGTTGCATACCCAGTTGCAGGATCGCGCTCAATGTTCGTTCCGCTGGCATAAGGCAGGTATTGGTTCATGCTGCTATTGACCGATTTGAAGAAAGACCATACCCGTATTTCACAGAATCGAGCACCCCCAAAATCGACCGGTGCATAGGTGTCGGAGAAAGAAAAGTCTTGGTCTTTGCCTTTGTACCAACCTTTATCTTTTGCAAAGGAGATGACATCTTTCGAATTAAAAACCGTTTGCTTTGGGTCGAACCATTTATTCTTTTTTTGATAATCGAAGGTGGTAATTCGAGCCTGGTTGGCATGACCAGATACATAGCCGTCTGGAATTTGCATGGCTACCCAGAGGGCTCCTTTTTCGCCTTCGCCTTTACCAATCATTTCCATGATCCAAACCTCGTTCGGATCAGCAATGGAGAAGGATTCGCCAGAGCTGTAAAAACCATATTCTTCGAATAATTCAGCTATCACTTTAATCGCTTCACGTGCCGTTTTAGCTCGTTGGAGAGTAATCCACATAAGTGAGCCATAATCGATTATGCCGGAATGTCCTTTACTTAATTCGCTTCGTCCACCAAACGTAGTTTCACCAATCGAAACCTGATGTTCATTCATGTTCCCTACTACCGAATACGTTTTGGCTACTTGTTTGATTTGACCGAGGAATTTTCCGGTGTCCCACTCGTAAATATCCAACATGCTTCCTTCGGGATACTCAGCAGCCGGGAAAAAATATAGCTCGCCGTAAAGGGAGTGAGAATCAGCCGCATAGCTAATCATCGTTGAGCCGTCTTTCGAGGCTCCTTTGGTAATCAGGAAGTTGGTACAAGTCCAACCATAACTGCTTATCAGGCTTGTTAACATCAAGCTTAAAAAAAACTTCTTCATAGTACTATTTGATGGGTTAAAAATTCAGTTTTCGCACGCAACATATTAAAAATATGGGAAATATTTTCTGTTGTGTAACTGTTCCTTCCGGTAAAAATTGGGTAAGCTTAATCAAGCGGTGGTTTGGGTCGAAAAAAGACTTTTTTGAAATCGACAACTTGATTGTTGACAACTTCGATGCCTTCGCTTCGGAGCAGATCGGCCATGGTATGCTCTCCCGGGAAGTGCATTTTACCGGTGAGTAATCCATTTCGATTGACGACTCGATGAGCAGGGATACCCGATTCGAACCAATTGATTTTATTCAGAGCCCAACCGACCATTCTTGCGGCTCCCGGCGCCGACAGGCATTGTGCAATGGCCCCGTAACTAGTTACTCTTCCCGGAGGAATGGTTTTTACCACTACGTGAACTCGATGGAAAAAGTTCTCGTTGAGTGGATTAATTGGATTCATCGGGGGCCTCCCATTGAAAGGGCGCAGGACGATTCAGCCGAAATTGGAGATAGGTAATATTTTTTCCTTTTCCTCTAAAAAGCTGTTCGTAATGCGTTTGAATAGCCAAGATTGGATTTCCCGCATGCGTTTCGTATAAATTCTCGGTTTGGTCGATAATCTCTAGTTTATTTTGCCGAATAACGTCGAGGGTAAAGTCGTAAAGTTCTTTGCTATCGGTTTTGAGATGGATGATCCCGTCGGGTTTTAAGAATTGGTTGTATTTATTCAGGAAACCCGGTGCAGTGAGTCTTTTTTTGGCTCGACGTTCCTTGAGTTGAGGGTCGGGGAAAGTAATCCATAGTTCGTCGATCTCGGAGGGTGCAAAGAAGGAATCGATGAATTCGATTCGGGTTCGTAAAAAACCGGCATTGCTTATTTTTTCATCCTCTACGGTTTTAGCACCTCGCCACAGGCGGGCACCCTTAATGTCGATTCCGAGGAAGTTTTTCTCTGGGAAATTTCGCGCCAGACCTAGCGTGTACTCTCCTTTGCCGCAGCCAAGCTCAAGGACTAAGGGTTGCTCTTTTTCGAAAAATTGCGCATTCCATTTGGAAAATAGCCGATGCTTTTGATTTAAAACCTCGGCAATATCCGGTTGAATTAAGTGTTTGAAGTGTTCATTTTCGGCAAAACGCCTGAGTTTATACTTACCCATAGAGAAGAAAGGATGAGGTTATTCGATGTTTCCGTGGATTCGTTCGATTTGAATGCCGAGGTTGTGAATTCCGGGTAGTTCGTTCATTCTCATGGCTTGTTCAAATCGAAATTCATACTTGCCTGGAATGGGGAATCGCACATTCCTTTTGAAGGGATATTCGTAAGCGTAGAGAGTACCTGATCCTGCTCCGAGCCATCGCCCGGTTTCATCGGCAAAGAAAAGCTCCAAGGTATCGCGCAAAACGATGCCTTGAGGATTTTCTGTTTCTGCAAAAATGAAAAGATTCTGATACGGATAAGCTCCGGTGTGTCTCAGGTTCAATAGGATTCGATGGCTGCTAATTGTGTCCTCTATTTCGCAAGAAAACGAGCGAATATCCGATTGCTCCCAGGATTCGCCGGAGAACTCCGTTTGCTGCTCGAAAACCGTCCTATCCTTACACGATAAAACCGATAAGAATAGGATGAGCACCGGAATCCATTTAAGCGTCTGTTTTCTTGTTAGGATCATTCGGGCGATTCTTATTTTGCTGACGATTATTTTTCTTTCGTTTCTTCTTGGGTCTGCTTCCTTTTTGGTCGTCGAAACGCGTAAGGCTTTCTTCTCCAATAACATTCGAATAACCAACTTCGGTGGTAGGTTTGGTGGGTTCGAGTACAATGTCGTCGATTTTTACTGCAGTTCCCTTTTTATTCAGTTTGATGATTTCCTGAACCCGTTCCACTCCAATGGGTAAAATGTTATTGCTTTCGTCTCTACCCAAATTATACCACATTACACCCCGGAAGACATCCGTTTTAAAGTGATAGGCAGGTCCTTTGTCGGTGTTCAGTGCCACTTCGGTCGATGGGAAATCGGCACGGGCATCGAGGTAGGTATCCACTTCGTAATTGAGGCAACATTTGAGTTTGCCGCATTGTCCTGCCAATTTTTGTGGGTTCAGGGAAAGTTCCTGTACCCTGGCTGCAGTGGTAGAAACCGATACGAAGCTGGTAATGAAAGTGCTGCAACAAAGCTCCCGTCCGCAGGGGCCAATGCCACCAATTCGGCCAGCTTCTTGTCGGGCACCAATTTGTTTCATTTCCACCCGAATACGGAATTCTTCGGCAAGAACTTTAATTAATTGCCGGAAATCGACCCGCTCGTCGGCGATGTAATAAAAGATGGCTTTGGTTTTATCGCCCTGATATTCCACGTCGCCAATTTTCATGTCGAGTTTCAGATCCTTCGCAATGGCTCGGGTTCTAATCATGGTTTGATTTTCAAGGGCAATGGCGCTTTGCCATTTTTCAATATCGGTGGGTTTGGCTTTTCGGTAAACTTTCGGCAAATCCTGAATGGAGCCGTTATGATATTTTGAAAGTTGAAGGTGGACGAGTTCACCTACCAGCGAAACTACTCCAATGTCGTGTCCGGGCGAAGATTCAACGGCAACAATGTCGCCTTTTTGAAGTTCGAGTTCATGAACATTATGATAAATTCCTTTACGGGTATTTTTGAATCGGATTTCAACCAAATTATTTTGCCTGGCATCGAAGGGGATATCGTTTAACCAGTCGGTGATGTTAAGTTTACCGGAACAGCCGCTACCACAGGAGATTGCCGCCGATGCGTCGCCGCTCAGCTTGGGGCATCCCCGTTGAATAAGCTCGTTTGCACTCATGCTGTTACGTTTAGATTAAGTAAAGCACAAATGTATAAAAATTACGAGTGGAGTAACTGTATTATTCGGAGGGAGGTGTCGAGAAAGATGATTTTTGGGTTTCCGTTTCGTTCGATGTGATAGGAGGCCTTATTTAGCTCTTCGTATAGGGGAGCAACGATGGTCGATTTGATAAATGGAGCAAAACGATCCACGAAAGTTCGTTCTTCTTTGGGTAAATAAACCAATTCCTTTTGCTGCTGATTCAACATGAAACTTTGTCGGATCATTTTCAAGGCATAGACGAGAAATTGCTTTTGTGCTTCCCTGCCAGCTCCGGCTAGTTCCTCGCTAATTCGATGCAATTCAATCACGTTTTTCTGATACGCCAGGCGCATCCATTGGGTGAAGCGCTCGAAATGCAGTTTATTCTCCTCGCTCGATTGCCACCCTTGAATCGCTTGAAAATAATTTCCCTGAGCAAGCTTGGCTAGCTCATCGGCCCGATTTTTTTCGATTGATAGGTTGGTCGTTAATGCAAGGCTCAGCGCTTGTTCAGCGATGGGAGGGAAAGAAAGAGCTTGTGTTCGGGAGAGAATGGTCGAAAGCAGAAAGTTCGGTTGATTCGATACGAGAAGGAAGACCGTGAACTCCCAGGGTTCTTCTAGTATTTTTAAGAGCTTGTTGGCGGCTACTGAATTCATTTTTTCTGGCAGCCACATGATGAGGATTTTGTAATCCGACTCAAAGGTTTTGAACGCTAATTTTCGAATAATCTCCTCGCTTTCGGTTTTTCCAATGATACCTTGTTTGTTTTCGCTGGCAATGCTGCTAAGCCATTCGTTATAGCTCAGGTAGGGCGATTGCATCAATCGGGTGCGCCAAGTGGGCAAATGATCTTCGGATCGTTCGGAACTACCCGCCACAGGAAATACAAAATGTAAATCGGGGTGAGCTAATTTTTGGTATTTGATACACGACGGACAAACACCGCAACTATCGGTTTCGGTTCGTTGCGTGCAGGAAATGAATTGGGCGTAGGCTAAGGCCATGGCTAATTTACCGGTTCCTTCCGGACCATGAAATAGCTGTGCATGAGGGATTCGTTTTTCACGAACCGAACGAATTAATCGTTCTTTGATGGCTTCTTGACCTATGATGTTTTTGAATTGCATGAGCTGGCTGGGTTGGCTTTAAAGTCTTTGCATCGCGCGCCGAAGCTTACCTCTCACTTCGTTTGCAAAGCACTCGAGGCGGTCGTTTTCGATGATTTGAGAAAACATTTGAGCGTTTACGGCTGCTACTTCAGTTCCCTCCGGTTGCTCGATTACAACTACATTGCAAGGCATCATGATGCCCAGTTTATCTTCGATTTCAAGTGCATCTTTTGCCATTTGAGGGTTGCAAACACCCAGGATGGTGTATTTCTTCCCAAAATCGACATCAATTTTCTCCTTTAGCGTATTTTTTACATCGATTTCGTACATGAGGCCGAATCCTTCATCTTTTAAAAAATCCAGGATGAGCTCTTTGCTTTCATCAAAACCGTATGGTACGAAGCGGGAAAAAAAATAACTCGGCTTTTGATCGGTCATTATATTAAGGTATTTAAAGTGATACGATGAGTGCTTGACTTTTAAATCAAGTTACCATTCAAACCAACCAAACTATAAAAAGTTGTGTTGGGAAATTCATGGCCTCAAAGATAGTTAAGATTGTTTTTTTGCCGATTAAGAAGCGACGGTTTGATTAGTCTCGAAGGTATGTTTAAATATTAACATTATGTGAAATTCATTTTAGAACTTAAACATATTTTGGGCGGATTTTGAGGTTAAATTTTGCTTATTTTTCAAAAATTATGCTCTATAACATCTTGAGGGACAAATTATTGATTTTTTAGGTTAAAAAATGATTAGCGAAATCGGAAGGAGGCTGTTAAAAAACTTGCTGGGTTTAACAATAATTATAAATTTGGTCTTCCAAATTGCCTAGAGAATTATTGTTAACTAAATTAAATAATTATGAGGAAAATTATTACGTTCTATTTTGTTCTGCTAGTAGGTTTACTTGCCGGTCAGAACTACGCCTTAGCGCAGTCCTATTGCGCTTCGAACGCTACGAGCACGGGCGATACTGAGATCGATGCTGTGACATTGGTGGGTGAGAGTGTGACCATCAGCACCAACACGACAAGTCAGTGTGCCACTTACACCGACTTTACGGCTCAAACTCCGGCGGATTTGTTCCCCGGTGAAACTTACGAGATCGTTATTTCTTTGGGGTCATGCAGTAGTACCAACTACAGTAAATCGGCCAAAGCCTACATTGACTGGAATGGCGACTACGATTTTGATGACGCTGGAGAAGAACTCGGCGCCACCTCTTATTTGCAACCTGCCTTTACGGAAACCATTACTTTTACGGTACCAGTAAATGCCAACTTGGGCGATACTCGTTTACGGGTGGTTTGTGAAGAAACATCTGCTAGTGGAATTACCGCTTGTGGAACTTATTCCTATGGTGAGACTGAAGATTACACCGTAAGCGTAATGTCTTCCTACGATTGCGATTTGATGGCCTATGCCTGGGTTTCTCCCAACTTGATGTCGAACGATTTAACTGCAACAGAACAAGTTTCCGTTACGGTTAAAAACGTAGGTCAGGTAGCTCAGAGTGGATATACCTTATCTTATTCTATCGATAATGGGGTGAATTTCTCTACCGATATTATCAGCACGTCGCTTGCTCCCGGAGCAACCTACACGCATACATTCTCTTCCACTGCCGATTTCTCGACAACAGGAATGTACGACTGTGTTTTTGAAGTGGGCTTAAACTGCGATTCCAACCTAACCAATAATACCCTTGCTGTGCAAGTGGAGAATTCCGGTTCGGTTTCAACTTTCCCATTCTTCGATAACTTCGATGGCACCTCTACCGATTGGGTTGCCGGTGGAACAAATAGTTCCTGGGCCTGGGGTGTGCCGGATGCTTCTGTTATTAACAGTGCCGCTTCTCCAACCAATGCCTGGGTTACTAACTTAACTGGTTTACACAACTCCAGTGAGTACAGCTGGGTTCAAAGTCCTGTATTCAACTTTACAACTTTAACCGCTCCCATCGTGGAAATGAAAATCTGGTACAATACCGAAACCGGTTTATACGATGGTGGTGCTCTTCAGTACAGTACCGATGGTGGTGCAACCTGGAACCATGTAGGAGCTGCTTTTGGAGTAGTTGCCAACGACCCAAATGCTACTAACTGGTACAACGGTACTTCCATTCAAGGATTGAACTATACCAATGGTTGGTACGGAAACTCCAATGGTTGGGTGAATGTAAAATATAACTTGTACGATAACACCGGTCTTTATACAAACCTTGCAGGACAATCGAGCGTTATGTTCCGCGTATTGTTTGGTTCGGATGCTTCCGGAAACAACAATGGTTTTGCTTTCGACGATTTCCTCGTATATCAGGCTCCTGATAACGACGCCGGAATCGTGTCGATTAACAGTTTAACTGCCGTTTGTGCTGGTAGTGTCGACGTTATTGCCCAAATTAAAAACTTTGGTGCTTTAGCCCTTACCTCTGCTACGGTTAATTGGACGGTTAATGGTGTTGCTCAAACTCCGGTTACTTTTACCGGTAACTTAGCTCCCAATACCCAAACCGACATTACTTTAGGTAGTTATACCTTCCTTTCGGGTACCGTATACGATGTTCAGGCTTACACCACCTTACCAAACGGTGTAGCCGACCAAATTGCCTTCAACGATACTTCCACTGTTTCAGGCTTCATGACTTCGCTTGATGGTACTTATACCATTGGTGGAACTTCCGGCGATTTTGCAACGGTGGTTGATGCTGTCGATGCACTGAACTTATATGGTGTTTGCGGTCCTACAACGTTCGAAATTGCAGCCGGCACCTATACCGGTCGGGTTGAGCTAGGAAACTTAGTTGGTATTTCTGCAACCAATACGGTTACCTTCACTTCCGCCAGCGGAAATGCTTCCGATGTTGTGGTAAGTTATGGTGCTACCGGAACGGCTGATAATGCTGTTTGGTACTTTAACGGAGCCAGCTATATTAATGTCGAAGCTATCACTATTAAGTCTACTGCCTCTGGTAGTTATGGACGTGTTGTTGTGTTCGAAGGTGGCGCTAACAACAATACCGTAAGCGACTGTGTTATCGAATCTGTTCCTGTAACCAGCTCGTTAGCTGCTCCTGTTTACAGTACTTCCGGTTCTGCCGATAACTTCAATACCATTCAGGACAACCACCTGAAGTATGGTTATTATGGTATTTATTTCTACGCTTCGTCGAGCAACTACGAGCAAGGAAATAAGTTTTTGGGTAACTATGTAGAGGAAGCCTATTATTATGGTATCTATAACTACTATCAAAATGAGTTAGAAGTTCGTGGTAATTTTGTTTACCAAACAACTCCTCTCGGAGGAACCACTTTCTATCCGATTCGTGTTGGCTATTCTCCTGGTGTTCAAATAACCCACAATAAAGTTCAAGATATGGGTGGTTCGAATTCCTATGGTATTGATATTTACTATTGTAACTCGCCGTCGACCAACATGGCTTTAGTTGCCAATAACATGGTTTCATCCGAAGGAATGACCGGTACGGTTCGTGGTATTTATTTGTATTACAGTAACTACGTAAAAGCTTACCACAACTCGATTCACCTCACTTCCGGTGGTACTACTTATGGCATGTATCTCTATGCCGGTACGGCTGCAACCAATGCCGGTAACTACTTCCTGGTGAATAATAGTGTGGTGAATAATGCCGGAGGTACCGTTTATTATTGGAACGAAGCAGCATTCTTGTCTTCTTCAAGTAGCTTTAATAATTTGTACACATCAGGTTCAACCTTTGCAACTATTGTTGCTTCACCAAACGTAACCGTTACCGATCTCGCTCAGTGGCAGCTTTATGCTCCCAACGATCAGGTGAGTGTTGGAAATCCCTACTTAGGTACGCACGATTTGCACTCGAACAGTCCATTACTCAATGCTGCCGCTACTCCCGTATCGGAAGTAACCGACGACTACGATGGAGACCCACGTAATGCGACTACTCCTGATATTGGAGCGGATGAGTTTACTCCGATTACCGACGATGCCGGTGTTACCGCTTTTGTTGGAATCGATGCTACTTGTCCCGGTGTTGCCGATATCGAAGTAACCGTTAACAATTTCGGTATGGATCCATTGGCAACCGTAACCATTAACTGTGAGATTAACGGTGTTGCCCTTACTCCTTATGTTCATTCCGATACGATTCCGGTTGGTGGTTCGGAGAACATTGTAATTGGTAGCTATACCTTCAATGCCAATACTCCTTACGACTTTGTCGCCTGGACTAGCAGCCCGAACGGCGTTGCCGATTTAAATACCAGCAACGATACCTTGTATTATTACGGAATGCAAACCGCCATTTTTGGTAACTATACGATTGGTGCAACGGGTGATTTCCCAAACATCGATTCAGCTGTTACCTTCATGTCGACTTATGGTATTTGCGGTCCGGTTGTATTCGATATTCAATCGGGTGTTTACGAAGGTCAGATTACCATTCCTAGTATCAATGGAGCCGACTCCATTAACACCATTACCTTCCAGTCGGAGACCGGAAATAATTCCGATGTAGTCATTCAATATGCTGCCGCAGGTTCTACCGATAACTGGGTATGGAGTTTCAATGGTGCCGATTATGTAACCCTCCAAAATGTTACTGTTACCAGCACTACCACTACCAACTATGGTCGTGTAATTGTTTTTGAAAATGGTGCTCATTATAACCAAGTTCTGGGAAGTAAAATAAATTCACTAGAGGTAACCAGTTCCCTTGCAGCAGGTATTTACAGTACTTCTGGTTCACAGGATAACTATAATACCATTGCGAATAATGAAATTTTTGGTGGTTACTACAATATTTATTTTTATGGATCATCGTCCAACAAAGAAGTTGGAAACAAGTTCCTGAATAATAAAGTGTATAACTATTACATGTATGGAACGTATGTGTACTACAATGATTTTGTTGAGGTGCATGGTAATACTGTACTGCAGAATCCTACTTCCACTGCTTCGAACTATCCAATTTACGTTTATTATTGCGACAGCGCTATCCGTGTAACCAATAACTATATCTACGACGATAACGGCTCTTACTTCTATGGTCTTCGCGTGTATTATTGCGATGCTTCGGCCAACGCTCGTGGATTAGTTGCCAACAACATGGTAGCTGTAGATGGAGTAGCGACTACCAACTATGGTTTGTATGTTTACTACACGATGTTCTTTGATATTTTCCACAACTCTGTATTGTTAAATTCGGGTAGTACTAACTATGGTATTTACTTTGCCGGAACAGCCGCCAATAACCCGGGTAACTTCAAGAACAACAGTGTAGTTGTAACACCCAATACCACAGGTTCAAGGGCTATTTACTCTACCACTAGTTTCGCATCAACAGCGAATGAGTTCTCGAACAACAACTGGTATTCCAATGGTCCGAACTTAGCGTATTGGGGTGGAACGAACTATGCTGATATTGCAGCCTGGTCTGCTTTCTATCCTGGTGATGTTGTAAGCACCGACGGTGGTTATTATGCTACCGACGATCTTCACACTAATTCGATCTTACTGGATGGGGCCGGATTGCACTTACCTGAAGTTCCCTTCGATTTCGATGGCGACCCACGCGATCCGTTCACTCCGGATATTGGAGCCGATGAATTCTTGTTGGTTGATTTAGACATGGAAGTTCTTGCCGTTCACACATTAGGTGGCTTACCACTAGGTGCCGGCGATGAGCACGTTGTTTCTGCTGTGGTTCGTAATTTTGGATTGCTATCGCAAACCAATGTTCCGGTTACTTTAAGCATTACCGGTGCGAATACTTTCACTGCTACCGATACTATTGCTAGTACAGCTCCCGGTCAAGTGGATACCCTGTATTTCGAAGCCTTCACGGCTACTACTTTAGGTTGGAATACCGTTTCGGTTTCTGTTCCAACCGACGATAATAACGCAAACAATGAAATGTCCTATGCTCAGGAAGTAAGTGAAAATGTATTTGCTTATGCTGATACCATGAGTGCCGATGGAAACGTAGGTGTTAACGATGCCGACGGACACATTTATTGGAACAAGCATTACATGGCCGAATTAGCCTTAGTGACGAATGTTCGTGTGTACATTAGTGGTGATCCCAACAACGTAGGTCAAACGGTTCATGCTGCTGTGATGAATGCTGCTGGTGTTATTGTGGATTACTCGCAAGCACTTGTATTAGATAACTCACATTTGAATTCATGGGTTACCTTCTATTTCGACGATCCAAGTATCATTAGTTTCTCTAACGAGCATTTCTATGTTGGATTCGTTATGTTGCCTCAAACAGGAGCCAGCTTCTCGCCACTCGGATATCAAACCGAAGAGATTCTTCGTAGCGATGCCTATTTTGTATCCGACAACTGGGATGGAAGTGGAATGGTTGCTTCGATGGCTGAACAACGTTTCATGATTGCTGCTGTAATTGGAGAGCCTGCACCACTCGATGCATCTGCTTCTCAATTGATTAACCCGGCAGGTGGTTGTGGAACCGGAGTGGAAGACATTGTATTCAGTGTTAAGAACAATGGTACCGATAGTATTTTCGGATTTACCGTAGGTTACGAAATCGATGGTGTAGCTGGAACTCCTGAAGTTGTTAGTGGTGTGAGTTTAGCACCCGGCGATATCTACGAGCATACCTTTGCTAATAGCTACGATTTCACTGCTTTGGTTAACGATACTACCTTCGACTTTGTTGGTTGGGTTACCATGACCGGTGATACTGTTAATACCAACGATACGATTTTTGTTACGGTAGAAAGCTTGTTTACTCCGGCTGCTCCAATTACGAATACGCAGGTTACTGCTATTCTCGGCTATCCTTACACCTTAACAGCAACGAGTCCTTATACCATTTTCTGGTTCGAAGATCCTAACTTACCTTGGTTATCCTATGGAACAGGTAGCTTCACGACACCACCTCTTTGGGATTCAACTTATACCTATTGGGTAAGTGCCAGCACTTCTTCCGAAGGTACTTTTACCTTGTTTGACAACTCAACTCCCTACAGCACTACCACCAATAACCCAATTGGTCAATTTTGGACCAGCCAAACCATGCAGTATGTGGTTCTGGCCAGCGATATGGCTGCTGAGGGTATGATGGCCGGTGATATCAATAGTGTTGCGTTCAATGTTTCCTCTCCTGCAGGTGCTCCATTGCAAGATTATACCATCAAGATGGGACACACCTCCTTGAATGCAATGACCAGCAATGCTTCTGATTGGAACACCAACATGACGACTGTTTACAACTCTGCTGCTCACACTTCTTTTGTAGGTTGGAATGAGTTTGAATTTACTACTCCATTCACCTGGAATGGTGTCGATAACCTGGTAGTTCAATTCTGCTTCAGCAATGGTACCAGTAACTACACCAGTAATGGTGAATTATTAGGTGAAACCATGAGCTATAATACCTCCGTAGGTTGGTACACCGATGGAGCTTTTAGTTGCGATGCACCATCATCATACTACGTTTCCACTTTCATGCCACAGCTCATGTTCAATGCAGGAGTTGCCGGTTGCGAAAGCGAATTGGTTGAAATAACCATCAACGTAATTAAACCTCCATACGATGCTTTGATCAACGATATGCTGGCACCTGCTCAAGGTTGTGGTGTTTTTGTTGAAAATCCGATGTTTGAAATGACGAACAATGGTTCAGAAACCATTACCACGTTCGATTTCAGCTATCAGGTTAACGGTGGTCAGGTTTATACCGAGACAGTTAGCAACGTGAGTATTTTGAGTGACAGCTCTTATACTTATACTTTCAACACGCCATTCGATTTTACTGCTCCTGTGGGTGATAGTATTTTTGATATCTCTGCCTGGGTTACATTGGCAAATGATACCATTAACTTTAACGACACCTTGAACGTTGCGTTTGAATCCTTATTCACTCCCGATGCACCAATTCCATTCAATACCACTACGGTATTTGGAAATACGGCAGAGGTTAGTGTCTCGACTCTGGGTAATGTGATTTGGTACGACGATCAAGCCGGAACCAATATGTTGGCCATTGGAGATACCTTCTATGTAACTCCGGTATTATTCGATACCACTTCCTATTGGGCAGTTGCCACTTCAGGTGCTGAGGGCGATATTTTAATTGGAGATAATACAACCACAGCTTCTGCTTACTCCTCTTTGGGTAATCCTTATGGTCAGTATTATACCAGTGTTCAGACACAGTTCTTAATTACCGCTGATGATTTGATTGCACAAGGTTTTGAGGTAGGAGATATTAACTCTGTTTCTCTAAGTGCTACATCTGTTGCAGGGGCTCCATTGCAGAACTTCTCTATTAGCATGGCTCATACCAGTTTAACCAGTTTAACTGCCACCGCTGCAAGTTGGACCACTAACCTGCAAACGGTTTATACCAATCCATCCTATACCACCACGGTTGGTTGGAACTTGCATGAATTTGCAACTCCATTCTATTGGAATGGTGTGGATAACATTGTGATTCAGTATTGCTTCAGTAATGGCACTTCTAACTGGACTACCAGTGCAATAATTGAAGGTATGACAGTTAGTGGAATAGCCGGTATTGGTCAGAGCACCGATGGTACGTTTACCTGTGGTGCTCCTTCCTCCTATTCATCGACCAACTTCTTCCCACAACAGAAGTTTAATGTTACCATGATTGGTTGCGAAAGTGAGCCTGTTGAGGTATTTGCTTATGTAACGAATATTCCATCGACCGATGCCGGTGTGAATATGGTTAACTCTCCGGTTTCCGGCATTGAGTTGCCCGTTTCTCCGGTTGTGGTTATGTTAGAGAACTTGGGTACACAGGATCAAACCAACTTCCTGATTACGTATGAATTCTCCGATGGTGTTAACCCACCGAATACCGTTACCGAGCAAGTAACCAGTGTTGTTCCTGCAGGTGGTACCTTGTTGTATGAATTCAATACACTAGCTGATGTGTCTGCCTTCGGAACCTATGACTTCTGTGTTTACACAGGCCTTGTGAACGATATGTATTCACCGAACGATACTGTTTGTTGGACCGTTGTAAACGATCCATTGCAGTATTGTACCTCGAATGCATTGTATACGGGTTATGAGGAAATTGTAGAAGTAGGATTTGGTAGCTTTGTTAATAACAGTGGACCTGCCTTTGGTTCGAATTATCAGGATTTCACTACGCTTGGCCCAATTGCTGCGGTTACACCGGGTATGATAGTACCTATCTCGATAGCTACCGACTTTTCTCCCGGATTTTCTTACAATTACACTTGTTATGTGAAGGTTTTCATTGACTGGAACCACGATGGTGTTTATGATCCAGTTACAGAGGTTGCTTACCAATCGCAAACCGTATCCTCGAATACGGTTACCGGCAACGTTAGCGTCCCTGTAACAGCGGTTCCCGGAAACAGCGGAATGCGTGTAGTATTTAGTGAAACCTCTATCGCTTCGAATGTTCAGCCTTGTGGTACATACTCTTATGGTGAAACAGAAGATTATCTCTTAGAAATTGGTCAGCCTGATCCATGGGATGCTGCTTTAACAGCTATTCTGGAGCCTACTGGTACATTACAGGAAAATGCTACTTCCGATGTAATCGTAACCGTTTACAACCTCGGTTTAGAAACCATTACCGGAATGGATATTTCTTACTCTATCGATGGTGGTCCTGCAACTGTATTTAATTTCACTGATACCTTGGTTTCTTTCCAATCGGCCGATGTTAACTTAGGTAACATGACTGTACCTGGTGGTTTCTTCGACCTATGCGCCTGGACAACCTTACTGAACGATAGCAATACCATTAACGACTCTACTTGCGTTACTTTATTTGCTACTCCTCAGTTTGACCTTGCAATGGTCGATATTATTGCTCCAGAGGATGGTTGCGACCTCGGTTTAGAAGATGTGATTATTGAATTTGAAAACTTAGGCGATACCATTGTTGGTGGTGTTACCTTAGGTTATTTCCACAATAATAACACGACTCCAACTACCGAAGTATATGGTGATACCATCTTCCCTGGCGATGTGGTTACTTACACCTTCATCACTCCGGTTGACTTAACGGTTACCATTGATACTGAATTCCAGTTCTCGGCCTTTGTTTCGTACGGTCCTGATCCGGTATATCAGAACGATACTCTTACTGCTCCAGTTAACTCTTACTTAAGTCCGGATGCTCCCGATGTTGATGGAGCTACTATTTGGGCGAGTGAGTTTGTAACCTTATCGGTTAATAACCCGGATACTAATATGTTCTACAGTTGGTACAGTGCTGCCGATACGACCTTAATCAACCAAGGTCCTGAGTACACTACTCCAGCTTTATTTGATACTACTCAGTATTTGGTTAGCGCTGCTGCCGGTGGTGGAAGTGGTTCTTTAACTACTACCTTTACTACAGGTAATGGACAAAGCGGTAATATGTTTAACGTAACGGCCCTAACCGGTAACATTACGATTGAATCCTTCGATATCAACTTCGACAACACCACCCAAATTGATGTTTATTATCGTGCTGGTGGTTATCAAGGATTTGAAACAAACATTGGAGCTTGGACCCTTATGGGTAGTGTGGCAAGTCTTGTTACGAACGGTACCGACGTTCCCACTCCGCTTCCTGTTGGTGGTTTAACCATTCCTTATGGTGAGACTTATGGTATTTTGATTGTTACTTACAATACCAGTATGAATTACAATACCTTGACTTCACCACCTTATCACACCGATGGTAATATCCTTATCGATGCATCGGCTGGAACTACCTTCCCATTAGGTACTGTATATACTCCACGTGATTGGTCGGGTACGATTTACTACTCTTCGGGTAATGGTTGTAACAGTGAGTTTACTCCGGTTGCTGTTAACGTACAGTATGCTGATTATGATGCTGGTATTGTTGAAATGATTTCGCCAACTACCGGTGCTTATCTTGGATTTGAAGATGTTACCGTAGTTGTTTACAACAATGGATTGAATGCTATTTCGAATACGCCGATTTCTTACACCATCAATGGTGGTGGTTTGGTATCGCAAGTTATTCCGGATACTATTCAGCCTGGTGATTCCTTGATCTTTACGTTCACACAGCCAGCCGACTTGAACATTGTACCTGCTAACTACGACATTTGTGTAAGTGTTGACTTACCAAACGATGGATATGCTCTGAACGATGAGCTTTGCGAAATGGTTACCAATATGGATGGTGATGGATTGACCTGTGCGTCGGCCTTCCCATACGGAGAGGTTAACGATCCGGCCGTTGTTTCTGCTACTACGTTTGCCTACGATGTTGAATGGTGGGAGTTCACTGCTACCGTACCATACGAAAACGTTTCAATTTCCTTATGTGGTTCGTCGTTCGATACTCAGGTATCTTACTGGTTAGATTGTTCCGATGTGGTATTTACTGCTCAGAACGACGACTATTGTGGTGCTCAATCGCAGATTGACTTGACCGGTATTTTACAGCCAGGTACTTACTACGTACGTGTTTACGGTTATAGTACTGCTTATGGTAACTTCACCCTGAATATTACCGGTGATGTTGTGTCTAAGTTTATTGTAGATCTCTCGGGTACCGATATCCTGTGTAATGGAGATGCAACCGGTGCGATTACAACTTCCTTACTGCCCGGACCAGCTGGAACAGCTGCTGCCCTGCCGGTAACTTACGAATGGTCGTCGGGTCAAACCTCGGCTAACGTAAATGGATTAACTGCAGGTACTTATACTGTAACGGCTACCGATGCAACCGGTTGGCAAGAAGTAGTTGAGATGACCTTGACTGAACCTACTGCTATGGCAATTACCGGAACCACCGTTGATAATACCGTAATAGGTGGCAACATTGGTGAGATCGATATCACTGTTTCTGGTGGAACAGCCGGTTATTCTTACGATTGGGCCAATGGTGGCACAACCGAAGACATGACTGCTCTTTACGCTGGTGTTTATGCAGTGACCGTAACTGATGGAAATAGCTGTACGATGGTAGAAGAATTCACCGTTCATTCGCCATCTCCCTGGACGGTTAATCCTACTCCAATTTCACACAACATTGTTATCCCACAGAATGCAATTATTACCTTAGATGCCTTGGCCTTACCTCCAGGATCGTTTGTAGGTGTATTCTATGATTCACTGGGAGTTGATGTTTGTGGTGGTTGGGCATATTGGTCTGGAATGAACACTGTTCTGACTGCTTATGGAACACAGCCTGGATTGAACAATGGATTTGCTCCGGGAGAAACCTTCCAGTGGAGAGTTTACCATGCTGTTGATCATGTAGATTATGCCGGTACTGCCGATTATAATACCACTACTTATCTGAACGCAGGTAACTTCGTAATTGGCGGATTGAGCGGTATTTATGAAGTAGAAGCATTCTCCATCATTACTCAAACGATTGATGTTCCTGAAGGATGGTGCTTATGGTCCACTTACATTGATCCTACCAACCCGAATATCGAGAATGTAATGGCTGATATTGCCACGTTAGGTGATCCAACCAGTCAGGCTGTTATTACGAAGAGCTACACAGGTGATTTATACTGGCCAGGCTTTTTCATTAACACGATTGGAAACATTGTGATCGGTCAAGGTTACCAAACCAGAATTCAAACTACTAACGGTAACGGAACTGAGTTTGGAGTTACCGGTCTGAAGTTGGATGCTCCATCTACTACCTTCCCCATTGTTAATGGCTGGTCGTTAATTGCCTACCTGAAAGATGTACCATCGAGCATTGCTGTTCAGTTTGCTGCTTACGCACAAGCGTTCGATTTCAGCTCACCGATTGAGATTATTAAGAATGGTGCCGGTGATATTTTCTGGCCACAGTTCAATATCGTAACCATTTCTCAAATGAATCCAGGTGAAGGTTATCAGATTAAGAACCGTTCAGGTGCTACCATTAACTTTACTTATCCTTCAGCTAACTTCAAGTCGGATTCGTACACTTCTATTGTAAGTGAACCAGTTCATTACAATGCTGTAGAGAATACCGGTAAAAACATGACCTTGGGTATTCCTGCTGAAGCTTGGACCGTTGAGCCAATGATTGGTGACGAAGTAGGTGTTTTTGATCCTACCGGAAAACTGATTGGTGCCAGTGTCTTCGAAGGTGGTTTCACTCCTGTTACCATTTGGGGTAAAGAAGTGATGGACGAATCGAAAGACAAAGGTTCTAATGGTATGGTTTATAGCATTCGCTTGTATCAACAAGCTACCGGCCTTGAGTCGGAGGTTGTTGTGAATGCTTGGGAACAAGGTAGCGATGTTTACTCGAACGATGCCATTGCGGTTGCTTCGAAGGTTACCATCAGTGGTGGTTTAGGTCAGAATTATGCACTTGGCCAAAACATGCCAAACCCATTCAAGGAATCGACCATCATTCCATTCTATGTGCCAGTCGATTGCGAAGTAAACATTGTGATTTACAATTCCTTGGGAGAACAGGTGAAAGAAGTTTACAAGAACTTTGTTCCTGCCGGAAATCATGAAGCTCGTATTGAAACGTACTCTTTACCATCCGGAAACTATTTCTATAAGTTCATTACCGATGAATTTACCGATGTACGCTCTATGACGATTAACAAATAATCGTTCCGATACTTATTAACAAAAAAGGCCGCTCAATGCGGCCTTTTTTGTTTTAGAGATCTTTACCTAATTAGGGAATTTCTGGGGACAAGGTCAGCACGAGCTCAGGCTGGTGAACGTCGGAGCGTAGCGGAGATCCCGGTAGCGCAGCGCATCGGGAGTCGCTGGTGAATGGTGAAGGGTGAACGACGGGGCTACTTGGCAACCAGGTGAATGGGCGACTTGGCAAATAGGCGAATGGGCGATTAGGCGAGGGGGTGACTTGGCGGCTAGGTGAATTGACGGGAGGGCGAAGAGGCGAAAGCCGGCAAC
>JAGYLP010000036.1 GCA_018401015.1 Bacteroidales bacterium
TGTCTGGTGTCTTTTCCGTATCTCATCTAATACATTACTTTAATACTCTCTTTTAACTGCAAATCATTACTTTAAAAGGAAGCACTAAAGAGAACAGAACGGCAATAAAACACCGAGTGTCGAGCGACACCAATGCAAATCGTAAATCTAAAGCCCTATTTTTCCTGGTAATGATCATTTTTCGGAATGTGTGCTACCACTCCCTAGTATAAAAAAGGCACAAAAAGTAAACGCGGGTTTTAGACTTTTTTTAAGGCTAAAGCGAAAAAATCATCATGATTCAGATGGCCTGATTCAAAAAGGTCTCGCAGAAAGGTAGTTAATGAGCTAAAGGAGGTTGGTCTTGGTTCAAATCGGGAGGATGATTGAATTAAAACAGTTTGGCCTTTTCGTTCCTCCGATTTAAGGACAATTCCCTGTCCATCAAAGGTTAACTTAAAGGAAGTAAGATGGTTACTTATCCGGTTAATATACTTTCTTTTCAAATAAGGGAGCAATTCAATCTCCCGCTCCTTTTCATAGATAATCACATAGCGGTTCTCAACGAGATAGTCGAAATCCGCCAAATCCTCCGAATAATAACAAACAAGTGATTGATGCTTAAAGTGATTATTTGCATCTTTTGTTGCACCACAATAGGGACAAGTCTCCATTTTCTGATTTGAGTTAATTAAACTTCTTCAAAAACGACTTAGACGATTTTAATCGTTCAATAGTTCTTGCATTCTTATGTACTAGCAAGGGGTTTATTGCATTCAAACAGGCCTCTAAGCGACAGTATCGAATTGAAATTTCATCAATAAGCTTACTTTATGGATTAATTTTATTTCTAGGCCGAAAATAGAATGAATTAAGCTTATCGGCAAACAATTTTCAGTGAAAAAAACTACTTCTAAACATATTTAGAACTGAATGATGGTTTTAAGTGAAAATCGACTCCTGTACTGCGTTTACATGCGCTTATGGATTGGAAACTACTTCGCTGCGAGTCCAATTTCCATCATAGTCGATCTTGAAAACTTGATGCTTTTCCAGCGAATCGTTTTCAAGCAGTAAACCAGCGAGATAGCCGTTTTCATATCCACAAGCAGTATTGATATTGACGCCTTTCAGCCTAAATTCGACCTCATTCACCGGCAGATGCCCATGTACAAAGGGCTTACCTTTCCACTTAGGTCTATACTCGTAGTTCCACCTCAATTCTTCCTCCGGAAAATCGGTAATTTTCTTCCGTGAGCCATTCAACACACCGTGAAGGAAAATGAGCTTGAGGGTTTCATAGTAAGGGGTCAGTTCCTTTAAAAAATGCTGCGTCGTTTGCTGCACATCGACATCAGCATACAACCATTGACGATAGGCATCGGACGATTGCTGATAAGCATACATTCCTCCATTGAAAAGCACTCCGATATCGGTTTCTTTTTTCCGACCGGATATCAATTCCAGGAGCATCTGATCATGATTCCCTCGGAGAAAAACCCAATCGGGATGGGTTTCCTTGGCTCGTGCTAAAATTTTCAGGGTCTCCATGGATTCTAATCCTCGATCGACATAATCGCCGAGAAAAACGGCTTTTGCTTCGAGTTGTTCTGCCAAATCAACAGCAGCCTTTGCCGGCAATGCCATTCCATGAATATCGCCAAAAGCGATTAACCGGTCCATCATTTGATTTTCGTTTAGGAAGATGCTCAAAATTAACAGAAAAACAACAAAACCAACCGACAAGTGAGTATTGAGTGTGAGTAGTGAGTAGTGAGTATTGAGGGAGGAAACTGGTTGGAAAAGAGCTATCTGCTGCGTGCTTAATACTCAGTACTCAATACTGTCTCGTGATCCGGGCGGGAATCGAACCCACGACCCACAGCTTAGAAGGCTGTTGCTCTATCCAACTGAGCTACCGGACCGCCTATTAATTGGCGGCGCAAATATACAAAGTTTTGAATAGTTTGAAAGCAATATGACGCTTCGAGGTTTTCTGCTTCTCAATCCTCCAAATTAATCGATACTTTTGCAACTTTTTAAAGAAAATTGTATGAAAGATATCGTAGCTATACTTCAATGGATCGGACAAAAACCCGCCCTGAAAGAACTACGCCAAAACCTTCATAATAAGAAGCAACGAATCCATCTTAAGGGACTTACAGGCTCATCGCTCGCCCTACATCTCGCAGCCGGATTTCACGAATCGAATCATCCTTTCCTACTGGTAGAGGAAAACAAAGAAAAAGCTGCTTATCTGCTCAACGACCTCGAAAACATCCTACCCAATACTCCGGTGCTCTTCTTCCCTTCGTCCTACAAACGGGCTATCGACCCGGATAAAATCGATGCAGGTAGCATCATCCTGCGTACCGAAGTGATTCAACTACTAAGCACTGAATCGAAACCGGCCATTATTGTTACTTATCCCGAAGCACTCTGCGAAAAAATCATGACTTCCGACGATCTCCGGGAAAATACGCTTCAGCTGCAAGTGAACGAATCGCTCAGCATCTCGTTCATTGCCGAGGTCCTCGAAACCTACGAATTTGAACGGGTCGATTTTGTTTATGAACCAGGACAATACAGCATTCGGGGAAGTATCGTGGATATTTTCTCCTTCAGTCATGAATATCCGTATCGAATCGACTTTTTTGGCGATACCGTCGAATCAATTCGAACCTTCGAAGTGGACAGTCAACTTTCACTAACGCCTCTCGAAAAAATTCAAATAATCCCCAATATTCAGTTTAATTCTCTTAGCTCGAAATCGCAGGCAATTAGTGATTTCCTATCGCTTAAGAGTCCCATTTTCTTTTCCGATATCGACCTGGGTCTGGCGGCTATCGAGCATTATGTAAGTGATCAAAGCTCCAACTTTTTTAGTCGGGAAGAATTACTTCATAAATGCCTCGATTTCAATCTAATCGAATTCGGACAACGAAGCTTCTTCACCGACTCCCAAACCCTTTCATTCTCGATTAGCCCCCAACCCAACTTCAACAAAAACTTCGAGTATTTTTTCCAATACCTCAACGAACGGTTCGAAGAAGCCTACGAAAACATCCTCTTTACTCAATCGCAAAAGCAAATAGACCGACTCGATACCATTTATTCCGAATTGGGGAAATGGTCGGAGAAACCTTACTACTACCAACAAACAGCTCTTTCGCAAGGCTTTATCGACCATGACCTGCGTTTGGCGGCCTACACCGACCATCAACTTTTTGAACGCTACTACAAATACCGATTGAGGGGCAATATCTCCAAAAAAGAATCGATCAATTTTAAAGAACTAGCTGGCTTACAACCGGGCGATTACGTGGTGCATGCCGATCATGGAATCGGTGTATTTGCCGGAATGGCTCGTATCGAAAAAAATGGCAACTGGCAGGAAGTGATCCGGTTAACTTATCGAAACAACGACACTTTACTGGTTGGAATCCACAACCTGCATCGTATTTCCCGCTATCGGGGTAAAGAAGATGAATCGCCCAGCCTGAGTAAATTGGGCGGTGCTTCCTGGGATAACTTAAAGAAGAAAACCAAGTCGAAGGTCAAGGATATTGCTCGCGAACTGATAACCCTTTATGCGCAGCGGCGTAAGGAAGAAGGCTTTGCGTTTAGTCCGGATTCCTATTTACAAAATGAGTTAGAAGCTTCGTTCATTTACGAAGACACACCCGATCAGCTTAAAACGACCCAGGCAGTAAAGGAGGACATGGAATCGGCTATCCCGATGGACCGATTGGTTTGCGGCGATGTGGGCTTCGGCAAAACCGAAATTGCAATTCGCGCAGCTTTCAAAGCAGCTACCGATGGAAAACAAGTGGCCGTGCTCGTTCCCACAACCATTCTGGCCATGCAGCACTTCTATACCTTTCGCGATCGGTTGAAAAACTTTCCGGTTACCGTCGATTACATCAGTCGATTCCGAAGCGGAAAGGAACAAAAAGATATATTGCACCGTCTGGCCGAAGGGAAACTGGATATTCTTATCGGAACCCACAAAATCATCGGGAAAGAGGTTCTTTTTAACGACTTAGGTTTACTCATTATCGACGAAGAACAAAAATTTGGGGTAGCCGTAAAAGAAAAGCTCAAGGCACTTAAAGTTAACGTAGATACTTTAACCCTCACTGCCACGCCCATTCCGCGAACCTTACAATTCTCCATGATGGGTGCCCGCGACTTATCCGTAATCAACACTCCCCCTCCCAACCGCTATCCGATTCTAACCGAACTACACGCTTTTCACCCCGACATTATCCGGCAAGCTATTGAATATGAATTGAATCGCGACGGACAGGTCTTCTTCATTCATAATCGTGTTCAAAACATCTACGAAGTAGAGGCGATGATCAAGAAAATTAATCCGAAGGTAAAAACCGTGGTTGGGCATGGTCAGATGGACGGGAAAGCGCTGGAACAGGTAATGCTCGGCTTTATTCAGGGCGATTACGATGTACTGATAGCAACCACCATCATCGAGAGCGGATTGGACATTCCGAATGCCAATACCATCATCATAAACGAAGCACAGAATTTTGGATTGAGTGAACTACACCAGCTGCGAGGACGCGTAGGACGCAGCAACAAGAAAGCCTTTTGTTACTTAATGGCACCACCCTTACATTCGCTCAAGATGGATGCACGGAGACGGTTGAAAGCGATTGAGGAATTTTCGGAATTAGGATCGGGCTTCAATATTTCCATGCAGGATTTGGATATTCGCGGAGCCGGAAATTTGCTCGGAGCCGAGCAAAGTGGATTTATCAATGAAATTGGACTAGAAACTTACCAGCGCATCCTCGACGAGGCCATGCTCGAGTTGAAAGAAACCGAATTCAGCGAACTATTCAATCAGGTGGAAGCCGGAAAAAAACCCCGGGAAAGGAATTATGTATCGGATTGCAATGTAGAAACCGATTTGAGTATGCTCATTCCCGATACCTACATTCAGAACACGGCAGAGCGTTTGAAAATTTATCGTGAACTCGATAAGATTAGCGACCCCGACGAACTCGACCGCTTTGAACTCAGTTTGCTCGACCGCTTTGGTAAAATACCTTCCGAAACCATCGATTTGTTTCGGGTGGTTCGATTGCGTTGGCAAGCAATTAAGTTGGGTATCGAAAAAATCAGCCTAAAATCCGGCATCATGATTTGCTATTTCATCGCCATCCCCGATTCACCGTATTATGAGTCGCCTGCCTTTGGACGAGTACTCCAGTTTGTGCAAAAGAATCCGCGTTTATCGAAATTAAAGGAATCGAACGATCGGCTTAGCTTAATCCTGAATCAAGTAAAAACCGTGCAAGATGCCATCAATCTTCTTCATCAAATTGGGATTCAGGAATAATAAAAGGGAATAGGTGAACAAAAAAAACAGCTTGCCGTTTAAAGGTTAAAATTGGAACAAGCTATTTTGGATAGAGTAAGTAAACATACCATGAGTGATTACCTCGATTACCTAATTGAAGATATCGAGAAGTTAGAGTTGGAAGCCCAACAATTTTTTGCAGCTAAAGGTTATTTGAGCAATGGTTTAGCCTTAAATAAGCAGAAATTTGTTGCGGGCGGTATGATTCGCTTCGAGGATTTATTTCATATAAGCATCGAAGCACTGCCTGAACCGCATAAGTTGAGCGAAGCGGAGCTGGACATCCTTTCCTATAAACTGGAAAAACTCCTGCAAGCATATCATTTCTACTTCGATTTCCCCCTTTTGCTGCCCAAAATAGAACGCTATCGGATTATTCGTCAGCATTGGAGAAAAGAAGTAAAACTAGCTTTAGCCGGTGAAATGCACCTGGATTTTTGCCATAGTTCGCCTCACCAATGCCCCTATGAGCGTTACTGCAATATTTGCAAAGACCTGGAAGACTAGGTATCGGACTTCATTCCATCTTCCTAAGCAAAACGTTCCTCCTAAAACACCCTCATTCGTACACGCTTTTCTTCCTCCCTTTTCAAAGAAAAATTTACTTTTAGGGGAACTTAATTCATTGGAATGGAACTAATAGAAAAGCTACAATCCATCTTATCTTTTTCGATTATCGAAACCGATAAAATCAATATCAGTTTGTGGAGTTTGCTCCTTACTTTCATCATTCTGGTGGTAACAGGCCTGGTACTGAAACTAATAAAAAAAGGATTAATGCGGTATAGTCAGCGCAGTACGATTGACTCTGGCAGCGTTCTATCTATTTATCAAATCATTAAGTACATCATTTGGGTCATTGCCATTGGCATTGCGCTCGATAGCCTGGGCTTTAAACTGAATCTTCTGCTGGCCAGTTCCGCAGCCCTCTTGGTAGGTCTAGGCCTTGGTATTCAGCAAATATTCAACGATTATGTTTCGGGTTTACTAATCTTATTCGAACAAAACATCAAAGTGGGCGATGTAATGGAGGTCGAAAATCAAATGGTTGGAAAAGTAATACGTATTGGATTGCGAACCTCGAAATTAAAAACCCGCGACGATATCATTGTAGTAATCCCAAATTCGAAACTGGTAAGCGAGAACACGATTAATTGGAGCGATGTTGCCGGGAGAACCCGTTTTCACGTAAATGTCGGAGTAGCTTATGGTTCCGATACGCGGTTGGTGGAAAAAGTTCTGCTACATTGCGCCAATCAGGTAACAGCTATTAGTGCCGACCCAAAACCCTTTGTACGGTTCTCGGACTTTGGCGATTCATCGCTCGATTTCCAACTTTACTTTTGGGTAAACGATCCTTTTTATGTTGAAAACACTAAGAGTAACCTTCGTTTTGCCATCGACGATGAATTCCGTAAAAACCAGATTCAGATTCCATTTCCTCAGCGCGATGTGCATATCATTCCTCCATCAACTAATCCATAATTAGCGCCACATCAAGCTCCAAGCATTATGAAATTCCTTGCATTCCTTATTCTGATCAGTATGACTTCCTGCTCGACGACCGAAAAAGTTGATATAATTCTACACCACGGAACAATTTTTACACTGGATTCCAATTTAAGCCAGGCTGAAGCTTTGGCCATTCGTAATGGAAAGATTATAGCGACTGGCAGCAATCAAGAAATTCTGAAGAATTATGAGAGCGATTCGATGCATCATTTGGACGGAAAGTTCGTGTATCCGGGCTTTTACGATGCTCATGCGCACTTCTACGGTTATGGTTCGAATTTACTTCGTCGAGCGGATTTACGTGAAACCGGCTCTGCAGACGAGGTTTGTAAACGGTTGGAAGAACATCGGGATGCAAATCCCTCTTTTTGGATTGAAGGAAGGGGTTGGGATCAGAACGATTGGAACAACCAAGCCTTTCCTGATAAGCACATCCTCGATCGAATTTTCCCCGATAATCCGGTTTACCTCATCCGCATCGACGGTCATGCAGCTTGGGTAAATAGCAAAGCCCTTGAATTAGCCGGCATTACTGCGGATACCCGTGTAGATGGCGGAGAAATACTGCTTGCGGATGGAGAACCAACTGGCATTTTGATTGACCAGGCAATGGATTTAGTTGCGAGGCACATCCCCGAACCGGATCAAGCCTTTCAACGAAAAGCCTTGCTGCTGGCGCAAGAGACCTGCTTCCAATTAGGATTAACCTCCGTTGCCGATGCAGGATTGAAAAAAGATTTAATCCTCCTCATCGATTCGATGCACCAATCGGGAGACTTAAAAATACGCCTTTACGCCATGCTCGAATCGAATTCGGAGAACATGGATTATTTCTTACCAAATGGACCGTATTGCACGGATCGCTTGAGTGTTCGGTCTATTAAGTTATTTGCCGATGGAGCTTTAGGCTCACGAGGAGCTAAATTATTGGAACCATACTCCGACGAGCCTAATCAAACCGGATTAATCCTTCATGATCCGGAATTCTACAAGCATTATTGCCAATTGGCCTTAACACACGGTTATCAGGTATGTACCCATGCAATAGGCGATTCGGCCAACCGCTTTGTGTTAAAGCTCTACGCTCAATTCCTCGATTCCGGGAACGACCTGCGCTGGAGGATTGAACATGCTCAAATCGTTCATCCCGAAGACTTTACCTTATTCGATACCTACAAGATCATCCCATCGGTTCAACCGACCCATGCTACCTCCGATATGCCTTGGGCTGAGACGCGCATTGGCTCCGAGCGTATCCGATCGGCCTATGCGTTTCAAACCCTCTTACAGACAAACCAGTTTATTCCTTTAGGAACCGATTTCCCTATCGAAGAAGTGAATCCTTTGCTAACCTTTTACGCCGCAGTGGCACGAAAAAATGTACTGGGCAACCCTCCGGGAGGTTTTCAGAAAGAAGAAGCCCTTTCGAAACTGGATGCCTTGAAAGGAATGACGATTTGGGCTGCCAAAGCAGCTTTCGAAGAAGATCAAAAAGGAAGTCTCGAACCTAACAAGTGGGCTGATTTAGTCGTACTCGACATCAACTTATTAGGCGAACCGGAAGAAATTCTTCCGCACGGGAAAGTGCTCCGTACCTATGTTCAAGGCGAATTGGTTTTTAAGGAAGATATGCACAAAGAGCACTAAGACTGTCTGTAAAGAGCTCCAGAAGTGACAATTCGTGATTTCGAAAATCTCCGATAACCAGATAATCAATTATTTTACTGGAAGATACAACTCGCTGCGAAATCCTCTTGCTGCATAATACGATTCAGCACCATTGTGGTAAATGAACACCGTGTTATACCGGTTATCGCCAAAAACTGCTCCTCCTAACGCTCGTATATCGGCGGGAGTGGCGAGCCAACTCGAGGTTTTGGTATCGACTTGTTCTTTTTCCTGAAGGAGATGATACGTTGAAATCGTCATTAATTCAACCCCCATTCCCATGGCTGCTCCCAGAGCGCTTCCTCGAGGCTTATTCTGCTTTCTACTTTCCAGAGCAGCCTCATCGTAGCATAAGCTCCTGCGTTCGGTAGGTGATTCTTTCGAAAAATCGACGAACAGAAAGGCATCTTTCTCCGGGGAAAAACCCAGCAAATCGGGTTCGCCACCTGTTTGTTCCATTTGCATGATAGCCTTTAGCTTTTCGGGATATTTCCTAAGAAGAGGCTCTACAGCTTCCCACTTTATGATTAGATGCCGTTGAGGGTATTGGAGGAATCGCTCCTTTAAAACACTAATAATGTTCTCGTTAAGGATCTGAAGTTGGTCCATCTTTTTAATGGTAAAGTAACAACCCAAAGTAAATTACTTCCGGGAAACTTCAAACTAAATTAAAACGGATCAAGCACTTCCGTTTAAGGCAAATACCCGAATGAATCGGGACTTCTACTTGGCAGGCGTATGCCCGTCGGCTATTGCAGGAATTCTTTCCGCGTAGAATCGAGACGCAGGAAGATGAATAACATGATGGTAAATGCCCACAAGGAGGATCCTCCGTAGCTAAAGAACGGAAGAGGTATTCCGATTACCGGTGCCAACCCAATCGTCATAGAAATATTTACGGCGAAATGAAAAAAGAAAACCGAGGTAATTCCCCAACCATAAATTCGATTAAAATTAGAACGTTGTCGCTCAGCCAGATAAATGAGTCGCAAAAGGAATATCACGAAGAGTACAATTACAGCCGATGTTCCTATATAACCCCATTCCTCGCCGACTGTGCAGAAAATAAAATCGGTACTTTGTTCGGGAACAAAATCGAACTTGGTTTGGGTGCCATTTAAGAAACCTTTCCCGGCAAGGCCTCCGGAACCGATGGCAATTTTCGATTGAATCACATTCCACTCGACACCTTGCGGATCGCTTTTCTTTCCCAATAGTACCAGAATACGATTTTGCTGATGCGCCTCGAGTACCTCGTTAAAAACAAAATCGACCGAACTAACAAAGAGGAGGGAAAAGATGAGTACCAAACTGCCTTGCACAAATCGTTTAACCCGGTACCACCAGCCATAACCCAGCAAAACCAAGGCTCCGCCGATAGATAGACTCACGAGCCAGAAATAAGCCGTAAAATTCAGATCCAGAAACGATTGACCATAATAGGCAAGAAAAAAGGCGCCGATTACAACCAGACCAACGACCCATTTGGTTTTGATCAGTTTAGGCGTGATCAGCATGTAGAGATAGGCGGCTACGATAATTCCCAGGGCGAGAAAAAAAATGGGAACCATGAAGGACATCACGAAAAGAAAGACCGAAGCTAAACCAATCCACAGGAAATTGGCCGACAAACCTTCGCGATACAGAACCATGATGAAGGAAAAATAGACGAGTGCTGAGCCCGTATCATTCTGCATAAGCACCAGCAGCATGGGTATAAAAACAATCGCACCAATTCGAACAAAAGTGGCCGGTGTATAGGCATTTAGGCTGATACTGCTCAGGTATTTTGCTAAAGCAAGACCAACTGCCAGTTTTCCAAATTCGGCCGGTTGAATCCGAAACGATCCAATCTCAATCCACGATTTTGCGGCATTTACTTCTATCCCAAAGAAGATAATGAATACCAGTACAACCATCATGAGAAGGTAAAACGGATAGGCAATGAAGGAATAAAATCGAGAATCGATTAGGAAGATGACAATAGCAAAAACCAGGGCAGCTCCGATCCAAAGAATCTGCTTACCATAGCGTTGCGAAGTTTCAAACAAAGAAGGCAGTTCGGAATTATAGGCCGAAGAGTAAATATTAACCAAGCCAAATCCTACCATGAGCAAATAAAGCAACACCGTAAGCCAATCCATTTCTTGTATATAATTTACTCGTCTTCGCATCCTCATTTATTAACGTTCATTGTATCATTCAGCTACTTCAACCGGATCGGGCTTTGGCATTAAATTGCCTTCCAGCATGCGGGTTTCAACCCAGTTTCGACTAATGGCACCTTTTAAATACTTTTCCATCATGAGTGTTGCAATGGGAACTGCCCAAGTAGATCCAAATCCGGAGTTTTCCACGATAACTGAAATGGCTATACGTGGATTATCAATCGGTGCAAAAGCGATAAAGATGGAGTGGTCGTCGCCATGCGGATTTTCGGCCGTTCCTGTTTTACCGGCCATCGGGATACTATCGTTTCGATACCAACGAGCAGTTCCGTGGTCGCCCGCATAAACCAATCGCATTCCTTCAATAATGGGTTCGAAATGCTCCGGATGGATGGTGGTTCGATGAATTTCTTTCTGAAACTCGAGCGAATCGAGCCCATCGATTTGCTTCACCAAATGCGGTGGCCTAAAGTAACCACGATTCGCAATCGTTGCAGCCTGATTAGCCAATTGAAGAGGAGTCAACAAAATTTCTCCCTGTCCAATCGATAACGAGCGAACCGTTAAGGCACGCCAGCCTTTTTCTCCGTAGTAACGATTAAAATAATCGATATCGGGAATATTTCCTCGTGATTCACTGAACAAATCGGTTTGAAACTTCTGATTTAACCCAAAACTCATTACATGGTTCCGCCAGGAGGTAAAACTATCCTGAATTTTCGGATAAGCCTGATTATCCATAACGGATTGAAAAACCTTCCAAAAGTAGGGATTACAGGACTCTTCGATGGAATGAATCAAGCCAATGGGCGTATCGTGAAAATGGGAACATTTGATTGGCAGTGAATTCGGTCCACTGCAAGCGTAGGTAATGCCGGGATTCAACACTCCCTCTTGCAACCCAACGAGACCGGTTATCAGCTTAAAGGTTGATCCTGGCGGATATTGAGCCATTAGAGCCCTGTTGTACAAGGGCTTATTCAAGTCCGCTTGTAGGCTCCTGTAATTTTGTCCTCGCACGCGGCCCACTAAGAGGTTCGGATCGTAAATGGGACTCGATACCAGGGCCAAAATCTCACCGGTTTCAGGCTCAATGGCCACGATGCTGCCAATTTTGTTTTGCATCAAGCGTTCCCCGTATGCCTGCAACTCCAAATCGAGGGTCGTGGTTAGGTTACGGCCGGCAATGGCTGCAGTATCGTATTGTCCGTTCATAAAACTACCTTGAATGGTATTGTGCACATTCACCAGATAAATAGAAACCCCTTTTTTACCCCGCAACATTTCCTCGTAAACTTTTTCCAGTCCACTAATTCCCGCATAATCCCCTTGCTGATAATAGGCATTGTTTTCCAGCCATTTTTCATCTACTTCACCCACATAACCAAGCACATTAGCGGCAATGGGGCTGGGATACTTGCGCAGAGTACGAGTTTGAACGAAGAAACCCGGATACTTGTAGAGTTTTTCTTGTAAAATGGCATAGGTTTCGGTGTTGAGCTGCTTCACCAAAACGGAAGGTTTATAGCGCGAGTAGCGTTTGGCTTTCTGAATCCCACCCTTCATTTCATCGACCGAAATCCCCACCACATCAGCTAATTCAAGCGTATCAAAAGCTTTCATTTCACGAGGGATAAGCATCAGATCGTAGGCTGCCTGATTATAAACCATTAAAGCGCCTTGTCGGTCGTAAATAAGGCCTCGTGCAGGATACTCTGTTACGTGTCGTTGCGAATTATTTTGAGCCGAAATTTTGTAACGCGTATCGACCATTTGTATCATGAAGAGCTTAATCAGCATAATCAGAGCCAGGATAACAATGATGGCTCCCATGACATATTTACGATTGTCGAATTTTCTCATTTTCGGAAAATAAAGAACTGACTAATCAGCAAGAGAACGGTAGTGAATAGCGTAGAGATAAGGCTATGCTTCAGAATCTGCCCCAACTCCTGGATATTGAAAAATTCCAGCATATAAATTATCAGTGCATGGACAAGGGTTAGAATGAACGAGTAGCGTAAAAACCATGTCCATCCGTAGTAATGCACCCGTGGAAAGGATCCCGGCTCGTAGCCTTCGCGTGGAGCGAGTAGGTTGAGTACTAAGGGTCGGATAAATGCCACAAATACCGTTGCAGTAGTATGCAAACCTAGGGTATTACTGAAAATATCGATGCTTAGTCCTAATACAAAACCAAGCAAGAGCACCAGGAGTTTATTCGTTTCGAAGGGTAACAAAACAATGAACAGCAGGTAGAAAAACGGATTATACAGGGAAAAGAGGTGCACATGGTTGAGCACTAGCACCTGCAGGAGGACTAGAAAGAAAAAGCGGACAATATTTCGAAGAAAAACATTAATCATTTTGCAGCGCTTTTTCGAGGGTTTGTATTTCGAAGGCGTCCCTGTTTTGAATGATATAGACGTAGTCTAAGCGTTGAAAATCAGGATTTAATTTTACTTTTAGCTGATAAAAATTACTGCCTGGATTAAGCTTCACCTCCTCGATTAAACCGATGGGAATTCCTTCGGGGAAAATCGATGAATAGCCACTCGTTACGATGGTGTCGTTTGCTTGCACATCGACATGACCGGGAATTTCCTCCAGAACGGCATACCGTGCATCGAGTGTATTCCAGTGCAAGGAACCAAAATAAGCATTGCGTTTTATCTTGGAGCTGAGGCGAAATTGTTCATTCAGTAGGGAAATGGCAATGGAATAGCGATCGCTCACGGAATAAATAACCCCCACTGCCCCCGAAGGCGATACAACTCCCATCTCCACCTCTACCCCATCGAGACGGCCTTTGTTCAAGGTCATAAAATTGCGGGAATGACTCACTGAGTTGTTGATAACCCTTGCTGGCAGATAAACAAATCGGTTAGGATCAGCACTTTCCTGTGAAAACTGAAAGAAATCGGATTGATGGGCATTATACAATCGAATATTTTCAGCGACCAATTCTTCGTTCGAACTTTTAAGGTCGAGATAGGCCGTAATGTTTCGATAAGAATTAAACACGAAGCCGGTAACCACATTCGACGAATTGAGGATGCGTGTTCGCTGATAAGCATGTCGGTTTAGGAAAAGCGAAAAAGCGATTAACTCCAGAATCAGAAAGAATATGAGTAATTGGTATTTTTCTAAAAACTGAAGGAAAGCTCTAATCATAGCCGAAACGGATTAATCAAGTTTATCGTTTCAGGAAAGTAAATCGATCGGCATTTTTAAGAGCGATACCGGTTCCTCTCGCTACAGCACGCAATGGATCTTCCGATACATGAAACTTGATATTGGTTTTATCCGACAAACGTTTATCGAGTCCTTTTAGGAGAGCACCTCCACCGGCCAAATAAACACCGCGTCGATATACATCGGCGTATAATTCAGGGGGAGTTTCTTCTAAAACATTGAGGATAGCGGTTTCAATTTTCGAGATACTTTTATCGAGACAATGAGCAATCTCCTGATAACTAACCGGTATTTCGATGGGCAAGGCAGTCATTTGGTGCGGACCTCGTACGATAAAATCTTCGGGTGGATTTTCCAAATCGGGCAATGCGGCTCCTACATTGATTTTAATGATTTCGGCTGTTCGTTCGCCAATCTTGATATTGTGCTGATGGCGCATGTATTCTTGAATATCGGCCGTTAGATCATCGCCGGCAATCCGAATCGATTTCTGACAAACGATACCTCCAAGCGCAATCACGGCAATTTCAGTGGTTCCTCCACCAATATCAACCACCATGGTTCCTTCCGGAGCTTCCACGTCTACTCCAATACCAAGTGAAGCGGCCATGGGCTCTTCGATCAGATAAACCTCGCGCCCCCCGGCATGTTCGGCAGAATCTTTAACAGCACGCTGCTCCACCTCGGTTGCTCCGGATGGAATGCAAATTACCATTTTCAAGGAGGGATTAAAAAGCCTTTTCCGAGGATTAATCATTTTGATCATCCCACGAATCATCTGCTCAGCTGCCTGAAAGTCGGCAATCACCCCATCGCGCAAAGGGCGAATCGTTTTGATATCCTCGTGGGTTTTTCCGTGCATCTGGCGAGCCTTCTCGCCTATAGCCAGTAATTTCCCGGTAGTTCGATGAATGGCAACGATAGAAGGTTCGTCCACCACAATTTTTCCATTATTGATGATAATGGTGTTTGCTGTACCCAGGTCGATCGCTATTTCCTGAGTAAGAAAATTAAAAACACCCATATGTTGTGCTGTTATGAATTAATGTTTAAAATGTCTGTTTCCTGTAAACACCATGCTCATTCCATGGCGATTGCAATAATCGATGCTTTCCTGGTCTCTGACCGACCCACCTGGCTGAATAATGGACTTAACTCCGTACTGCTGAGCAATTTCGACAGAATCGGCAAAAGGGAAAAAAGCATCCGAAGCTAAAACGGCTCCATTCAAATCGAATTCGAAGGAATGAGCTTTCTCGATGGCTTGCTTCAACGCATCGACCCGGGATGTTTGTCCTACTCCACCGGCAATAAGCTGTTTATTTTTAGCCAAAACAATGGCATTGGATTTTGTATGTTTCACAATTTTATTTGCGAACAATAAATCGTCGATATGAATACTTTCCGGAGCCACATCGGTTACCACTTTTAGGTCGTCGGGGGTTTCCGTTCTAAGATCTTTATCTTGAGCTAATACTCCGTTCAAAAGGCTTCGGAATTGTTTAGTAGGCAGTTGCACTTGTTTCATTACCAAAATGATCCGGTTTTTCTTCTGCATTAAATATTCAAGTGCAGTGGCATCATAACCGGGAGCAATAATTACTTCGAAAAACAGGCGGTTTATTTCCTCGGCAGCTTGCGAATCGATGGTTTGATTCGCAATCAAAATGCCTCCAAAAGCGGAAACCGGATCGCCTGCTAAAGCAGCCAGGTAAGCTTCTTTCATATTAGGTCGAGAAGCTAATCCGCAAGGATTCGTATGCTTCAGAATAGCGAAAGTAGGCTCATCGAACTCCCGGATCAGGTTCACTGCGGCGTCGATATCGAGTAAATTATTGTAACTGATTTCTTTCCCATGCAGTTGATCGAACAGTTCGCTTAAATTACCATGGAAACGACCTTGCTGATGCGGATTTTCACCATAGCGCAGGGCTTGACTTTCGAGGATGCTCTTTTTGAAACTAGTATCCGATTCGCCAGCAAAATAAGCATAGATGCGCGTATCGTAGTGCGACGACCACCGGAATCCTTCCATCGCAAAATCTTTCCGTTGCCCGAGCGTGGAGGTTCCTCCATTTTCCTGCAGCAATTGAAGCAAAGCGGCATATTGTTGCCGGGAGGAAATGGTGAGCACATCCTGAAAATTTTTTGCGGCAGCCCGAATGAGGGAAATACCTCCTATATCGATTTTTTCAATAATTTGTTGGTGGGTAGCTCCCGAGGCAAGTGTTTCCTCGAAAGGATATAAATCGACGATAACCAAATCGATAGGAGGTATTTTAAAATCGACCAATTGTTGTTGATCCATACTTTCCTCCCGACGAGCCAGAATTCCTCCGAAAATGCCAGGGTGCAAGGTTTTTACTCTTCCTCCCAGAATGGCCGGATACCCGGTAATTTCTTCTACATCAATTACGGGAACACCTAATTTTTCAATAAATGAACGGGTTCCTCCGGTGGAATAGATGGTCACTCCCAAATCGTGTAATAAGCGGACTATTTCGTCCAGGTTATCTTTATAATAAACTGAAATTAAAGCAGATTGAATTTTAACTGACGACATTTCCCTGTAGCATATTAGTTCCCACAAAATTAGAATTAAAAGGCATTTTTTCAATTACTTAGAAAGACAAATTGCGAATTAATTCAAGTTCCTTCCAACATGCAAAAAAAAGCCCCTGAAGGGAGGGCTTTAACCGCTCATCTTCAGGGGCTCAAACAATCTAAGCTAATCGACTAAAAGAGGTCCATTCCATCCAGGACATCCATCACTCCTTTCACGGAGGCAGCTGAATCGCTTAATAATTTTCTTTCGTCTTTATCTAAATCGATATCGATAATTTCTTCGATACCCGAACGGCCTAATCGAACCGGAACACCCATGTAAACGTCTTTTAAACCATATTCACCATCGAGGCGGGCACAAACCGGGAAGATGCGTTGTTGATCGTCCACAATTGCCTCAACCATTTGAGCAGCAGCAGCTCCGGGTGCATACCAGGCGGAAGTTCCCATCAAATTCACTAATTCGCCACCCCCTTTGCGAGTACGTTCTACAATTTTATCGATGACGCTTTTATCGAGCAACTGAGTAACGGGAATACCACCAACAGAGGTATAACGAGGCAGCGGAACCATGGTGTCGCCATGGCCACCCATCAACAGAGCATGAATATCTTTGGGCGAAACATTCAAGGCATCGGCTAAGAAAGCTTTGTAACGACCACTATCGAGAATTCCGGCCATTCCAAACACTTTACGTTTATCCTTATTCGAAGCTAAATGAGCGGCATAAGTCATTACGTCGAGCGGGTTCGATACAACAATGATGATAGCCTCCGGTGAGTACTTAATCACTTTTTCAGTCACATCTTTGACGATTTGTGCGTTGGTTTTAATCAAATCGTCGCGCGACATACCAGGTTTACGAGGTAAGCCGGAGGTGATTACCACGACCCCAGATCCGCGGGTTTTCAAATAATCGTTGGTATAACCCACAACGCGGGTATTGAAGTTGTTGATGGAAGAAGTTTGCCAAATATCGAGCGCTTTCCCTTCGGCAACGCCCTCTTTCACGTCGATTAAGACTACTTCTTTCGCAAGTTCTTTGTGTGCGATCACATTGGCACAGGTTGCACCTACATTACCAGCGCCAATTACCGTAATTCTTTGCATATAATTTCAATTTAGTTGATGTTAAAAAAGCTCGGCTAAAAGTAGGCTTTTCCCCTCAAGAATCAAATATCTACATAGACGAATATGTAACAAAATTAAGGTTTTAAGGAAAGGCTTTAGCTGAGTTGCCAAAATGCGAAAACTTCCATAAGCCAGGCTATTCCAATGTGAATAATAATTCCGCCATAAATATTTTTAGTACGTAAGGCTAACACGCCTAAAATATAACCGCCAAAGAAAGAAGAAATGGCCTCTCCCATTGGTTTGCCGAAATGCAACACACAATAAGTGACCGCCATGGGCAGTACCACTTCGTTGCCCAAATAGCGACTAAGAGCAAATATTAGGAAGCCGCGAAAAAAGAGTTCTACCATGAAAAATGAATAGGCATAAGAAAACTCATAAATCACCACAATCAGGGTTTCGGGCCAATGCAGATGTTGCGCCATGAGATGCCCGCGGGCTGACTGATAATTCGGATATTGCTTTAAAAAATCGGGCTGATAAGATGCAATTAATACCAATGGAACCATGAGGAGCAGTAAACCAAAATATCCGCGTAGGTGGAGACCATGTGAACGTACTCCAAAAAAATGTCCCATCGACTTCCGGAGGTAGATCCAGTAAAACAAACCGAGAGGAACCAGAACGGTGAGAAGTGGCAACCAACGGTTCACCATTTTGAACGTGAAGGGGAAGGTGAGTGAATGATTACTAAAAAACTTGGCAAGCGGTAGAATGAAATTATTTCCTCGATCGAATGCAAGAATCAAAAAACCGATGCTGCTTACCAGCCAAAACCCGGGCTGGCGTAAAAAATCTTTTTTGCCCGAAATGAAGGCCGATGCCAGCACAACCGCATAATACGGAAGGATGTGATACAGGAAATACCACAAAATCCGAATATTTGAATCGGAATACCGATCAATGCGGGAATCTTCGAAATCGAGTGCATAATTAAACCAGACCAGTAAACTCGTTAGAATCAGGGTAAAACCATATAATCGAAATGAAAAATGTTCCTTCCAGTAAGCGATTAAGTGTTGAAGCAGATAGCGCATAGCATTCGGTTCAGGTTATTAAAAATCAAGAGAAAAGCTTTTTGTCAGGTAATCCTTCAACAGAGGAAAGAAGTCTAAAAATTCCTGTTCATACTGGAGGTAATTAGCTTCTAAAACTGCTACTGCACGATCCCCACCTGCTGGCAAGGCAGTGTGTCGCCCCATTCCTCGAAGAACCTGCCGTAATCCACTGAAAGTGCTATACTTACCCAGCCAATTACTAATAACCAAGAAGGGCAGCAGGTGCTGCATTTTAGGAGGCATGACACCGTAATTCGCCACCAGGATGCGATAAGCATGTCGGATAAACTCCTGTTTTTCGACCAAAGCAAAACGATTCCAATACATCGAAAGGAAAAAATCGTAAAACAAATCGATTCCTACCCCTGCAAACTTCCCTAGCACCGGGTAAAGACGCGATTTCCCCTCCCGAACCAGCTCGTGTTTATCGGTAAAAGTATCGATTGCTCGATGAATCAAAATCCCCTGTTGAATCCCTGGCGAAAAGTGCAGTAATTGCTTACCCTTTACCGCATCGGCGATAAAATTCCCGAGCATGATGGGTTCCGAATTGGCCGACAAATGCAAATGCGCAAGATAATTCATGTTGATACGAAAAGCGCAAAAGTAAAGAAACAAGTCACTCAAAAAATAGAAAATTAGACCCTTTTGTTCCGATTTTATGCTTAGGAACAGATTCAAAAACTTGGCCTTGAAAAAAAGTATATTTGTAAGGACTGAAGTATTAACTTAATTAACACAAACAACGTATGTCGAAGAAAAAAGTAATTATTATCGGCGCTGCCGGACGCGACTTTCACAATTTCAACACCTATTACCGAGGAAACGAGAGCTACGAAGTAGTGGCTTTTACAGCAGCTCAAATTCCGGATATTGATGGCAGAAAATATCCACGAGAATTAGCAGGCGATTTGTATCCGGGTGGAATTCCTATTTATGCCGAAGCCGAACTCACTCAATTAATCAAGGATCATGGAGTAAACGATTGTGTATTTTCCTATTCTGATGTGCCTTACCCACGCGTGATGGAGTTAAGTGCCATTGTGAATGCAGCCGGAGCAAATTTTGTGTTGCTCGGCCCATCGGAAACCATGGTAAAAAGCACCAAACCGGTCATTTCGGTGGTAGCTACCCGTACCGGTTGTGGTAAATCGCAAACCTCCCGTAAGGTAATTGAATACCTCATGGACAAAGGTTTAAAAGTAGTAGCGGTGCGTCACCCGATGCCTTATGGCGATTTATATGCCCAGCGTGTTCAGCGCTATGCAGAGGTAGCCGATTTGGCGAAACACAAATGTACGGTTGAAGAAATGGAAGAATATGAACCGCATGTGGTACGAGGCAATGTAATTTATGCCGGAGTCGATTACGAAGCCATTTTACGTGCAGCCGAGAACGATCCCGATGGTTGCGATGTCGTATTGTGGGATGGAGGAAACAACGATTTTCCATTCTATAAATCCGATTTGACCATTACCGTAGCCGATCCCCATCGTCCGGGACACGAGCTTAGTTACTATCCAGGAGAAGTAAACCTGCGCATGGCCGATGCAATCGTAATTAACAAGATGGATTCAGCTTCACCTGAAGGTATTCAAACAGTACGCGACAGCATTGCCAAGGTTAATCCAAATGCCATCGTCATCGACGGAGCATCTCCTATCAAGGTAGATGATCCATCGGTAATTAAAAACAAGCGAGTATTGGTTGTCGAAGATGGCCCGACCCTCACCCACGGCGAGATGAAAATTGGAGCAGGAACCGTTGCTGCACAAAAGTTCGGAGCTAGTGCCCTTATCGATCCACGTCCGTATGCAGTAGGTAAGCTGGCACAAACGTTCGAGATTTATCCAAACATTGGCACCCTCTTACCTGCCATGGGATACAGCGCCGAGCAGCTCAAGGATTTGGAAACAACCATCAACAACACCGATTGCGATTCTGTTGTGATTGGTACACCAATCGATTTGAACCGTATTGTTAAAATCGATAAGCCTAATACCCGTGTTTATTACGACTTACAGGAGATTGGCTTCCCGAACTTGGAAGGTGTACTGAACGATTTTTGCGAGAAGCACCAATTATAATCACTGTCTCATAGGAAGGATTGAATCAATCCTTCCCCACAGAACGAACACGAAAACCGCATCTTGATTGCGGTTTTTGTTTTTCTACAAACGAATCGGGAGCCAATTTCCTATCCAAACAAAAAAAAATCACCCATGTAAATCCGTTATTAGCAAGGGAATAAAAGTCGACTCTTGAATTAATCCGGATAAATTAGCCATCATACTTGGGAGATTAGAAAAAAGCGTTTATTTTTGCAGCCGAAAATCAAGGGAGACTTAGTAGCTCAGCTGGTAGAGCACATCCCTTTTAAGGATGGGGTCCTGGGTTCGAGCCCCAGCTGAGTCACCAACAATTTGAAGGCTGTTCGTTACAATACGGACAGCTTTTTTTTTTAAACCATGAACGGCTTTTCAGCTGGTAGAGCATTCCGCGAAGCGGAAGGGTCCTGGGTTCTCCCGATGGCAATCGGGACAGCTGAGTCACCAACAATTTGAAGGCTGTTCGTTACAACACGGACAGCTTTTTTTTTAAAACCATGAACGG